>CAWKAN010000026.1:0-346030 GCA_963847615.1 uncultured Alphaproteobacteria bacterium
TTCTCTGCAATGCCAAGAACTCGTCGCTGTCGGCTGTCTAGACCAAGAAACCTCCGACCGAAGAAGGATTACGACAAGCTGGAGAAATTCAAGAAACAGTTGGAGGACCGTGACGATTATTCTTGGATAGCCGCCTTGGGATTAGGAGCCTTCGTTGGTTTCATGATTGGTTTGGCATCGGACGCAACCAACCGTCCCTTCTTCATCTGCAATTGTGAGAAGAGAATCGACCTTGCCGCTGGACAGGGGCTAAGTTCAGTTGCCCGAACTATGGCAGGGAATACCCAGGACTCCCGGCAGTAGCAACTCACCAGTGAGCCATAGATTCCAGGGTAATGTGATGCGATCGTAAACGTCAAGAAATGCGTTATTTTACGTAAATTTACGTCAAAAAACCGCCATTCGTTTACAGTCCCGCACTTAGCTTGTGCCGAGGCAGATTCAGGGATCGTTACCGTGGAAGTCACGGACTAACTTCTAATGGCTTCATTCATGCTTCATGTGCGGGGTGCAGGGAACGAAGAAGCTAATCAACGATCCCTTCAAAGTAACCGTAGAGAGCATTCAGGGTTTCGTGAAAGCTTACCCTCAAATCGTGAAGCAAATTGGACCTCATGTGGTTGCAAGAAAAGACGCACCAGTCCAGGGCAAGGTCGGAGTTGTCGTGGGTGGCGGTTCGGGTCACGAACCTCTCTTCATAGGTTGGGTGGGCTTCGGAATGGCAGATGCTGCTGTTCTAGGAGAGGTCTTTACAGCTCCACCACCGCCTCTAATCCTAGAAGCAACCAGGGCAGCAAACGGCAAGCGAGGAGTGCTGTATGTTTACGGCAACTATGCAGGGGATAACATGAATTTTGACATCGCAATGGAAGCCGCAAATAACGAAGGGATCGCAGCGGAAGCGGTTCGCGTATGGGACGACGTGGCCTCCGCTCCGCCTGACAGAGTTCAAGAACGCCGCGGACTCGCCGCCGATCTTTTCGTAATCAAGATCGCAGGCGCAAGAGCAGAGGAAGGCGCGTCTCTATCAGAGGTGAAGGCAGTCGCAGAGAAGGCGCGAGATAATTCCAGGACCTTTGCGGTAGCTCTCTCACCAGCGACTGTTCCGACAAGCGGAAAACCCACCTTCACAATTGGGGAAAACGAAATGTACTTTGGAATTGGGGCACATGGCGAAAAAGGAGTCAGGAAAACTGAAATACTGACAGCAGATGCAACCGCTCAGATTCTTGTAGAAGAAGTTTTGAAAGATCTGCCATTTCGAGCCGGGAACGAAGTGAACATGATCGTCAACGGATACGGTTCGACAACACTGATGGAACTTTTCATAATCAATCGGAAAGTCAACGAAATCCTTCTCAGTTCAGGGATTGGAATGCATCGCACCGAAGTAGGGAATTTTCTCACGACTCAAGAAATGGCGGGCTGTTCCGTCACACTGATGCGACTGGACGAGGAACTTCGTAGATGCTATGATGCTCCTGCGATAACTCCTGCTCTAACCCGATGTGGCATTGGAATGAAGGAAACTATCTCATGGTAGAGTGTCTCCGTGCGCCCGACGTCAAGCAAATACTCGTGGAGATAACGACACGCGTAATGCAAGCGAAAGACGAACTCAACAACATGGACTCAGCGTGCGGCGACGGGGATTTCGGCACCAGCATGTGGATATCGTTCAGCAACGCCCGAAAGCAAATCGATGAGTTACCGAGCAACGACGTAGGGACAATGCTGCTAACAGCGGGCCAAGCGATACTCTCGTCAGCAGGAGGTGCAGCGGGCCCCGTGTTTGGATCCTTCTTTATTGAAGCGGGAAAAGTGGCTAAGGAAAAAGATGAACTTGATGTCGCAGACTTAGCGAGAATGTTCGACGCATCATTGAACAGGATAAAGCGGCAAGGCGGGGCGAAAGTCGGTGACAAAACTGTCGTGGACACGCTGGAACCAGCAGTCAACGCTCTGAAGGAAGATGTGGCGAAGAATGTTGGTTTGTCAGAATCGCTGAGGAATGCTGCTAGCGCTTCAAGAACAGGGTGTGAATCCACGAAAGGAATCGTCGCACGACATGGTAAAGCGAGATATTTGGGAGAGCAAACCCTCGGGTATGTCGATCCAGGCGCGCATGTAATGGCAATTATCTTCGAGGCATTCGCGAAATCGCAAAAGACTGAATAGAATCTGCCTGCCAATTATCTTCTCAAGTCAATGTGATAAGACTACTCATTTGAACCACTATTTGGAATCGCGTTCGAGTCCCGACGTCCAGCAAGAGACCTGTGAAGTTTGACCGCATAAATCGGTTCTGCTAAGTTATCTTCGCTGAGATTCTCTCAGTGGCTGGTCGGAAATATCTCACATCTGATATCGGTTAAAGCCACTTAAATAAGTGCACGCGGTGGAAGCCGTTGATCAGGAAGTAGTGACCTTGGCACTCACGCGATTATTCTTCGCAACGGACATACATGGTTCCGAGAAGACGTATATCAAATTCCTAAACGCTGCAAGTTTCTATAAAACCCAGATCTTGATCATGGGTGGGGATATTACCGGAAAGATGATCGTGCCACTTATCCAGGGGCCGAATGGATTCACTGCGAACTTCCGAGGTGTAATGCGAGAAGCTAAAGATGAGCCGGAGGCGCAGAAGCTGGAGAACGAGATCCGCCAAATGGGCGGCTATCCCTATCGAACGAATCCAGACGAGATGCGTGAGTTACACGCGGATGATTCGAAAGTTCATGCCATTTTCGTTCGACTCATGCTTGATACTGTGAGGAGATGGATGAGGATGGCTGAAGAGAGACTCAAAAATTCAGGAGTAAAATTATACATAACTGGTGGAAACGATGACCTCACAGACATTAAGCCAATAATCCATGAATCTGATTACGTCATAGATCCCGAAGATGTAATCGTCGACTTGGATGGTAAGCATGAGATGCTAAGCCTTGGATGGAGTAATCCGACTCCTTGGCTTACTCCGCGTGAATGCTCCGAAGATGAATTGTGGAATATGATTGAAAGCAGGGCGTCACAGGTTAAGAACATGAAGCGATGCGTCTTCAACATACACGTGCCTCCTAAGGACGTCCTGATATCGGAATGCATGAAGCTGGATAAGAATCTGAAGATAGTAATGTTGGGGACGGAACCAGAAATGATTAGTGGTGGAAGTTCAGCAGTCAGCAAGGCCGTCGAGAAGTATGAGCCGCTCCTAGGGTTATTCGGGCATATTCACGAAGCAAGAGGAAACGTCAAGATCGGTCGCACGCTGTGCATAAATCCTGGAAGTGAATCTAGCGAGGGTATTCTCCGGGGTGTTATGGTGAATCTTGATGATGACTCTGTGAAGAGCTATCTTCTAACCTCAGGATAGCTGACTATCGCTTACACAGTAGATAAAAAAAGAAGAAAGTAAACTCCAGACATTTCGTCTGGATGTTTACGTCGGAGGTACCTCTTTGAAGATCAGGGTTATGTCTATGCTTTGACGGTTATTGTACCACTTGCTGATGTAGTAAATCACGATTCCGAGGATGGCTATTCCACCGAACAGTTCTCCGGTTAATGGTGCTGCCGTTCCAGTTAACAGGGGGTTCACTGTAACTGCGTATGCTGCGTAGAACAGGATGATCGCCGTTAGTAAGCCTACCCAGCTGATCACCGGTATTCCAATGCGCTTTCTCATGAAGGTCGGTAGCTGATCGAGCAGTGTCTTCCATCTTGTGAATGGGAAGATAAAGACAGTTGCGGCCAGTATTGCGTAAGTTAGGACCATCAGAGTGGCACCTGCTGCGAAGAAGTTTGAGAAGCCCGTGTAGGAGAAGAGTACACACAAAACGATCATTACGATCATAGTTGCGATGAGAGCCCAATGAGGTGTCTTGAATCGCGAGTTGACATCTGCGAACTTTGTTGGAATAAGGCGGTCGAAAGCCCAGGCGAAGAAGTATCGTGAAACCGTTAGAATGAGAATGTATGCAAAAGCCATGTTGGCGAAACAGAACGTTCCAAGAGCAACGAGTGTAAGCAGCTGGTTCGGATAGGTAGCGATACCAAGCATCAGAGGCATGCTAGGTGGGAGAGGCAACGGAAACTTGGCAGGCACGTTGTCCCAAAGCCATGATAATGCTACAAGCCAGTTATAGCCCGTGGCGTGAACCTCTGTTAATGCGCTCAGCGACCAGATCACGAAAGCAAGCCCGTTCGACATTAGTAACGCGATCGGAATCGAGCGGTTGACGTTTCTGATTTCCCCGGATATCGATCCTGCTCCTTGTGCTGCGCCTGACTGCAACATGAAAGTGAATGTAACGCTAGAGATTGTCGCGCCGATGGTGATTGGTGCTAGAACCCAACCAGCACTCTTTGCGGTGTCAAAGACCGCTTGGTAAGTTGTATACTTTGACATTAGAAGGTTCCAATTGGACATGAACTTGGCAGGGTCAATAGTTCCCAGAATGTACCACATTAGGAATAGCGCGAATATCTGAATGACCCATGACACGTACAGCAACGCTTTGCCCGCTCTGTGTCCGAGAATTCCGAAAAGCGAGTATATGACTGTCAGGGCGACAGCGAATATGAATGAGCCGTCCGTACCGGAGAGCCAGGTTGCGAAGCCAACGAGCCCCGGAGCTGAATAAAGAGTGCCCCACGCCACTAGTGTTCCGGATATTGTGTAGCCATATGTATACACCACCGTCACAGGGCCGATAAAGACAAGCATGAACCAGTATACCAATCCCCACGCGAATCCTAGTGATGGATGTATTACTCTCGCGAACCACACATAGTCGCTGCCTGATCTGGGCATGGCACACGCAATGGCCCAATAGCATATCATGAGCAAACCCATTGGGATCATTGCGACTGCCAACGAAGTGACAATGTCAGCTCCAGGCCAGAAGCCGAAGAACCAGGGGAACTGTAGTGTAGTGTTGAGAATCGAGAAGATGATCAGAGTGTAAATCAGTGTTGTATCCATAGCTCCGTAAGGTCTAACGAGTCCGCTAGTTTTTCTTATGAAAACGGATTTTTCCAATTGTTTTCACAAGTGACTAGCCATGTTGATGACATTTAACAGTGTGGTTTCACCCAAAGATCATGGAACATACTGTAATTACGATAAGATTGTCGAATGCTAGCGCGACAATGAATGAGATAATTACGAGCCCTCTGAAATGGGAACTAGGAGAGCGGTTTTCTAATCGACGAAGGAAGCTTTCGAAGGGGGTGTCTGAGAGCACAATTAAGAATTAGGGTGTCAGGAATCAGAAAGAAACGTTATAGTGATGAAGCCTATTCGAGGAGATTCAGCTCTCCTGGGGTTTGCACATGTCTACAGAGATTATCCCATCTGAAGTGTTCATTACTGAATCAGCCAGAATAGTTGACGAAGCTGAGAAGCAGGGGCTCATTCTCAGGATAATGGGAGCACTCGCGATTAGGCATCATACCATGGAGTTCAGCGAGTTACACAAGAACTTGGGTCGGTTGGAAAAACAGGAGTTCACCGATATTGATTTCATAAGTTATAGGAAATTCGCAAACCCGTTAGAACGCTTCTTCACGGGCATTGGGTACCCGCCCAATCGAGGTGCAAAGCTCATGGGAGTTGTGTGGGCTTCGCGGCACATCTATGATGCCCCGAAAGGCTTCCACGTGGACGTTTTCTATGATAAACTCGAATTTTCACACACTCTGGACTTTAAAGGGCGACTCGAATTGGATCGGCCTACAATTCCGCTCCCTGACCTTCTTCTTGAGAAGATGCAGATTGCGAGAATTAACGAGAAGGACATCAAAGATACCATCGTGCTTCTGAGAGCTCACAATGTAAGCGCTCACAATGCAAGCGATAGGGAGTCCATTGACGCTGACTACATTGCTCGCTTATTAGCGAAGGAGTGGGGGCTCTACTATACTGTTACTAGCAACCTGAACAAAATGCGAGAGCTGATGACCACATACGATTCGCTGACAGACGAAGACAGAAAGGACGTGAACCAAAAACTAGATGCTCTCTTGGCTCGAATAGAGGAGGAGCCCAAGTCTACAGGCTGGAAGATGCGTGCAAGGGTCGGTACCAAGAAGAAATGGTATACTGACGTAGATGCTCTGAGCGACTGAACTGGCTATTTCTGTATGATTCCTTCCTGTGCGCTAACTTTCTCAACGTTCTTGACATTTTGATCAAGGAAGATTTTCGTAGTCCATGTCACTTCGGCTTTAGGTCCCATCACCGCGTAATTCCTCCATTGATTAACTGCGACGTCTAGATTGTCTGGTCTGCCCGTAGAAGGCTCTAGGGCGATGTGGTAGTAGCCTAGGTATCCTCCCAAGTTGATCCAAACTAGAATGTATGGTACGACGTCTGCTTGGAATGAGAATCCGATCGCTTCTTTTCGTGATTCGTTGAAGGCAACCGCCCATGATTCTTTCAATTTGGGGGTGTAGAGGTTTTCGCCTGTTCCCTCACGGGGCTGACCAACCTTGCTGATGTCAACGGTCTTTCCGTCTTTGTCTGTTGTGATTGGCCATGGAATTTCGTCTCCCAAAGTCCCAAGTCGGTCTGTGATTGCCATTCCTCGTTTGACTTTCTTCACTTCGGGTGGGAGGATTATTCGGTAGTTCGGGTTTATCTGGAGAGTGTTGTGTCCGCTGTAGTGGTATTCGAGGTGTTCATCAGAGAGGTTTGTTAATTTGTAGTTCAGTTCTATGACAGATTCGTTCTTCCTGAGCGTGAGTGATTTGTTGACTAGAAGCGGATAGACGGGTAACTTTCGTTGGAGTTTCACGGTAACTGCTCGTGGCTTCTTCTCTGTTCGAACAAGACGCCAGGGCTCAGAAGCCACCTCTCCGTACATGGGCAAGTTCCATTTCTTGAATGTACAGTTTTCACATGTTGGGAGGCAGTCGAAGAGGCCGCTCATATCCTCGAACTCTGGTCGGTATGTGGGTTTCATGACTGGCACTTTCGGATTGTGCCACACAAACTCCGTCTCAGTTGGTTTGTATATGATACTGAGGATCCTGGCGCCGAATTCGGGCATGAGGACTGTGCGGATTTTCTCGTTCTCGAGCACGATTCCCTTCATCCCGCCGACAATTGTGGGAACTATTGCGGGCTTCATCTATTGTTCCCCTTTTCCCCAGTAGGTCTCGTGAGTCCAAGTGTTTCGTTCGAGAACCTCAATGGTTGTTCCGAAAGTCTTCTCAGCGGGCATGTATGCGTACTTGTTATCGTCACCAGGAATAGAGCACCATTTCTTCTCTGGAGGGAGCGGTTTGCCCATCGGATCACATAATGTGATGTCTCGCTGTTTCATCTCGTCGTAGAACTTCTCCATATTCTCAACCTCGACACATAGTTCGAACATTGTCCCTTGGCCTTTCTTCTTCAAGAGATCCTTACTAGGACCTCTTACCGGGGCCAACAGTTCCACATAATTATCACCTTTCGGGAAGGGTAGATAAACGTAATTCATCTCCTCATCATCATTCTTCACGTGGAAATACTTCTCCCGTTCACAGCCGAACGCTTGTTGATAGAATTCGATTATTTCCTTGTCGAGATTGTCAACAAGAATTCCAATGTGATCCAGCTTGACTTTCATACTAATCGAATTCCCGAGGGGTGAGCTTACGATTTAATTCTTTAGTGCAGAGAATATGGATTACACTTTTTCACGGAATAAGTACCCTAGAACAGGTTCGAGATTCGAGAGTAAGTAACCCCTCCTTAAGAGGATCCTGGTTTACTAAAGGCAGCGTCAGGTATAATTGCGTCACGGAGTGATCGGGTAAACTCCAAACTCGTGAGCGGTCTCTACATACTTGAAAACGTTTCTTACGAACCTGTCGAGGTCAGGAACTGAAGTATGAAGCGAGTTTGTCGACCCCAAGATAAGCCCTCCTCCCGAGGAAACTTCCTTAATCAGATTAACTACTGCCATCTTTACGTCTTCTTCGCTACCGAATGGTAGTAATTTTACGACGTCGACTCCTCCGACAACACAGAGTCGGTCCCTGTATTTTCGCTGAAGCTCAACAATATTCATTCCCGCTGTAGGTTCGATAGGGTGGAGACCATCAATTCCCATGTCCATTAGGTGGTGTAGAATTGGCATGACGTTGCCGACAAATCCCAAATAACTTTGGCTCCTCGTTTTTTCAGGCTCTGAACTAATGCCTTATGATATGGGTACACGAATTCCTATCAGCACCAGGGCAACGGCGGCAACGACGGCGATCTCCGACCAGGCGAAATCAAACATGGCGCCAGCTAGCAGTGATCGGGGATCGGTGGCTAGTGGCCGGGCGCATTGCCCGCCGCGACCTGCCGGATTTGCCGTCAACCGCCATGGCGGCCGGGCGCCGGCCTGCCGCCCGCACCGGGGCCGGAGGCGCACCGTCACCACGTTGCACGGGATCGGTCCCCCGCCCTCGCCGTCATGGCCGGCCCTCGTGCCGGCCATCCGCCCCCAGCCGGCGCCGCCACCACCGTCCCGCCTCACCACCGGATCGTGGTCCGGTGGCAGGCTGTTGCATGGGAGCCTGCCCCGGCGAAGGCCGGGGTTGTTGCGCAAATTTTCGCCCGCCCCGGTCGCGCCATGGCCGGCACCGCGCCGATCGGCCGAGGCAGCACCGTGCCGGCCGTCGCCCCACGCCGCGGCCCGGCACCCAGCGTCCTCACCACCAGATCGTGGTCCGGTGGCAGGCTGTTGCATGGCATCGGTCCCCCGCCCTCGCGCCAGGCGCGCCCGCCCCCCTCCACCCTCGCCGTCATGGCCGGCCCTCGTGCCGGCCATCCGCCCCCAGCCGGCGCCGCCACCACCGTCCCGCCTCACCACCGGATCGTGGTCCGGTGGCAGGCTGTTGCATGGGAGCCTGCCCCGGCGAAGGCCGGGGTTGTTGCGCGAATTGTCGCCCGCCCCGGTCGCGCCATGGCCGGCCCCGCGCCGATCGGCCAAGGCAGCGCGGCGCCGACTGTCGCCCCGCGCCGCGGCCCGGCCCCCAGCGTCCTCACCACCGGATCGTGGTCCGGTGGCAGGCTGTTGCACGGGGTTGTGGCGCGAATTGTCGCCCGCCCCGGTCGCGCCACGGCCGGCCCCGCGCCGATCGGCCAAGGCAGCGCCGTGCCGATCCTCGCCCCGCGCCGCTGTCCCACGCCCAGCGTCCTCACCACCGGATCGTGGTCCGGTGGCAGGCTGTTGCATGGGGTTGTGGCACGCATTTTCGTCCGCCCCAGTCGCGCCGTCGCCGGCCCCGTGCCGATCCGCCATGGCAGCACCACGCCGACCGTCGCCCCGCGCCGCTGCCCGGCCCCCACCGTCCTCACGTTGCATGGGGTTGTGGCACGAATTTCCGTCCGGCCCGGTCGCGCCAGGGCCGGCCCCGTGCCGATCCGCCACGGCAGCGCCGCGCCGACCGTCGCCTCGCGCCGCTGCCCAGCCCCCACCGGCCTCACCACCGGATCGTGGTCCGGTGGCAGGCTGTTGCATGGGGTTGTGGCACGAATTTTCGTCCGCCCCGATCGCGCCAGGGCTGGCACCGTGCCGACTGGCCACGGCAGCACCACGCCGACCGTCACCCTGTGGCGCTGCCCGGCACCCACCGGCCTCACGTTGTATGGGGTTGTGGCACGAATTTTCATCCGCCCCGGTCGCGCCAGGGCCGGCCCCGGGCCGATCGGCCATCGCGGCGCCACGCCGACCGTCGCCCCGCGCCGCTGTCCGAGCCCCACCATCCTCACCACCGGGTCGTAGCCCGGTGGCAGGCGCCGCATGGGAGCCTGCCCCGACGAAGGCCGGGGTTGTGGCACGCATTTTCGCCTGGCCCGGTCGCGCCATGCCCCGCCCCCGCCGATCCGCCACGGCAGCCCCCCGCGCTGGTGCCGCCCTCACTCCGCCGCGCTTGGCGGCGTCCCGCCCCCCGCCGCGCCGCGGCGGCGCGGCCGCACCACGTCGAGCGTCCAGCCAGGCCCCTGCTCCAGCCGCGTCACCACCGCCCCGTGGCCCGCGCCCTCGCCCGCCCCGGCCTCCCGCCCAAACTGCATCGGTTCCGCCGCCGGCCGATCCCGCCGCGCCGGCGCCGCCCACCGCCCCGCCGGCAGCGTCCGCACCGCCGGGGACGGCGCGGCCTCCGCCGCGCGAACCGCGCCGGCATCGGGCCGGTCAGCCGCCGCCACTGCCCTGGGGGCCACAGCCGCCGGCGCGCGCCGCCGCCCGCCCGCGCCGTCGCCAGCCGCGCCGCCGGCCGCCGCCCCACCACCCCACGCCGCGTCCAGCGTCGGGAGATCGACCGCCTCGGCCGTCACCGTGCCGAACAACGGCGCCGGCTTCTGCTGCTCGCGCGCCAGCGCCCGCCCGGCCGCCCCCGCCGTCCGCACCAGCTCCGCCGCGCCGCGGCCGAGCCGACAGATCTGCGCCACCGTCGCCCCCGGCGCATAAGCCTGGCGCGCCAGCGTGTCCGCCAGCTCGCGCAGCACCAGGATCTGCGCCGCCAGCCGGGCCTGCGCCGCGGTGGCCGGCATCAGCGTGGCGATCTCCTCGACCAGCCGCGCCAGCCGCGCCTGCCGCCAGGACGCCGACGCCTCCGCCGGCGGTGGTGGCAGCGCCGCCAGCGTGGCGGCCAGCAGGTCGGGGCTGAGGTGGTATGTCGGCATCATCTCGCGGATGACGTCCTGGGTGATGCCGTTGGCGGGAAGGGTCATGCGAGGTGGCTCCGGCTGCAATCGGTTGATCGGGAATGGAGAGATATACTAACTGTATGGGAAATTCAAACTAACATCGGTCCCGGCGACCGCGGCCGCAACCCAAACCCGGCGCATCCCGTCAGCCGCGCCGCCCCCGCACCACCCCCATCACCCCCGCAACAACAGATCCCGCGCCTGGTTGATCCGGGACGCCAACCAATCCGACCCCCCACTGTCCGGATGCGCCCCGCGCATCAGCCGCCGATGCGCCGCGCGGATGTCCGCCTCGCTCGCCCCCGGCTGCAGCCCCAGCACCTGAAACGCCTCCTCGCGCGTCATCGCGCCCGCCCCACCGGCCCGCCCACCGGCGCCACGCCCCGTCCCGGGATGCGCCGCGCGCCAGTGCTGCCAGAGCATCGGCCCGAACATCACCAGCGCGGCGATGGCCAAGCCGCCCCGCCCGCCGCTGATCCCACACGACTCCCGTTCAGCGGGTTAGTCCAATGCGCGGTTGTCACAGACAGACAGCCCGCGCCGACGACGATCAACCGAGCGGCGAGATCACGTTCACCGATTCTTAATCCACCTGCCGCATCCTGCGCCGCCGCCCGTTCCGCCGAGGATCCGATGCATTACGCCATCAAGTGGCTCCGTCGTGCGACCCTTCGCGCCAAGCTGACGCTGCTGGTGGCGTTGGCCGCACTTGCCGTGGCAGGGTCAATCGGACTGGCGGCATCCCTGCTGCATGAACGCATGTTCAACGATCGGATCGACAAGCTTCGTACGGCGGTTCACCTGGCCGTGGGCCTCGCGCAGTCGCTTGAAGATCAGGTGGCCGCGCATAGACTGACGCAGGCGCAGGCGTTAGAGCAATTCCGCCAGGCCGCCCACGTCATGCGGTTCGATTCTGGCACGGGATATATCTACGCGCAGACCCTCGACAACATGTTTGTCGTGCATGGAACGAACCCGAAGCTTGAAGGCACGGCGTCAAAGGTCACCGATTCCCGCGGGCGATCGTTGACCAGCCTCATCGCGGCGGCGTTGCGCAACGCCGACGAGGGGGTTGTCAACTATGCGTTTCCCAAGCCGGGGCAGACGATGCCGCAGCCCAAGGTTGCCTATGTCGCTCGATTCGCACCTTGGAACCTGGTGTTCGCGGCGGGTGCCTACACTGATGATCTCGACGCCGCGTTCCGGGCAGTGCTGTCGAAACTGGTGGCGGTCGGTGGCGTGATCCTGGGCGTGACGCTGTTAGCTGCCTGGCTGATTGGCCGTGACATCCGGGGGTCGCTGGAACGGTTGCGCGCTGCCATGGCACAATTGGCGAGCGGTGACCTGAACACAGAAATCCCCGGCATCGAGCGAGGCGACGAGGCCGGCCAAATCGCCAACTCGGTGATGGGCTTCAAGGACCACATGCTCAAGCTCGCCGCCAGCGAGTTGGCGGAGCACCAGCGCGCCGAAGCGGAGAAACGCGCGGCGCTGGTCGCGATGGCGGAAACGATAGAGCGCGAGGCCGCGGTGGTGGTGGACAGGGTCAGCCACCACACCGGCGCGATGACGACGAGCGCCGATCACATGCGTGTGTCGGCCGAGCGCGCTGGTGTCTCCGCCCACGGCTCCGCGACCGCGGCGGCGCAGGCTCTGGCCAATGCCCAGACTGTGGCGAGTGCCGCCGAACAGCTCACGGCATCGATCCGGGAGATTGGCACGCAGGTGGAGCATTCCAGCGAAGTGGTCAGCCGTGCGGTGGCCGCAGGCACCGAGACACGGGCGACGATCGCGACCCTGAGCGAGCAGGTCACGCAGATCGGGGTGGTCGCCGACATGATCAACGACATTGCGGCGCGGACCAATCTGCTGGCGCTCAATGCCACCATCGAGGCGGCGCGCGCCGGGGATGCGGGCAAGGGTTTTGCCGTGGTCGCCTCCGAGGTGAAGCAGCTCGCCATGCAGACCGCCCGCTCCACCGAGGAGATCGGCCGACATATTGCCCGGGTAGGCGCCGCCACCAGCGCCTCGGTTGCCGCGGTCGCCCGCATGGAGCAGACCGTCAATGAGATCAACGAGATCGCCGGTTCGATCGCCGCGGCGATGGAGCAACAAGGCGCCGCGACCGCCGAAATCAGTCGCAGCGTTGCGGAAACGGCGAACGCAGCTAACCAGGTGACCGAGCGAACTGCCGAGGTTTCCGCCGAGGCGGCACAGACCGGACATCGCGCCGACGAATTCCTTGATCACACGACCGCTCTGGATGCCGGGGTGAAAGAGTTGCGGCGCGTGGTGATGCAACTGGTGCGAACTGCCAGTGCAGAGGCGGATCGCCGCAAGCACCGCCGCCGCCCGTGCCTGACAGACGCCACGATCACCTGTCAGGGCAAGACAGCAAGCGGCGTACTCCGCAACATTTCGGAAGGTGGCTGCTTCGCCGAAACGTCGTTGCAATGCGGTATCGGCCAGCGGATCGATCTGTTCATGGACCGTTTCGGCATGCGGCAGCAGGGCACCACGGTATACATGGCTGGAGATGGTGTCGGCGTCGCATTCTCCGGCGATGGCCTGCAAGCCAGGGACGCTGACCGCATCAGCCTGGAGACGATCCCGGAACTGGTGAGGCTGGCCAAGGGCGATCACGTCGCTTTCGTCAAGAAAGTGGTCGACGCCGTTGCGGCGGGTGAGAAGCTGCCACACGGCAGCCTGCCCACAGAGCATCATTGCCGCCTCGGCCGTTGGTACGACGGCGTCAGCGATCCTGCCACCCGAGCGCTGGGCTCGTTCAAGGCGCTTAACGAGCCACATCAAGCGGTCCACGACTTCAGGCATCCGGGCGCTGGCCGCTCTGTCGGCTGACGACATGCTAGCGGCCCGGCGCGAGGTCGCGGTGTTGAAGGCGGCGTCTGTACAGGTTCTGCAAATTCTCGACGAATTCGGCCGAGCTTACCCCTCCACTATCCCCGCGAACCAGTCCGACACGATGAAGGCCGCCTGACCTCGGTGCACCCGGTCGGTGCCGATCGTCCCCGGCGGTCAAACCGGATCAACATCAGCGCGTGAACGGCGTCGAGGTGGCCATCGGTCGAGACGTGCGCGTGGCCGTGTTTCACGGTGCGATTCTGCACCGGATTTGGCCATGAGAAAACCTGCCTTATCATGCGCAGAATGTCGCATCCCATTGGAGTTACGCCGTGATTCCCCCAAGGCTTGGGGCGGGACGGGTTGCCACCGACAGGGTTCGGCCAAGCGCGACACTGCGCCACCTATCCGGAACCCCCGGTTCCGGCCAGGGCGGCCTGATGCGATCGGTGTCCCCTCGGGGTCGGCAAGCGACGGTCAGGGTCACCTCCCCGGACGCGATCGCAGGCGTTGGCCGGCCCGCCCGCGCGACCGCGGCCGAAACAAGGCCCCCGCCCCTCAACCGCCCCGCACCAACCCCCCTCACCCCCGCAACAACAGATCCCGCGCCTGGTTGATCCGCGAGGCCAACCAGTCCGACCCGCCGCTGTCCGGATGCGCCCCGCGCATCAGCCGCCGATGCGCCGCGCGGATGTCCGCCTCGCTGGCCCCCGGCTGCAGCCCCAGCACCTGATACGCCTCCTCGCGCGTCATCGCCCCCGACCGCGGTCCCGTGCGCCCACCCGCCTGCCCCGCCCCGCCGGCCCCCGCCCCACCGGCCCGCCCGCCGGCGCGTCCGCCCGGGCCACGCCCGGTCCCGGGATGCGCCGCGCGCCAGTGCTGCCAGAGCATCGGCCCGAACAGCACCAGCGCGGCGATGGCCAAGCCGCCCCGCCCGGTCAGGATCAGCAGCAGCGCCAGGCTGATGCCGCCCAGCGCCGCGATCCACGCCACCAGCGACTTGATCGAGGTGACCGAGGCGCGCTCGAACGCCCGCAGCCCGCCCCAGAACACGAACACCGCCAGCCCGCCCAGCACGAGCCACAGCATGGCTCAGTCCGCCGCCGGCCGCGCCACCGCCGGCCGCGCCACCGCCCCGGGGGCCGCCGCCCACGGCACCGCCCCTGGGGCCGCCCCGCCCGCCGGCGCCGCATCCAGCGCCTGCGCCTCCAGCGCCGCCAGCGCGCTCAGGTTGACGATGCCGCGCGCCGTCACGCTCGGCACCACCACATGGATCGGCTTCGCCATGCCCAGCAGCATCGGCCCGACCGGCAGCCCGTCCGAGGCCGCCTTCAGCAGGTTGAACGCAATGTTCGCCGCATCCAGCGACGGCATCACCAGCAGGTTGGCCGTCCCGCGCAGCCGCGCATCCGGCACCGCGCGGTCGCGGATCGCCTCGACCAGCGCGGCATCGCCGTGCATCTCGCCGTCCACCTCCAGCGCCGGCGCGCGCGCGCGGATCATCGCCAAAGCCCGCCGCATCTTGCGCGCCGAATCCGAATCGCTGGCGCCGAAGCTCGAATGCGACAGCAGCGCCACCTTCGGCACGATGCCGAACTGGCCGACCGCCTCGGCCGCCAGCAGCGTCATCTCGGTGATCTGTTCCGCCGTAGGATCGACCACCATGTGGGTGTCGCAGACGAACAGCGAGCCGGCCGGCAGGATCAGGCAGGACAGCGCATAGACCCGCGCCACGTTGCCCCGGCGCGGGATGATCGGCAGCACCTGGCGCACCTGGCGCCACCAGTCGCCGCTGCCGCCGCAGATCGCCGCGTCGGCCAGCCCGGCGTGCAGCAGCATCGCCGCGGCGACGGTGCGCCGCGTCGCCAGCCAGTGCGCCGCATCCTCCGGCGGCACCCCGTGCCGCCCGACCAGGCGCTGGTAATCCGCCAGCAGCGGCGCGAACACCGCGCTGTCCTCGCCCGGGTCCACCACCCGCACCGCCCCGCCCAGGTCGAGCCGCAGCCCCATCTCGTGCGCCTTGCGCGCGATCACCGCGTGCCGCCCGATCAGGATCGGCACCGCGATCCCGTCATCCACCAATGTCTGCGCCGCGCGCAGCACCCGCTCGTCGGCCCCGTCGCTGTAGACGATGCGCCGCGGCGCCTGCCGCGCCGCCTCGAACACCGGCTGCATGAGCTGGCCGGAGCGGAACACGAAGCGTTCCAGGTCGCGCCGATAGGCGGCGAAGTCGGCGATCGCGTGGCGCGCCACCCCGCTGTCCATCGCCGCCCGCGCCACCGCCGGCGCCACCTCCAGGATCAGCCGCGGATCGAACGGCTTGGGAATGATGTAGTCCGGCCCGAACACCGGCGCCGCCCCGCCATAGGCCGCCGCCACCACCTCGGAGGCCTCGACGCGCGCCAGCTCGGCGATCGCCTCCACCGCGGCGATCTTCATCGCCTCGTTGATCGTGGTGGCGGAGACATCCAGCGCGCCGCGGAAGATGAACGGGAAGCACAGCACGTTGTTGACCTGGTTCGGATAGTCGCTGCGCCCGGTGGCGATGATGGCATCCGGGCGCACCGCGCGGGCCTGCTCCGGCAGGATCTCCGGCTCCGGGTTGGCCAGCGCCAGGATCAGCGGCTTCGGCGCCAGCAGCGCCAGCCACTCCGGCTTCAGCACGCGCGGCGCCGACAGGCCGAGGAAGATGTCGGCCCCTTCCAGCACCTCGGCCAGGCTTGCCGCCGTCGTCGCCCGCGCATAACGCGCCATGTTGGGCAGCATCCCCGCCCGGTCGGCGCGCACCACGCCCTTGACGTCGGTCAGCGTCACGTTCTCGACAAGCAGCCCCATCGAGACCAGCAGATCGACGCAGGCCAGCGCCGCCGCCCCCGCCCCCGAGGTCACCAGCCGCGCCTGCGCCAGGGTCTTGCCCTGCAGCAGCAGCCCGTTGCGCACCGCGGCGGCCACCGTGATCGCGGTGCCATGCTGGTCGTCGTGGAACACCGGGATGCGCATCCGCGCGCGCAGCGCCGCCTCGATGGCGAAGCATTCCGGCGCCTTGATGTCCTCCAGGTTGATCGCCCCGAAGGTCGGCTCCAGCGCCGCGACCACGTCGCAGAACCGCGCCGGGTCGGCGGCGTCCACCTCGATGTCGAACACGTCGATGCCGGCGAACTTCTTGAACAGGACCGCCTTGCCCTCCATCACCGGCTTGCCGGCCAGCGCGCCGATATTGCCCAGCCCGAGCACCGCGGTGCCGTTGGAGATCACCCCGACCAGGTTGCCGCGCGCGGTGTACAGCCGCGCGTTGTCCGGATCATCGACGATCGCCTCGCAGGCGGCGGCGACGCCGGGCGAGTAGGCCAGCGCCAGGTCGCGCTGGTTGGCCATGCGCTTGGTCGCCTCGATCGCCAGCTTCCCCGGCCGCGGCAGCCGGTGGTAGTCCAGCGCCGCCCGGCGGAAATCGTCGTCCATTTGGAGGCCCCCTTCCGATGGGTGGCGTCATAGGGGAGGCGGCGGGAGGGCGCCAGACGCGCTGGCCGGGATCGTGGACGCGGTCCGCGGCTGGACGATCCTAGCCGCCCAGCCGATCGCGCAGCCGCTCCATGGCGCCCTTCAGTGCAGTCAGGCGTTGTGTCCGAATGCCCCACAAGATGTCGGGCCGAACAGTGCCATAATCGTGCCGAAGGATGTTGCCGGTGCCGGCAATCTCGCGCCAGGGAACCTGCGGCTCGGCTGCCTTGGTGTCGTCCGGCAGCCGGCGGCTCGCCTCGGAGATGATCTCAACGTTTCGCTCGACCAACTGGCGGACGCGCCGGTCCGCGGCGAACTGGTTGAAGTCCAATCCGTCGGTGTCCGCCTCGATGTTCGCAATCGCCTCGAGACTGTCTTCGACATAGGTCCGGGGGTCGCGACGCGGCGTCATCCGAACACCGTCTCCGCTTCAGTCAGGATCGAGTCGCGGATCATCGGCTTGAGCGAGTCTCTTTCGACCACGTCGATCTCACGTCCAAGGTGATCGCCGAGCAGGTTCTTGACCCCGACCAGATCGATCAGGTCGAACCGTGCCGCCGGATCAACCCCGATGAGTACGTCCACATCGCTATCGGACCGAGCCGCACCATGGAGGATGGAGCCGAACAGGGCGACCGAGACGATGCCGCGCCCGCGCAACTCCGGCTCAAGTGCCTTCAGCGCCGCGACCACATCATCCTTCTTCGGTGCCGGGCGACCGCCGCTCTCGCGGTCCTGCATCAGCCGGAGCGCGTCGCGAACAACTTCGCTTGGGTCGCTGTAGGGGCCCGTCGCGACCTTGCGACGGATGTAATCTTCCAGCTCCGGGGTCATCGAGACGTTCATGGTGGTCGGCCTCATCTCTTGGGGGCTGCCCCGCCTTATACAGGCAGGAGGCCGGGCGGTGGGAGTCGAGCGCTGCTTGGCGGAATGCGTCGTCCTGGGCGGTCGTCCTGTGGATTGGTCGCAGGCATCATGGTCGCCACACACTGGGTTGGCGACGAGCGTCCTGCGCGAGAGCAGGGAATGAGGACTCGGCGCGAAATGGCGGCGACCACGGCGCAGAAGCGGGCCGGGTCGGCGGCGTCCACCTCGATGTCGAACACGTCGATGCCGGCGAACTTCTTGAACAGGACCGCCTTGCCCTCCATCACCGGCTTGCCGGCCAGCGCGCCGATATTGCCCAGCCCGAGCACCGCGGTGCCGTTGGAGACCAACCCCACCAGGTTGCCGCGCGCGGTATACAGCCGCGCGTTGTCCGGATCGTCGACGATCGCCTCGCAGGCGGCGGCGACGCCGGGCGAGTAGGCCAGCGCCAGGTCGCGCTGGTTGGCCATGCGCTTGGGCACCTCGATCGCCAGCTTCCCCGGCCGCGGCAGCCGGTGGTAGTCCAGCGCCGCCCGGCGGAAATCGTCGTCCATTTGGAGGCCCCCTTCCGATGGGTGGCGTCATACAGGCTGAGGCCGGGTCGGCGCCAGCCGCGCCCCGCGCCCCGGCCCGCGGCCAAGCGCCACGCGCCGGGCCACCACGGCGCCGCGCACGCGTGTTGTCACCGCCCGCAATATATTCTAGATTCTAACACATAATGTCAGATATATTAAATATAGAAGTGGGAGCGCGGCGCGAGCAACCGGCGCCGGGTTTTCCCGCGGGGGCGTGCAGCATGATCTCGGTCATCGTCCCGGCGAAGAACGAGGAGCAGAACCTGCCGGCGCTGATGCAGCGGCTGTTTCCCGTCCTGCGCGGGCTTGGCCAGACATTCGAAGTGATCGTGGTGAACGACGGCAGCAGCGACGACTCGCTGCGCGTGCTGCGCGCCCTGGTCGCCGCCCACCCCGAGCTGCGGGTGATCGACCTGGCCCGCAACTACGGCCAGACCGCGGCGATGATGGCCGGCATTCGATCACGCGCGCGGCGACATCATCGTGCCGATCGACGCCGACCTGCAGAACGATCCCGCCGACATCCCGCTGCTGCTCGCCAAGCTGGCCGAGGGCTACGACGTCGTCTCCGGCTGGCGCAAGGACCGCCAGGACGCCGCCATCCGCCGCAACTTCGTCAGCCGCGTCGCCAACGCGGTGATCTCCCGCCTCTCCGGCGTGCACCTGCACGACTACGGCTGCTCCTTGAAAGCCTATCGGCGCAGCGTGATCGGCCCGGTGCGGCTGTATGGCGAGATGCACCGTTTCGTGCCGATCTACGCCTCCTGGTATGGCGCGCGCATCGCCGAGGTCCCGGTCAGGCACAACCCGCGGCTGCACGGAACCTCCAATTACGGGCTGGAGCGCGTCCTGAAGGTCGTGCTCGACCTCATGGTGGTGCGGTTCCTCGATCGCTGGATCGGCAAGCCGATCTACATCTTCGGCGGCTTCGGCGCGCTGTGGTTCGTGGTTGCCGCGCTCAGCGCCACCTACATGCTGTACCTGAAATTCTTCGGCAACCTGTCGATGATCCAGACGCCGCTGCCGCTGCTGGTGGTGATGTCGATCATGATGGGCGTCATGAGCATCTGCATCGGCCTGGTCGCCGAGATCGTGGTGCGCACCTACTTCGAATTGCAGGGCAAGACCATCTATCACGCCCGCGAACTGATCAACCTCGACGCGCCGCCGTCGCACAAGCGTGGCTGATCCGGCATGTGCGGACTGACCGGCTTCGTTGGCACCGGCGGAGCCGCCGAGCTGGAGGCGATGGCCGGCGCCCTGGTCCATCGCGGCCCGGACGACGCCGGGTTTCATATCGAGCCCGAACACGCGCTGCACCTCGGCTTCCGTCGCCTGGCGGTCATCGACCTCGAAGGCGGCCATCAGCCGATGTGGAACGAGGATGCCTCGATCTGCGTCCTGTTCAACGGCGAGATCTACAACCAGGCCGAGCTGCGCCAGGAACTCCTGGCGGCCGGGCACGTCTTCCGCAGCGACCATTCCGACACCGAAGTCCTGGTGCACGGCTACGAGGCGTGGGGCGAGGCGCTGCCGGCACGGCTGAACGGCATGTTCGCCTTCGTCGTCTGGGACCGGCCGCGCCGGCGGCTGTTCGCCGCCCGCGACCGGTTCGGCGAAAAGCCGTTCTTCTTCACCGCCCGGCCCGGCTTCTTCGCCTTCGCCTCGGAACTGTCCGCGCTGATCCGCCACCCCGCGGTGGACCGCACGATCGATCCGCGTGCGCTGCAGAAGTTCTTCGCGTACGGCTATATTCCCGCGCCCAACGCGCTCTATCGCGGCACCAGCAAACTGCCCGGCGGCTGTTCGCTCACGCTCGACCTGGCCGATTTCCGCGTGCGCCAGCGGCGCTACTGGCGGTTCGCCATCGAGGCCGACGAGCACGCGCCCGACGCGCGCATCCCCGAACTGGCCGAGGAGCTGCGCGCGCTGCTCGATGGCGCGGTGGCGCGCCGGCTGGTCAGCGACGTGCCGCTCGGCATCTTTCTCTCCGGCGGGATCGACTCCAGCCTCGTGCTGGCGCTGGCCGCCCGCCATCGCCCGCCGGCCAGCCTCGACAGCTTCACCATCGGCTTCAACGAAGCCTCGTTCGACGAGACGCCCCAGGCACGCCAGGTTGCCGCCGCCATCGGTTCGCGGCATCACCAGCGGATCCTGGATTTCGACACCGCGCGCGGCCTCGCCGCAAAGGTCCTGGCGCGCCTCGACGAGCCGACCGGCGATCCGTCCATCCTGCCGACCTACCTGCTCGCCGCCTTCGCGCGCGAGAGCGTGACCGTGGCGCTGTCCGGCGACGGCGGCGACGAGCTGTTCGCCGGCTACGATCCGTTCGCCGCGCTCGCGCCCGCCACCTGGTACCACCGGCTGGTGCCGAGCCCGGTGCACCTGCGGCTGCGCCGCATGGCCGAGATGCTGCCGCGCGCCACGACCAACATGAGCCTGGATTTCAAGCTGCGGCGCGCGCTGATGGGCCTGTCCTATCCGCCGCGCCTGCGCCTGCCGGTCTGGATGTCGCCGCTCGAACCGGCGCGGATGGGGGCGCTGTTCGACGCGCCGCTGCCGGCGGAGGAGCTGTATTCCGAGGCGATCGAGGCGTGGGACAATGCGCGGGCGCGCAACCCGATCGACCGCGCGCTGGAGTTTTTCACCAATTTCTACCTGCCGGACGACATCCTGGCGAAGACGGACCGCGCGTCCATGATGGTCTCGCTGGAGGCGCGCGCGGTGTTCCTCGACAACGGCGTGGTGGATTTCTGCGCCCGCCTGCCGCATGGCTACAAATACCGCCGCGGCGTGCGCAAGTTCCTGCTGCGCCGCGCCGCCGCGGACCTGGTGCCGGAAGCCGTGCTGCAGCGCCCGAAGAAGGGCTTCGGCATCCCGCTGGCGCGCTGGCTGCGGCAGATGCCGCCGGCGCCGCCGCTCGGCGCCATCCCCGGCCTGCGCCCGGCCTGGATCGCCGAACGCTGGTCCGCCGCGCGCGCCGGCCAGGCCGACGAGCGGCTGCTGCTATGGAGCTGGCTGAGCCTGCAAGGCATCGTCGGGCGGGACGGGAGGACGGACCTTGCGGCCTGAGGCGGACAGCGCGACCGGCAACCCGCTCGCTGCACTGCTCGCACGCCAGACCCCGGCGTTCCTCAGGCGCGTGCTGCGCTATGGCTGCGTCGGCCTGGCGATCTCGCTGCTGTACAGCCTGGCCGTGATTGCCTGCATGCAGGCGTGGCAGCCGATCAGCCCGACCCTGGCCAGCGTCGCCGCCTTCGTCGCCACCCTGCCGGCGGCCTATCTGGCGCATCGCCGGGTATCGTTCCGGGATCGTCGGTTCGATGCCTACCAGCCGCTGCGCTTCGCGGTTTCGACCGCGGCATCGTTCGCCCTCGCGGTTGGCGGCATGTACTGGATCACCGCGATCGCCGGCCGCAGCTACCTGCTGGGCATCGCCTGGAACTGGCTGATCATCCCGGCGACGAATTTCCTCATCTACCTGTTCTGGGTGTTCCGCACCGCGCGAAGCGGCGGGAGGCCGGAGTGACCGGCCGGTCCGGCACCGTCATCGCACCCGGGCGATCGTCATGAGCCACGCCTACATCTACGACTTCGGCATTCCAGAATATGGCCGCGACCGGCTCGGCCCATGCCGCCCGCCGGATCATTTCCGCCGTGCGCACGATTTTACCGGTCCAAAGCGTCATCGACATCGGCTGCGCGCGCGGCACCTGGTTGCGCGAGTGGCAGGCGCAATCGGTCGATGACGTCATCGGCGTCGACGGCGACTACGTGGACCGGAACGCGCTCGAAATCGATCCGCGATGCTTCGTCGTCCATGACCTGGCCACGCCATTCAATCTGGGACGCCGCTTCGATCTGGCCCAAAGCCTGGAGGTTGCCGAGCATCTGCCGCCGGCGCGCGCGGCCGCGTTCGTGGCCGACATCGTGGCGCATGCCCCGGTGGTGCTGTTTTCGGCCGCCGCTCCGGGCCAGGGCGGCGAAAACCACCTGAACGAGCGGACCGGCGCGTATTGGCAGGGCTTGTTCCTCAATCACGATTATGTCGCCATCGACTGCCTTCGCCCGCTATTGGCAAGGGAACGAGACATACCGGCATGGTATCGGTACAATCTGGTGCTGTACGTGCAGCGCGGCAGCCTGGAACGGATCGCGCCGTTCGTCCGGCAATTCGAGCTCCGCAACGACCTGTCGCTCGCCGATCCCTCCCCGTTGCCGTACCGGCTGCGCAAGCTCATCATTCGCTCACTCCCCAGATCGCTTTGCGATCGCCTCGCCCGGTGGAACGCACGGCGATTCCCGACCGGCTGACGACGCCGCCGATGCACCGACCGACCGCCACGTCCTGGGCTTGCGGGATCGCACGAACCACCGGGGGAAACGCATGAACCGGAGGTCCGAACTCGCCAAAGGCTCCCCGGAACGCTTCGGCTATTCCTGGGACCGCTATGCCGACCTGCTCCCCGCGCACGAGGAGCAGTTCCTGCGCTGGACCGCGCTCGACCGGTCCTTCTGGCAGGGCGTGCGCTTCGTCGATGGCGGCTGCGGCATCGGCCGCAACGCTCACTGGCCGATGACCTATGGCGCGCTGGGCGGACTGGCCGTGGACGTGGACGATCGCACGCTCACCCGCGCGCGACGCAACCTCGCGCAATTCCCCGGCGTCGAGGTGCGCAAGCAGAGCATCTACGACATCGCCGAGGCGGACGCCTTCGACATCGCCTTCAGCATCGGCGTCGTGCACCATCTCTCTGACCCGGATGCCGCGGTCGCCCGGCTGGCGCGCGCGGCGAAGCCGGGCGGACAGGTGCTGGTCTGGCTCTACGGACGGGAGAACAACGGCTGGATCGTGCACCTGTTCAATCCGTTGCGCCGCGCGCTGTTCAGCCGCTTGCCGCTGCGGCTGGTGCATGCGCTGTCCTGGCCGCTGACCGCCCTGCTCTGGTGCGCCCTGCGCCTGGGCGTCCCGCGCGGCGCCTATTACCGGCTGATCCGCGGCTTCTCGTTCGCGCATCTGCGCGCGATCGTGTTCGACCACATGATCCCGCGCATCGCGCTCTACTACACGCGCGCGCAGGCCGAGGCGCTGCTTGCGCGGGCCGGTCTTACCGATATCCGCTCCACCTGGGTGAACGAAAACTCCTGGTCCGTCATCGGTCGCAAGCCGGAAAGGCGATGACGAAAGAATTGCCCAACAGGATTGGGCCATATTCGAAAGGATCACACTGTGGATTCCCAGTCGGATCCAGCCAAGGCCAGTCAGGTAAAATCGAGTTCAAGCTCGAACCGGGGTACAACCGCTTCGTTGGCCGCGCCCATCGGCCGCTGGTGGGGCGAGCATCGGGGGACTGGCATTGTACTCGGTTTATGCGGCGGTTGCCGCATTGCTCGCGATTCCGGTTCTGATCGCGAACGTGCCGCTTGGCGCCGACACCCTCGGTCACCTGGCTCGCATCTACGTTCGTGCCCACATCGGTTCGGACCCCAACCTGGCCCGGTTGTTCAGAATCCGGACCGATATCATTCCTTACCTCGGCATGGATCTGCTGCTGACGCCGTTCGCGCGCGTGCTGCCGATCATGCTGGTCGGACGAGCCTACATTCTCGCCCTGGTCTGGGGGCTGGTCGGCACTGTCGTCGTGCTGCAGCGCGTGTTCACCTCCCGCATCGGTCTGGGCCCTGCGGTCACCGGGCTGATCGCGTACAACGGCTTGATCGCGTGGGGCTTGATCAACTACGTGCTCGGATTGATCCTGGCCCTGCTGGTGTTCGCGGCGTGGCACGCGCAACGGACGCGCCCCTGGCCGATTCGCCTGGCCCTGTTCGCCGTCGCTGCAACCATCGTGTATTTGACCCATCTTCTGGCGTTCGTGCTGTATGGGGTGCTGGTTGTAAGCTACGAACTCTTCGGTCGTGCCCACCCTTGGCGGACGCCGCTAAGGGACTGGGTGGTACTGGCCGGCCAAGCCGTTCCGGGCCTGGTCCTGTGGAGCGCGTCAAGCATCAAGCTCCCCAGCGCGGGTTGGGGCATCCATTACATGCTCGTGGCCCCGATGTGGGCGCTCGAGGCGCCATTCCAGTTCCGTGGCGCATCCGGCTGGCTTGGGACGGATGCGGTTGCGGCCTGTTTCTGCGGAATTGCGCTCTACCTGGGCATTCGGCAGGGCTGGTTGGCGTGGCCCCGGACGCTGGCCTCTCCGGTGCTGGTCTTGCTGGTACTGACCATCGGTCTGCCGCTTTGGGCATTTGGCGTGTTCGGGACTGACTATCGTTTCTCGGTGGCCGCCGCGTGCCTGGCCCTGGCCGGGCTGAGACTGACGTCACCTTCCCTGTCTCGCGCCCTCCCGATCGCCGCCGCCCTGGCGGTGCTCACGGTGGTGCACGTGGCAGACGTGGCCGTCCTCATGCACCATTGCGATGGCCAGTATACCGAGCTGCGGGGCGCGTTGGCGGCGTTGCCGCGCGGTGCGGAGCTTACGACGGTGCTGGAGCGGACCGAACCCGCGCCCGGTATCGCCTGCACCAAGCTGCCGATCTACCAACACATCTCGCAACTCGTGACGATCGACCGATCCGGCTACGCGCCGGACTTTTTCGCCCGCGTCACCTCCGTTGCCGTCCGCGACGGTCGGCGTACCGATACCGACCCCGCATTCGCAAAGACGTTCACCGCCGCACCGGCAGCAGGATATGTGCTCTGGATCCACCTCGGCCACCCCCGCCCGGTCCCGCGCGGCCTCGTGCTGCTTCGGCGTGGCAGCTTCTTCGATCTCTGGGCCGTGGCGCGCGAGGTTCAGTAGCAGCTTTAACGTCCGCCCACCCCACCACTGGTCTCACGCAATGGCCCGCCGCTCGAGCTGACGCGAAACCCGCCAGCAGCTTGCCAGCCAACAAAAACTGGTGCGGTCGAGAAGACTCGAACTTCCACGGGGTTTCCCCCACAAGCACCTCAAGCTTGCGCGTCTACCATTCCGCCACGACCGCATATCATGGGGCACGCGGCGCTTCTCGCGCCGGCCGGCCGCGCGGTATAGCGGATGAATGCCGGGGCTTCAATGACCGCCGACCCAACCGCCGACCCGCTCGCCCCCCCACCCGGCGACCCGCCCGCAGGCAAGCCGACCTGGTGCACCGCCCCGGGCCTGACGCCCTATCCGGACGCCCTCGCCACCATGCAGGCGCGCGCCGCAGCGATCCGCGCCGGCACCGCGCGCGAGCTGGTCTGGCTGGTCGAGCACCCGCCGCTCTACACCGCCGGGACCTCGGCGCACCCGGGGGAGCTGACCGACCCGACCCGTTTTCCCACCTATGCCGCCGGGCGCGGCGGGCAATGGACCTACCACGGCCCCGGCCAACGGGTCGCCTACGTCATGCTCGACCTGACCCGCCCGCACCGCACGGTGCCGCCGCGCGACGTGCGCGGCTTCGTGCACGGGCTGGAGGCGTGGCTGATCGGCGCGCTGGCCCGCCTCGGCGTGCGCGGCGAGCGCCGGGAAGGCCGCGTCGGAATCTGGGTGGCCGACCCGGCAACCGGGACCGAGGCCAAGATCGGCGCCATCGGCGTGCGCGTCAGCCGCTGGGTGAGTTGGCATGGCGTCGCGCTAAACGTCGCGCCGGACCTGTCGCATTTCACCGGCATCGTGCCGTGCGGCATCAGCGAGCATGGCGTCACCAGCCTGGCGGCGCTCGGGATCAGCGCGAGCATGGCGGAGGCGGACGCGGCGCTGCGCGTGGCGTGGGACGAGGTGTTCGGCGGCGCCGAACCCGTTGATGTTCCCGCCTAGGTATCCAGAAGCACGCCGGGCCAGGCCCGGCTGCGCACCTGCTGACGCACCGTCTCACGGATCATTTGGGCGAGCATGGCGGCAATCTCGGTGCGCCGCTCTTCGGCGACCGTGACCAGCGCCAGATTCCAGTAGGCGCGCGGCCGGAACGGCCACGCCTGTAGCTCGCCATGGCTCAGATCGGCCAGGAACGCGCCCTGGCTCAGGACGCTGAACCCAACTCCTTGCATCATCAATGCGCGAGTCACCAGATGGTCGTCCACCTCCAGCCTGACGTCCAACCGGATCCCTCGGCGGGACAGCCAGCCGTCAAGCAGGCGGCGAGAGGCGTTCGGCCGACCTGGCAAGATAAGCGGCAGGCCGGCGAGGTCCTGGGTCCGCACATGCTCGCGCGCGACGGTGTAGGCCCCGGGACGGCCGACCAGGAACACCTCCTCCTTGACCAGCGGCACGATAGTAAAGCCGGGCTGCGGCACCGGGTCGTGCAGGCACGCGAGATCGACCTGCCCGCGCACCAGCCATTCATGGATGTACCCGCTGAACCCGGCCACGACCTTCAGGAATACATTGGGGTAGGAAGCCGTGAACCGCGTCGCGAGGGCGGGGATGAGGAAATTCCCGGCCGCCGGTGGAACCGCCAACGTCACCGTGCCCGACGGGCCTGCCAAACCGCGGCGTATATCGTCGCGCGCCTGGTCGAACTGGCGAAGGATCGCCTGACTGCGCTCCAGCAGCATCCGCCCGGCATCGGTCAGGTGGACCCCATGGCTGTGTCGGACAAAGAGTTGCCGGCCAAGCTCCAGCTCCAGCCCGCGGATCTGACGGCTGACCGCAGGCTGGGAAATGCGCAGGAACTCCGCACCCCGGCTGTAGCTGCCGAACTCCGCCACCGCCTGAAAGTAGCGCAGCCCCCGCGCGTCCATCGCACGCCCTTTGCCCGGTGATATAACAGATGAGTTATATGATGTATGCCGTTTATGTCTTGGACGCAAGGCAGGGCGGGGCCGTAGCCTACTTGCCTAATGGTGCAGCGCGCCCAACACGAGGACTGCCAGACGTGAAATTCGGCCTGATGACGCAAATCCAGATGCCCCGCCCTTGGGGGCAGGACGCCGAATTGCTCGCCTACCGCAACGCCATCGCCCAGGCGGAGGCCGCGGACGCGGCCGGCTTCAGCCACTACTGGATCACTGAGCAGCATTTCTTTCTGGAGATCGGCCATAGCGCCTGTCCCGACATGCTGCTCGCGGCGATCAGCCAGCGCACCACGCGAATCCGGCTCGGATTCTCGGTCATCCTGATGACGGTCAACAATCCGTTCGCCATCGCCGAGCGGGTCGCGACACTCGACGTGCTGACCAACGGCCGTGTCGATTTCGGCATGGGCCGGGGCTCGACACCCTACATGGTGGAGGCGTTCGGTGTCGATCGGGCGACCGAGTGGGCCCGGGCGCAGGAAGCCACCCAAGCCGTCATACAGATGTTCGCCGAAGAGAAGTTCAGCGGCTACAAAGGCGAATTTTTCGACCTTCCGTCGCGACACGTGTTGCCGCGCACAATCCAGCGCCCGCATCCCCCGCTCTGGGTCGCCGCCTCCAATCTCTCCAGCTATGAGCGGGCCGGCAGGCAGGGCCTCGGCGTTATCGGAGTGACGCGCAACAGCGTCGCGGAGACCCGCGATGCGATCCGCGCGTATCGCTCGGCGATCCGCAGCACCGATCCCAAGGAGTTCGTTGGCGCCTATCCCAACGAGCAGGTCGCCGGCTTCGCCCTTGCCTTTTGCCATGAGGACGACCGCGTCGGCCGAGACATGGCCTGCGCCGCGGCGCGCTGGTACAACGGCGACAATGAAGCGATCCTCAATCCTGTGCGCTTCGCCACCGCCGGCGGCGTGGACGCGGTGGTTGCCAAGTTCCGCAGCCGCAGCAACGATCAACTGATCGAAGACGGTATGGCGATCGGTGGCAACCCGGATACGGTCTGTCGCGTGGTGGAGAAATGGGCCGAGGCAGGGCTGGACCAAATAATCTTCGTCCTACAGGCTGGCCGCAATACGCATGAGCAGGTGATGCGCTCGATCGACCTGATCGGCGAGAAGGTCATCCCTCGTTTTGCGACGAGTGCGGCGGCAGCCGAATGAGACCACGCCTCGCCTGATCGCGGGGACGAAAGCGCCGACCGACTGAACGTCGGTGCAAGTGGAGCGGGGGGTGACCCTGGGCGAGGCCGGGCATACGTGCCGGCATGCGTCCGGGCACGGCTATATGAGGAGGGGGATACTGGGATGAAGCTCAAGGGTCTGCTTGGATCGCTTGCCAGCGCGGTGCTGCTGTCGGGCGTCGTCACATGCGGTACGGCGGCCGCGCAGTCGGTGACGCTGGATGTCGCCGCCTCGAACACCTGGTGGGGCCAGGTGCCCATCATGGTCGCGATCGACAAGGGGTTCTTCAAGGAGCAGGGAATCGATACCGAACTGAAGAACATACCAGCTTCCGGCGATCGGATCGCGGCACTGACCGCGGGCTCCGTCGCCTTCAGCAATCTCGGCCGAATTGCGGCGATCGTGGAAATGGCACGCGGCAATCAGAGCTTCTATTTCTTTGCGAATATCGATGACTCGCCCGGCAACGAGGGATGTTGGGCGCGGCCAGGGTTCGCCGATTTCAAGGCGCTGCGCGGCAAGAAGGTGGCGGCCAACACCTCCGCTGAGATCACGATGAACGGGCTTCTAGCCAACGAGGGGATGACCGAGAAAGACATCCAGTTCGTCAATCTGCCCGGTGGTGAGATGGCGGGCGCGCTGGCGAAAGGCGATGTCGATGCCGCCTGTGTCTGGCAGCCACTGCTGGACAACGTCATGAAGGGAACGCCGGGCGGCAAACTGCTCGGCACCGACATGGATACGCCCAACTACAAGAAGTTCGGCACCATGGCCTCCCCCGACATCATGATCATCTCGAGCAAGCTCGTGGCCGAGCATCCGGACCTGGCGCGGAAGCTCGTGCAGGCGATCTTCAAGGGGGTGGACTACACGAACGCGCATCCCCAGGAGACCGCCGAGACAGTGGCCCACTATTTCCGCAAGACCCCGGAGGAAGTGTTGGCGGCAATAAAGACGTTCAAGTATTTCGGCGAGAAGGGCTGGGAGAAGCACATGGCGCTGCACGCCGGACAGATGCAATTCCTGGCACAATGGCTCTACGACAACGGCAAGATCCCTGCACTGCCGGCAACCGACAAGTGGGAGAACACGAGCTTCGTCCCGAAGCCCTGATATGAGCGAGGCCGTTCTTCCCGCCGCCACTTCGCCTCGAAGGGGGCGAAGCTGGCGGTTTCGACATGGCTTGCTGGCGCTCAACATCGCCGCCGTCGCCGGCGTGGTGTGGCTATGGTGGGCGGCGACGCATTTCGGCTGGGTTGCGCCGATCTTCCTGCCCGCACCCGGCGATGTGCTCCACGCCGCGCGACTGGCCCTGGCGAATGGCGCGCTGCTGATCGATATCGCGGTGTCCGCGCGCCGCGTGTTCCTCGGCTTCGCGCTCGCCGCGTCCGTCGCGGTCCCGCTTGGCATCGTCATGGGCGTGTGGCGCCCAGCCAAGGCGCTGATGGACCCGTTCGTGTCACTGCTGCGGCCACTGCCCTCCATCACATGGATCCCACTGACCATCCTCTGGCTCGGCATCGGCGAAGCCCAAAAAATCGGCATCGTGTTCATGGGTTCGTGGATCTACATCCTCCTGTACACTTACGAGAGCACGCGGCGCGTGGACCCGCTGCTGCTGCGCGCGGCGCGCAATCTCGGCGCCTCTGATTTCGCCTTGATGCGGGAGGTGATCCTGCCTGGCGCGCTGCCCGGCATCATCACCGGTCTGAAGGTCACACTCGCCATCGCCTGGTCCTGCGTTCTGACGGCCGAGATGATCGCGGCCCAGAATGGCCTCGGCGCACTGATATGGCAGGCCAAGGATTGGGGCAATCTGCCTCTCGTGCTGGTCGGCATGCTGTGCATCTCGCTCACCGTGCTGATCGCCGATTGGCTGATGCTGCGGATCGAGCGGGTGCTGCTGCCCTGGGAACGCAGCCAGCGTGACTGAGGGGTAACGCAATGTCTGCCATTCTTTCCGCGCGCCCCGTTCTTTCCGCACGCCACGTGAGCAAGGTCTTCGCCACCGACGGGGGACAGCCGTTCGTGGCAATCAAGGATCTCTCGCTCGACGTCTTCGAGGGCGAGTTGGTGTGCCTGCTTGGTGCCTCGGGGTGCGGCAAATCCACCATGCTGTCACTGTTCGCCGGCTTCCTGCAGCCGAGCACGGGGCAGGTCGTGCTGCGCGGACAGCCCATCACCGGCATCGAGCCACGGTGCGGCATGGTGTTTCAGTCCTACGCGCTGTTCCCCTGGAAAACGGTCCGGGGCAACGTTGAGTTCGGGCTTAAAATGCAGGGGGTCGGCCGTGCCGCACGCCATGCGACGGCACAGCGCTTCATCGACATGGTCAAGCTCACCGGCTTCGAGGACCGCTATCCCGCGGAACTGTCCGGCGGGATGCAGCAACGCGTCACGCTGGCCCGTATCCTGGCGGCCGATCCCGAAGTGTTGCTCATGGATGAGCCATTCGCAGCCCTGGATGCGATGACCCGGCAGATCATGCAAGAAGAGCTGCTGCGCATCCATGAGGCCAACGGCAAGACCACGGTGTTCATTACGCATTCGATCGACGAGGCATTGATCCTCGCCGACCGCATCGTAGTAATGTCCGCGCGCCCTGGTCGCATCAAGGCGACCCTGGCCAATCCTTTGCCGCACCCTCGCCATGTGTCGGTGCAGCTCTCGCCGGATTACGCGTCGCTGAAGGCGCAAATCTGGCAGCTCGTGGAGGCCGAGCTGCTGGCGCAGGCCGAATTCACCATCCCCCCCCATTGATCAGGTTGCCATGTCCAAACATGATTTCACCCCAGCGGAATTCGCCGACCGGCTGGCTCGCCTGCGCACCGCCATCGGCGAGGCCGGCCTCGATTGGCTGCTGGTGCTGCATCCGGTATCGATCCGTTGGCTGATCGGCCAGGACACCAAGAGCTATACCGTCTTCCAGTGCCTGCCGGTGTCTGCCAGGCCGGGCAAGCTGGCCATTTTCACCCGCGGCACCGAACGCGCTGAATTTGCTGCCGACACCATGGCCGAGGAGCTGCGCTGCTATGGCGGCGCAGAGCCGGAAGATCCGATGCAGGCGTTCGCCCGCTTCGCCGACGAACTCGGCCTGTGCGACGCCAAGGTCGCCATGGAAATGCCCGGTGGCTATCTGCATCCGCAGCATTATTTGCAGCTGAAGGCGATGCTGGGCGATGCGCTTGTGCAGGAGTCCTCCGCCCTCGTTACCACGCTGCGGGCGGTGAAATCACCAGCGGAGCTCGCCTATATCCGCCAGGCCAGCAACATTGCAGCGATCGCGCTGCAGGCCCTGATCGGGGCCGTGGCAGAGGGCCGTTCGGAGCTTGAGTTGGCGGGCGTTGCCTATCACGCACTGCTGAGCAACGGCAGCGGCTTGCCGGCCAGCACGATGAACCTGATGACCGGCGAGCGCAGCGCCTTCGCGCTGGGCTCGCCGACGGAGAGAACGATGCGGCGCGGCGACACCGGTCTCGTGGAGATGGGAGCGGCGCGGCGGCGCTACACGGCAACCCTGGGGCGGCAATGGACTCTGGGACCGGCCTCGCAACGGCTCAGGGACCTGCATGCGGTGATCCTGGAGGCATCGGATGCATGCCAAAGCGAAATGCGTGCCGGCGTACGCGCAATCGTCCCGCACGAGGCGGCAAAGCGCGTCGTCGCCCGCGCCGGCCTCGACCAGTATCGGGCCCATACGACCGGGTACGGGATGGCGCCGGGCTTCCCACCCTCGTGGGGGGAAAGCCCCAACATGTTTGGCGGCAGCACCGACATCCTCCGCGCCGGGATGGTGGTCTCGGTCGAGCCGGCCGTTTTTCTGCCCGAGGAAGGGCTGGGCGTACGGCTGATCGATAACGTCGTCATTACGGAGACAGGCACCGAATTGCTGTCACGTACGCCGCGCGATCTCATCATCGTCAACTGATACCAGCGGCCCAGCACAAGCCGATGGGTCAAGACTTTGGGCCGCTGGTATGAGAAGGCCGCGAAATCGGACGGGGGCGAGCAGCTGTGCCTCCATGCACCGCGCCACGCCGCCATGGGCAGTCGTGCGACGACACGCGCGAACGGCCCCCAGCCTTGCTTCTACCGCATCGGCCGGCGGTGGAAGCCCGGTTCGGCCGGCGCCTCGGCGAACTCCTCCTCGATACTGGTTACCACGGCCAGCCGCGGCCCGCGCCGGCACAGCCGGACCAGCTCCTCGACCGCCGCGGTCTCGCCGGCGATCAGCGCCTCGACTGCGCCGTCTTGGCGGTTGCGCACCCAGCCGGACAGCCCGGCCGCCTCGGCGCGGGCGATCAGCCAGGCGCGATAGCCAACGCCCTGCACCTGCCCGGCGATGATGAGATGCTTTGCCGCCATGCGCCTTCCTAGGCCCGGGTGAGCGCGATCAGGCGTGCCGCAATCGCGATGTCATCGGCGATCGCCTGCCGGCGCGCGGCGGCTGCCGCATCCTCGCCCCATTGCTCGACCTGGAACAGCTCATCCAACGCGCCGAGCGCATGCGCGGTGGCCGGGTCGAGACACTGATCGGCCAGCGCCAGCCCGAGCACCAGGCTGCCCAGGGCCGGCACCGCGACGCCCAGCGCGGCCAGCGCCCACAGGTCGAGCGCGCCGACCGCGCCGCGCAGCGCCGCGACGTTGCCGCGATGCTGGCGGATCGGCGCGATCCCGACGGTGACCCGCAACGTCGCCCCGTGCTGTCGCTCGGCCCAGTCGAGCCAGGGCTGCCAAGCCGCTTCCTGGCGTCGCACCAGCGTGTCCGGCGCCGTGGCGCGGTAGCACAGCAGGTCGGTCTCGCCGTAGCGCGCGATGGCATCGATGGTCGGCCAGGGATCGGCGGCGATGCGCCCCTGCGCGGTGCCGGCCAGCCGGGTTAACGGGGTCTCCGCGAAGGACATCTCGCCGCCCTTGCCGCCGCCCGCAAGCTGCCATTCCCCGGCGATCGCGTGGGCCAGCGTCGCATGTGCGAGACGCAGCGTCGGGCCGCCCGGCAGGTGCATCGGCCTGCCATCCAGCAGGATCGCGTAGCCGCCGTCGACCCGCTCGGCCGTCGCCTGATCCCAGAAGCGCTTCACCACCGGGGCAGGATCCGGCGAGCCAGGGGTGGGTGGGCCAGGGTTGGGCGAGCCAGGGGTGGGCGGGCCAGGGTTGGGCGGGCCAGGGGTGGACGGGCCAGGGGTGGGCGGGCCAGGGTTGGGTGCATCACTGGAACAATTTCCTGAGCGTGTTCAAAGGATTGTTGTCGGGCTTCGCCGGCGTCTGGCCGCTGGCCGGGGCACCGCCGCTCGGCTGGGCGGTCGCGGCCGACGTCTGGCTGAACCGCGCCAGGGCGAGCGGCTCGGCGCACGGATCGCCGGACAGCTTCTGCTCGATCGCCGAACCGATGATCAGCGCCAGTCCGCCGGTGCCCGCACCCAGCGCCATCTTGGCCGCGGTGCCGACATTGCCGGTCACCGCGGCGAGCGGGTCCGGCGCGACGGACGGATTGGCGAAGCTGCCGGTGACAATGACCGGCGCGGCGATGGTCGTGCCGGCGACGCCCGCCATCGGCCGAAGATGCAGGTCGAGCGTCTCGGTGCCGAAGTTCAGTGTGCCACTGCCATCCATGCTGAGCGTGCTGGTATCCAGCCGCAGCGCCCGCAGCGTGCCGATCCCGCGTGCTGCGTCGATCCGCACGGCGAAGCAGTTCAGCGTGCTCATCCCGGTCATGCGGGCGAGCTTGGTCAGGTCGGTCTTCTGCAGCAACGCCCCCATCAGCCCGCCGAGCAGCGCGCTGTCGATCTCCCCCTTGGCGACGGCGGCGCCGATCGGGCCACTCAGCGACGCCGCGATGGCATGCGGCGTGTCGCCGGCGCCGCGCAGATCGGCGCGCAGTTCGAGCGAGCCGCTGGCATAGCCGGGCTTGCCGAGCGCCTTGAGCAGCGGTTGCAGCGCCAGGCCGGGCGCGCGCAGCGTGAGCGTCACCGGCGGCGTGGCCGGGTTGGCGTCCACCGTCGCCTTCACATCCACCTGGCCGCCAGGGGCATCAACCGTGAGCGGATCGAGGGTGAGTTTGCCGTCCTTGACCACGGCGTGCAGCTTGATCGACGTGTAGTCCACGCCGCCGGCCCGCATGGCGTCGAGCGCGAGTTGGACATCGGCATCGGCCAGGCGAAGCGCCTCAAACGGCAGCTTGTCGTCCGGCATCATGCGGCCCGATCGTGCGGCTTGCGCCGCTGGCGGCGCCGATCCGCCCGGCGCCTCGGCGGCGAGGGTTTTCGTGAGCGCGTCGAGATCGATCTGCCTGGCCGACAGGTTCGCCGTGAGCAGCGGCCGGGCACCGCGCACGACAGACGCCGAGCCGGCCAGCTCGGCCTGCGGCAGGGTCAGCTTCAGATCGCTGATCGCGAGGCCGTTGCCGCCTTTGGTGTCGACGAGCTTGAACTGCGCCGCGAGGGTTTGCAGCTTCGGCAGGGCGGTGCCGGCCAGCGGCGACAGCGCCGCCAGGTCGGGAATATCCGCGCCCACGGCGATCGCCAGGCCCCGCAGGGCGGCGGGCTGCGCGACGGTTCCCTCGGCGGTGAGCCTGGCGCCGGCCGCGGTGACCGCGAGCTTGACCGGCCAGGGCGCGCCGACGCTGCCCATCAAACCAGCCAACGGGCCGGTGTCGGCGGTCAGGCTGACCGGCGCTCCGTCATAGCTGGCGTCCATCGTCAGGTGCAGCGGTGCGCTCGGCGAGGCCGCCTGCGCGGCGAGGGTCTTCAGGGCGAGCGTCGTGGTCCGGCCGTTGGCGTCGCGCAGGGCGAGCGTGCCGCCCTCGATCTTCACGCTGGAGAGCGCGATGCTCGGCGGCGGCGCGGTGGTACCGCCGCCGGGGGACGGCGGGGGCGGCGCGGGCGCGCCGGCACCAGGGAAGCCGATGGCGGCGAACGGCCAGTTCGACTGCCCCTTCGCGTTGGTCTCCAGCAGGATGTCCGGCTGCTGCAGTACCAGTTGAACGACCTGGATCTGCTTGGACAGCAGCGGAATGAGGGCGATCTGCAGATCAAGCTTCTGCAAGCTGGCCATCTGCGGGCGGGAGAACCCGGGCGGGTTGCCGAGGCTGACGTCGCTCATCTCCAGCGTCGGCTGCAGCGAGATCGACAGGAAGATGCGCCCGCCGATGGTCAGCTTGCGCCCGGTGGCTTCCTGCACCGCGACGATGATCTGCGGCTTACGGCTGTTCGGATCGAAGGTCGCGACGAAGACGGCAATGCCGGCGGCCGCGAGCACCACGACGCCCCCGACGACGAGCGCGATGATGCGCACCAGGCGGCCCCAGCGGTGAGTTTCCGGGCGGCGGGGTGCCGGCTGGGGGGTTGCCGGCTGGGGAGGTGATGGGCGGGCGATCGTCGGAGCTCCTGCTTGCTGTCCCCTTGGGCTAGCCGCCGCCGGTTCGCTCTGGCGCCCGGGGGGGCGGCGCATGGAACCCGAGCGTGCGGAAGGTCTGACGCATATGGAGTGGCAGGTCGGCCTCGACCAGCAGCGTGCCGCCGGCGGGATGCGGCAGGCGCAGCGCGCGGGCGTGCAAGTGAAGTTTGCCGGACAGGCCGGCGACCCGCGCGCTGAACGCGTCGTTCTGGTCCGGCTCGGCGTATTTCGTGTCGCCCAGGATCGGCGTGCCGAGGGCGACGCAGTGCACCCGTAGCTGGTGGGTGCGCCCGGTCAGCGGATGCAGCTCCAGCCAGGCGAGTTTCTGCCCGGCGTGGTCCAGCGTGCGGTAGTCGGTCAGCGCGTGCGCCGCCTCCGCGTCGTTGCGCTCGGCGGCGACGGTGCGCTCGCCGCGCGCCCCCCCGGTGCGGCGCAGCGGCAGGTCGATGCGCCCTTCGCTCGGGAACGGCCGCCCGGCAACCACCGCCCAGTAGGTCTTCTCCACCGCGCGGCCGCGGAAGGCGGCGGCCAGCTTGCCGGCGACACCCGCGGTGCGCGCCAGCACCAGCACGCCGGAGGTGTCGCGATCCAGCCGGTGCACCAGCCGCGGCCGGTCGGCGCCGAAGCGCAGCGCATCGAGCAGCGCGTCCAGGTGGTGCGTGATCCCCGGCCCGCCCTGCACCGGCAGCCCGGGCGGCTTGTTCAGCACGATGAGCTGGTCGTCGCGGTACAGCACCGCGCGCTGCAGGTCCTTGGCGGTGTTCGGATCGATCTCGAGCACCGGCTTCGGCGCGGCGGGCGGCGCCGGCAGCGGCGGCACCCGCACCGCCTGGCCGGGCGCCAGCCGGGTCGCCGCGTCCGCGCGTTGCCCGTCCACCCGCACCTGCCCGGTGCGGCACAGTTTCTGGATCGCGCCCTGGGTCAGCCCGGGGAAATGCCGGCGGAACCAGCGGTCCAGCCGGATCTCCGCTTCATCGGCCGATACTGTGTGCAAGGCGGCCGTCATGTTCGCTGGTTCGATCCAGATGGCGCGTTGCGTTGTTCCAAACAGCCGCTGAAGTGGCAGGCAGGTGCTGGCACGGTCAACATTCTCCCCCTCCCCTTGAGGGAGGGGGTCGGGGGGGAGGGGTCTACCTGGCACGAACCTCCAGGGGATCCCGGGCGCCAACCCCTCCCCCCAGCCCCCTCCCTCAAGGGGAGGGGGAGAGTAAGCCCATCACCCATTGCGCTCTTCCCGCAGCTTCGCCCAATACGCCAGCCGCTTGCCGATCTCGCGTTCGAACCCGCGATCGCGCGGCCGATAGAACCCCTCCCGCGCCATCCCGTCGGGAAAATAATTCTGCCCGGAGAACGCCTCCTCCGCCTCGTGGTCATAGGCATAGCCGGCGCCATACCCCAGCTCCTGCATCAGCTTGGTCGGCGCGTTCAGGATATGCGCCGGCGGCATCAGCGACGCCGGTCGCCTTCGCCGCCCGCCGCGCCGCCCCCAGCGCGGTGTAGACCGCGTTCGATTTCGGCGCCGTCGCCAGGTAGACCACCACCTGGGCGATCGCCAGCTCGCCCTCCGGCGAACCAAGCCGCTCGTAGGTCTCCCACCCGGCCAGGGCCTGCGGCAGCGCCTGCGGGTCGGCCATGCCGATGTCCTCGGCGGCGAAGCGCACCAGGCGGCGGGCGATGTAGCGCGGGTCCTCGCCGCCGGTCAGCATGCGGGCGAACCAATACAGCGCCGCGTCCGCGTCCGAGCCGCGCATCGATTTGTGCAGCGCGGAGATCAGGTTGTAGTGCTCCTCGCGGTCCTTGTCGTACAGCGCGGCGCGCCGGGCCAGCAGCGCGGCGAGCGCCCCCGCGTCCATCGCCGGCGTCTCCGCCGGCAGGGCAAACAACTGCTCGGCCATGTTGAGCAGGTAGCGCCCGTCGCCATCGGCCATCGCGCGCATCGCCGTGCGCGCCTCGGGGTCGAGCGGCAGGGCGCGCCCCGTCTCCGCCTCGGCACGGACCAGCAGCAGCTCCAGCGCCGCGTCGTCCAGCCGGCGCAGCACCAGCACCTGGCAGCGCGACAGCAGCGCGCCGTTCAGCGCGAAGGACGGGTTCTCGGTGGTGGCGCCGATCAGGGTGATGGTGCCGGTCTCCACCACCGGCAGGAAGCCGTCCTGCTGGGCGCGGTTGAAGCGATGGATCTCGTCGACGAACAGCAGCGTCCCTTCCCCGCGCGGCGCCGGCGCGTCGGCGTCGTCGAACGCGCGCTTGAGGTCGGCGACGCCGGAAAACACCGCCGAGAGCTGCACGAACGCCAGCCCGGAGCGCGCGGCGAGCAGCCGTGCGATGGTGGTCTTGCCGACGCCGGGCGGCCCCCAGAGGATCAGCGAGGCCAGCGAACCGCGCGCCAGCATGCGCGTCAGCGTGCCGTCAGGCCCGAGCAGGTGGTCCTGGCCGACCACCTCCTCCAGCGTGCGCGGGCGTAGCCGATCGGCCAGCGGGCGCGGCCCGGCCGGCGCATCCGGCGCGGGCGCCGGGCCGAACAGGTCGTCCGGGGTGGTGGCGGGTGGCGAAGCCATGATGCGATGATAGTGCGGTGGGGCGTGGAAGCGAATTGAGATGGCGTTCAGCGGCGCGCGGGCCATCACGTCACCGCGTATCAACGCGCGGCACGTCGGTGCGCGATCGGACCTTGCGGCGAGACGAGCCTTCGGACGATCCGGCGTCGCTCGCCAACATGGTGTCGGGACGATTGGCATACCATAGCGATGCGAGATCGGCGGTGCCCGCTGGATGGCATCGGCGCGACAGCCAAGCGCGCGGCGCAGGATCTGGAACCGGCCCGCCACCTGATGGGCGATGCCCTGCTGCAAAGCGGGGAATTCGTTCTGTTCGTATTGGATTGCCTTGGGCGCGCGGTCAGCAACGCAATGACCGATGCGGCGGCGGCCATTGTGCGGACATACCGCGGCGCGTGAGCGGCTCACTCCCGGTTCTCCGCAGCCCCGGCGGCGCCGGCCGCGATCGGCAACGCCGTGGCGTTCCCGGCCAGTCCGGCGTCGGGCTACACGTCGGGCACCATCCTGACGATCGACGGCGGCGGCTGAGCGCCGGTTCGCGCGGAAGCCATCCTGTACACCTCTCCCACATCGTGGGAGAGGTTGCGGCGCGCCAGAGCCGCGGGTGAGGGTGCGTCCCGCGGCACGCGCGTGGTGATGGACGGTACAGGTGGTCCAGGTCGTCGCGTAGCTGCCCAATGCGATCAGCTACGGCAACAGCGTCAGCATCACCCAGCTACGACAACAGCGCCAGCATCAGCGCCAACGTCGCCGTAGAAACGGCGAGACCTCGCTGCCGCATGCACGTAAGAACGCTGCGTCGCCGGCGACGGATTACGGACCGTCCTGTCCTCGATCATGCGGCGACGCAGCGGGTTCATCTCGGCCATCCGGGGACTCCCGTCTCTGAGGTTGGGTTGCAGCACGCAGCCCCCTGGCAGGCGGCAGGTTTCCCGCTCAGACCGGTCGATCGTCCCTCCTGCCGCGGCAGCGGTTCAGTTCAATCCCCTGGTTGACGGCACGCCCTAGTCCAGGCCGAGTTTAGCCTTCGTCGCGGGCGCCGTGATCAAGCCCACGAGATCGGCGAAACCAGGCGGCGGATCTCCCTTCGTGATCAGTATCAAGCCACGCGAGAAAAGTGGCGCCATGCCGCTGACGGCGGGATTGGCCGTGGCTAATCCCTTGCCGACGGCGCCCGCGCCGCCAGCCGTGACGCCGACGGCCGCCACCTCATCTTTCGTGGTGCTCGCCTTGCGCGCGTTCTCAGGATAGGCCGCGCCATGCATGATATCCTTCTGAACTTCCTGGCGCGTCGCCGAACTCTCGTCGGCTGACATGACGACAGTGATCGGCAGATTGGGGCCGCCCACATCCGACCAGTTCGTGATCTTGCCGCTGTAGATCCCGGCCCACTGCTCCTTCGTCACCGGCTTCGTCTTGACCGCGTTGTTGCGATGCACGATCGGCACCACCAAATCCGTGCCGAGCACCCAGACCTTCAGACCGCTTTTGTCGTCAACATGCGCGTTTTTCAGCAGATCCTCGAACGTCGCGCTGCTCATGGAACAGGGCACCTTGCCCGCAAGCAGCTCCGCGAAACCGTCACCGGAGGAATTGCCAACCACGTCAAGCTCGATACCTAGCTTCTGGCTGACCTCCTTGCGAATGTCCGGCGTGAAGACGACGTTGGTCACAGTGGTGGAGCCGGCACATTTCAGGCTGGCGGCGGACGACGGGCTGATCCATCCGGCCAGGCCAACAGTCAGTGTGGCGGCGACGAGCGTCGTGATTTTCGTCATGGGACACGTTCCTCGATTGCGCGATGGTCCCTGCATCCTGGCTGTCAAGGATTAGCGGCCCGTTAAGGCCGTCGTGCTATTTCTGCTCGGCCGTACCATTTCTGCTCCGCTCCGACGACTGGAGGTCCCATGCGCAACCTGACGATTCGCACCAAGCTGTTCGCACAGCTCGCGCTGATGATCCTGATATTCGGTGCGATCACCGCCACAAACTACTGGAGCGCACACCAGGCCGGGTTGGCGGCCGATACGCAGCGGGCGGGCAACGCCACCGGCCAGACGGTGACAGAGGCATCGCAGGCGGCGATGCAGGTCTTGCTAGCCACGTTGCACGCGATGAATGCGACCGACGCCAAGGTGGTGACCGAGGATGCGCGCGCCATGGCCACCGCGCACACCGCGCTGGTGAAGGCGCACGCCGAACTCGCGGCGGGAGCACTGTCGCCGGAAAACCGGCAGGCTGTCGGCGATGCGGCACCGCTGATCGCCCAGTTGGACGACGCGGGACGAGCACTGTTCGACTGTCTCATCAAGAACGAGGGACTGGAAAAGCTGCCCGACCACGCTGCCGCCATCGACCGAGCCGTCTCCAGCTTGCGCGCGCTGTTCGGCCGCGTCAACAAGGCGACCCAGGCCGATATGGCTGCCGCCGGTCAGAAGCTTTCAACCGCGATGCGGCAGAGCATGTTATTCGGCATCATTTCGGCCGCGCTCGCCTCGCTTATCCTGGGCGGGTTCAGCCTGCTGACCGTGCGCAACATCGTCCAGCCCATCGGGCTGTTGGTACGCTGCATGCGCAGCTTGGCGGGAGGCGATACCGCGACCACGATCCCCGACACGACGGCACGCAACGAGATCGGAGAGATGGCACGCGCGGTCGAGGTGTTCAAAGAGAACATGATCACGGCCGAGCGGCTTGCCGCCGAGCAGGCCGCCGAGAACGAGGCGAAGCTGCACCGCGCCCAGAAGGTCGAGGAGCTGACGAAGAGCTTTAAATCGAAGGTGGGTCAGCTCGTCGGCGTGCTCTCGTCGGCGGCGACCGAGATGCAAGCGACGGCACAGTCGATGGCGGCGACCGCCGAGGAAACCAACCGGCAGTCGGCCACGGTGGCATCCGCCTCGGAGCAGACCTCGGCCAATGTGCAGACGGTGGCATCCGCGACCGAAGAGCTTGCCTCCTCGATCCAGGAGATCGGCCGCCAGGTCGCGCGATCGACCTCGATCGCCGGCAAGGCCGTCGCCGACGCGGAGCGCACCGACGCGACGGTGCAGGCGCTTGCCGCCGGCGCGCAGAAGATCGGCGAGGTGGTGACCCTGATCCAGAACATCGCCAGCCAGACCAATCTGCTGGCGCTGAACGCCACGATCGAGGCGGCGCGTGCCGGTGAGATGGGCAAGGGCTTCGCGGTGGTCGCGGCCGAGGTCAAGGGCCTCGCTGGCCAGACCGCCAAGGCCACCGCCGAGATCGGCGGGCAGATCGACGCGATCCGGAGCGCCACCGGCGATGCCGTCGCGGCCATCCGCGGCATCGCCAAGACGATCGAGGAGATCAACCAGATCGCCACGGCAATTGCCGCGGCGGTCGAGGAACAGGGCACGGCGACGCAGGAGATCTCGCGGAACGTGATGCAGGCGGCGCAAGGCACGCGGGAGGTGACCAGCAACATCGCGAGCGTCAAGGACGCCGCCACCAGCACGGGTGCGGCGGCAAGCCAGGTGTTGAGCGCCGCCGGCGACCTTTCCCGCCAGTCGGAGCAGTTGACCGGCGAGGTCAACGGCTTCCTTGCCGGCCTCAAGGCGGCCTAAATCGAGACAAGGCGGGAGCGACCCGGATACCGGCAGGTGCATCCGGGGATGTTTCGGCGCCGGCTGACGGTGGGTCGTGGTCGGTTGGCGCAGCGGCGGGCCGGCGCCGCGGATGGGCACAAGCGGCACGCTGGAGGTGGACCGCGTCGGCGTGAAGTTGCCGTTTGTCGTCAGCGCGGCGAAGGCGCTGGGCGATCCGGAGCGCTGGCGTGAGCCGACCAAGCGCATGCCGTTCGGCCGCTCAGCGGCGCCGGCCGCGATCGGCAACGCCGTGGCGCTCCTGGCCAGCCCGATGTTGGGCTAAGAGCCCGACGCGAGATAACCGCGTCGGATAGCGCACGATCCGTGCCCCCCGTCATGCCGGCGCATGCCGGCATCCACGACTGTCTTTGTTCCGGCAAAGAACGTCGTGGATGCCGGCATGCGCCGGCATGACGGGGGGGCGATCGTGCCTGCCACAAGACAATTCGGTTATCCCGCGTCGGCCCCTAAGGTCGGGCAGCATCCGGACGATCGATGGCGGCGGCTGAGCGCCGGCCTTCCGCGACCGGGTTCCCCGATCGGGATGGCATTGCTGCGCGGCACGGGTGGGTTGCCCGATGCTGCCGGCCGCTTGACGGTTTCTTATGGCTCCTCTGCCCATATCGCGGAAGGTGTTGCTTCCGTTGTCTCCCTTGGGCAGGTGAAAAATGCTTCCGTCGTACCTCGGCATCCGCTCCCGCATCTATGGCGGCATGGGAATCCTCGTCATGCTGGGACTGGCTCTGGCCGGCCTGGGCGTCTGGAATCTGACCTCGATCGACGGTCAGGTCGCACGGATGAGCGCGCTGTCCGACAACAACACGCGCGTCCTGCGGATCGTCGGTCTGCTGGAGACGACACGCCGTTCGTCGCTGCGTTACAAGATTTCCGGCACGCAAGACGCACTGAAAGACAGTGATGCAGCGGAGGCGCAAATCGCCGATCTGCTCCAGGCGGCCGCCAAGGCGACCCTGTCGGAGGAGCGGCGCCGCACATATTGAGGTGGTCCCCGAAAACTGGACAGGTGGCTAAGAGAGACTCCGCCCCTAAAACGGCCGTTGGGCCGGAGGGACAGATGGGGAACATTCGCAAGAAGCACGGCGCGGATTTCAAGGCGAAGGTGGCTTTGGCGGCGGTGCGTGAGGACGGCACGGTTGCGGAGTTGTCGAGCCGGTATGGCGTGCATGCCAGCCAGATCCATGCATGGAAGAAGACGGCGCTCGATGGGATTGGTTCGCTCTTCGTCCGGGGCAGGGCTGGGGTGTCCGAGGTCTCTGCTGCGGACGATGCGCGGCTGGCGAAGTTGTATGAGACGATCGGCGAGCTGACGGTCGAACGCAATTTTTTTCGCAAAAGGTCTGGTCCATGAGCCAGATTGCGCGGCTGTCGCTGATCGACCGTGCGGACGTTGATCTGTCGATCGTTGCGCAATGCCGGTTGCTGAAAGTTGCGCGCTCGACGCTGTATTGGCATGCCGCTGCGGTGAGCGAGGATGATCTGCGACTGATGCGGCGGCTGGACGAGCAATATCTGAGGACACCGTTCTATGGGTCGCGTCGCATGGTGGCGGTGCTGCACCGGGAAGGTGAGGCGGTGAACCGCAAACGGGTGCGCCGACTGATGCGGCTGCTGGGGCTTGAGGCGATCTACCAGAAGCCGAACACCAGCCGGCGTCATCCGGAACACAAGGTTTACCCTTACCTTTTGCGAGGTTTGGTGATCAACCGGCCGAATCAAGTGTGGTGCGCGGACATCACTTACATCCCACTGGCCAAGGGCTTCGTCTATCTGGTTGCGGTGACGGACTGGTTCAGCCGGCGTGTTCTGGCGTGGCGTTTGTCGATCGGAATGGAGACGGATTTCTGCGTCGAGGCATTACAGGAGGCGATGGATCGGTACGGGCAGCCGGAGATATTCAACACCGATCAGGGTGTGCAGTTCAGCAGCGCGGCGTTCATTGACGAACTGGCGGCCCACGGTGTCCGCATCAGCATGGACGGCAAGGGGCGGTTCCTCGACAACATCTTCATCGAGCGGCTGTGGCGCAGCCTCAAGTACGAGGAGGTGTTCATCAAGGCGTATGCCTCGGTTGCCGAGGCGCGCGGGGCCATCGGCGGGTGGTTTCTCTTTTACAATGAGGCACGTCTGCACCAGGCCCTCGGTTACCGGACGCCGCGCGAAATCTTCGAGGCCGCGCCAGCCTGTGGAGATGTGGACAACGCAAGCGCGTTGCCCACATCTCCACAGGCACCACAACCGCAACAAAATGGTTCAATTGACGAGCAGAACGTGCTACGTAGTTTTGTGGCCTCCTCGCACGGGTAGGGGGATGTGTAACCGGCGGGAAGTCTCTCTTAGCTTACCCCGTTTCCTGTCCAGTGGATGGGGTCCACCTCATATCAGTCGATGGCGGAAGGTGTCGCGACGTACCACAAGATGCGTGGCGAGCTGATCGAGTTGACCCGGCAGATACAGGACTACAAGGCCAAACTGTTCAGCGGCGACGAACAGATGACAGCCGACACCGCCAGGCTGGTCGCTGCCGCCCGGCAATCCGGCAGCAATGAGATCGATGCGGCAGCAGGGAAGGTGGAAGCGGCGGCACTGCTTGCCGGCGTTACGAACTGGCGCTTCCTGGCCACCAGCGATCCGAAAGGGGCGGCAACCTTCAAGACGAATGCCACCGCTGCAATGGCTGCACTCGCTGCATTGGAGAAACTGCAGCTCGCCGAGGATGTACGCAAGCTGATCGCGCCGGTCAACGCCTCGGTGATCGCCTATACCGGCAGCTTCGCGACCGTATCCAGCATCATGCTGAAGAGCGCCGATCTGTTCGACAACAAGATGCAGCCGATCATCCGCCAGCAGGTCGCAGCGGCTGCGGGCGTCGCGGGGTCGCTCAATCGCGACTTCGCCACGACGAAGGACGCGACTGCGGGCATGATATCCGGCACCGTTGCCACGGAAGAGCTGATTGCTGACGGCGCATTGCTGCTGGGCGCGCTGATCGCCTACCTGGTGGGCCGCGGCATCATTCGGCCGGTATCCGGAATGACGGCGGCGATGAGCCGGCTCGCGGCGGGCGAGACCGCGGTGGAAATTCCGTCGCGCGACGCTCGGGACGAGATGGGCGCCATGGCCAAGGCGGTCGAGATGTTCAAGCAGAACGCCGTCGAGCGGGCACGCCTGGAAGTCGAGCAGAAAGCGCAGGAAGCCCATGCGATGCACGAGAAGCGCGCGGCCCTGGTCGGCATGGCGGAGAAGATCGAGGCGGAGACGGGGGCGGCGCTGGAGTCGGTCGGTGCCCGGACCGGCACCATAGCGGCAACCGCCGAGGAGATGAGCGCCTCCGCCATGCGCGCCGGGGAATCCGCCCAGGGCGCCGCGACGGCCGCGGCGCAGGCGCTGGCCAACGCGCAGACCGTGGCGAGCGCCGCCGAGCAGCTCTCTGCCTCGATCCGCGAAATCGGTGGTCAGATGAGCCAGTCGACCGCCGTGGTCGGCCGGGCGGTCGCCGCCGGCAGCGAGACCCGCGGCACGATGGAGGCGTTGCACACGCAGGTCGGCCGCATCAGCGCGGTCGCCAACATGATCAGCGAGATCGCCGCCAAGACCAACCTGCTGGCGCTGAATGCCACCATCGAGGCGGCGCGCGCCGGCGATGCCGGCAAGGGGTTCGCCGTGGTGGCCAGCGAGGTGAAGCAGCTCGCCACGCAGACCGCGCGCTCCACCGAAGAGATCGCCCGCCACATCGGCGAGGTGCGCACGGCGACCGATGCGTCGGTCGCGGCGGTGGGACGCATCGAGAAGACGATCGACGAGATCAACACCATCGCCGGTTCGATCGCCGCGGCGGTGGAGCAACAGGGGGCGGCGACCCGCCGAGATCGCCCGCAACGTCAGCGAGACAGCCGCGGCGGCCAACGAGATGACACGGCGCGTCGCCGAGGTATCGGCCGAGGCCGAGCGGACCGGCCAACGCAGCGCGCAGGTGCGGGACGACACGGCGGGCCTCAACGACCTGGTGGGCGAGTTGAAGCGTTCGGTGATCCGGGTGGTGCGCACCTCGACCGCCGAGGTGGATCGGCGCGCCGACCGCCGCCGCCCCTGCCTGGCGGATGCCGCGATGACCTGCCAGGGACAGTCGGGAAAGGCGGTGATCCGCGACATTTCCGAACGCGGCTGCTTCGCGGAAACCCAGTTGCATTGCTCGCCCGGACAGCGGGTCGAGCTGGTGCTAAGCTGGTTCGGCCAGCGGTTGCAGGGCAGCGTGGCGCACGTGGTCGATGATGGAGCCCACATCAGCTTCGCCGGCGACGGGCTGCAAGCCGCCGACGCCGACCGCATCAGCCTGGAGACTATCCCGGACCTGGTGAGGCTGACCAAGGATGACCACCTGGCTTTCGTCAAGAAGGTGGTCGATGCCGTCGAGACGGCCGAGAAACTGCCCCCCGGCAGCCTGGCGACGCCGCATCACTGCCGCCTCGGCCGCTGGTACGAGGGCGTCAGTGATCTCGCGACCCTGGCGCTGGCCTCGTTCAAGGCGCTCGATGCGCCGCATCACGTGGTACACAACTCGGGCCGCCGGGCGCTGGCCGCTCTGGCAGCCGACGACATGACGACGGCACAGCGCGAGGTCGCGGCGATGCGGGAGGCGTCGGGCCGCATTCTGCAGAACCTCGACGCGTTCGGCCGCGAATATCCCACCACGGTCGCGACTTCGCGCCAAACGTTGTGCAGCGAGCCGGCTAACCTGCTCGCCGCGTAATGCCCGGCACCGCCGAACGGCCCGGGCCGAGGCGATACCAGCCACCGGAACGACCGAGCTACGCCGGCGTATGACCCAACGCGTCATGGCCGGGCCTGTCCCGGCCACGCCGGTTTGGTCGGTCAGTGCGCGCTTGTCCTGCTGCCTGTGGGGCTAGGCCCGGCCATGACGAAGCGTGGAGCCTACGCGGCTTCCGCCTGCTCCGCCGGTTCCGGCTTCGGGCCGCTGTCCTGGCCCTTCGCCGCATGGTCGCGATCCATCAGCTCGATCACCGCCATGTCGGCGGCGTCGCCATAGCGCACCCCCGCCTTCAACACCCGGCAATAGCCGCCGGCGCGCGCCTTGTAGCGTGGCGCCAGCACGTCGAACAGCTTGGCCACGATGATGTCGTCGCGCAGTTGCGCATAGGCCTGGCGGCGCGCATGCAGCCCGCCGCGCTTGCCCAGGGTGATCAGCTTCTCCGCCACCGGCCGCAGCTCCTTGGCCTTCGGCAGCGTCGTGGTGATCTGCTCGTGCTTGATCAACGCCACCGCCATGTTGCGGAACATCGCCGCACGGTGCGTCGCTGTGACCCCCAACTTGCGCCCGGCTACCCCGTGTCGCATCGTTCAATCCTTTGTCAGAACGGCTCGTCGTGCCGTTGGCCCTTGTCAGAACGCCCCTGCAAGCCGATCGGCCCCGGATCGGCCCAGCTCAGAACGGCTCTTCCAGCCGCTTCGCCATGTCCTCGATGTTCTCCGGCGGCCAGCCGGTCACCACCATGCCGAGCGACAGCCCCATGGAGGCAAGCACCTCCTTGATCTCGTTCAGCGACTTGCGCCCGAAATTCGGCGTGCGCAGCATCTCCTGCTCGGACTTCTGCACCAGGTCGCCGATATAGACGATGTTGTCGTTCTTCAGGCAGTTCGCCGAGCGCACCGACAGCTCCAGCTCGTCCACCTTGCGCAGCAGGTTGCGGTTGAACGGCAGGTTGTCTTCCGGCTCCTCGGCGCGGACCTGCTGCGGCTCGTCGAAGTTGATGAACAGCTGCATCTGGTCCTGCAGGATGCGCGCCGCCACCGCCACCGCATCCTCCGGCGTCACCGCGCCGTTGGTCTCCACCGTCAGCAGCAGCTTGTCGTAGTCGGTGACCTGGCCGACGCGGGTCGGCTCGACCTTGTACGACACCCGGCGCACCGGGGAATAAATACTGTCGACCGGGATCAGCCCGATCGGCGCGTCCTCCGGCCGGTTGGCCGAGGCGGCGACGTAGCCCTTGCCCAGGTTGACGGTGAACTCCATGGAAAGCTTCACGCCGTCATCCAGCGTGCACAGCACCAGTTCGGGGTTCATGATGTCGATGTCGTGGCCGGCCTGGATCTGCCCCGCCCGCACCTCGCCCGGACCGGTCGCGGTCAGCATCATCCGCTTCGGCCCCTCGCCGTGCATCCGCAGCGCGAGCTGCTTGATGTTCAGCACGATGTCGGTCACGTCCTCGCGCACGCCGGGGATCGAGCTGAACTCGTGCAACACGCCGTCGATCTGCACCGCGGTGACCGCGGCGCCCTGCAACGACGACAGCAGGATGCGCCGGATCGCGTTGCCCAGCGTCATGCCGAAGCCGCGCTCCAGCGGCTCGGCGACGATGGTGGCGACCTTCGACGGATCGGCGCCGGGCTCGACCTCGAGCTTCTCCGGCTTGATCAGTGACTGCCAGTTTCGCTGGATGACCAAAGTCTGTCTCATGCACCCAATTCCTGTTGCGCCGGAGTGCCTGCCCCGAAACGGGCGGCGCACCGGCCGGAAAGTGAAATCCGCCGACCTGGAACCAGACGGCCGACGACCAGACAACACCTGATCGGACGGGCCCCAATCAGACGGGCCCGATCAGGCGGGCCCCGATCAGACGGGCCCGATCAAACCCGGCGGCGCTTGCGCGGACGGCACCCGTTGTGCGGGATCGGCGTCACGTCGCGGATCGCGGTGATGGCGAAGCCGACCGCCTGCAGCGCCCGCAGCGCACTCTCGCGCCCGGACCCCGGCCCGTTGACCTCGATCTCCAGCGTCTCCATGCCGTGCTCGCGTGCCTTCTTGCCGGCATCCTCGGCGGCCACCTGCGCCGCATACGGCGTCGATTTGCGGCTGCCCTTGAAGCCCTGGCTGCCCGAGGACGACCAGGCAATCGCATTGCCCTGCGCGTCGGTGATGGTGATCACCGTGTTGTTGAACGTCGCCGCGACATGGGCGACGCCGGACGTGATGTTCTTGCGCTCCTTCCTGCGGGGGCGCGCGGCAGCGGCGGGCTTCGCCATGTTCTATGGTATCCTGTTCGGTGTCTCGGACCGCGACATGACGTCGCGCGAATGGCGTCGGGGAAAATCCGGCGGCGGCAAACCTCGCCCCCTATTTGGTGACCTTTTTCTTGCCGGCAATCGCCACCGCCTTGCCCTTGCGGGTCCGCGCGTTGGTGTGGGTGCGCTGGCCGTGCACCGGCAATCCCTTGCGATGGCGCAGGCCGCGATAGCAGCCCAAATCCATCAGGCGCTTGATGTTCATCGCCACTTCACGCCGCAGGTCGCCCTCGACCTGATACTCACGGTCGACCAACTCGCGAATGCGCAGCACCTCGTCGTCCGAGAGCTGGTTCACCCGACGCTCGTCGGGGATCGACAGGCGTGAGCAGATCTGCGCGGCCTTGGTCGGGCCAATGCCGAAGATGTAGCGCAGCCCAATGGTGACGCGCTTGTTGGTCGGAATGTTCACGCCGGCAATGCGGGCCAAACTGGCTAACTCCTGTCGGCCCGGGCCAAACGGCGCCGAGCGGTCGATGCCCCCCAAGGGCGAGTCCCCCCACGGGCGAGTCCCACGGGGCGGTGATGTGCGCGAGCACCGGCAACCCCAGAAGGGGGGCTCGTCGGAGCCGCGGACTATACTGTCGGCCAACCGAGAGTCAACGCGCACCGATCAAATCTCCGTGAGCCGCGGTCGGAAGCAAGGCTGGGGCTCCGCCCCAGACCCGGCCAGGGGCTTTGCCCCCTGGCCCCCCACCAGAGGCGGAGCCTCTGAACTCCATGACTGGGAGTGTGGGGAGGGGGAGGGGGCGCGTGGGCGAGGCGAAGGGGCGCCGTCCGGCCTGCCGGACGGCGCCCCTTCGCCTCGCCCACGCGCCCCCTCCCCCTCCCCACACTCCCAGTAAAGGGTTCCAAGGGCTCGCCCTTGGCGGGGTTCCAAGGGGCAGCGCCCCTTGGTGGGGTCTGGGGCGGAGCCCCAGCCTTGCTTCCGACCGCGGCTACGACGATGCGTTCAGGGCCGCGTCGATTTGGCGGGCCACCTCGTCGATCGCCGCCATGCCGTCGACCGCGCGCAGCACGCCCTGCAAGGCGTAGTGCGGCAGGATCGGCGCGGTCTGCCGGTGGTAGGCATCCAGCCGCGCCGTGACGGTCTCGCGGTTGTCGTCGGGACGGCGGATGAAGGTGCGGCTGCCGCATTTGTCGCAGACGCCGGCGACGCGCGGCGGCTGGAACGTGTCGTGGTAGCCGGCGCCGCAATTGGCGCAGGTGAAGCGCCCGGCGATGCGCTCGACCAGCGCGGCGTCGTCCACCTTCAGCTCGATCACCGCGTCCAGCTTCAGCTGCTTCCCGGCCAGCAGCCCGTCCAGTGCCACGGCCTGCGGCACGGTGCGCGGAAACCCGTCCAGGATGAAGCCCTTGGCGCAGTCCGGCTGGGCGATCCGGCTGCCCAGCATGCGGATGATGATGTCGTCGGAGACCAGGTGCCCCGCCTCCATCACCGCCTTGGCCTCGCGCCCGATCGGGCTGCCGGCAGCGACCTCGGCGCGCAGCATGTCGCCGGTCGAAATTTGCGCGATGCCGAAACGGTCCTGCAGCCGCTTCGCCTGCGTGCCCTTCCCTGCGCCGGGAGGGCCCAGAAGGATCAGATTCATCGCCGCCCTTTCACCCGTGCCTTGCGGATCAGGCCCTCGTACTGGTGCGCCAGCAGGTGCGACTGGATCTGCGTCACCGTGTCCATGGTCACCGACACGACGATCAGGATCGAGGTGCCGCCGAAATAGAACGGCAGTCCGTAGTCGCTGATCAGGATCTGCGGCAGCAGGCAGACGGCGACGAGGTAGATGCCGCCCACCGTGGTCAGCCGGGTCAGCACGTGGTCGAAGTAGTCCGCGGTCGCGCTGCCCGGGCGGATGCCGGGGATGAACCCGCCGTATTTCTTCAGGTTGTCCGCCGTCTCCTGCGGGTTGAACACCAGGGCGGTGTAGAAATACGAGAAGAAGATGATCATCGCCGCATACAGCGAGAGGTACAGCGGCTCGCCCGGCGCCAGTTGCGCGCTGACGACCTGCAGCCAGCCCGCCCCCTGGCCCTGCGAGAACCCGGCGACGGTCGCCGGGATCAGCAGGATCGAGCTGGCGAAGATCGGCGGGATCACGCCCGCGGTGTTCAGCTTCAGCGGCATGTGCGTCGAATCGCCGCCGAACATCCGGTTGCCGACCTGGCGCTTCGGGTATTGCACCGCGATGCGCCGCTGCGCCCGCTCCATGAAGACGATGAACGCCACCACCGCCACCGCGAGCACGAAGAAGCCCATGATGAAGAACCCGGACAGCGCGCCGGTGCGCCCGAGTTCCAGCAGGCTGGCCAGTGCGCCCGGCAGGTTGGCGACGATGCCGGCCATGATGATCAGCGACGTGCCGTTGCCGACGCCGCGCGCGGTGATCTGCTCGCCCAGCCACATCAGGAACATCGTGCCGCCGACCAGCGTGATCACGCAGGAGAAGCGGAAGAACCAGCCGGGCGAGGCCACCGCGGCGCCGAAGCTGCCATGCATGCTCTCCAGCCCGATGGCGATGCCGTAGGACTGGAACAGCGCGATCAGCACCGTCAGGTAGCGGGTGTACTGGTTGAGCTTCTTGCGCCCGCTCTCGCCTTCCTTCTTCAGCGCCTCCAGCGACGGCACGGCGCCGGTCATCATCTGGATGATGATGCTGGCGCTGATGTAGGGCATGATGTTCAGCGCGAACACGGTCATCCGCCGCAGCGCGCCGCCGGTGAACATGTCGAACTGGCCGAGGATGCCGCCGCCGTGCTGGTTCAGCATCTCGGCCATCACCGAGGCATCGACCCCCGGCACCGGGATGTAGGTGCCCAGCCGATAGATGATCAGCGCGCCGAGGGTGAACCAGATGCGCTGCTTGAGCTCGGTGGCCTTCGACAGGATGCCGAGATTGAGGTTGGCCGCGAGTTGTTCGGCGGCGGATGCCATGTGCGGTTCCTCGCGTGGTTCAGCCTGCTGTGCCGCCCGTCAGTTTGCAGCCGCAGGGCGCCGGCGTGAATACCCCGATTGGCGGACAAATGGGAGAAGGGAGACCACTCCCCCTCCCCTTGAGGGCTTGGGCCGCGAAGCGGACCGAGGTTGGGGGGAGGGGTTGATGTGGCAGGGGCCTGTGGTGCGACCTTGGCACCGCCCCCTCCCCCAACCTCGGTCCGCTTCGCGGCCCAAGCCCTCAAGGGGAGGGGGAGAAAAACAACTCTACGCCTCCTGCCAGCCCCGATCAGGCCGCAACCTCTTCCGGCGCCGCCCGGACCACCGTGGTGGTCACCGACCCGCCGGCCTGCTCCACCGCCGCCTTCGCCGCCGCCGACGCACCGGACACCGTGATGGTGATCGCCCGGCCGATCTCGCCCTGCGCCAGCAGCCGCACCCCGGCGAGCTTGCGCCCGCTCAGCAGCCCGGCCGCGCGCAGCGTGTCCTCGGTGATCGGTTGCGCCGCATCCAGCTTGCCCGCCTCGATCGCCTTGGCCAGCGCGCCGAGGTTGAGCGGCGCGTATTCCTTGCGGAACGGGTTCCAGAACCCGCGCTTGGGCAACCGGCGGTAGATCGGCATCTGCCCGCCCTCGAAGCCGTTCAGCGCCACGCCGGCGCGCGCCTTCTGGCCCTTCACGCCCTTGCCGGAGGTCTTGCCCTTGCCCGAGCCGATGCCGCGCCCCAGCCGCTTCGATTTCAGCCGCGAGCCCGCATTGTCGCGCAGTTCGTTGAGGTTCATCTCAGCCCAACTCCTCCACCTTGATCAGGTGGGCCACCTTGCGGATCATTCCGCGTGCCGATTGTGTGGCCTCCAGCTCGCGCGTGCTGCGCTGCTTGTTGAGGCCGAGCCCGGTCAGCGTCTCCTTCTGGCCCGGCTTGCGCCCGAGCGGCGAGCGGATCTGCGTCACGCGAACCTTAGGCATCGGCCGCACCCTCCTGCGCCGGCGCCCCGGGGGGACGACCGCCGCTGGCGGCCGGCCGAACAGCTCGGCCACCTTCTTGCCGCGGCGCGTCGCCACCGAGCGCGGCGAGGCGCAGCTCTGCAGCGCCGCGAAGGCCGCCTTCACCATGTTGTGCGGGTTGCGGCTGCCGAGCGACTTGGCCACCACGTCGCCGATCCCCAGCGTTTCGAACACCGCGCGCAGCGGGCCGCCGGCGATGATGCCGGTGCCGGCCGGGGCGGTGCGCAGGATCACGTTGCCGGCGCCGAAGCGGCCTTCCACGTCGTGGTGCAGCGTGCGGCCTTCCTTCATCGGCACGCGGATCATGGCGCGCTTGGCCCGCTCGGTCGCCTTGCGGATCGCCTCCGGCACCTCGCGCGCCTTGCCGGCGCCGTAGCCGACGCGGCCCTTCTGGTCGCCCACCACCACCAGCGCGGCGAAAGCGAACCGCCGGCCGCCCTTCACCACCTTGGCCACGCGGTTGATGGTGACCAGCTTGTCGATGATGTCGTCGCCGCCCTCGCCGTGGCGGTCGCGCTCGCGCTCGCGGCCCCGGCCTTCGCGTGCTTCACGTGCCAACTGTGCTGTCTCCCTAGAACGCCAGCCCGCCTTCGCGGGCGGCTTCGGCGAGCGCCTTGACGCGGCCGTGATACAGATACGAACCGCGATCGAACACCACCGCGGTGATGCCGGCGGCCAGCGCCCGCTCGGCCACCAGCTTGCCGACCGCCGCGGCGGCCGCCTTGTCGGCGCCGGTCTTCAGCTCGCCCGCCGTCACCGCCGCCCGCAGCGCCGCATCCAGCGACGACGCGGCTGCCATCGTGCGGCCCTGGGCGTCGTCGATCACCTGGGCGTAGATGTGCTTGCCCGACCGGAACACCGACAGCCGCGGCCGCCCGCCGGCCTTCTGGCGCAACTGGTAGCGCAGGCGGTCACGCCGGCGCTGCCGCAGATCCTGACTTGCGCTCATGCTATTTCTTCTTGCCTTCCTTGCGCCGGATCGTCTCGTCGGTGTAGCGCACGCCCTTGCCCTTGTACGGCTCGGGCGGGCGGAACGCCCGGATCTCGGCTGCCACCTGGCCGACCAGGCGCTTGTCCACACCTTCCACCTTGATCGCGGTCGGCCGCTCACAGGTGATCTTGATGCCCTTCGGCACCGGATAGTGGATCGGGTGGGAGAACCCCAGCGCGATCTCCAGCCGCTCGCCCTGCACCGCGGCACGGTAGCCGGTGCCGGTGATCTCCATCGACTTCACGAAGCCGGTGGACACGCCCTTCACCATGGACGCCACCAGCGCCCGCGTGGTGCCCCACATCATCCGCGCCTGCTGCGCCTGGGTGCGCGGCACCACGGTGATCGTGTTGCCGTCCACCTTGGCCTCGACATGCTCGGTCAGCGCCAGCGACAGCTCGCCGAGCTTGCCCTTGGCGGTCAGGATGCCGCCGGCGACCGCCACCTGGACGCCCGCCGGGATTTCCACCGGATATTTGCCAACGCGCGACATCAGCCGATCTCCGTCACAACACGCGCCATCGGAACGCGCGAGAGCAGAACCCCACACATCAGAGCCCCAGACATCAGAACACCCGACATCAGAACACCCGACACAGCACTTCGCCGCCGACATTGGCAGCGCGCGCCTCGGCATCGCTCATCACGCCGCGCGGCGTGGACAGGATCGAAACGCCGAGGCCGGCATAGACCCGCGGCAGCTCCTTGATCCGCGAATAGACCCGCCGGCCGGGCTTGGAGACGCGCGTGATCTCCTTGATGACCGGTTCGCCTTCGTTATATTTCAACTCGATCCGCAACTGCGCCACGCCGGGGCGCAGCTGCTCGGCGCCGTAGCCGCGGATGAAGCCCTCGCGCTTCAGCACGTCCAGCACGTTGGCGCGAAACGCCGAAGCCGGCGCCACGCAGGTGCTGTGGCGCGCGCGCTGCGCGTTGCGGATGCGGGTGAGCATATCGCCCAGAGGGTCGGACATCGACATCGCGCTTCCCCTACCAGCTCGCCTTGGCCATGCCCGGGATCTGCCCGGACGAGGCCAGCTCGCGCAGCGCAATGCGGCACAGCTTGAATTTTCGATAGTTGCCGCGCGAGCGCCCGGTCAGCGCGCAGCGCAGCCGCACCCGCACCGCCGCCCCGTTGCGCGGCAGTTGCGCCAGCTTCAACGTGGCGTTGAAGCGGTCCTCGACCGGCAGCGTGCGATCCATCACGATCGCCTTGAGCGTGGCGCGCTTGGACTTGTCGCGCTTCGCAGTGCGCTCCCGCATCGCATTGCGGTTGACCTGTGAAAGCTTGGCCATCCTATCTTCTTCCTCCGGAACCCTTCGACCCCCGGAACAAGTCCGGGGGCTGGCGGTTTTCCCAAAATTTCAATTGGCGAACGGCAGGTCGAACGCCTTCAGCAGCGCCTTCGCTTCCGCGTCGGTCTTCGCCGTGGTGACGAACTGGATGTCCATCCCACGCACCTGGTCGACCCGGTCGTAGTTGATCTCCGGGAACACGATCTGCTCCTTCAGCCCCATGGCGAAGTTGCCGCGTCCGTCGAAGCCCTTGCCGGTGATGCCGCGGAAGTCGCGCACCCGCGGCAAGGCGATGGTGATCAGCCGGTCCATGAACTCGTACATGCGCGCCTTGCGCAGCGTGACCTTGCAGCCGATCGGCAGGCCCTTGCGGATCTTGAACCCGGCGATCGCCTTCTTCGCCACCGTCTTCACCGGCTTCTGCCCGGCGATCGCGGTCAGCTCGGACACCGCGGCGTCCAGCTTCTTCTGGTCTGCGGTGGCGTCGCCGACGCCCATGTTGATGACGATCTTCGCCAGCCGCGGCACCTGCATCGGGTTGGTGTAGCCGAACTCGGTGGCCAGCTTGGCGCGCACCTCGTCGCGGTAGCGCCGCAGCATGCGCGGCAGCTCGGCGGGCGAGGCCTGGGCGACGACGCCGGTATCGACCGCGGCGTCGCGCACCACCTTCTGCGGCGGCCCGCCGCGCGGCCCGCCACCGGCGGCGGATTTGCCGCCCGGCTTACCGCCAGCCTTGCCGCCCGGCTTGCCCGGGGATTTCCCTGGGGACTTGCCGCCGGCCTTGCCCCCACCGGGCTTCTTCTTCGTGTCGCTCATCGCGGTTGCCTCAACTCTCGATCACGTCGCCGGTCGCCTTGGCGACGCGCACCTTGGTCTTGCGGGCATCGTCCAGCACACGGAACCCGACCTTGGTCGGCTTCTCGCTTTTCGGATCGATCAGCATCAGGTTCGACATGTGGATCGCCGCCTCTTCCTCGACGATGCCGCCCGGCTGCGCCATGCCCTTCGGCTTGACGTGCTTGGTGGCGATCCGCACGCCCTGCACCAGCGCCCGGTCGGCGCGCGGGAACACCCGCAGCACCTCGCCGCGCCGTCCCTTGTCGGCCCCCGAGATCACCACGACCGTGTCGCCCTTGCGGATGCGCGCGGCCATCACAACACCTCCGGCGCGAGCGAAATGATCTTCATGAACTTCTTGGCGCGCAGCTCGCGCACCACCGGGCCGAAGATGCGGGTGCCGATCGGCTCCATCTGCTTGGTGATCAGCACCGCCGCGTTGCGGTCGAAGCGGATCGCCGAGCCGTCGGCCCGGCGCACCGGATAGGAGGTGCGCACGATCACCGCCTGGTGCACGTCGCCCTTCTTCACCTTGCCGCGCGGGATCGCCTCCTTGATCGAGACGACGATCACGTCGCCGACCGAGGCGGTCCGCCGCTTCGAGCCGCCCAGCACCTTGATGCACTGCACGCGGCGCGCGCCGGAGTTGTCGGCGACTTCCAGATTGGACTCGACCGAGATCATGGCGCGGCTCCTTCAGCGGCGGCGCCCGCCCCCAAGGCGCCCATCGTCGGGGCGCCCATCGCCAAGGCGCCGGCCGCCGCCCGGCCGCCCGCCGAGCCACGCAGCGGCGCGCCATTGCGCTCGATCACCAGCCAGGTCTTGCGCTTGCTGATCGGGCGGCATTCCTCGATGCGGACCAGGTCGCCGATCGCACACAAATTGGCTTCGTCATGCGCCGCGTATTTCTTCGAGCGGCGGATGAACTTCTTGTACAACGGATGCATGACGCGACGATCGACAAGCACCGTCACGGTCTTGTCCATCTTGTCGCTGGTCACACGACCGGTGAGTACGCGCTTCGGCATGTCGCGCCTAGCTCCTTACTTGGCCACGACGGAGAGCTTCTTCTCCGTCAGAATTGTTTTCGCGCGCGCGATCTCGCGCCGCACCTCGCGCATCCGTCCGGCGCCTTCCTGCTGGCCGGTCGCGCGCTGGAACCGCAGATTGAACTGTTCCTTGCGCAGATCGAGCAGCAGCGTGCCGATCTCGTCCGGCGTCTTGGCGCGAACGTCGCTGGCTTTGTGCTGTGCCGCCCTGGCCATCTCAGATGTCTCCCATCTCAGGCGTCTCCCATCCGGGCCACGAACTTGGTGCGGATCGGCAACTTCGCCGCGCCCAGGGTCAGCGCCGTGCGCGCCAGGTCGCTCGGCACGCCGTCGATCTCGAACATGATGCGCCCCGGCGCCACGCGGCACACCCAGAACTCGGGCGCGCCCTTGCCGGAGCCCATGCGCACCTCGGCCGGCTTGGTCGACACCGGCACATCCGGAAAGATCCTGATCCAGACGCGCCCGGTGCGCTTCATCGCGCGGGTGATGGCGCGCCGCGCCGATTCGATCTGGCGCGCGGTGATCCGCTCCGGCTCCAGCGCCTTCAGCCCATAGGTGCCGAAGTTCAGCGTGAACCCACCCTTGGCGTTGCCATGGATGCGGCCCTTGTGCGCCTTGCGGTAGGTGGTGCGCTTGGGTTGCAGCATTGTCTTCTACCGATCCATCTAGCGTTGCGGCGCCTGCTCGGCGGCGCGGCGGTCCTGCGCCATCGGGTCCTGGGTCAGGATCTCGCCCTTGAACACCCAGACCTTCACACCGCAGGTGCCGTAGGTTGTCTTCGCCGTTGCGACGCCGTAATCGATATCCGCGCGCAGGGTGTGCAGCGGCACCCGGCCCTCGCGGTACCATTCCACCCGCGCAATCTCCGCGCCACCCAGCCGACCGCCGCAGTTGATGCGGATGCCCTGCGCGCCAAGCCGCATCGCCGACTGCACCGCGCGCTTCATCGCCCGGCGGAACGCCACCCGCCGCTCAAGCTGCTGGGCGATGTTCTCGGCGACCAGCTGCGCATCGATCTCCGGCTTGCGGATCTCGACGATGTTCAGCGACACGTCGGCCTTCGCCATCTTGCTGAGCTCGCGCTTCAGCACCTCGATGTCCTGGCCCTTCTTGCCGATCACCACGCCCGGGCGCGCCGCGTAGATCGTCACCCGCGGCTTCTTCGCCGGCCGCTCGATCACCACGCGCGACACCCCGGCGCCGTGCAGCTTCTTGCGCAGGTGGCCGCGCAGCTTCAGGTCCTCGTGCAGCATGGCGGCGTAATCGGCGCCACCATACCAGCGGCTGTCCCAGGTGCGGTTGATGCCGAGCCGCAGCCCGATCGGATTGACCTTGTGACCCATCCTATGCGGCCTCCTGCCCGGCGGCATCTGCTGCCCGCTCGGCGACGACGATCTTCAAATGGCTGAACCACTTCTCGATCCGCGCCGAACGACCGCGGCCGCGGGCATGGAAGCGGCGCATCACCACCGAGCGCCCAACCTCGGCGCGCGACACCACCAGCCGATCGACGTCGAGCTGGTGGTTGTTCTCGGCATTGGCGATCGCACTCTCCAGCGCCTTCTTCACCTCCTTGGCGATGCGCCGCTTGGAGAAGGTGAGCGTGGCGATCGCCTTGGCGGCGGGCTGGTTGCGGATCAGCCCGGCGACCAGGTTCAGCTTGCGCGGCGAGACCCGCATGTTGCTGACGATCGCCTGCGCTTCGGTGTCCGCGAGCCGGCGGGGTTGATTGGACTTGCTCATGATCTAGGCCCGCCTCGCCTTCTTGTCGGCGGAATGGCCGGTGAAGGTGCGGGTCGGCGAGAACTCGCCGAACTTGTGCCCGACCATGTTCTCGTTCACCAGCACCGGCAGGAACTTGCGGCCGTTGTAGACGCCGAAGGTCAGGCCGACGAACTGCGGCAGGATGGTCGAGCGGCGCGACCAGATCTTGATGATCTCGTTGCGCCCCGACGCGCGCGAGGTCTCGGCCTTGCTCAGCAGATACCCGTCGACGAACGGGCCTTTCCACACGGAGCGGGTCATCGTGCTTGCCCCCGATCACTTGCCATTTGCATCACTTCCCCGTCTTCCGGCGCCGGATGATCAGGCTGTCGGTGCGCTTGTTGCCGCGCGTCTTGTAGCCCTTGGCCGGCTGGCCCCAGGGCGAGACCGGATGGCGCCCGCCGGAGCTCTTGCCCTCGCCGCCGCCGTGCGGATGGTCCACCGGGTTCATCACCACGCCGCGGTTGTGCGGCATCCGGCCCAGCCAGCGCGAGCGGCCCGCCTTGCCGATCTTCTGGTTCATGTTGTCCGGGTTGGACACCGCGCCGATCGAAGCCATGCACTCGGCCCGCACCAGGCGCAGCTCGCCGGACTTCAGCTTGATCTGCGCGTAGCCGGCGTCCTTGCCGACCAGCTGCGCATAGGTGCCCGCGGCACGCGCGATCTTGCCGCCGGCGCCGGCCTTCATCTCGATGTTGTGCACGATCGTGCCGACCGGGATCGTCGCCAGCGGCATCGCGTTGCCCGGCTTGATGTCGGCCCGCGCGCCGGCCACCACGGTGTCGCCCGCGCGCAGCCGCTGCGGCGCAAGAATATACGCCAGCTCGCCGTCCTGGTACTTGATCAGCGCGATGAACGCCGAGCGGTTCGGGTCGTATTCCAGCCGCTGCACCGCGGCCGGCACGTCGAACTTGCGCCGCTTGAAGTCCACCGTCCGATACGACTGCTTGTGCCCGCCGCCACGGAACCGGCTGGTGATGCGGCCGTGGTTGTTGCGCCCGCCGGTGCTGGACTTGCCGACGGTCAGGCCCTTGACCGGCTTGCCCTTCCACAGCTCGGTGCGGTCGATCAGCACCGTGCCACGCAGGCTGGCGGTAACCGGATTGAAATTCCTCATCGGCATCGCTGTGGTTCCCCGCCGCTCACGCGAGCCCGGTGGTGAAGTCGATCGACTGGCCCGCGGCGAGCCGGACGAACGCCTTCTTCACATCCGACCGTACGCCCGGCCGGCCCTTGAACTTCTTGGTCTTGCCCTTCTGCACCAGCGTGTTCACGCCGAGCACCTTGACGCCGAACAACCCCTCGACCGCCGCCTTGATCTCCGGCTTCGAGGCGTCGATCGCCACGCGGAACACCACCTGGCCATGCTCCGACAGCCCGGTCGCCTTCTCGGTGATCAGCGGGTTGCGGATGATCTCGTACATCGCCTCGCGCGACAGCTGCTTGCGCCGCTTCGGCGCGCCGCTCGTCCGGGTCTCGCTCATGCCGCCACCTCATCACCCGAAGCCGCTGGTGCCGACGCCGCTGGTGCCGACGCCGCTGGTGCCGAGGCCGCTGGTGCCGATCCCCTGGGCGCCCGCGCCCCCTTGCCGCCGCCCCCGGCCAGCCGCGCCGTCAGCCCGGCAACCCCCGCGGTGGTGATCGCCAGCACGTCGTGGTTCAGGATGTCGTAGACATTCGCCCCAACGCTCGCCAGCACGTCCAGCCCGGGGATGTTGCGGCTGGCGCGCAGGAAGCCGGCGTCCACCGCGCCATCCACCACCAGCGCCGAGCGCCAGCCCAGCGCCTTCAGCCGCTTCGCCAGCTCGCCGGTCTTGCCCGCGCCGGCGGCGGCGGCGTCCAGCACCACCAGCTTGCCCTCCGCCTGCTTCTGCGACAGCGCCGAGACCAGGCCGAGCCAGCGCACCTTCTTCGGCAGGCTGTACTCGTGCGAGCGCACCACCGGCCCATGCACCACGCCGCCGGTGCGGAACTGCGGCGCCCGCAGGCTGCCCTGGCGCGCGTTGCCGGTGCCCTTCTGGCGATACGGCTTCTTCGTGGTGCCCTGCACTTCCGACAGGCCCTTGACCTTGTGGTTGCCGGAGCGCCGCTTGGCGAGCTGCCAGTGCACCACCCGCGCCATGATGTCGCGGCGCGGCGCGGCGGCAAAAATCTCGTCCGACAGCTCGGCGGCGGCCGCGTCGGGCGCGGGCTCGCCAGCCTTGGCATCGAGTGTGGTGATCGCGATCTTCATCGTCCTGCCCCGTTCAGCCGACCAGCGCCGCGGGATAGGGCGCATCGGCCGGGGCCGCGCGCTTGATCGCGTCGCGCACCAGCACATAGCCGCCCTTGGCCCCCGGCACCGCGCCCTGGATCATCAACAGCCCGCGCTCCGCATCGACCGCCGCCACCGCCAGATTGAGCGTGGTGACGCGCTCGACCCCGAGATGGCCGGCCATTTTCTTGTTCTTGAAGGTCTTGCCCGGGTCCTGCCGATTGCCGGTGGAGCCGTGGCTGCGATGGCTGACCGACACGCCGTGGCTGGCCTCCAGGCCGGAGAAGTTCCACCGCTTCATCGCCCCGGCGAAGCCCTTGCCCTTGGTGGTGCCGCAGACGTCGACCTTCTGGCCGACGACGAAATGCGCCGCCGACAGCGTCGCACCCGGCTCCAGCAGCGCATCCGGCGCCACGCGGAACTCCACCAGCTTCAGCTTCGGCTCGACCTTCGCCTTGGCGTAATGACCCTTGTTCGGCTTCGACACGTTCTTCACCTTGGCCTTGCCCCAGCCGAGCTGGACCGCGTCGTAGCCGTCCTTCGCCGCGGTGCGCGCGGCCACCACCTGCACCTGGTCGAGGTGCAGCACGGTCACCGGCACGTGCGTGCCGTCGTCGCGGAAGATCCGCGTCATGCCAAGCTTCCTGGCCAGCAATCCGGTGCGCATCTGTCCCATTCCCGCCCTGGCTGCCCCGCCTAGATCTTGATCTCGACGTCGACGCCGGCCGCGAGGTCGAGCTTCATCAGCGCGTCCACGGTCTGCGGCGTCGGCTCGACGATGTCGAGCAGCCGGCGATGCGTGCGCATCTCGAACTGCTCGCGGCTTTTCTTGTCGACGTGCGGCGAACGGTTCACGGTGAACCGCTCGATATGCGTGGGCAGCGGGATCGGTCCGCGAACCCTGGCACCCGTGCGCTTGGCGGTGTTCACGATCTCCTTCGTGCTGTTGTCCAGCACGCGGTGGTCGTACGCCTTGAGGCGGATGCGGATGTTCTGGTTGTCCATCGTTCAGGTTTCCGCGGTGTCCCAGCAAGCTTCAGAAAAACGCACGTCCAGCAAATGACCACCGGCGCCCTGCCGTTCGGCAGGCGCCGGCCGTGCGAGCGGCGCTAGGCCGTGATCGAGGCGACGACGCCGGCGCCCACCGTGCGGCCGCCCTCGCGAATGGCGAAGCGCAACTGCGGGTCCATGGCGATCGGCGCGATCAGCTCCACGTCCATCGTCACGTTGTCGCCCGGCATCACCATCTCGGTGCCTTCCGGCAGCTGCACCACGCCGGTCACGTCGGTGGTGCGGAAGTAGAACTGCGGCCGGTAGTTGGTGAAGAACGGGGTGTGGCGCCCGCCCTCCTCCTTGGTCAGGATGTAGGCCTCGGCCTTGAACTTGGTGTGCGGCGTGATCGAGCCCGGCTTGGCCAGCACCTGGCCGCGCTCGATGTCCTCGCGCTTGGTGCCGCGCAGCAGCGCGCCGATGTTGTCGCCCGCCATGCCCTGGTCGAGCAGCTTGCGGAACATCTCGACGCCGGTCACCACCGTCTTCGTCGTCGGACGGATGCCGACGATCTCGACCTCCTCGCCGACCTTGATGATGCCGCGCTCGATCCGCCCGGTCGCCACCGTGCCGCGCCCGGAGATCGAGAACACGTCCTCGATCGGCATCAGGAACGGCCGGTCGGTCGCACGCACCGGCTGCGGAATGTAGTCGTCCACCGCCTGCATCAGCGCGAGGACCGACTGCTCGCCGAGCTCCGGGTTGCGGTCCTCCAGCGCGCACAGCGCCGAGCCCCGGATGATCGGGATGTCGTCGCCGGGGAACTCGTAGAAGGACAGCAACTCGCGCAGTTCCATCTCCACGAGCTCGATCAACTCGGGATCATCCACCAGGTCGATCTTGTTGAGGTAGACCACCAGCGCCGGCACGCCGACCTGGCGGGCCAGCAGGATGTGCTCGCGGGTCTGCGGCATCGGGCCGTCGGCGGCGGAAACCACCAGGATCGCGCCGTCCATCTGCGCCGCGCCGGTGATCATGTTCTTCACATAGTCGGCATGGCCCGGGCAATCGACGTGCGCGTAGTGCCGCGCCTTCGTCTCATACTCGACGTGGGCGGTGGAGATCGTGATGCCGCGCGCCTTCTCTTCCGGCGCCTTGTCGATCTGGTCGTACGCCGTGTAGGTCGCCCCGCCGGTCTTCGCCAGGATCTTGGTGATCGCCGCCGTCAGCGACGTCTTGCCATGGTCCACATGGCCGATCGTGCCGATGTTGCAGTGCGGCTTGGTACGCTCGAATTTGGCCTTGCCCATCGTCGTTGTCTCCAAACTAAGTCCGGGGTCGCCGGACCTGGTCCCGGTTTGCGGGGTCTACCAGCGGTAATGGCTGAAGGCCTTGTTCGCCTCCGCCATCCGATGGGTGTCTTCGCGCTTCTTCACCGCCGAACCGCGGTTGTTCACCGCGTCCAGCAGTTCATTCGACAGCCGGTCTTCCATCGTGTGCTCGCCCCGCTTGCGCGCGGCGTCGATCAGCCAGCGGATCGCCAGCGCCTGGCGCCGCTCGATCCGCACCTCGACCGGCACCTGGTAGGTGGCGCCGCCGACCCGGCGCGAGCGCACCTCGACCGCCGGCTTCACGTTCTCCAGCGCCTCGTGGAACATGCGCATCGGATCGGCCTGCGCGCCGCCCCGGCGCTTCATGGTGTCCAGCGCGCCATAGACGATGGTCTCGGCGGTCGACTTCTTGCCGTCGTACATCAGCGCATTCATGAAGCGCGTCAGCACCACGTCGCCGAACTTGGCGTCCGGCAGAATCTCGCGCTTGGTGGCGCGGCGGCGGCGGCTCATGGCCGGCTCCCCCTGCTGCTGACGGCGATGGTATCCCGGGCATTGGCCATGGCGGCGATCCTCACTTCGGCCGCTTGGCGCCGTACAGCGACCGGCGCTGGCGACGCTTGGCGATGCCCTGGGTGTCGAGCACGCCACGCAGAATATGGTACCGCACGCCGGGCAGGTCCTTCACCCGCCCGCCGCGGATCAGCACCACCGAGTGCTCCTGCAGGTTGTGCCCCTCGCCGGGGATGTAGCTGACCACCTCGTAGCCGTTGGTCAGCCGCACCTTGGCCACCTTGCGCAGCGCCGAGTTCGGCTTCTTCGGCGTCGTGGTGTAGACGCGCGTGCAGACGCCGCGCTTCTGCGGGCAACCGGCAAGCGCCGGCACCGTGTTGCGGCTGGACCGCGGCTCCCGCCCCTTGGCAATGAGCTGGTTGATGGTCGGCATGTGACCTGCTGCTCTTTCGTGTCCGACTGGCGTGTTCAACGTGGCGTTCGACTGGCGTCCCAACCACCCGCCACGGCCCGGCCGTCCTTTCAACAGGCGTTGCCCCCCGGCCCGGGCATCCCGGACCAAGGGGTCAAGTGGCCTGCGGCCTAGGCCCGCCAGGGCACCTCCCCGGAAGGCGGCGCCGCATGCGCCAAATACCTGCAAACGAACGGCCGACCACGGCGGGTCAGCTGAGGGCGCGGAACCTAGTTGCCGCATCCGGGCAAGTCAAGCCGTCGTCGATCGCCCGCCGCAAGGGCGGGGCTCCGCCCCGGACCCCGCCAGGGGGCGCTGCCCCCTGGACCCCGGCCAAGGGCGGAGCCCTTGGAACCCTTCACTAGGAGTGTGGGGAGGGGAAGGGGGGCAAAGCCCCCATGGCGGGGTCCGGGGCGGAGCCCCGCCCTTGCGGCGGGCGATTGACCGCGGGTTGGCCGCTACCTAGCTTGCCGCCGATGTCTGCAACATTTCGCAACACCCAGGTGGCGCTGCCCAAGGCGTGGCCGTTCGAGGAGGCTGCCAAGGTCGCGGCCCGGCTGGACCGGTCGGGCAAGGCCGAGGCGTTGTTCGAGACCGGCTACGGTCCCTCCGGCCTGCCGCACATCGGCACCTTCGGCGAGGTGGCGCGCACCTCCTGGGTGCGCCACGCCTTCGGCGTGTTGACCGGCCGCAAGTCGCGCCTGATCGCCTTCAGCGACGACATGGACGGGCTGCGCAAGGTGCCCGACAACGTGCCCAACCGCGAGCTGTTGGCGCGCTATCTCGGCCAGCCGCTGACGCGCATTCCCGACCCGTTCGGTACGCATGACAGTTTCGGCGCGCACAACAACGCCAGGCTGCGCGCCTTCCTGGATTCGTTCGGCTTCGAATACGAGTTCGCCTCCTCGACCGACTATTACGCCGCCGGTCGCTTCGACGCCGCGCTGCTGCGTGTCCTGGCCTGCTACGACCAGGTGATGGCGGTGATCCTGCCGACGCTCGGGCCCGACCGCCGCGCCACCTATTCGCCGATCCTGCCGATCCATCCGCGCACCGGCGTCGTCATGCAGGTGCCGATGGCGTCCCGCGATCCCGCCGCCGGCAGCGTGGTCTGGCGCGATCCCGACAGCGGCGAGACCTTCGAGACCTCGGTCACGGGCGGCGCCTGCAAGCTGCAATGGAAGGCCGACTGGGCGATGCGCTGGTACGCGCTCGACGTCGACTACGAGATGTCGGGCAAGGACCTGATCGACAGCGTCCGCCTGTCCGGCCGCATCTGCCGCATCCTCGGCAGCGCCCCGCCCGAGGGCTTCACCTACGAGCTGTTCCTCGACGAGCAGGCGCAGAAGATCAGCAAGTCGAAGGGCAACGGCCTGTCGGTCGACGAGTGGCTGCGCTACGCCCCGCCGGAATCGCTCGGCCAGTTCATGTACAACCAGCCGCAGCGCGCCCGGCGGCTGTATTTCGACGTCATCCCGCGCGCGGTGGACGAATACCTCGGCAACGCCGCGCGCCTGCTGACGCAACCGGAGGCGGAACGTCCCGGCAACCCCGCCTGGCACATCCACGCCGGCCGGCTGCCCAACCATGCCGGCAGCCCGGTGTCGTTTGCCATGCTGCTGAACCTGGCCTCGGTGGTGAACGCCGAGACGCCGGCCATGCTGTGGGGCTTCATCCGCCGCTACAGTCCCGGCGCCAGCCCCGAAACGATGCCGTTCCTCGACCAGCTGGTCGACCACGCCATCGCCTACTACCGCGACTTCGTCCGCCCGGAAAAGCGCTACCGCCATCCCACCGGGACCGAGCGCGCCGCGCTGGCCGACCTCGCCGAGACCCTGCGCGGCATGGACCTTGCAACCACGCCGGACGCCGCCACGCCGGACGCGCGTCCCCTGGGCGCCGACGGCCCCGCCGGCGCGGCCCCTGGCGTCGCCCCTGAGGCGGCCCCTGGCGCGGATGCCGAAACGATCCAGAACATCGTCTACGCGGTCGGCAAGCGCCACCCCTTCCCCGAGCTGCGCGCCTGGTTCGGCTGCCTCTATCAGGTGCTGCTCGGCCAGCAGGAGGGCCCGCGCTTCGGCGGCTTCATCGCGCTGTACGGCGTCGCCGAGACGATTGCGCTGATCGAGGCCGCCCTCGCCCGCCCCGCCGACGCCGCCGCCTGACATGGCCGCCTGACATGGCCACCTGACGTGGCAGACCGACCGGGCGCCCGCCGCCGCCGCCGAGCGCCTCTCGCGCCACCTGCGCCGCCTGCCGGCGCTGCTCGGCGTGGTGCTGCTGATCGGCGCCATCTACGCGGTGCAGAAGGAGTTCCGCCACCTCCGGCTGGAGGACATCGCCATCGCGCTCGACGCCATCCCGCGCCGGGTATTGGTGCTCTCCTTCCTGTTGACCGTGCTGTCCTATTTCGTGCTGACCCTCTACGACCGGCTCGGCACCATCTACGCCGGCCACCGGGTGCCCTACCGCCGCGTCGCCTTCGCCTCGTTCTGCGCCTACGCGCTGTCGCACAATCTGGGGTTCGACGCGCTGTCGGGTGCCGCGGTGCGCTACCGGCTCTATGCGCATTGGGGCATGACCCCCGGGCAGATCGCCCGCACCGCGGCGTTCTGCAGCCTGACCTTCGGCCTCGGCGGCATGATGCTGGGCGGGGCGGTGCTGCTGCTGGAGCCGCGATCGCTGCCGTTCGTCGGCGACCTGCTGCCGGTCGCCGCCCTGCGTGCGGCCGGCATCGCGCTGTGGAGCGTCGTCGCCGGCTACGTCACCCTCGCCCGCGTCGTCGGCTCGGTCCGCCTGCTGGGCCACGAGATCAACCTGCCCGGCCTGCGCATGGCGCTGCTCCAGGTGGTGCTCGCCAGCTGCGACGTTTCCGTCTCCGCCTTGATCTTCTACACGCTGCTGCCCGCCGTGCATCGCCCCGACGCGACGCTGACCTACCCGATCTTCCTTGGCATCTACGTCGCCTCCTACACCGCGGGCGTGGCCGCCACCCTGCCGGGCGGCATCGGCGTGTTCGACACCGCCATCCTGTTCGGGCTGTCGCGTTACCTGCCGGCGCCCACCATCCTGGGTGCCATCGTCGTGTTCCGGCTCTACTACTACATTATCCCGCTGTTCCTCGCCGGCACGCTGTTCGCCGGCAACGAACTGCTGTTGCGCGGCGGCGCGCTGCTGCAATTCTCCGCCGCCGCCCGCGGCGTCCAGGCCCTGGCCCGCTGGAGCGAGCCCGACTTCGCCGTCGCCGCGGTCACCGGCGCGGTGGTGCTGTCCGGCATCATGCTGCTCGGCGTCGGCGTCGTCGCGCCGCGGCCGGACTTCTCCTGGCTCGACCCGGACTACGCCGACCTCGCGGTGCAGGCCGGCCAGTTCATCCCGTCCTTGATCGGCGCCGGGCTGGTGGTGCTGGCGATCGGCCTGTCGCACCGCGTCAACCTGGCCTGGGGCGCCACCGTGCTGCTGCTGGTGTTCGGCGCCGCGTTCAGCGCCGCGCAGGGCGGGCGGCTGTGGATCGTCGGCGTGCTGGTGCTGACCACGCTGCTGGTCGCCCCGTTCCGCGCCAGCTTCTACCGCCACGCCCGCCTGCTCGCCGGCCCGCTGGAGCCGGCCACCGCGCTGTCGCTGTTGTCCCTGGTGGTCTGCCTGCTGGCGCTGGCCGGCTTCCGCCAGCACGTGCGGCTGTTGCCGGACAACGCCTGGTGGAAGGTCGTGCTGTCGCCCGACGTGCCCAACTCGCTCCGCGTCAGCGTGGCGCTGACCGTGGCGCTGGCGCTGGTGGCGATCTGGCGCCTGGTGCGCCCGGGGCGGGTCACCTGGCAGCCGTGGAACACCGAGGCCCGCCTGCACCTGGCGCATTTCGGCCCGCTGCCGCCCACCGGCGCCGACGGCGTGGTGTGGGGCGAGGCGCAGCGCGCCGGCATCGCCTTCCGCCGCTGCGGGCGCGTGCTGCTCGGCCTGGGCGACCCGGCGGGGGAGGCGGCGGACCAGGTCTCGGCGATCTGGCGCCTGCGCGACCTGGCGCAGCAGGAGGGGCTGGACCCGGCGATCTGGCGCGCCGGACCCAGGTTGCTGAAGGTCTACGGCGATATCGGCCTGACCGCGCTGCCGCTGGGGCCGGACGGTCTGCCGCTGCCCGAGTCGGCGAAGGACACGCCGGCGGCGGCGCAATACCTGGTCTGCGTCGCCGAACGCGACCTCAGCACCCTGCTGCCGCTGCTGCCCGCCCTGGCACAGGCCGAAGCCGCCGCGTGAGGCCGGCCGCCCGGGCAATTGGGGAACGAAAGCAAGGCTGGGGCTTCGCCCCAGACCCCACCAAGGGGCGCTGCCCCCATGGTACCATTGGGGAACCCCGCCAAGGGCAGCGGCCCTTGGAACCCTTCACTGGGCGTGTGGGGAGGGGAAGGGGGCGGGTGGGCGAGGCGACGGGGCGCCGTCCGGCCGGCCGGACGGCGCCCCGTCGCCTCGCCCACCCGCCCCCTTCCCCTCCCCACACGCCCAGTCATGGAGTCCAGAGGCCGCTGCCTCTGGTGGGGGTCCAGGGGGCAAAGCCCCTTGGCGGGGTTCGGGGCGGAGCCCCGGCTTGCTTTCGTTCCCCCGATTGCCCTGGGGCGGCGCGGGGTTTCGTTGACCGGGGCGGCATAACTCGGGCATCCCCTGGGCCGACCCAGGCAGGGAGTTCGTCACCCGCATGTGCGGTCGCTATGCCTCGTTCACCCCCGCCGACCGGCTGCACCGGCTGTTTCGCACGGTGAACCCGACGTCCAACCTGGCGCCCACCTGGAACATGGCGCCGACCCGCGACGCGCCGGTGGTGCGGCTGCACCCGGAGACCCGGCAGCGCCACCTGGACCTGCTGCGCTGGGGCCTGGTGCCGCACTGGGCGCGCGCGCCGAGCGCCGTCCGCCAGCCGATCAACGCGCGCGCCGAGACGCTGGCCACCAGCCCGATGTTCCGCGACGCGTTCGCCCGCCGGCGTTGCCTGGTCCCGGCGGACGCGTTCTACGAGTGGCAGGTGGTGCCGGCGGACCGGTCGCCGCCAGCCGACCGCGCCGCCGGGGCGTTGCCCCCCGGAGAACTGCCGCCGGAACGAATCCCCCGGGAGAAGACCCGCTCGGGCCAATCCCCCTTGGGCCAATCCCCTTTGTGTAAAATTCCCGCGGCGAAGAGTCCGGCGGCGAAGCTTCCCTGGGCGATCGCCCGCGCCGACGGCGCGCCGCTGGTGTTCGCCGGGCTGTGGGAGGGCTGGCGCGGCGCCGACGGCGCGGTGTTGCGCAGCTTCACCATCGTCACCACCCAGGCCAACGCCACGCTGCGTCCGTTGCACGAGCGGATGCCGGTGATCCTGGAAGCGGAGGCATGGCCGCTCTGGCTCGGCGAGACGGCGGGCGAAGCCGCGGCGCTGTTGCATCCCGCCGCGGCGGCGCTGCGCGTCTGGCGGGTCGGCACCGCGGTCAACAGCGTGCGCAACGATGGGGCGGCGCTGCTCGATCCGGTCCCGGGATGAGCTGGCCGCGCGCGACCAGCACCCTGCCCCTACGCCCCCTTCCCCGCCCCACACCCCCGGTCATGGCGTCCAGAGGCCGCACCTCTGCCGGAGGGGGCCGATGGTAGCGTCGGCGGGCCAAACCCCTCTGGCGGGGTTCGGGGCAGCGCCCTGCCCTTCCCCGGCGCCGAGGCTGACAAGGCGGCCCCACGCGCCTATCTTTGTTGGAACCCCAAGGGAGAGGAGCCACAGCCATGCTCAATCCGACCTCGCCGCTGCCACTGAAGGACCCGACGCTGTTCCGTCAGGCCAACTGCATCGGCGGCAAATGGGTCCAGGCCGACAGCGGCCGCACCCTCGTGGTGAAGAACCCCGCCACCGGCGAGGCGATCGGCGAGGTGCCCGCCCTGGGCGCCGCCGAGACGCGCCGCGCCATCGAGGCGGCGCACCGCGCGCAGCCGGCCTGGCGCGCCATGCTGGCCAAGGAGCGCGCGGCGATCCTGCGCAAGCTGAACGACCTGATGCTGGAGAATGCCGACGACCTGGCGGTGATCATGACCGCCGAGCAGGGCAAGCCGCTCGCTGAGAGCAAGGGCGAGATCGCCTATGCCGCCAGCTTCATCGAGTGGTTCGCCGAGGAGGGCAAGCGCATCTACGGCGACACCATCCCGCACAATGCCAAGGGCCGCCGCATCATCGTGCTGAAGGAGCCGATCGGCGTGTTCGCCGCGATCACGCCGTGGAATTTTCCCTCCGCGATGATCACCCGCAAGGCCGGCCCGGGCTGGGCGGCGGGCTGCACCGGGGTGATCCGCCCGGCCAGCCAGACGCCGTTCTCGGCCCTGGCGCTGGCGGTGCTGGCCGAGCGCGCGGGCATGCCGCCCGGCGTGTGCAACGTGATCACCGGCCCGTCGGGCGAGACCGGCGCCGAGCTGACCTCCAACCCGCTGGTGCGCAAGCTGACCTTCACCGGCTCGACCGAGGTGGGCGCCAAGCTGCTGGCGCAGTGCGCGCCGACGATCAAGAAGACCAGCATGGAGCTGGGCGGCAACGCGCCGTTCATCGTGTTCGACGACGCCGACCTGGACGCGGCGGTGCTGGGCGCGATGGCCAGCAAGTACCGCAACACCGGGCAGACCTGCGTCTGCGCCAACCGCCTGCTGGTGCAGGACGGCGTCTACGACGCCTTCGCCGCCAAGCTGAAGATCGCGGTCGAGGCGATGAAGGTCGGCAACGGCATGGAGCCGGGCGTCAGCCAGGGGCCGCTGATCAACGCCGACGCGGTGAAGAAGGTCGAGGAGCACATCGCCGACGCGCTCAAGCGCGGCGCCAAGGTGGTCACCGGCGGGCATCGCCACAAGCTGGGCGGCAATTTCTTCGAGCCGACCCTGCTGGCGGACGTGCCGAAAGAGGCGCTGATGTTCCGCGAGGAGACTTTTGGGCCGGTGGCGCCGTTGTTCCGCTTCAAGACCGAGGCGGAGGCGATCCAGCTCGCCAACGACACCGAGTTCGGCCTGGCGTCGTATTTCTACACGCGCGACGTGGGGCGCGTGTTCCGCGTCGCCGAGGCGCTGGAATACGGCATCATCGGCATCAACGAGGGCATCATCTCCACCGAGGTGGCGCCGTTCGGCGGCATGAAATCCTCGGGCCTGGGGCGCGAGGGATCGAAATACGGCATCGAGGACTATCTGGAGATCAAGTACCTCGCGCTCGGCGGCATCGGCACCTGACGCGGGAGGCGGGCGGAGACAGAACTCGGTCGTTGCCTCGATAGCGGAGAAGAGCTGCCCCTCGTGCCGCGGTCTGTGGTAGGCTCGGCGCAACATGACCGTGACCGAGCCTTTGACTCCTGATGCCGTGATCTCCGCGTTGTGCGCGCACGCGGAGGAACTGCGGCGCGCGGGCATCCGCCATCTTGGTCTGTTCGGTTCACTCGCGCGCGGTGAACCGAGCCCCACCAGTGACGTTGACCTTGTGGCGGAGCTGGACCCGGACGCGCGGATCGGGGTGTTTCGGCTGGTCGGGCTGGAACGGCGGTTGGCGGAGATTCTCGGCCATAGCGTTGATCTGTTACCGGAACCGATCGAACACCCGCGTTTGCGTGCCAACGTGGAGCGGGACCGCCGCATTGCCTTCTAGCCATGATCCGATTGTCTGCCTGATGGACATGCTCGAAAATATCGAGCGCATCACATCTTATGTCGCGGGCATGGACCGTGACACGTTCCAGCAGGATGGTCGCACCCGCGATGCGGTCGAACGATGCCTGGAGCGAATTTGCGAAGCCGCATTTCGATTGGGCGATGAGGCTGCTGCTTTGATGCCCAAGCAGCCGTGGGGCAACATCCGCGGCATGGGCAATCGCCTGCGGCATGGCTATGATCGGCTCAGTCTCTCGGTGGTTTGGGCGGCGATCCAGGATGAACTGCCGTCGCTGGAGGCGGATATCCGCGAAGCCTTGACGCGATTGGAGCCTGGCGCCAGCCATCCAACCTAGGCAGGAGCCGGCTGGAGAACGCCGGTGGAAGCCGTCACGGCCACGTGGAGGCGTCGGCTTCGGTGCGCGGTCGTTGAACCAACTGGGGAGGCCGGTCGGCAACGCACGCTTGGCGACCTCTGCGAGAGGTGAGCCGGATGCATGGCCATTACTGAAAACGACTTGCCAGAGGCGAAGACGCATGCCGTAGCCTGCGGACTCCGCGCAAGCGATTTCGGCAATCGATCACCCTCATCGAAATTACTGGCTATGTGATAGACATCTCTTGATCGCCTTCAGGGCGTTAGTCGTTCCGGTGATATTGATGGTCCAGAAGACGTTTCCGGGGTCTCCGCCGGGGAATTTTGCCTGAAAAAAGATTTGCTTCCCGTGGTTGGCGAGGTCGGACAGGAGGGTGGCGGCTGCGTCGGGCTCGAGTTGGGCATCGATGTCGAGGGGCTCGACGTAGAAGACGCCGGTCCAGGAGGCGTTGCCGTCGATCTGGATGATGCTTGGCACCGCGGTGCCGATGTCGGTCCTGCTCCAGTCGGGGATCTCCACGTCGATGGTCAGTCCTGGCTTCTGACGGGACCAGGCGAGGGTGAGAGAGCCGCCGCCTGGGGTGTCGGCATCCATCGCGCAGCCGGAGTCCCCGAAGCCGGTGGTGTAGGGGCGGACCTGCCAGGCACTGGTGGGCGTTGCCGGTGGCGCAGCTTGGGTCTCACCAGTGACCAAGCCAAGAGCTACGACAATAGCCAAGCGGACCATGACCCTCCTCCTTATACTCCCGTGAGCAAGCCGTATAACCAACGCTACCGACGAGTGGCGCCGATTTGCGCGCGAATTCTACCACCAGGCCGAATTAATCATGCTCTTGCCTAGCCCGCATTTCTCACACTGTTGCGGGACGATGGCGACGGTCATTGTCGTGCCAAAGGGTTTTCGCGCCGCCGCCCATACAGGGTGTATTCGCAAGGCGCGAAAACCGCCCATGGTACCATTGGGGCGCGGCAAGGACCAAGCCAGCGCCCGCGAGAGTGTGAGAAATGCGGGCTAGCGACGAGGCGCCGGTTCTGCGGTTTCTGATACTTGCCGCGCCATCGCCAGCGAGCTGCCACAGGCCAGCGCGGCAAGAGTTTGCGCTGCGGCTGATGGATTTGTCAGTTGGTCCGGATGCGCCACGGTGTGATGTAGTGCAGGACGATCGTCGCAGAGAGGCGCGACACGACGAGTTCCCGGCGGACTGACCGACCGATCTACTCACGGAGCCAGCCACATAGTCCTTGATTATGGTGGCGAAAAGCGCCACCATAATGCATGAGCCTCAGCTCGAAGCATTGCCGGACCCTCTGCACCATCTTCCGTGTCCCAACCGCGGCGACGGTGACCTGGGCAAGCTTCGCTTTGTTGGTCGCGGCGCTAGGGGGCGATGTGGAACCAGGAGACGGCTCAAGGCGGCGCATGCAACTGAACGGCGTGGTCGCGGTATTTCACCGTCCGCATCCCCAACCGACGATGAAAAAGGGATCCGTCGAATCCGCCCGGGAGTTTCTGTTGAAAGCCGGTATCAGCCCTAGATCGGAGGGGTGCGTATGTTGAGCAATGTTCTGTCGGTACAAGGACTACCGTGCCGAATTCGGTTTCGATGCGGACGCCAGTCTATTGCACGGCCGCGTCATCGGCATCAACGCCGCGGTCGATTTCTATGGCAAGGACATCGATGAACTGAAGCGCGAGTTCAAAACCAGCATCGAGGCCTACGTTGACTACTGCCGGAAGCTTGGAGTGAAACCGGAAAAGACCTGGACCGGCAAACTGACATTGCGTGCCACTGAGGAGCAGCGTCGCCGCTATGCCGTCGCCGCGGCGATCGCCCATAAGAGCCTGAACGCCTGGATGGTCGATATTCTGGACCGTGAAAGCCTGCAGGCCGAGGGCGCCGCCATCGCGGCAGAGTGAAACGTGCCAAGCTGAACTGTGCGTGTCCCTTGCCTCAACCGCCAACCGCATCCTGGGCCGGGAGGACAGCGTCTGCGTGGCGTTCGCCGCCAAGCCGAAAGCCGCGGTGGAGGCGATGAAGGTCCGCAACGGCATGGAGCCGGGCGTCAGCCGGCAGTCGTTGATCAAGGCTCATATGGCGTTGACGGTTGGACGGCCCGTAGGGCGGAAAAGCGCAGCGCCTTCCGCCACCGCCGGGCGAGCCGCTCGCATCTGCCGACGTCCCCAACAACATATCCCGCCACCGTCCGACAGCGGAAGGCGCTGCGCTTTTCCGCCCTTGTAATACCGCCCGCTGCTATCTTTGCGTTGTTCCGAAGGGAGCGCCCGGCCCTGGGTGGCCACCCAGGGCCGGGTGGCTGGCGTCGGATCGGTCCGCCCTGAGCCGTTACGGGCTCATACGTAGCAAGATCGCGCCAGCCTCTTCGTCGGACCCGGATGGTTGCCTGAACTTTAGGTTCGCTTAACAAGGCAGGGTCGTAGAAGATGACAAAGTCTACCATGCTCACGGCAGGGATCGATACCGCCAAGGACAAGCTTGACGTCGCTATCCATGGCCAGACGAGCACCTGGACGGTCGAGAACAGCCGCCTCGGCTGGAAGCGCCTGGCCGGCGAACTCGCCAAAGCCGGTGTGCAACGCATCGGCATCGAGGCCACCGGCGGCTATGAACGCGGCGTCACCCGCCACCTGCAGGGCGCCGGTTTCATCGTCGTCGTGCTGCAGCCGCTACAGGTCAAGGCGTTCGCCAAGCTACATCTGCGGCGCGCTAAGACCGACCGCATCGACGCCATCCTGATCGCCGCCTGCACCGTGGCGATCGATGCGCGGAACAAGATACCGCCCGATCCGCGGCTGGACGCGCTGACCGATCATCTGACCTTCATCGAGCAGGTCGAGGAGGATATCGCCCGCTGCAAGACCCGAACTCGAGCATATCAGCGACAAACGTTTGCGGCGCGTGGTCACCACCGACATCGCGCGGCTGGAACAGCGGCGCACCGCCGAGCTGAAGCGCCTCGTCGGCGCGACGCACGGCCACGCGGATCTGGCACAACGCTTCGAGCTGGTGCTGAGCGTGCCAAGCATCGGCGAACGCACCGCGCTCGCCGTGGTCCTGCGCATGCCCGAACTCGGTCAGGTCAGCCGCGAGGAAGCCGCCGCGCTGGCCGGCTTGGCGCCGTTTGTCCATCAAAGCGGCAAACGCAAAGGCGAGACCCACATCGGCGGCGGCCGCAGCCGGCTCCGCCGCTCGCTCTACGCCGCCGCACTGCCGGGGGCGTTCCGCTGGAACCCAGCCCTGAAGGCGCTCTATGCACGTCTCATGGCACGCGGAAAGACCCATAAAAGCGCCCTGGTGGCCTGCGCCCGCAAACTGCTGGTGTTCGCCAACACCGTCGTCGCGCGCGGTACGCCCTGGGTGACAAAGCCGGCCAGCCCATGACCGCTCCGCAGCATCAGGAGATGTTCCTGGGTTCGACCGCAAACGACCTGTTCCTTCGTCCCGACCTGCGTCATGCCAGCCGTCGCGCACAGGGCCGGTCAAGGAGGGCCGCAGGCCACCGCCGAAGGCGGCGCGTAGCGTCCTGTGTGCTGGGCATGTCCAGCAGCCTGGGGGTGAAAGTCCCCTGTGCAACCTGATGGAGGTGAAGCACGAGTGAAGCGCAAGGGCGGAACCGCGAGGGACCGTCTGAAGGAAGCGTGGAGCGAAATCGCGACCTGACGAACAGCAACCGGATATGAGGCAGCGATTGGTCGGACGAGCGGGCAGGATGTCGCGAAGTCCATATCCATCAAGGGCCAGGGCTGTAAATCCGGCGGGTGCGCGAGGAAGGCTGAGGGGCTTACCCCAGGAGATCTGTGTCGTGTCCGTCCGGGAAACCGGGCGGACTGAGGGAGCCGCGAGGCGCCCTGACCGCGGCACAGAAGTCAGCAGAGGGCGTAGTAGGCCGCTTCGGCGGCCGAAGGCCCGAACGGTCCCCGAAAAAGGGGTTGAAGGAGAGGGCAAGTAGCCTGGACGTCTCATGATCACACCGCGACCGCCATTCCAGTTCACGTTGGACTTGCCGATGCCTGGCAGGGGTGAAGCCCCGCGTCCGGCCGCGCGAGAGGTCGAAGTGACCGCGGCGACGTCCGAAGCCGAAAGCCCGGCACCCGCTGCATATCTGATGGAGGCGATCTGTGACCCGGATAACATAGAAGCGGCGTTGCGTGCGGTGGTGCGCAACAAGGGGGCACCGGGCGTCAACGGGATCACCGTTCGACAACTCCCGGACATCCTGAAAGCGCGCTGGCCGGAGCTCGAACATCAACTGCTCCAGGGTTGCTACCAGCCGCAACCGGTGCGTCGGGTGCAAATCCCGAAGCCGGCCGGCGGGACACGTAACCTCGGCATTCCAACCGTGACTGATCGCGTGATCCAGCAGGCGGTGCTCCAGCGGCTCCAACCGCTGTGGGACCCGACGTTCAGCGAGCACAGCTACGGCTTCCGGCCGGGCCGCTCCGCCCAGCAAGCGGTGAAACAGGCGCAAGCCTATGTCACCGACGGCTATCGGTTCGTTGTCGATATAGACCTAGCGAAATTTTTCGACCGGGTTAATCACGACAAACTCATGGCCCGCGTGGCGGCGCGCATGCAGGACCGCCGGGTGCTTCGGCTTATCCGAAGCTACCTGACGGCTGGCGTGCTCAACAGCGGGCTGTTCGAAGCCAGTCGGGAGGGGACCCCGCAAGGTGGTCCGCTCTCGCCACTGCTCTCGAACCTCGTGCTGGACGAACTGGATCGCGAACTTGAGCGTCGTGGCCACCAGTTCGTGCGATATGCGGATGACTGTAACGTCTATGTCCGCAGCGAGAAGGCTGGCCTCCGGGTCATGGCGAGTTTGACCCGCTTCATCGAAGGGCGTCTCAGGTTGCAGGTCAACGCGCAAAAGAGTGCCGTCGCCCGGCCGTGGCAGCGGTTGTTCCTTGGCTTCACGGTCACGGACGATCCGCAGCCCCGGCGGCGCATCGCCGACAAGGCCGTCGCTCGGTTCAAGGACCGGGTGCGCGACCTGACACGGCGGCATCGCGGGGTCAGCCTGGGACAGATGATCGCTGACCTGAACCCGCTGTTGCGGGGATGGGCCGGATATTTCGGCTTCAGCCAGTTGCACGAGTTGGCATCGCTGGACGGCTGGACACGGAGACGCCTGCGCTGTGTCGTCTGGGTCCAGTGGAAGACGCGGGGCAATCGCTATCGAGAACTCCGTCGCCTGAAGGTCACTGAGAAGGTGGCCAGTGCGGCAATCTTCAGCCCGAAGGGACCGTGGCGGCTGAGTTCCTCGAGTGCGCTGCATCGCGCCTTCACCAACAGACGCTTCAAAGGTCTTGGGTTGCTCTCCATGGATACGCTGGCGGGCGCTTAATCCGCCGAACCGCCGTGGTACGGACCCGTATGCCCGGTGGTGTGGGAGGGGTGGCGTCGCGAGGCGCCCCCCTATCCCGATTGACCGGACCGAGCACGGCGGCACGCTGAACGCAGGAGGGCCGCTAAACCAGCCGACGATTAATGGTTGCTACGGGGCCGTCCAACAGTCAACGCCATATGAGCCTTGATCAATGCCGACGCACTGTACTGCCGTCAGGACCGCCATCAGGGAGGGATCGCTCATGCCGGATCGATCGATCAAGCGACTGACCAAGAAGGCGCGCCGCGGCATGCGCGGCTACCCGCTGGGCACCGTCGCCTATTACGGGCCGGACGACAAACGCGCCAGCAAGGTCGCCGCCGGCGTCCAGCTTGCCGAGGACGCGGATTTCGACATGCGGCGCTGGTTCGTCGAGACCGGCGATGCCCGCACCGATCCCGCCATCGCGGCCGAGCTGCTGGCATTCTTCGAAACGAACGGGGTCAAATCGGTCGCGATGGTCAACGGCATCCTCGGCTGCCCGCACGAGGAAGGTGTGGACTACGAGGGTGACTACTGCCCAGTCTGCACCTTCTGGATCGGTCGCGACCGCTACACCGGAAAACGCCAGTAGCACCGCGACCGCCGCATGGGAGGGACAATGCCCGGCAAGCCCGCAAACACCGGCATCGGCGCCCCGGTGCGCCGCCGTGAGGACCGCCGCCTGCTGACCGGCGGCGGGCGCTACAGCGACGACCTGAACCTGCCCGGCCAGGCCTATGCGGTGATGCTGCGCTCGCCGCACGCCCACGCGCTGATCCGCGCCATCGATACCGCAGCGGCAAGCGCCGCCCCCGGCGTGCTCGCCGTGCTCACCGGGGCCGAGCTGCGCGCCGACGGGCTGCACCCCATTCCGCACGCGGTCTGGTCCAACCACCCGGCCGAGATCGCGCTGCCCGACCGCGCCGGCGCCACCACCTACGCGCCGCCGCACCACTGCATGGCGATCGAGGCCGCGCACCAGGTCGGCGACATCGTTGCCGTCGTCGTCGCCAGCAGCCTCGCCGCCGCCCGCGATGGCGCCGAACGCGTGGCGGTGGACTACCAGCCGCTGCCCGCGGTGACCCGCGCGCTGGCCGCCGCCGCGCCGGGCGCGCCACTGGCGCACGCCGATGCGCCGGGCAATCTCTGCGTCGACTCCGCCGTCGGCGACGAAGCCGCCACCGACGCCGCCTTCGCCCGCGCCGCGCACGTCGTGCGGCTCGACACCTGGGTGCAGCGCGTCGTCGGCGTGCCGATGGAACCGCGCGCCGCGATCGGCGTGCATGACCGCGACAGCGGCAAATACACGTTGCACGCCGGCGCCGGCGGCGCCGTGCGGCCGCGCAACGACCTCGCCGCCGTGCTCGGCGTGCCGCAGGCCGATGTGCGCATGGTGATGCACGACGTCGGCGGCAATTTCGGCACCCGCGGCGCGTTCAACCCGGAATTCGCCCTGGTGGTCTGGGCCGCGCGCCGCGTCGGCCGCCCGGTGAAGTGGACCGGCACGCGCAGCGAGGCGTTCCTGAGCGACTACCAGGCGCGCGACCTGAGCGCCACCGCGGAACTCGCGCTCGCCGCCGACGGAACGTTCCTGGCGATGCGCGGGTCGAACCTGGTGAACATCGGCGCCTATCCGGTGGGCTTCAGCCCACTGCAGAAGGGCGTGGCGATCGCCTCAAGCATCTACCACGTGCCAACGGTGCATTTCCGCGCCCGCGCCGCGCTGACCAATACGGCCCCGACCCGACCCTATCGCAGCGCCGGCCGCCCCGAGGTGATGTTCGTGATGGAGCGGCTGATCGACCTCGCCGCGCGCCAATCCGGCCTCGACCGCATCGCGCTGCGCCGGCGCAACCTGATCCCGGAAACCGCGATGCCGTACCGCAACCCGTTCGGCATGGTCTACGACAGCGGCGCCTACCACACGGTGATGGAGCGCGCGCTGACGTTAGGCGACTGGAACGGTTTCCCCGCCCGCCGCGCCGCGGCCAGGACACGCGGCCAGCTGCCGCGGCATCGGCGTCGCCAACTACGTGGACACCGCCACCGGCGTGCCGCGCGAGCGCGCCGAGATGACCGTCAAACCCGAAGGCGTGGTGGAGCTGGTCATCGGCACCGGCTCGCAGGGCCAGGGCCACGAGACCAGCTTCGCCCAGCTCGTCACCGAATGGCTCGGCGTGCCCAACGACAGCGTGCGCCTGGTGACCGGCGACACCGACCGGGTGAAATGGGGCGGCGGCGCGCATTCCGGCCGCGCGCTGCGCCTCGGCAGCATCGTCATGCACAACGCCGCGCGCGAGATCATTGCCAAGGCGACGCGCATCGCCGCCCATGTGCTGAAGGCCGATCCCGCTGACCTGGCCTTCGCCGACGGCGCATTCGGCCTCCCCGGCACCGACCACGGCATCGCCCTGTTCGAGGTCGCCGCCGCGGCGTTCGCGCGCAACGACCTGCCGGACGAGCTGCGCGGCCCGCTCGGCGCCATCAGCGACGAAACCATCCCCGACGCCAGCTTCCCCTATGGCACCCATGTCTGCGAGGTCGAGGTCGATCCCGACACCGGCGTGGTGCGGATCGCCAACTACGTCGCGGTGGACGATGTCGGCCGCGCGGTGAACCCGATGATCGTGCACGGCCAGGTGCATGGCGGCATCGCCCAGGGCGTCGGCCAGGCGCTGTGGGAACAATGCGTCTACGATCCGGCCGACGGCCAGTTGCTGACCGGCTCGTTCATGGACTACGCGATGCCGCGCGCCGACCTGCTGCCGTCCTTCGTCACCGAAATGAGCGAGGTGCCCTCGCCCACCCATCCGCTCGGCATCCGCCCGGCCGGGGAGGGCGGCACGACCCCGGCGCTGGCCGTCGTGGTCAACGCCGTGGTCGATGCGCTGGCCGAGTTCGGCGTGACGCATATCGAGATGCCGGTGACGCCGGAGCGCGTCTGGCGCGCGATCCGCGGCACGTAGGCGGCGGCACCTCCACCTCTCCCGCTCTTCGCGGGCTTGGGCCGCGAAGCGGACCAAGGTCGGCGCGCGCAGCGACGACGGGTGAGGGTGTGCGTGCGCACCCCGACCCTTACCCGCCTCGCCACCCACCGCGCCCCCACCCGCCAAGCGCCGGCAAACCCGTCGCTCGCGACAGTTCCCGCAGCCCGCCACAAGCCCTAAACTGCGCGCCCGAAACCCGGAGACACCTGGCATGGACTTCGACCTGTTCGTGATCGGCGGCGGCTCGGCCGGGGTGCGCTGCGGGCGCATCGCCGCCGGCCATGGCGCGCGCGTCGGCGTCGCCGAGGAACGCTTCTGGGGCGGCACCTGCGTCAACGTCGGCTGCGTGCCGAAGAAGCTGCTGGTGCAGGCTGGCGAGTACGGCGGCTGGGCGGACGACGCCGCCGGCTTCGGCTGGACGATCACCAAGGGCCCGCACGACTGGGAGAAGCTGATCGCCGCGAAGGACCAGGAGATCGGCCGGCTCAATGCCATCTACCGCCGCCTGCTGGACAACGCCGGCGCGAAGATCTTCGACGCCCGCGCGGTGTTCCTCGATCCGCACACGCTCGATGTCGGCGGGCAGCGCATCACCGCGGAGCGCATCGTCGTCGCCACCGGCGGCCATCCGACCCGCGTCGGCTTCCCCGGCAGCGAGCACGCCATCATCTCCGACGATGCGTTCTACCTGCCCGCCATGCCGCGCCGCGTCGCGGTGCTCGGCTCGGGCTACATCGCGGTGGAATTCGCCGGCATCTTCGCCGCACTCGGCGCCCAGGTGGACCTGGTCTACCGCCAGCCCTGGCCGTTGCGCGGCTTCGACCAGGACATCCGCGAGGCGCTGGCCGAGGCGCTGGCCGCCCAGGGCATCACGCTGCATCCCGGCTGCACGCCGCATGCGCTGGAGCCGGACGGCGAGGCGAAGATCCTGACCCTCAGCGACGGCACCGCCATCACCACCGACCTGGTGCTGAGCGCGCTGGGGCGGACGCCCGCCACCGCCGGGCTTGGCCTCGATCGCGCCGGCGTCGCCACCAGCGCCAACGGCGCGGTGACGGTGGACGCGCAGCTGCGCACCAGCCAGCCGCACATCTACGCCATGGGCGACGTCACCGACCGGCTCAACCTGACGCCGGTCGCCACCGCCGAGGGCCACGCGCTCGCCAACTCGCTGTTCGGCAGGCAACCGCGCGCGATCTCTTTGCGGAACGTTCCGACTGCGGTGTTCTCGACCCCGCCGATCGCCACCGTCGGGCTGACCGAGGCGCAGGCCGCCGCGCACGGCCCGGTCGATGTCTATCTCAGCCGGTTCACCCCGATGCGCCACACGCTGTCGGGCCGCGGCCGCAAGAGCGTGATGAAGCTGGTGGTGGACCAGGCGACGCAGAAGGTGCTCGGCGCGCACATGCTGGGCGAGGACGCGCCGGAGATCATGCAGGGCCTCGCCATCGCCATCGTGATGGGGGCGACCAAGGCCGATTTCGACCGCACCATCGGCATCCATCCGACCGCGGCCGAGGAATTCGTCACGCTGCGCACCCGCACCCGGGTCGCCGGCGTGGCCGCAGCCGCCGAATAGACCTGGGCGATCCCGACCGCCTCGCCGCGCCAGCAAACCCCGCCCAGCGCGCCCGGCGCAATACGCCCCGACAACGGACCCGGCCCAGCGCCCCCAGCTCGGCACGCCCGAACTCATACCAACGGCGCTAATTGCTGACCGTTCGGCCCGTGTCGGGCCGCAGGTATCAGCGCACCCCGGGCAGGCCGCGGCCGCGCGTCACCGCCTGCTCGCCGAACCGGGCACGCAACGTGTCGATCGCCGCCTGCGCCGCGGCCAGGCGCGGCGTGTCGGGGTCGGCCAGGTCGCCGCGATCGGCCTCGGCGCGCGGCACCAGCGCGCTGGCGCCGATGCCGATCAGGCGGAACGCCGCCCCCGTCGCCTCGCGCGCCAGCAGGGTGCGGGCGGCGGCGAACAGCCGGTCGGGCAGCACGGTGGGGGTGGCCAGCCGCTGCGCGCGCGTGCGCAGCGCGAAATCGGCGGTCTTGAGTTTCAGCACCACCCCGGCGGCGGCGAACTCCGCCTCGCGCAGCCGCCGGCCAAGCTTTTCCGCCAGGTGCCAGAGCGGGCGTTCCAGATCCTCGATCCGCGTCAGGTCGCGGTCGAAGGTCGTTTCGGCGCTGATCGATTTCGTCACGCGCGTCGGATCGACCGGGCGAGCATCCTCGCCGCGGGCCCGCCCGACCAGCGCCGGCCCGTCGTCGCCCAGCCGGCGCAGCGCCTCCGGCTCGCTCAGCGCCTGCAGCTGGCCGAGCCGGGTGATGCCCTGGCCCGCCAGCCGGCGCGCCAGCGCCGGGCCGACGCCGGGCAGCAATCCCACCGGCTCCGGCGCCAGCAGCGCGGCGGCCTCGCCCGCGCCGATCACCGCGAAGCCGCGCGGCTTGTTGCGCTCGACGGCGATCTTGGCGAGCAGCCGGTTCGCCGCCAGGCCGATCGAGACGGTGACGCCGACGCTGCGTTCGACCTCGAGGGCGAAGCGGGCCAGCACGGCAGCCGGCGGCGCGCCATGCAGCGCCTCGGTGCCGGCGAGATCGAGCACCGCCTCGTCGATCGACAACGGCTGCACCAGCGGCGTCAGCCGCTCCATCAGCGCGCGGATCTGGCGGGAGGCGGCGAGGTATTTGGCGAAATCGGGGCGGATCACCACGGCGTCCGGGCAGGCCTGCAGCGCCTTGAACATCGGCATCGCGCTGCGCACGCCGGACAGCCGCGCGACATAGCAGGCGGCACTGACCACGCCGCGCGTGCCGCCGCCGACGATCACCGGCCGGGTCGCCAGCTCCGGCCGGTCGCGCTTCTCCACGCTGGCATAGAACGCGTCGCAATCGACATGCGCGATGCTGAGCGCCAGCAACTCGGGGTGCGAAACGATCCGCCCGCCGCCGCACCGCGCGCAGCGAACCACCGACAACCGACCGCTGACCACGGTGCCGCAGTCGCGGCACAGCGCCGGCGCGGCACCGTCCGCTGCCCGGGTCGGCCCGCCCTGCCCGCTCGATCGAGGCACCATCGCCACCGCCGTTCCACCCAACTCCGCATGGTAGCGCAGCGCCTCGCCCCAGCGCACGCGGCACGGGCGAACCGAGCAAGGCTGGGGCTTCGCCCCAGACCCCACCAAGGGGCGCTGCCCCTTGGATCCCCGCCAAGGGCGGAGCCCTTGGAACCCTTCACTGGGAGTGTGGGGAGGGGAAGGGGGCGGGGGGCGAGGCGAAGGGGCGCCGTCCGGCGCCCCTTCGCCTCGCCCCCCGCCCCCTTCCCCTCCCCACACTCCCAGTCATGGAGTCCAGAGGCCGCTGCCTCTGGTGGGGGGTCCAGGGGGGCAAAGCCCCCTGGCGGGGTTCGGGGCGGAGCCCCGGCCTTGCTTGGTTCACCGGTGCCGCGTGCGCCGGGGCGATCGGACGGCGCGGCGGTGCGCCGTGTCGCCGATGCCGGTCAGGTTATGCGCCGCATTGACCAGGGCGAGGTGGGAGAAGGCCTGCGGAAAATTGCCCAATTGGCGCCGGGCGACCGGGTCGTATTCCTCCGCCAGCAGCCCGACATCGTTGCGCAGCGACAGCAGGCGCTCGAACAGCGCGCGCGCCTCGTCGTGCCGGCCTTGCAACGTGTAGGTATCGACCAGCCAGAAGCTGCACGCCAGGAACGCGCCCTCGCCGGCCGGCAGGCCGTCGCTACCCGTTCCGGTGTCGTAGCGCAGCACCAGCCCGTCATGCACCAGCTCGCGCTCGATCGCCGCCACGGTGCCGCGCACCCGCGGATCGTCCGGCGGCAGGAACCCCACCAGCGGGATCAGCAGCAGGCTGGCATCGAGCGCGGTGGCGCCATAGGACTGCACGAAGCTGTTGCGCGCGCCGTCGAAGCCGCGCTCGCACACCTGCTGGTGGATCGCGTCGCGCATGCCGCGCCAGCGGTCCAGCGGCGCCTCCAGCCCGAATTCCTCGGCCGAGCGCACCGCGCGGTCGAACGCCACCCAGGCCATGACCTTCGAATGGGTGAAGTGCTTGCGCCCGCCGCGGACCTCCCAGATGCCGTCGTCCGGCTGCTCCCAGATCGTCGCGAGATGCTCGATCAACGCGTATTCCAGGTCCCAGCTCGGCCCGTCGCCCGGCAGCCCGGCCTGCCGGGCGACATAGAGCGCGTCCAGCACTTCACCGTAGACGTCGAGCTGGACCTGCCCGGCCGCCGCGTTGCCGATGCGCACGGGGGCCGAGCCCGCGTAGCCGGGCAGCCAGGGCACCTCGTATTCCGTCAGCCGGCGCTCGCCCGCGACGCCGTACATGATCTGCAGCTCCGCCGGATCGCCGGCAACGGCGCGCAGCAGCCAGCCGCGCCAGGCCGCCGCCTCGTCCAGGAAGCCGGCGCCGATCAGCGCGTACAGCGTGAAGGTGGCGTCGCGCAGCCAGCAGAACCGGTAGTCCCAGTTGCGCGGCCCGCCAAGCCGTTCCGGCAACGAGGTGGTGGTGGCGGCGACGATCCCGCCGGTCTCGCGATGCGCCAGCGCCTTCAGGGTCAACAGCGATCGCAGCACCGCGCCGGACCATTGCCCCACCGGCTTGAAGGCGGTCGCCCACTCCGCCCAGAAGGCTTCCACCTGGGCCAGCGCCTGCACGGCGTCCAGCGGCGGCGCGACCGGACGATAGGATGGTGTCCAGCTCAGCGTGAAGGCGATGTCCTGCCCGGCCGTGACCAGGAAGGCGCCGACGGTGCGCATGTCCTCGCCGCGCAGCGGCACCGTCGTGTCGAGCAGAAGGCGGTCCGGTCCGGCAATGAATTGCCGCCGCCCATCGTCCTGCCGCGACACCCAGGGCACGATGGACCCGTAGTCGAAACGGACGACCAGCTCGGTGTGCATGGCGACCGTCCCGCGCAGCCCCCTGACCAGGCGCACCACGTCCGATATGCCCTCGCGCCGCGTCATGAAGTCGATGACGCAGACGGCGCCTGCGGCGGTTTCGAAGGTGGTTTCCAGGATCAGCGTGTCGCCGCGATAGCCCCGCGTGACGCGCGCATCGGCCGCCACCGGCGCGATCAGCCAGCGCCCGTGGCGCGCATCGCCGAGCAGGGCGGCGAAGCAGGCGGCACTGTCGAACCGCGGCAGCCCCAGCCAGTCCATCGAGCCGTCGCGCCCGACCAGCGCCGTGGTCTCGCAATTGCCGATGACGGCATAGTCTTCGATGCGGTTCGCCATGATACGCCTCCAGGTTGGCTCGACGCGCGGCGACGCTACCGGCGCTTCGGCGGAGGGTTGGGCGGGCTCATCCCCCGGGCGCGAAACCTGGATACAATGTCATGCCGCCGTTGACAAACAGCGTGGTGCCGACCACATAATCGGCGTGATCCGACGCGAGCCACACCGCCGCGCGCGCTATGTCCTCGGGCTCGCCGATGCGACCGTGCGGCACCAGCTGCATCAGCCGGTCATAGGCTTCCGGGGTCTGCCATGCCGCCGTGTTGATCGGCGTTCGGATGGCGCCGGGCGCGATGCCATTGACGCGGATGCGCTGTGGCGCGACCTCCTGCGCCAGGCTTTTCATCAACATCTGGATGCCGCCCTTGGACGCGGCATAGTTGGCGTGGCCGGCCCAGGGAATTTGCTGGTGAACCGAGCTCATGCAGATGATCTTGCCGGCGGCGCGCGATACGGTCGGAACGATCCCGCGACGCAGGAATTCGCGGATTGCCTGACGTGCGCACAGAAACTGCCCGGTCAGGTTGACGCCGAGCACGGTGTTCCACTGCTCCAGGGTCATGTCGCGGAACGCCGCGTCGCGTTGCAGGCCGGCATTGTTGATCAGGATGTCGATGGTGCCGAATTGCTGGACCATGCGCTCGAACATCCGTGTGACCTGGTCCTCGGACGCGACGTCGGCCTTGTAGGCGATCGAACTCGGCGCCGAATTGGCGAATTTCCTCCACCACCGCGTTCGCGGCGTCGTCGCCATCGACGTAGTTCACGACCACGTCGGCGCCGGCCTGCCCCAAGGCAATCGCAACGGCCCGGCCGATGCCGGAATTGGCGCCGGTGACCAGTGCCCTTTGCCCGACCAGAACCCGCGGGACGGCGTACGCGGCTGGCGGTGATTCGAGTATGGGCGATACGGCCGATCGGGCCATGGGGGAGCCTCCTGCAATGCGGGCATCGGCACCGGCCGGCGCCAAGGCACGCGCGAGCGCGCGTGTTTCGCCTATTTGGGGCGGTATCGCGGCGATCGACAGTTCCATGAAGGATATGTAATCAAACCTGGCGACGCCATCGCGCCGGACCGGCGATTGCCTCGGCCGGTGCGACAGTGACCGCCTGGAGCCCGCGGCATCAACCAAGTCCGCATCAGCCGTGTCCGCGGACGGTCAATCGAACCGGACCGATGTCGTCGCGGCGCCGCGCATCAACACGGCGGCTGGCGCGTCCGCCGCCGTGCGTCTCCCGGCGTATTTTTCCGGGCGTATCTTTCCGACAAAGCAACGCCGGGAACGCGACAGCCCCGCCCGGGTCCGCGACAGCCCGCACCACTTTCCGGCACGGGCATCGCGGCGATCGGATATCGTCGTTGGCGACAAGGCCGGACCGTGTGCCGACAGCGATGACGCGTCGCGTCCCGCCGCGGCCGCAGATCAGCTTCGCGGCGTGCCGGTCGTCACGATCTCCTGCGGCGGATCGCTCACGGTCCACAGCTGCGGGCCGCGCGGTTGTGCCGCCGCCGGCGCCGCGGGCCGTGGCGCGCGCACGGCCTGCATCACGCTACGCGGCGCGGCCGCGCCCAGCGAACCGCAGGCGTCGCCGCTGCGGCTCATCGTCACCTGCGGCTTCGCCCCAGGCACCGTGTAGACATAGGTCACCCGCTCGCTGCAGACGCCCGGACCGCCGGACATGGAGGTGAACACCATCCCGGCCGCAGGCCCGTGCACCGGCAGGCCACCGAAGGCCGCCCGGATCGTCCGATCCATCTGCACCGGCCACACCGGCCGGGCAAACGCCGCGTTCATTCCGGTCGTGATGTTATGCAGCAGCATCATGCCGTGCAGCATCATGCCGCGCATGATCGCGTCCTGCCGTGCGACCATTTGCAGCATCGGGTCGCCAGCCGGCAATGCCGCCACGGTCATGCCCGCCGGCGCCGCCATCGCATCCGCCCCGGGCAGGATCAGCACGACCGCTCCCGGCGCAACGGTTATGGTCCGCGCGCCGTCCGGTTGACCCGCCAGGGCGGACCCACCGTAGGCAGCCAAGGGAAGCGCCAGACAGGCGCCGAGCAGCGCGTTGCGTAACCTCATCTTCGTCCCCTTCCATCCGGTGGCGCGACGCGGGCAAGCCTGCGACGCGCCGCTTGTCGTCAGTGCGACCTTGGGGTGAATTTTTCGTCAGGCACCGCCGCGCCGCCGCGCCCGACCATGCCTCGCCGAGGCGCCCACCGCGCATCAAGCCAGGGGCGGCTGGTCGCCGATACAGACAGCACCTGTCGCGCCCGGCCGGCCGGAAGCCGCCGGCCGCGCCTCAGCCGCGCCTGGCGGCGATCAGGAATTCCTTGTTGCCCTCCGGCCCGGTGATCGGGCTTTCGGTGATGCCGAGCACGCGCCAGCCAGGCAGCCCCGCCCACCAGGCGCGGACGCGGGCGCACACCGCCGCATGCACCGCGGGGTCGCGCACCACCCCCTTGCGGCCGACCGCCGCGCGCCCGGCCTCGAATTGCGGCTTGATCAGCGCCACCGCCCAGGCACCCGGCACGCACAGCGCCAGCGCCGCCGGCAGCAGCGTGGCCAGGCCGATGAAACTCGCGTCGCACACCAGCGCCTCGATCGGCTCCGCGATGGCAGCCGCGTCCAGGTAGCGGGCGTTGGTCCGCTCGTGCACCACCACCCGCGGGTCGGTGCGCAGCTTCCAGGCAAGCTGGCCATGCCCGACATCCACCGCGTGCACCCGCGCCGCACCATGCGCCAGCAGGACGTCGGTGAACCCGCCGGTGGAGGCGCCAACGTCCAGGCACACAAGCCCCGCCGGGGACAGGCCGAAATGCCGCAGCGCGTGGTCGAGCTTCAACCCGCCGCGCGACACCCAGGGATGATCCTGACCGCGCAGCGCCAACGGCGTGTCGCCCGCCAGCAGGTCGCCCGCCTTGTCGATGCGCCGCTCGCCGCTGAACACCGTACCCGCCAAAATCAGCGCCTGAGCCCGCGTGCGGCTTTCAGCCAAACCACGCTCCACCAGCAACTGATCCGCCCGGCGCTTGCCACTCATCATGGCGCACGTGAAGCAAGGGCGGGGCTCCGCCCCGCACCCCGCCAGGGGGGGCGTTGCCCCCCTGGACCCCCCACCAGAGGCACAGCCTCTGGACTCCATGACCGGGAGTGTGGGGAGGGGAAGGGGGCGGGTGGGCCGGGTGTCGGTGCCGCCCCTCGCGAGGGGCGGCACCGACACCCGGCCCACCCGCCCCCTTCCCCTCCCCACACTCCCGGTGAAGGGTTCCAAGGGCTCGCCCTTGGTGGGGGTCCAGGGGGCAAAGCCCCCTGGCGGGGTGCGGGGCGGAGCCCCGCCCTTGCTTCGCATCTGCGGCATTGCGACCCGGGTGGGGTCGTGCCATATCCGAGGCCCTTGGTGGGGTATTATCCGGCGCGTGGCCGGCCCGAGTTTCCGGAGAGACTGCATGCTACGCGTTGTCCTGGCTCAGCCTCGCGGCTTCTGTGCCGGCGTCGAGCGGGCGATCGAGATCGTCGAGCGCGCGTTGAAGAAATATGGCCCGCCGATCTACGTCCGTCACGAGATTGTGCACAACCGTCATGTGGTGGAGAATCTGCGCCAGCGGGGCGCCGTGTTCGTCGACGAGCTGAGCGAGATCCCGCCCGGCGCGCGCACCGTGTTCAGCGCCCACGGCGTCGCCCGGCAGGTCGAACAGACCGCCGCCGAGCGTGGCCTGCCGGTGCTGGACGCCACCTGCCCGCTGGTCGCCAAGGTGCACAACGAGGGCCGCCGCTATGCCGCCGGCGGGCGCGAGATCGTGCTGGTCGGCCATGCCGGCCACGCCGAGGTCGAGGGCACCATCGGGCAGATCCCGGCCAAGGTGCATCTGGTGCAAACCGCCGACGACGTGGCCCGGCTGCAGGTCGCGGACCCCGACAAGCTGGCCTACGTGACCCAGACCACGCTGTCGGTCGACGACACGCGCGGCATCATCGTGGCGCTGAAGCAGCGCTTCCCCTCGATCGTCGGCCCGGACGTGCGCGACATCTGCTATGCCACGCAGAACCGCCAGCAGGCGGTGCGCGACCTGGCCGGGCAGGTCGATCTGATCCTGGTGGTGGGCTCGCGCAACAGCTCCAACTCCAACCGGCTGCGCGAGATCGGCCAGGAGCTGGGACGCCCCGCCTATCTGATCGACGATGCCGACGCGTTGCGCCCCGAGTGGTTCGCCGGCATCGGCTCGGTCGGCGTGACCGCGGGCGCCTCGGCGCCGGAGACGCTGGTGCAGGGCGTGCTGGACGGCTTGCGCCGGTTCGACGAGATCGAGGTCTCGGCCCTGGCCGGCGTGGCGGAGGACGTGCGCTTCCGCTTCCCCGCCGAGCTGGCCGACGCCTGAAGGAGACAACGCGCATGGCCGTGCCCCTGAACCAGGCTCTCCGCGTCGGCGCCTATGTGGTGAAGCAGCATTTGCTCGGGCGCAAGCGCTACCCGCTGGTGCTGATGCTGGAGCCGCTGTTCCGCTGCAACCTGGCCTGCGCCGGCTGCGGCAAGATCGACTACCCGGCGGAGATCCTCAACCAGCGCCTGTCGGTCGCGCAGTGCCTGGAGGCGGTGGACGAGTGCGGCGCGCCGGTGGTGGTGATCGCCGGCGGCGAACCGTTGTTGCACCGCGAGATCGAGCAGATCGTCGAGGGTGCGATCGCGCGCAAGAAGTTCGTCATCGTCTGCACCAACGCGCTGCTGCTCGAGAAGAAGATGGAGCTGTTCAAGCCGAGCAAGTGGTTCACCTGGTCGGTGCACCTGGACGGCGACCGCGCCGCGCACGACCTGTCGGTGTGCCAGGCCGGCGTCTACGACCGTGCGGTCGCGGCGATCGCCCGCGCGAAGCAGGCGGGGTTCCGCACCATCATCAATGCGACGCTGTTCTCCACCGCCGAGCCGGAGCGTACCGCGCGGTTCTTCGACGACGGTGATGGCGATGGGGGTGGACGGGATCAGCGTCTCGCCCGGCTATGCCTATGAGCGGGCCCCGGACCAGCAGCATTTCCTCAACCGCCGGCGGACCAAGGAGCTGTTTCGCGGCATCTTCGCGCGCGCGCGACCGGCGGCAAGCCGCGCTGGGCGTTCAACCAGTCCTCGATGTTCCTGGATTTCCTGGCGGGCAACCAGAGTTTCCATTGCACGCCGTGGGGCAATCCGACGCGGACCTATTTCGGCTGGCAGCGGCCCTGCTACCTGCTGGGCGAGGGCTACGCGAAGACGTTCAAGGAACTGATGGACAGACACCGACTGGGACCGTTACGGCACCGGCAACTACGAAAAATGCGCCGACTGCATGGTGCATTCCGGCTACGAAGCGACCGCGGTGACCGAGACGATCCGCCGGCCGTGGAAGGCCCTGGCGCAGGTGGCGCGCGGCATTCGGACCGACGGCGAGATGGCGCCGGAGATCGCGCTGGATGGCCAGCGTCCGGCCGAGTACGTGTTCAGCCGGCACGTGGAGACGGCGGTGGCCGAGATCCGGTCGCGCAAGACCGAGCCGGTTGCCGACGCCGCCGACTGACACCGGCCGGCAGAAGGGTTGAACCTCCGGCCGTGCCCATCACGTCATGGCCGGCGAAGACCGGTCACCTCCGGCAGTGCCCATCACGTCATGGCCGGCGAAGACCGGTCACCTCCGGCAGTGCCCATCACGTCATGGCCGGCGAAGACCGGTCACCTCCGGCAGTGCCCATCACGTCATGGCCGGCGAAGGCCGGTCACCTCCGGCAGTGCCCATCACGTCATGGCCGGCGAAGACCGGTCACTTCCGGCAGTGCCCATCACGTCATGGCCGGCGAAGGCCGGCCATCCACGACTTGCCTCCGTGCAGCAAGCAAATTCGTGGCTGCCGCAAAGGCCCGCAGCCACGCCTTGGCTTGCCGCACCACCGCCCCGCCAACGGCCGCCAACGCCTCGCGGCCGACCGCGGCCGGCAGCACGGCGCCGGCGCCCCCCGCCGCGCCGCCGCCTATCCGCCATCCCCCGCGCCCCGCGCGCGCGGCAGCGCGTCCGGGTTCACCACGTTGATCGGCGCCCCTGCCGCATAGGCCAGGATCTGGTCGAAGATGTCGCTGAACTGAACCTGGTATTCCTCGAGCGAAACGTAACCGATATGCGGCGTGCACACGACGTTGGGCAGCGTCAACAACGGATGCGCCGGGTCGCGCAACGGCTCTTCCTCATACACATCCACCGCCGCCATGCCCGGCCGGCCGGCGCGCAGCGCCGCAACCAGGGCACCGGGCTCGATCAGCGGCGCGCGGCTGGTGTTGACCAGCAGCGCCGAGGGCTGCATCCGCGCCAGATCGGCAGCCGTGACGATGCCGCGCGTGGCATCCACCAGGCGCATGTGCAACGAGACGATGTCGGCCCGCGCATAGAACGCCTCCTTGCCGGAGGCGACCGCGTGGCCGTCGGCCGCGGCGCGGGCGCGGGCGGCCTCACGCGCCCAGACCAGGACCTGCATGCCAAACGCCCGGCCGTAGCCGGCAACCACGCTGCCGATGCGGCCGTAGCCATGAATCCCGAGCGTCTTGCCGCGCAGCGTGTGGCCGACGCCGATCTGCCAGCTGCCGGCGCGCAGCGCCGCCATCTGCTGCGGGATCTGGCGCATCGCCGCCAGGATCAGGCCGAAGGTCAGCTCCGCGGTGGCATAGGACGGGGTGTCCGCGTGCTGGCCGGACGACACGATGATGCCAAGCCGGGTGCAGGTGTCGATATCGATATGCGGATAGACGCTGCGCTGCGAGATCAGCCGCAGCGCGGGCAACCGTTCCAGCAGCGGCGTGCGAATCTTGGTGCGCTCACGGATCAGCACCAGCACCTCGGTGTCGCGCAGGCGCGCCGCAAGGGCGTCGGTGTCCTGCACGTGGTCGGTGTGGATCGTCACCTCCTGGCCGGCGAGCTTGCCGAAGCAGGGCAGGCTGCGCACCGTGTCGTGGTAGTCGTCGAGAATGGCAATCTTCATGGCGCGTCCTGTCATGCTGCGGCTCCGCCGGCTTCGTCCCCCGGGCGGCAGGTGGTCCATCGGATCGTCGCAGGTCTCGTCGTGGCCCGGCCCGTCCGCCCGGCCCTGAATCGCAACAACCTCGTCCAGCCGCGTCGCCGGCGCAAGCCGGCCCGACCACCCGCGCCGCCGATCGACCCGGCCCCGCCTACAGCAGCATCGGCGCCCGGCCGGGCGCATTCCCCCCATCCACCAGCCGGCGCAGCAGCGCAACGAAGCGGACCCGCTCCGCCGGGCGCAGCGCCGCCAGCGTCCGCTCATGCGCGCGCCGCGCGGCGGGATCGATGCGCGCCAGCAGGCGCCGCCCGGCAGCGGTCAGCGCCACCTGCTTCACGCGCCGGTCGGTCGCCCCGGCGCGGCGGCGCAGCAGGCCGCGCTGCTCCAACCGCGCAACGACATTGGCGGTGGTGGCGCGGTCCACGCCAACGGCGAAGGCCAGCGCCGCCTGGTCCAGCCCCGGCTGCGCCGCCAGCACGCTCAGCAGGCTGAACTGCACCGGCGTGACGGCGAACCCGGCGCATTCCTCGGCGAACAGCGCCAGATGGACCTGGTGCAACCGACGGACCAGGAAGCCGGGGCGCGCGGCCAGGGCGCGCCATGGGTCGGCAGCCGGAGGTTGCGCCATGTCAACGCCGCGGCCGCCAGTGGTTCGGCCACAGCCAGCGGCGCAGCGCGCGCAGCAGCAGCGGCAGCAGACGCAGCCGCGACGGTGCCGGCGGCGCCGCGCCCAGCAGCCTTGCCTCCAGCGTTCGCGCGACGGTCTCGGCCAGCTCCGCGGCGAAAGCGCGCACGATCGGGCCGCGGCCGAGCTGCGCCAACGGGCCGCGCAGCGCGTAACGAACGGTCAGCGTCAGTTCGCTCATCCCAGGGGAGGGCGCGACCAGCGCGAACCCGGCACTGGCGCGCAGATGGGTCTTCGTCGCCAGATCCTGGCCCTCGCCGGCCACCGTGCCGGTGCGGTCCGCATGGTAGGTCGCGCGGGCCACGCCGGTGAAATGCGCGCGGATCGGGCCGAGCGCGGTGGTCAGTTCGCCAGTCAAATGATCCGGTGCCGTGGCGGTCAGCCGGGCGCCGGGAACGCACGCGGCGATCAGGGCCGGGTCCTGCAGCGCGGCCCAGACGGCGTCAACCGGCACCGCGAGGCGCAGCGTTTCGGTGACGGACTGTTCGCCCAGGGCCCGGCTGAACGGCGCCACCGCCGCTTCCCGCCCCTCGCCGGCAACCAACACCGGCGGCGAGCCGGCCGAGCCCGCCGCTGGCTGATTCGTTGCTGCCGGCGGCGCAGGGTGCGCGCGCGCCGGCGGGGCGGCGGCCGAGCGCTCGCGCAGAACCCGCGCGATCGCCCGCACGATCCCCGCATAGCCGGTGCAGCGGCACAGGTTGCCGGCCAGCTCCAGGCGGATGCGCCCGGCATCGGCGTGCGGCAGCCGCAGCACGATGTCGCGCGCCGTCACCAACATTCCGGGTGTGCAATAGCCGCATTGCAGCCCGTGCTCGGCGGTAAACGCGGCGCGCAGCAGGATCATGATCGGGTCATGCTCCAACCCTTCGATCGTCCGCACCTGCGCGCCCTCGCACGCCGCGGCGAAGGCGATGCACGACCGCGCCGGCGCATCGTCGATCAACACGGTGCAGGCGCCGCACACGCCATGCTCGCAGCCCAGATGCGTGCCGGTCAGCAGCAGATGCTCACGCAGAAAATCCGCCAGATGGGTGCGCGGCGGCACATCGGCCGCGACAGCGCGGCCATTCACCGTCAGCGACACCGCGGTCATGCCAGCCCCGCCGACGACAAGCCGGCCTGGGCCATCGCCCGCCCCAGCACCACGCGCTGCATGTGTGCGTCCACCCCATCCAACCCCGGCAGGTCCGGCACAAGCGTCACGCCCGCCCCCTCCAGCACGATCGGCGCGCCACCGACGGCACCGATCACCGCGCGCGTGACGCCGCCGTCCACCAGCACCGCCGCCATGGCATGCGCGAACTCCCCCGGCTTGCGACAGGCCTTCACGTAGCCCCAACGCGCCGCCGGCGACAGTTTCGGAATGCGCACCGCGCACAGCAGCTCACCCGCACCCAGCACGGTGCGGAACGCACCAACGATGAACGCCCGCAGCGGCACCGCACGCCCCGCACTGGTCAACGCCTCCGCGCCAAGCGCGGTCAACACGGTCAGCCAATCCGCCGCCGGATCGGCATGGCACAGGCTGCCGCCAATCGTTCCGCGCGTGCGCACCGCGCGATAGGCAATCCCCTCCGCCACCCGCGCCAGCACGCCAAGGCCAATGTCCGGCACCAACCCATCGGCGATCGCCGCATGAGTGACGCAAGCCCCAATGGTGACCGACGCAACCGTCTCGCGCACCTCCCGCAACGCCGCCAGATGCCCGACCGGCACCAGCAGCGCCGGACGCGCGAGGCGCAGATTGAGCATCGGCCCCAACGACTGCCCCCCGGCCAGCACACGCGCATCCGGCCGCGCCAACAACGCCACCGCCTCCGCCACCCCCGCCGGCCACGCCAACTCGAACGAAGCGGCCTTCATGCGCGTGCCGCCATGCGGCGAGGCCGTCGCGTGGATCGAAGCAAGGCCAGGGGCTCCGCCCCTGGACCCCGCCAGGGGGGCTTTGCCCCCCTGGACCCCCCACCAGAGGCACAGCCTCTGGACTCCATCCATGGGAGTGTGGGGAGGGGGAGGGGGCGTGTGGGCGAGGCATTGGTGTCCGTCCGGCGTGCCGGACGGACACCGCTGCCTCGCCCACACGCCCCCTCCCCCTCCCCACACTCCCAGTGAAGGGTTCCAAGGGCGAGCCCTTGGTGGGGGTCCAGGGGGCAAAGCCCCCTGGTGGGGTCCAGGGGCGAAGCCCCTGGCCTTGCTTCCACCACGCGACGCCCCCGCCTCATGCCGGCACCCGCGCGGCCAGCAGTGCGCGCAGCAGGCGGCGCGGGGTGATCGGCAATTCGGTGATTTCGACGCCGAGCGGGTGCAGCGCGTCGTTGACCGCGTTGGCGATGGCGGCTGGCGGGCCGATGGCGCCGCCCTCGCCGATGCCCTTCTGGCCGAACATGCTGTACGGCGAGGGTGTTGCCATGTGCTCGATGCGGGCGTCGGGCACTTCGGTGGCGCCGGGGAGCAGGTATTCCGCCAGCGTGCCGTTGAGCGGCTGGCCGTTGGCATCGAACGGCATCTCCTCGTACAGCGCGGTGCCGATGCCTTGGGCGGTGCCGCCGATCACCTGGCCGTCGACGATCATCGGGTTGAGCAGCACGCCGCCGTCCTCGACGATGGCGTAATCGATGATGCGGACCTCGCCGAGCTCGGTGTCGACCTGCACCACGGCGGCGTGCGCGGCGTAGCTGAACGTTCCGGAGTCGCGCTGCGGCTTGTAGCCGGCGGTGACTTCCAGCCCGCCCGGATCGACCGATGCCGGCAGGTCCTGCGGGCGGCGATACCAGGTGCGCGCGACCTCGGCGATGGCGACCGAGGCGGTGGCGGAGGCGACGACGCCGTTGCCGACGCGCACCGCGTCCTCACGCTCCTGCAACAGATGCGCGCCGATGCGCCCGATGCGCGCGGCCAGCTCGCGGCAGGCGGTGGCGACGGCGCCGCCGGCCATCACCGCGCAGCGCGAGCCCCAGGTGCCGGTGGAATACGGGGTCAGCGCGGTGTCGCCGTGCACGCACCATGATCTTGTCGAGCGGCAGGCCCAGGACTTCGTGGGCGACTTGCGCCAGCGTGGTTTCCAGCCCCTGGCCATGGCTTTGGATGCCGACGCGCAGTTCCAGCCCGCCGTCGGGGGTCATGCGCGCGACGGCCTGCTCGAAGCCGGGCACCATCGGGATGCCCCAGCCGGCATAGACCGAGGTGCCGTGGGCGCCCTGCTCGCAGAAGATGGCGAGGCCGACGCCGGTGCGGATCGGCCCGGTCTCGGCCGCCTGGCGCGCCCGGATGGCGGGGATGTCGATCGCGGCGACGACGCGGCGCAGGCATTCGGGATAATCGCCGCTGTCGAAATGTTTCTGCGTGATGTTGTCGAACGGCATCGCCTCGGCCGGCACCAGGTTGCGCAGCCGGACCGCGTGCGGTTCCTGGTTGGTTTCGCGTGCGATGGCGTCCTGGATCAGCTCCATGACGAAACAGACGCCGGCGCGGGCGACGCCGCGATAGGGCAGGATCGGCGGCTTGTTGGTCGCCGCCGACCAGGTGCGGCAGCGATAGGCGTCCATCCGGTACGGGCCGGGCAGGATGGAGGCGACCTGCGCCGCCTCCAGGCAGGCGGAAAACGGATAGATCGAGTAGGCGCCGGCATCGACCGTGGCCTCGGCCTCCAGCGCCAGCAGGCTTCCGTCGGCGGCGGCGTAGGCGGTGACCTCGTACTGGTGCTCGCGGCAATTGGCGTTGCCGGTAAGCTGCTCGCGCCGGTCCTCGATCCAGCGCACCGGATGACCCAGGTGGCGGGCCAGCCAGGCGGCGACGACTTCCTCGGCCAGCAGCAGCCCCTTGTAGCCGAAGCCGCCGCCGACATCGGGCGCCACCACGCGCAGCCTGCCCTGATCAAGACCGAGGCATTCGGCCAGCCCGGTGCGCACGATGTGCGGCAGTTGCGTGGCGCTGTAGACCAGCAGTTGTTCCAGCCGGCGGTCCCAGGCGGCGACGACGCCGCGGCCTTCCAGCGGCGACATGCACTGCCGCGCGGTGCGGAAGCTGCGGCGGATCACGATCGGCGCGCTGGCGCGGATGGCGCTGAGGTCGTCTTCCACCACGGTTTCCAGGAACACGTTGTCGCCCCAGTGTTCGTGCAGCAGCGGCGCGCCGGGACGCCGCGCGTCCAGCATGTCGACCACGGCGGGAAGTTCGTCGAAGTCAACGGTGACGGCGGCGGCGAGGTCCTCGGCTTCGGCGCGGCTCGGCGCGACGCAGACGGCGACGGGTTCGCCGACGTGGCGCACCTTGTCGTGCGCCAGCACCGGCTGGTCGGAGACCTTGAAGCCGGGCAGGCCGGAGACCGCCTGCATCGGCCGCACGTTCAGGTCGGCGGCGGTGAACACGCGCCCGACGGCATTATCGGGCAGGTGGATGCCGCGGATGCGGGCATGTGCCAGCGGACTGCGCACGAAGGCGAGGTCCTGCATGCCGGGCAGGCTGATGTCGGCGATGAACTCGCCGCGGCCGCGCAGGTAGCGGTCGTCCTCCTTGCGCGGCACGCTGCGGCCGATGCCGCTGCCGGTCTGCGCCATGTGTTGCCCCCTTCGGCCTCGATCTTGCTAGGTCATGCCGCGCGGAGTCTTGCAATGCCTGCGCCACGCGTCGATCGTCCCGCCGGGGATTGCCCCATCGCGAGATCGTCAGTGTGCTGACGATTTGGCCCGGCGGCAATCGGGTGGGCGGCAAACCGGCCGGCGAAGAACGGACCGGCGATGAATGGAAAGGTGCACCGATGGATCAGCATTTCGACCTCCTGCTGCGCGGCGGGCGGGTGATCGATCCGGCGACGGGGCGCGACGCGATCGCCGATGTCGCCGTCACCGGCGCGAGGATCGCGGCGATCGAGGCGGGTATTCCGCCGGAGGCCGCGGCCGAGGTGATCGATGTCGCCGACAAGCTGGTGATCGCCGGGATGATCGACACCCATGCGCACGTCTACCAGCACGTCACCGGGCGGTTCGGCTTGCAGCCGGACCTGGTCGGCGTGCGCTCCGGCGTCACCACCGTGGTCGATCAGGGCGGACCGAGCTGCATGACGCTGGGTGGGTTTCGCCATTTCATTGCCGAACCGGCCGCGACGCGCGTGCTGTGCTTCATCTCCGCCTATCTGGTGGGTGGGCTGGAGGGGCACCTGTATCCGGAACTCTATGGACCCGGCCAGCTCGACGTGCGGGCGACGGCGAAGGTGGCGCGCGACAATGCCGACCTGGTGCGCGGCATCAAGGGGCATGCCGAGATCGGCGGCGCCTCGCGCTGGGGTTTGGAAGTGATCAAGCTCGGCAAGGAGATTTCGCGCCGGGCCGGGATCCCGCTGTATATCCATCTCGGCCAGCTATGGCCGGTGCAGGACGGCGCGACGGTCGATGCCGATGAGGTGGTGCGCGCGCTGATCCCGCTGATGGAGCCGGGCGACGTGCTGGCACATCCGTTCACCCGCCATCCCGGCGGATTCATTTCGGAAGCAACCGGCGAGGTGCACCCGGTGGTCTGGGCGGCGCTGGAGCGCGGGGTGACGGTGGATGTCGGGCACGGCTCGCATTTCAGCTTCGCCATGGCGCGCAAGGTGATCGCGGCGGGGATCATGCCCACGACGTTGGGCGCCGACATGCACGGCTACAACGTGCGGGTGCCCGGTGTGGGGAATGCGGCGGAGCTGGCCGAGAATCCGTTCTTCGGCGTGGCCCCGTTCAACCTGACGCACGCGATGAGCGAATTGGTGGCGCTGGGCGTGACGCTGCCCGAGGTGGTGGCGACGGTGACCAGCAATCCCGCCAAGATGCTGAACCTGGCGGACAGTCTCGGGTCGTTGCAGGTCGGACGCGAGGCGGACATCTCCGTGCTGGCGCTGCGGCGCGGCCGGTTCGAGCTGCGCGACAACAGCGGCGAGACGGTGGTGGCGAGCGACTACATCACCCCGGCCTTCGCGTTGCGCGCGGGCGCGCGGCACGATGCCGACAGCCCGCTGGTGCCGCCGGCGATGGAGCTGGCGGCGTAAGCGGGGCCGGAGGTCTTGCCCGGCGCCGCGAGGCAGGCGTGCGGCGCCGAGGTGCCGAGGACGCGCCGGGCGGCCATATGCACCGCAATTTTCGTGCGGCGCCGAGCCGTCGGGACGTCCCGGCACACCGGCATACAAGATGGGACCGGCCAAGGCCGGCCCCTTGAATTGTCCGGGAGGGCACCGTACATTGATCCCACAATCGGGATTTCGACATGCCTTCAGACTCAACCAGAACGGCGCGGCTCGAGGCACGGATTGCGCCTGACGCGCTCGCCGTCGTGAAGCGGGCGGCCGAACTTCAGGGCCGCAGCGTCAGTGATTTTGTGGTCACGGCGGCACAGGACGCGGCGCGGAAGGCCATCGAGGAAACCCAGATCATCCGGCTATCGGTCGAAGACCAGCGCGCATTCGCCGCGGCCATTCTCAACCCGCCTTCCCCCTTGCCGTCGCTGATCCGGGCTGCCGGGGCCCACCGTCGCCTGATCCGGGACCGGTAGTGCCGGCTGAGTTCAGCGTCGAACCTCTCGGTACGGCGGATGATCGGAGGACCTTCCGGTGCGGCGTTGCGGCGCTGGACCGCTATCTCCATGAGTTGGCGACGCAGGACATCAGGCGACGGGTCAGCAATTGCTTCGTTGCCCGTGACGCCGTCGGGACAATCGCCGCCTACTACACGTTGGCGGCAACCAGCTTTCCGCTGTCCGACCTTCCGCCGGCGGACGCGAAGCGCCTGCCGCGTTATGGGCTGGTGCCGGCGGGTCTGATCGGTCGCCTGGCCGTCGATCAACGCTTTCGTGGCCGGCGGCTCGGCAGTGCGCTGGTCATCGATGCGGTACGGCGCGCGGCCGGCGCCGAGCCGGCCATCTTCGCGCTGGTCGTCGATGCGAAGGGGCCGGAGGCCATTGCGTTCTATCAACATCTTGGCTTTCGGCAGTTCGTTTTCCGGCCGACGTCGCTCTACCTGACCATCGCGACTGCTCTGAAGGCTGTGCAGGCAGCTTCACTTGAAGATCCAGACCTGCGCTGATGGGTCGGCGCGTTCGCTACAAATCAAGAAAATCCACCACGGAGACAGGAAGAACACGGAGGCGGTAAATGACCGCGCGTTTCCCGTAGCGCGATCGCTTGCCCTCTCCGTGTTCTTCCTGTCTCCGTGGTGTCGATTGCTTGCTTGCGGATGGTGCAAAGCCCAGCCGATCGGTGTCGTGAGCCCTGCCTAGGCCGGCGGACCAGTTTCCGCCACCGCGTGAATCCGCCGCAGGAACTCCTTCGCCCGCGCCTGCCGGGGCGACCGGAAGAACTCCTTCGGGGGCGCATCCTCCAGCACCCGCCCGCCATCCATGAACAGCACGCGGGTGCCCACCTCGCGGCAGAACTGCATCTCGTGCGTCACCACCAGCATCGTCATGCCCTCCTCGGCGAGCGCGCGGATCACCTCCAGCACCTCGCCCACCAGTTCGGGGTCCAGCGCCGAGGTCGGCTCGTCGAACAGCATCAGCACCGGGCGCATCGCCATCGCGCGCGCGATCGCCACGCGCTGCTGCTGGCCGCCGGAAAGCTGCGCCGGCTTCTTCATCGCGTGGTCCGACAGCTTGACCCGGGCAAGCTGTTCCGCCGCCAGCGCGCGCGCCGCTTCCGGCTTCATGCCCAGCACGCGCCGCGGCCCGATCGCGACATTGTCCAGCGCGGACAGGTGCGCGAACAGGTTGAACCGCTGGAACACCATGCCGATGCGCCGGCGCTTGCGCGCGGTCACCGTGGCGCGGTCGGGCACCAAGGTGCCGTTGCGCATCTCGCCCGCCATGTTGACACCCTCCAGCAGGATGTCGCCCTCCGACGGGATCTCGATCCGGTTCACGCAGCGCAGCAGCGTGGATTTCCCGGCCCCGCTCGGGCCGATGATCATGACGATCTCGCTCTGCGCCACGCGCAGATCGACGCGATCGACCACCGGTATGTCGCCGAAGATCTTCGACAGCCCATGGATTTGCAGCAGCGGCGCGGCGCTCATGCCAGCCGCTTCTCGACGAACTCGGAGCACCAGGACAGCACCGAGATCATCACCAGGTAGAACACCGCGAGCTCCGCGTACAGCTCGAACGGCACGAACCTCTCGGCGATGATCAGCTGCGCCGAACGGGTCAGCTCGGTGATCGAGATCACCGACAGCAGCGAGGAACTCTTCACCAGCGTGATCACCTCGTTGGTCATCGGCGGGGTGATGCGCCGCAGTGATTGCGGCAGCAGGATGAACAGGATCGACTGGCGATTGGTCATGCCGATCGACAGCGCGGCCTCGGTCTGCCCGGCATCGATCGATTGCAGCCCGGCACGGACGATCTCGGCGATGAAGCCCGCCGAGTTGAACGCCAGCGCGACGACCCCGCTCCAGAACGACGACAGCTCGAAGCCGATGCGCGGCAGGGCGAAATAGACCAGGAAGATCTGCACCAGCGCCGGCGTGCCGCGGACGAAATAGACATAGGCGCGGATGGCCGCTTTCAGTATCCCGAGGTCGGAGGCGCTGATCAGCCCCATGACGATGCCGACCCCCGTGGCGAGGAGCATCGCCCAGGCGGAAACCTCCAGGGTGACCAACGCACCCTGGAGCATGTAGGGGACGGCATACCAGACGGCGCCCCAGTCGAACCCACCCATGGCGGTTTATTTCTGCGTCGCTGCGCCGTCAGGGCAGCACGTCGGGTACCGTATTGGGCGTCGGCATGGTCGCGCCGAACCATGTCTCCTGCAGCTTGCCCAGCGTGCCGTCCTGCTTCAGTTCGGCGAGCTGGCCGTTCACGAAGTCGCGCAGCGCGGTGTCCTCCTTGCGGAAGGCCATGCCGAAATACGCGGTGACGTCGGACACGCCGCCCAGCATCTTGAACTTCCCGGGGGCGTCGCGCATCACCACCATCAGCGTGGACTTCGAGTTCACCACCGCGTCGACCCGCTTGTTGAGCAGGTCCTGGTAGGCTTCGGGGTAGTGCTCGTACTGCTTCACCTCCTTGTAGCCCGGCAGACCCTTGGCCTTCAGCTTCGCCTCGAACGTCTTGATGATCACCGACGCGGCGCTGCCGAGCTGCACGCCGATCACCTTGCCCGACAGGTCGTCCGCCGTCTTGATGGCGGTTTCGTCGGCACGCAGGAAGATCACGTTGCTGGCGTCGGCATAGGGCATCGAGAACAGCACCTTCTCCGCCCGCTCCTTGGTGATCGTCATCGCCGAGATGATGCAGTCGAACTTCCCGGCATACAGCGCCGGAATGATGCCGTTCCACGCCGTGTCGATCATCTGCGCCTTCACCCCGAGCTTCGGCGCCATCAGCGCGATGATGTCGGGATCGTAGCCGATGATCTTGCCGTCCTTGAAGAACTCGTACGGCACGTAGGCGACCTCCATGCCGATGACCAGCGTGCCGCGCTTCTTGACCTCGGCCAGCGTGTCGGCACGGGCCGGGCGCACCGCGGACAGGCCGACCAGGCCTGCCGCGCCGGCGCCGGTGAGCAATGAGCGTCTGAACATGAAGCAATCCCCTCGATCCGCTATTGTTGGCGGAGACAAAGCAACCCGCGTGCCAGTTGGCCGGCGGGCCCGAACGCGGCGACGCCAGCCGGGCCGCCGCACGCCCACCCGCGCCACCACCCCCGCCGCGTCCGCGCCGCGCCGCGCACTGGCCCCGCGCCGCGCACTGGCCCGGAAATTGCTGGGTTTCCGCCGGTTCCCGCGCAAAACGAACGAGGCAGAAGATGGCCGGCAAACCGCTGCATTTGGGTTGGTTCATGAATTTCACCCCTGGCGAGTGGGACCATCCGCTCGCGGTCGGCGGCGCGCCCTGGGACGGCATGTTCTACGTCAACATGGCCAAGGCGCTGGAACGCGCCTGTTTCGACTACATCATGATCGAGGACACGCTGATGGTGTCGGAAGCCTTCGGCGAAAGCGCCGAGGCGACGCTGAAGCACGCGCTGCAGGTGCCGAAGCACGACCCCTCGCCGCTCGCCGCGATCATCGCCGCGGCGACGCGCAACCTGGGCGTGGTGGCCACCTTGTCCACGCTGGCCTATCCGCCGTTCATGCTGGCGCGGCTCTGTTCGACCCTGGATCACATCGCCGGCGGGCGGTTCGGCTGGAACATCGTCACCAGCGGCGAGGATGCGGCGGCGCAGAATTTCGGCATGGACAAGCTACCGCCGCGCGAACAGCGCTATGACATGGCCGACGAGTATGTCGACCTGGTCTGCAAGCTGTTCGAACTCCTGGGACCCGGACGCCGTGGTGATGGACCGCGAGACCGGCACCTACGCGGATTTTCGCAAGGTCCGGCCGATCAACTTCGAGGGCAGGTTCTTCAAGGTGCGGGGGCCGCTGAACACGGTGCGCTCGCCGCAGGGCCGCCCGGTGTTCGTGCAGGCCGGCGGCTCGCCGCGCGGGCGGGCGTTCGCAGCGCAACACGCGGATTCGATCATCGCCACCGCCACCGGCATCGACGGGATGAAGGCGTATCGCGACGACGTGCGTCGCCACGCCGTGGCATGCGGGCGCAATCCCGACGATATCAAGGTGCTGTTCCTGGTCTACCCGATCCTGGCCGAAACCGACCCCGAGGCGCTGGCCAAGCGTGAACGGATGGTGTCCTCGCCGCGCTTCATCGAGCGCGCGCTGGCCAGCGTCGCCACCGTCACCGACATCGATTTTTCCCGCTTCCCGCTGGATGAGCCGCTGCCGCGGCTGACCACCAACGGCGAGCAGGGCTCGCTCGACAAATTCGCCCAGTGGGGCAGCGGCAAGACGCTGCGCCAGCTCGCGATGGAACGGTTCGGCGCGGTCGGCTCGGACGTGGATTTCGTCGGCGCGCCCGACACGGTGGCCGAACGCATAGGCCAGGTCGCCGAGGCGGTCGGCGGCGACGGGTTCCTGATCAGCACGCCGTTCCAGCGCACCAGCCGCCGCTTCATCACCGAGGTGACGGAAGGGCTGGTGCCGGCCCTGCAACGACGCGGCCTGGCGCGGACCGCCTATTCAGGCGGCACGCTTCGCCACACGCTGCGCGAATTCTGACGTCGGTCGGGCGGCGCGGAAGGCGCGCATGACAGCGACATCCTCGCCACTGCCCATATTCTGACCAAGCCCTGCCCCCGCCCTGGGCAGATCGTCAGTGTGCTGACGATCTGTCGGCAACGTCGGCGTGTGCTGCGGCAGGCAAGCAGGCCAGGGGGCGCTGCCCCCTGGACCCCCGCCAAGGGCGAGCCCTTGGAACCCCGGTTGTCTTGTTGTGCAGCGGGGCGGAACCGACGAAGCCGTGGACAGGCTTCGTCAGGCCCCGCTGCACAACAAGACAGGATGGGGTCCAGGGGCTCTGCTCCTGGCGGGGTTCCAAGGGGCAGCGCCCCTTGGCCTGCTTGCCAGCCGCAGCGTACGCTGGCGTTGCCGGTCAGGCGATGGTGAAATGCGCCTCGGTGGGTTTCCCGGCGCGGCCGTTGATCGGCAGGATGTCCTGCGGGCAGGCGGAGAACGCGATCACCAGGTCCAACTCCGCCCGCAGCGCGATGAAGCACCCCGGCGTGGAGACCGGCGGATCGAACGACAGCGCGCCCGCGACCGTCCAGGGGATATTCATGAACAGGTTGAGCGGGCTCGGCGTTTCCGGCGGGGTCAGGCCGATGCCGCGCATCCCCTGCGCCAGGTTGTCGGTGCAGTTGTCGTGGTACTCGGCGCAGCCCAGCCCCTGGTAGCGATAGATGTCGCAGGCCGCCATCAGCGTGTCGTGGATGCCGCCCGAGGTATCCTCCAGCACGGTCAGGATCGGCCGGCGGTGATTGGTCAGCAGCGCGTCGCCGGGCTTGGGGATCAGCCGCAGCATGCCGGCGCGGCTGTGCTCCATCGACATGAACTCGGTCAGGTCGGCGCGGTTGAACGCCCAGGTGTCGACCACCTGCTCGCCATGGGTGTTGATCACCGTGATGGTCTGGCCCTTGGCGACGAAGGCGGCCTTGCCGCGGCGGGCGGGAATGGCGATCGGGCTGTCCGGCATGGGCGGTTCCTCCTGTTGTGCAACGACATGGCAAGCGTGACGGTGGCTGCGTGGCACGCCTGGCATGGGGCGTGCCAACCTCGGTCGTATCGGGCCCAAATACAATCGCGGATGCACGATGGCCGCGCGGATCGCGATCGACCTGCACGTGGGACTCTACGAACCGCCCTGAACCGCCCCCCCGCAAACCCCCCGACCCGACGATCGTCGGACCGTAGGACCGTAGGGCGGATCAGCGCAGCGCAATCCGCCACTTTCCGCCCGCCGCCGCCGGCGAAATCCGCCCGCCCTACAAGCCCGCCGCCGCCCCCGGCCAGACCGTGGTCGGCGCCCAACCCAACCTGGCGCGCGCCGCCGCGTGGCTGACCGCCGAGGCGCGCGGCACCCGCGCGTACAGCGCCGCGTCGTGCAGCGGGATCGCCGCGCCATACAGCGCCTCCAGCCGCGCCACGGTCGGTTCGCTGGCGAAGCAATCGGCCGCGGCGAGGAAAAAGCGTTCGAACCCCTGATAGCCGACCGTCGCGGCGGCGGCGAAACCGCGCGCGCAGTCCTCCGGGCCGACATAGGCGCGCAGGTAGGACATCGGTTCGCGACGGCCCTCCGGTCCCGGCCGGCCCGCCATGAAATCCGCCAGGTCGGGAAACGCGACGAAGCCTGGCCGGATCACGATCACCTCCATCCCGCGCCGGGCGAACGCCGCGGCGATGCCCTCGCCGCACAGCTTGCCGAGCCCGTAGGCGTCGCTCGGGCGCAGCGGATGCGCCTCGTCGATCGGCAGGTAGCACGGCGGCATGGCCGGATTGCTCGCATCGAGCCCGGTCACCGCGCTGGAGGAGCAGTGCACCACGCGGCGCACGCCGGCGCGGCGGCTGGCCTCGAACAGGTTCCAGGTGCCCATCGCGTTGACCTGCATGGTCGCCGCGTCGTCGCTGGCGACCGAGCGGTCGATGCCGCCCAGATGCACCACCACCTCGATGCCGCGCAGCCCCGCCAACAGCGCGTCGAGGTCGCGCAGGTCGGCCCGGTGGTAGTCGGCTTGCGGGTCAGGCGGCGCGCCGAGGTCGAGCACGCGGGGCGCGTGAGCCTCCAGCGCGCGCACGACATGCCGGCCCAGCCGGCCAAGCCCTCCGGTGATCGCGATCCGCATGCGGCGACGTCCTTCGTCTGTGGTCGATCGTCAGTATGCGGACGAATGCAGTGAAGACGCGATGGGCAAAAATGCGGCTCGACGCGATCCGGGTGCCGCAAAACTGAGCACGGACCGGCGACCGATCGCGCCACGGCGGCGTCCCGGCGCGTGGTGCCTGGCTTGCTGCGTCACGAACCAAGCCGACCGTGAGAGCGATCGCCGAAACTGTTGGGAGCGTCATCATTTCGGGCGGCAGGCCTCAAACCCGAGAGCTGGGTCGATAGAACGGCTCGTGCCGGGCCGGGTCGATGTAGTCGGCGTAGAAGGCGCGGACATGCGGCAACAGCGCCTTCGACAAATGACGCCGTTCGACCTCGTCATCCGCCAACGCCTTGCGTAGATCCTGATGCAGCGCCGCCAGCGCGGCATCGCGATCGACCCGGGTGAACCTGCCGTCGGCATAGATCACCTCGCCGTCGCAGACCACACTGCGTACGCCGGCGACCTTGCCCCGCTGCAACACCGCATCCAACACCTTGGTCTCGACATCCAGATACGGATAGGCGATCTGCCGCCAATCGATCAGCACCAGGTCCGCGGCCTTGCCCGGCGCCAGCACGCCCAGCCGTTCGCCAAACCCGGTGGTCTTCGCCCCGCCCGCGGTTGCCATGCGAAACACCTGGGCGATCGTCGGCACGTCGTCGTCCACCATCCCCGGCACGCGATGGGCGCGCAGCACCAGGCGCATCTCCTGCAGCATGTCGCGATCGTCGTTGATGCCGGCTTCGTCCATGCCGATTGCCGTGGTGATGCCCTTGGCCTCGAACGCGTTCAACGCCGCCACGCCGGAGCGCAGCCGGAAGTTCGACGAGCAGTTGTGGCAGATGCAGGTGCCGGTTTCGGCGATGCGGTCGATGTCCGCTTCGTTCAGCCAGACGCCGTGGCCCAAGGTCAGCTTCGGGCCGAGCAGGCCGAACCGGTCGATGTAGTCCAGCGCCGTGCCGCCGCCGCGCCGGCGGGCGTATTCCTTCTGATAGGCGGTCTCCACCAGATGCATGTGCAGCGGCACGTCGTAGCGCCGCGACAGCTCGGCCAACCGCGCCAGCGCCGCGTCCGAACACCAGTGCAGATTGGCCGGTGCGAGCTGGATCTGCACCCGGCTTTTGTTCTGGTGGCGGTGATGCAGGTGTTCGAACAGCGCGACATAGTCATCCAGCGTGAGCCGCAGGCGCGCGAACCAGCGCTGCGCCGGACCGCGCAATTCCGCCGGCAGGCTGGCGAGGAAATCCTCGTCGCGCTGGTAGACCAGCCGGTTCTGGTCGCGCACCGCGAAGCTGTACGACACCCGCATGCCGATATCCTCGTAGGCGCGGATCACCTCGTCGGCCCGCGCCTCGACGTCGGCGAGCCGGCCGGGCGCCCAGCCATGGATGTGCTGCACCGTGGTGACGCCGGAGGCGATCATCTCGAACGCCGAATAGAGCGTGTCGAGATACAGGTTCACGCTGCGCATCACCATGCGGGTGACGAACCACAGCTCCAGCGGCATGTCCGGCGAGCCGAGCTGCACCGGGGTCAGGCCGACATGGTGATGGCCGTTGATGAAGCCCGGCAGCATGATGTCGTCGCCACTGCCGATCACCGGGACGGTCGGATGCAAGCGCCGCAGCTCGGCGAAGCTGCCGACGGCGACGATGATGCCGTCCTCCTGCAGCACCGCGCCGTCGGCGATTTCGTTGCAACTGTGGCGATCCACCGCGTGGGTGATCATCGTCCGGCTGCGGATCAGCGATGCGGCCATGCGCGTGCCTCCCGGCGGTTCGGCGTTCGCTCAGCGGTCGAAGTAGCCGGCGCGGACCGCCATGCCGACCAGGTTGACGATCAGCCGGCCCGCGGTGATGCAGGTGATCTGGTTCACGTCGTCGCGCGGCGTGATCTCCACCACGTCCATGCCGACGACGCGCCCCTTGCGCACCAGGCCATGGATCAGCTTGCGCGCCTGGTGGAAGGTGACGCCGCCCGGGCAGGGGGCGGCCACCGCCGGCGCGATCGCCGGATCCATGCCGTCGAGATCGACCGTCAGGTAGTAGCGCCCGCCATCGGGAATGCGCGCCAGGATTGCGTCCATGCCGACATCATGCAGCTCCCACGCGGTGATCAGGTGCGCACCGTAAGCCAGCGCGGCCTCGGCCTCCTCGGTCCGCGCGCTGCCGGTGGCGCGCAGGCCGATCTGAAAAATTTCACCGACATGTTCCATTTCGGAGGCGCGCCGGATTGGGCTGGACAGCCCTTCGCGCACGTCGTTCACCTCGTCGCGCCAGTCGATGTGCTGGTCGATCTGGATCAGCGTGATCGGCCCCTGGCCCGCGAACGCCTTCAGCACCGGGATCGGCACGCCGTGATCGCCGCCGAGCACGATCGGCAACGCGCCGGCCTGCAAGATCTTGCGCACCGCCTGTTCGGTGTAGCGCGCATGCGCGGCGGGATCGCCGAGTTCGGTGCGGACGTCGCCGCAATCGACCGCGCGGATCGGCTTGCCGGCGTACAGCGGACCGCCAAGGTCGAAGTCGTAACGCTCGATCGAGCGGATGATGCGGGTCGAGGCCTCGCGCAGCGCGGTCGGCGCGTTGCTTTGGTCGTTGGTGATGTCCGCGTAGCTGTACGCCTGCGCGTACGGCACGCCGAGATAGGCGATGTCCGTGACAAGGCCGTCCAGCGAATCGACCAGATCGGCATAGAGGAAGGTACCGGGCGTGCGACGTGGCGGGTCGGTCAGCAACATGGCGGCATTCCTGATACGGGTCCGTTCCGAGGGGGCGCGAGGCCGGCCACAGTACACCTCTACCGCGCTTCGCGGGCTTGGGCCGCGAAGAGCGGACCAAGGTCGCGGCGCGCAGCGACGCGGGTGAGGGTGGTGCGCGCGGCACCACCCTCACCGTTGATCCGCTTCGCGGCTCAACCGCTGCGCTCGCCGACCTCTCCCGCAAAGCGCGGGAGAGCTGTACATGCGCCTCAGTCGCGCAGATGCTCGCGCAAGGTCGTGCCGGCGTACTCCTTCCGGAACAGCCCGCGTGCCTGCAACACCGGCACCACGGCGCGGCAGAATTGCTCGAACATGCCCGGCATCAACGTCGGCGTCAGGATGAACCCGTCGCAAGCGCGCGATTCGAACAGATCCTGCAACTGGTCGGCGACGGTGTCCGGCGCGCCGACGATCTGCGGACACAGCTCGCTGGTGGCGAAGCGGCGCGCGGCCTCGCCCAACGTCAACCCCTGCGCCTGGGTGCCCTGCAGGATCACGTCGAGCGACCCGCGCGAGCCGGCCTCCATCTGCATGTCGGCCAGCTTCTGGTCGGGCGGATAGCGCGACAGATCGACACCGATATGCCCCGACATCTGCGCCAGCCCGACTTCGGTCTGCACCAGCTCGTTGACATAGGCCTGGCGGGCGCGGGCGATCGCGTCGGTCTCGCCGACGATCACGTCGATCGACGGCAGGATCAGGCAACCCTCCGCCGCGCGGCCCTGCGCGACGACGCGCGCTTTCAGGTCCTGGTAGAACGCCTGCATGTCTGCCTTGCTGTGCTGCAAGGTGAACACCAGCTCGCCCCAGCGTGCCGCGAAATCGCGCCCGCGCGATGACGAGCCGGCCTGCATGATCACCGGCCGCCCCTGCGGCGAGCGCGGCACCGTCAGCGGCCCGCGCGTGCTGATCCATTTTCCCTGGTAGTTGACGTAGTGCACCTTGGCGGGATCGGCGTAGATGCCGCGCTGCTTGTCCAGCACCAGTGCGTCCGCGTCCCAGCTTTCCCACAGCTTGCACACCGCCTCCACCACCTCATCGGCATAGTCGTAGCGCGCGGCGCGCGCCGGCAGCTCCGCCAGGCCGAAATTCTGCGCCTCCAGATGGCCGTGCGAGGCCACGACGTTCCACGCCACGCGCCCCCCGCTCAGCAGATCGAGCGTGCCGAGCGCGCGCGCCAGGTGGTACGGCGCATAGAAGGTGGAGGACAGCGTCGCGCCCAACCCGATCCGATTGGTCACGCGCGACATGATCGACAGCAGCGGGATCGGATCGAGCAGCCCCATCTGCCCGCCGTGCCGCAGGATGGTGGCGAAGCTGCCGCCGAACAGATCGTACAGCCCAAGAATATCGGCAAAGAACAGGCTGTCGAATTTGCCCGCCTCCAGCACGCGCGCGATATGCTCGTGAAATTGCGGGGTGAACACGCCGAGATCGGCCTCGGGATGGCGCCAGGCGCCATGGTGGTGCGCGGTGGGCCCGGCCAGCAGGAAGGCCACCAGGTGCATCTTGCGGTTGCTGCTCATGGCGTCGGGACCGTCACCTTGGCGGACAGCGACGCCGCCTTGCGCACGAAGTCCAGCGGGCCGCTGAAATCGAAGGAATTGTAGACCGCGGCGAGGTGATTGAAATGCGGCGCCTGGGCGAACTGCACGAAGGTCAGCCGGTGGCCGGCATAGTCGGAGTTCAGCAGGTCGCGCGCGAAGGCCAACAGCTTGCGCCGGTCATCCGCCGCCCACTGCTCGTTCAGCGTGTAGAATTTGGCCAGCCAATCCTTGGTGCCGGCGGCCTCGAACGCCGCGGCGCTCGGGGTCACGCAGATCTGCCCGCCGCACAGCTCGCGCGCGATGTGCATCATCTGCGGCAGGTTGGCGCAGGCGAAGACCCGCCCGGCATACAGCATCGACTGGTGCGGCATCAGCAGGCCCGCCGGGCTGCGCTGCGCCAGGGCGATCGCGGCGGTCAGGTGGGCGTGGATGCCCTCGCGGTAGCACACCAGGTCGGCGAGTTTCTCCCGCACCGCCTGCAACTTGTCGAGACCGGTCTGCTTGGCGTTCCACAGCGCCGCGCCGATCAGCATGTCGGCGACGTATTGCAGCCGCAGCACATAGGGAAACGCCGAGTAGCGGTGCACCGTGGCGCGGATGTGCTGGGCGGCGCGGGTGTGGCGGTAGAAGAACACGTCCTCCCACGGGATCAGCACGTCATCCAGCACCATCAGCACATCGACCTCGTCGAAGCGGTTGGCCAGCGGATAGTCCGCCACGCTGCCGCGCCCGGCGAAGCCGGCGCGGCAGATGTGCTTCACCCCCGGCGCGCCCATCTTGACGATGCAGCCCACCGCGTAGTCGGACAGTTTCTCGTTGGTCCAGGCGCCGACGGTGGGTTTCAGGAACGCCTGGTCGGCATAGGCGGCGGCGGTCTCGTATTTCGCGCCGCGGATGACGATGCCCGCATCGGTCTCCTTCACCACGTGGACCAGCATGTCGGGGTCCTGGTCCTGCGGCGGGCGCGAGCGGTCGCCCTTCGGATCGGTGTTGGCGGAGACATGGAACACGTCCTGCTCGACCACCGCACGGATGTGGCGGTCGATGTTGTCGGCGAAGCGTGGATCGATCTCCGCCAGCACGTCGCGGCCATCCAGCAGCGACCACATCTCGCCCACCGTCTCGTCGCCGACGCGGGTGACCACGCCGCCGATGTCCTTCAGCACCAGGTCGAGCGCGGTGGTCTTGTCGGTCCAGTCGCTGGTCTGGCGCGGCGGGCGGTGGAAGGTGCCGTGGCGCGCGCCGCCCTCGACGTAGCTCAGCGCGTCCTGGTAGGCCGGCTCGTGCGCCATCTCGTACATCCGCGCCTTCACCTCGATGATCGGCTTGAAGGCGGGATGCTGGGTGACGTCGGTCACCCGTTCGTTGTCGATCCAGACCTCGCGGCCATCCCGCAGTCCCTGGCGATATGCCTCGGCCGTCCTGATCATCATTCTCTCCTACGCAACACGGTGATATTGCCGTAGCGTGCTGCGGTGCAAAACCCCAATTCGCGGATTGGGGCGGATAAAGGGGGCAGATGATGGCGGCTTATCGGATCGTCACCGGCGGAACGGTGCTGGCAGCGGGAGAGGCGACGGCGCTTGCGGCCGACCTGGTGCTGCGCGACGACTGCATCGAGGCGATCGTCCCGCCCGGAACCGCCACCTCGGAAGCGGCGGAGCGGATCGATGCCAGCGCCCGGCTGATCATCCCGGGGCTGATCAACGCGCACACGCATGGCCATGGCGGGTTGGCGAAGGGCATCGGCGACCGCTGGTCGCTGGAGCTGCTGCTGAACGCCGGACCGTGGATCAACGGCGGGCGCACCAACGAGGATCGCTACCTGTCCACGCTGCTCACCGCGGTGGAGATGCTGCGCAAGGGCTGCACCGCCTGCTACGATCTGTCGGCGATGCTGCCGGCGCCCACGGTGGCGGGGCTGCACGAGGTGGCGCGCGCCTACGCCGATGTCGGCATGCGCGCGGTGGTCTCGCCGATGATCGCCGATCGCACCTTCTACCAGGCGATTCCCGGATTGCTCGATGCCTTCCCGCCCTCCCTGCGCGCCGTCGCCGAGGCGATGCGCACCGCGCCCGGCGAGGCGACGCTGGCGGCGATCCGCGCGGCGGCGCGCAGCTGGCCGTACCCGCGCGACCGCATCCGCCTGGGCATCGCGCCGACCATCCCGCTGCATTGTTCCGATGACTTCATGATCGGCTGCCGCGACCTGGCGGCTGAGTTCGGCCTGCCGGTGCAGATGCACCTGGCGGAATCCAACGTCCAGCGCGCCGCGGCGCAGCTTCGCTACGGCACGACGCTGACGGCGCATCTGGCTCGGCTCGGGCTGCTGGGACCGGGCTTCAGCGGCGCGCACGCGATCTGGCTCGACGATGCCGAGATCGCGCTGCTGGCGAAACATGGCGGCACGCTCGCGCACAACCCCGGATCGAACCTGCGGCTGGGCAACGGCATCGCCGACATGCGCCGGGCGATCGCCGGCGGGGTGACGGTGGGGGTGGGGACCGACGGGTCGTCCTCGGCCGACAACCAGAACATGTTCGAGGCGATGCGGCTCGCCGCGTTCGTTTCGCGGGTGTTCGACCGCCCGCCGCAGGAGTGGATCGGCGCGGCGGAGGCGATCCGGCTGGCGACCGAGGGCAGCGCCGCGGTGCTGGGGATGGGTGCGCTGATCGGCAAGATCGCGCCGGGCTACAAGGCGGACCTGGTCTTCCTCGATCTGGATCACGTCAACCTGGTGCCGCTGAACAGCGCGGTGAACCAATTGGTGAACACCGAGGACGGCACCGCGGTGCGCGACGTGATGGTGGGTGCGACGTTCGTGCTGCGCGACGGCGTGCTGCCGGGGCTGGACTGGCCGCGCCTCGCCGCGCGGGCCAGGGATGCGGCGGCGCGGCTGGCGGCGGCGAATGCGGAGATGCGGCAGGCGGCCGAAAGCCTGGCGCCGGTGATCAATCATTTCTGCGTCGGTCTGGGACGCTGCGCGCACGACCTGCCGCGCAAGCTGCGGGCGGAGGTCGTTGCGGGATAGCCCGCCTCAGGCGACCAGGCGCCGCCGTGTCGGCGGCGGCGTGCGCCGTCCGTCGGCTTGCGGCACACCGCCGCGCAGCGCGCCGGGTTCGATGCTGCCCCAGAACGTCTCGAACCCCTTCGGCAACGCGCGGCTGTTCGGCGTCGCCAGCCACAGCCGGATCAGCAGCCGCGTCCGCCCGGAAGCCGCGTCGTCGGCATAGGCGGTGCGGCCGTGATAGACCACGTGATTGTTCAGCAACTGGATGTCACCCGGCGCGAATGGCGAATGGAGGCAGGTCGCCTCGGCGATCTCGGCGAGCATATCCAGGGCTTCGTTCTGCGCCTCGGTCAAACGCGGAACCTCGGGGAACTCCTGCGCCTGCTCGACATAGGTGCGCGAATACTGGCTGGTGATCCGGCCGGCGCGCATACCCCAGACCGGCAGCGCGAAATACGGCTGGACAAACACGCCGTCCTCATCCTTCGGCCGGCAGCGCCAATAGTCCTGGAACAACAAGTCCACCAGATCCGGCCGGCGGCGCAGCATCTCGTTGTGGATGGTGGGGATCGAGGCCAACTTGGAGACGCCGCCCTCGATGGCGTTGCGCACGCACATCAGGGCGATCACGTCGCAGCGGTCGGTGTGGAACCGCAACGGCCCGGTGGAGCGGGCGCGGGCGCGCGAGGACACCACCTGGCCCGGCCCCGACGCGATGTAGGTCGGCTTGGCATCGCGCGTCTCGTCACGCACCTCGCCCATGATCTCGCCGGCCATGTTCTGATACAGCGGCAGACCGAGATGCTGGCCGAGGCCCCAGAAGATCTGCCGCAGCTCGTCGTCCGTGTAGCGCTCGGTATCAAGCCCGCGCAGCCGCACCGCGCCGCGCCCACCCTCCAGTTCAGCGTTCACCCGGGCGAGCAGGGACGCGGTCTGGGGCAGCGGGAAATCGTCGCGTCCGAAACCAAACAACGGCGCGTGCCGGATGCGCCCAAGGGCGTCGGCGATCTCCCGCTTGTGGGCCTCGTCAAACCAGAGGATCCAGTCGCCTTCGCGTTCGAGCTCGTCGCCCCGCCAGACCGCCCGCCCGGTGATCATCCGCCTCGCCATTGCCCCCCCCGCCCGCACGGCGCCGCCATCCGACGCTCCGTCGCAGCCTTGTGCAAACCCGGCCGCAGCGCAATCGCCGAACCGACCCGGCCTACGCCGCGTCGCGCCGGGCCGCCTCGGTGCCCGCCTCCAGCCCGACGGCGTGCGCCAGGCGGTCCAGCCGGCGAATCACGCTCTCGCCGGCGAACACCCCGGTGTCCTCGGCCAGCCGCAGCACCAGCCGCCCGCCGGTCATCGCCAGGCTGGTGCCGCCGAGCAGGTCGGGCGTGCCGGCCGACAGCGTGTAGGCCAGCCGCAGCGCCGTCCCCAGCACCTCGGCGCGGTGCGCGCTGGCGACATCCAGCAGCAGCCGCGCCGGGCGCAGGAACTCGGCGTTCTCCTCGGCCTCGTAACGCATGGCGACGGCCAGCGCGAGGAAGGCGCGGGTGTGGTGGTCGAGCCCGATCCCGGGCTGGCGCAGCACGCGCAGGAAGGATTGCTCGGCGCGGAATTCCGGATGGTCGTGGCTGCCGATATCCGACATCCAGCAGGTGGCCTCGCGCTGGCGCCGCGTCTCGATCGTATCGTTGGCGAACAGCGGATCGGTCCAGGCGATCAACGCCGGCGGCAGCGTCGGGTCGCGGCCGCGCCGTGCCGCCATCTCGCGCCCGGCGGCGAGCAGCGGGTCGCATGCCGCGGATCGCCTCGGGCATGCGGCGCATGAACCAGCCCTCGCGCAGGCCCGAGGCGCTGAACACCACGCGCCGCGCCCCGGTGGCGCGCAGCACGCGGCGCAGCGCGATCGCGGCATAGGGCAGGTCGTCGATGCGCCGGCGCGGGATCGCCGGCAGCCGCTCCAGCGCGCGCCGCCCGGCACTGCCGATCATGCCGGCGAGGTCGCGCGCCTCCTCCCGGCCGATGGCGTAATGATGCACCATGTGCAGCGGGTAGCCGACCTGCGCCATGTGGATGCGCGCCAGGGCGCGCCAGGCGCCGCCGACCAGATAGAGATCGCGCCCCATCCCCTCGGCCAGCCAGGGGATCTCCGCCAGCTCGGCGGCGGCGATGGCGCGCGCGCGGACCAGATCGCCAGCGGAGCGTTCCGCCAGGGCGATGACCCCGAGCGCCGTGGTGTGCGACTCCCCGCGTTCGCCGGCGGTCAGGCGCACCAGCTCCAGCGAGCCGCCGCCGATATCGGCCAGCACGCCGTCGGCGGTGGGAATGCCGCACAGCACGCCCATCGCCGAATAGGCGGCCTCCTCGAGGCCGGACAGGACCTGGATCGGCACGCCCGGCAGGCGCAGCCGCAGCGCGTCCACGAAGCCACCGCCGTTGGTCGCGTCGCGCACCGCGGCGGTGGCCAGCACCTCGAACGGCTCGGCGCCCATGGCGCGCGCCACGGCGTGGTAGCGATGCAGCACGGTGAAGGCCTGCGCCATGCCGTCCTCGTTCAGCCGCCCGGTGGCGGACAGGCCGCGGCCAAGCCGCAGCACCGCCTTTTCGTTGAAGATCGGCACCGGGTTGCGGCTGTGGCCCTCAAACACGACGAGACGAACCGAGTTCGAACCGAGATCCACGACGGCGCAGCGCGGGATGTCGGCGGGTGGGCGGTACGGCATGCGCTCGGTCCTGTGTCGCGCGGTCAGTCCTCGGCAACGCGGTCCTGGCGGCGCGCCGGGCCGTTGGCGCCCATGCCGGGACCGTGCAACGCCGAGCCGCGCCCGGAGAGTGACGGGTTGGTCATGAAATAATCATGCGCGGAGACCGGCTTGCGCCCGATCGGCACGCGCTGCCAGGTGCCGTCGGCGCTGAGTTCCCACGATTGCAGCGTGTCGCGCAGGTTGACCACCATGATCTGGTCCAGCACCTGGGCGTGCACCGTCGGATTGTGGATCGGCACCAGCGTCTCGACCCGCCAGTCCATGTTGCGCGCCATCCAGTCGGCCGAGCTGATATAGACCCTGGCGTGGCGCGACGGCAGCGGGTGGCCGTTGCCGAAGGCGCAGATGCGGCTGTGTTCCAGGAACCGGCCGACGATCGACTTGACGCGGATGTGCTCCGACAGGCCGGGGACGCCCGGGCGCAGGCAGCAGATGCCGCGCACCACCGCCATCACCCTCACCCCGGCGCAGGAGGCGCGGTACAGCGCGTCGATCAGCGCCTCGTCGACCAGCGCATTCAGCTTCAGCCAGATGGTGGCGGGCCGCCCGGCATGGGCGAAGCCGATCTCGCGCTCGATCAGCTCCAGCAGCAGCTTGCGCATGGTCAGCGGGCTGAACGCCACCGCGTCCATCAGCTCGGGCTCGGCGTAGCCGGTCATGTAGTTGAACAGCCGCGCCGCGTCGCGCGTCAGGTCGGGCTCGCAGGTGAAGAACGACAGGTCGGTGTAGATCCGCGCGGTGATCGGGTGATAGTTGCCGGTGCCGAAATGCGCGTAGGAGCGGACTGCGCCGGCCTCGCGGCGGACCACCAGCGACAGTTTCGCGTGGGTTTTCAGTTGCGCGAAGCCGAACACCACCTGCACGCCGGCGGCTTCCATCTCGCGCGCCAGGCGGATGTTGGCCTCCTCGTCGAAGCGGGCGCGCAGCTCGACCATGGCGGTGACCGACTTGCCGGCCTCGGCCGCCTCGATCAGCGCGTTGACGATCGGGCTGTCGCGGCTGGTGCGGTACAGCGTCTGCTTGACCGCGACGACGTTGGGGTCGCGCGCCGCCTGGCGCAGGAACTGCACCACCACGTCGAAGCTTTCGAACGGGTGGTGGACGATGATGTCCTTGGCGCGGATGGCGGCGAAGCAGTCGCCGCCGAAGTCGCGGATGCGCTCGGGAAAGCGTGGCGCGTACGGGGTGAACAGCAGGTCGGGACGGTCGTCGACGATGAGCTGGCGCAGGTCGGCGAGGCCGAGCAGCCCGCCCTCCAGGTGGATCTCGTCGCCGCTGGCGCGCAGCTCGTCGGCCACCATGGCGCGCAGTTCGGGCGGCATGCCGGCGTCCATCTCCAGATGGATCACCACGCCGCGGCGGCGGCGCTTCAGCGCGGTTTCATAGGAGCGGACCAGGTCCTCGGCCTCTTCCTCGAACTCCACGTCGGTGTCGCGGATCAGCCGGAACAGGCCCTCCCCGGTGACGTTGAAGCGCGGGAACAGCCGGTCGAGGAACCGGCTGACCACCGTTTCGAGCATCACGAAGCGGGTCTTGTGGGCGTTGCCGGCAGTGCCGCCGGCAGCGCCGCCAGCAGCGCCAATCGGGCCGGCCGGCAGGCGGATGAAGCGCTCGACCTGGGCGGGCAGCGGGATCAGCGCGCGCATCATGTGCCCGGTCTCGCGCCCGGCCAGCAGCAGCGCCATCACCAGGCCCATGTTGGGGATGAACGGGAACGGGTGCGCCGGGTCGATCGCCAGCGGCGTCAGCACCGGGAACACCCGCTCCATGAACCAGGCGTCGAGCCAGGCCAGGTCGTGGGCGGAGAGCTGCGCCGTCTCGCACACCTCCAGCTCGGCGCCGCGCAACGCCTCGCGCAGCTCGCGCCAGACGCGCTGCTGCTCGGCCAGCAGCAGGTCGGTGCGCTGCTTGATCTCCACCAGCTGCTGGGCCGGGCTGCGGCCGTCCGGCGAGGGGGCGGTGACCCCGGCCTTGGCCTGGCCGATCAGGCCGGCGACGCGGACCGAGTAGAACTCGTCCAGGTTCGAGGCGCTGATCGAGACGAAGCGCACCCGTTCCAACAACGGATGGCGGGGGTTTTCCGCCTCCTCCACCACGCGGTGGTTGAAGTCGAGCCAGGACAGCTCGCGGTTGATGAAGCGCTCGGGACTGTCGGGCGCGATCCGGGGCGCGATCCGGGGCACGATCCGGGGCACGATCGAGGGCGCGGGCGCGGGCCGCTCGACCCGCGACCTTGCCGCGCGCGGCGCCGCGGTGACGATCTCGGCAACCGCAACGTCGTGCGGGGGCGTGTCCATGCCGCGATCCTACAGCAGCGAGGGGGCCGGCGGCGAGGGGGGCGCCGATGACACTGTCGTTGCCGTTGCCGCTGGCGCCGGCGCGGTCTCGTCGGGCGCCGCCGGCTCCGGATCGGTCCCGATCAGGTCCGCCAGCACGTCGCGGGCGAGCAGGCGGGTGATGCCGCCGGGCCGGCCGAGCGCGGCGCGATCGAGCCGCTCCACCGCCTCGCGCAACGCCGCCGAGGTGCGCGGCAGGCGCGTGAGCAGCCACTCCTGGGTCTCCGTCGGTACCCGCTGCTGGCGGTCGGCCAGCAGGCGGGCGAGCAACAGCCGCAGCAGCGCGTCGTCCGGCGGCAGGATCTCCACCGCGGTGATGGCGCGCAGGCGGGAGGCCAGGTCGCGCAGCCGAACCGCCCAGCGCGCCGGCGGGGCGCGGGCGGCCAGCAACACCGGCAGGCGCGCCTCCGCGGCGGCGTTCAGCAAGTGCAGCAGGGTGGCTTCCTCGGCCATCGCATCGGCGTCGTCGATGGCGAGGCCGGCGGCGCCCGGCAGGTCGGGCAGCGCGTCGAGCCCCGGCAGCGCCGGGCCGGTCAGGTACTGCGCGCCGGTGGCGCCGACCCAGCGGCGCAGCAGGTGCGTCTTGCCGCAGCCGGCCTCCCCCCACAGCGCCAGGCGCCGCTGCGGCCAGTCGGCGGCGCGTTCGAGCCAGGTCAGCGCCGCGTCATTGGCCGGCGCGCGGACGAAATCGGCCGCAGCGCGCCGGATCGGGCGCGGGAAAGGCAGCGGAAGCTGGTGCTGGGCCGGCATGACGGTCAGATGGCCCGGCACGGCCGCGAGGGGAAGCCCCCAGGGTAATTCCCCTGGGTAATGTCCCCTGGGCAATGTCCCCTGGGCAATGTCCCCTGGGCAATGTCCCTTGGGCAATGTCCCTTGGGCAATCGACCGCACCGAAGCAGGCGGCGGCCGGGAATGCGGCACGAACAGCGGCGCCCCGCGCGCGCGGCATGGCCCCCCGGCCCTGGAACAAGCCGCCCGCTCCGTGCTTTACCCATCGCCGACCCGCCTGCCAGCCACCACCTGGCAGGCGTCCACCGCAAGGAACCCTGCCCGTGCGCATCGCGATGATCGGCGGCGGCTATGTCGGCCTCGTCTCCAGCGCCTGCTTCGCCGAATTCGGCACCGAGGTCACCGTGGTCGAGACCGACCCGGGCAAGCTCGCCGCCCTCGTCGCGGGCCGCATGCCGATCTACGAACCCGGCCTGGAGCCGCTCGTCGCCGAGCAACGTCAAGGCCGGCCGCCTGGCCTTCACCGCCGACCTCGCCGCCGCGCTGCACGGGGCCGAGGCGGTGTTCATCGCCGTCGGCACCCCGGCCCGCCGCGGCGACGGCCACGCCGACCTCAGCTACGTCTACGCCGCCGCCGAACAGGTCGCCCGCGCGCTGACCGCGCCCACGGTGATCGTGACCAAATCGACGGTGCCCGTCGGCACCGGCCGGCGCATCGCCGAGATCGTCCGCGCCGCGCGCCCGGACCTGGCGTTCGACGTCGCCTCCAACCCCGAATTCCTGCGCGAGGGCAACGCGATCGGCGACTTCATGCGCCCCGACCGCGTGGTGATCGGCACCGAGTCGGAACGCGCGCGCGAGGTGATGCGCCGGCTGTACCGGCCGCTGTACCTGATCGAGGCGCCGATCGTGTTCACCGGCATCGAGACGGCGGAGCTGACCAAATACGCCGCCAACGCCTTCCTGGCGATGAAGGTCACCTTCATCAACGAGATGGCCGACCTGTGCGAGAAGGCCGGCGCCGACGTGCACGACGTGGCGCGCGGCATCGGCCTGGATGGGCGCATCGGGCGGAAATTCCTGCACCCCGGCCCCGGCTTCGGCGGCTCGTGCTTCCCCAAGGACACGCTGGCGCTGATGCGCATCGCGCAGGACGCCGGCGCGCCGACCAGGTTGGTGGAAACCGTCGTCGCGGTGAACGACGCCCGCAAGGCCGGCATGGCGATGCGGGTGATCGCGGCGTGCGGCGGCTCGGTGCGCGGCAAGACGATCGGCGTGCTCGGCCTGACCTTCAAGCCGGAGACCGACGACATGCGCGACGCGCCGGCGATCCCCATCGTCTCCCGCCTGGTCGAGGACGGCGCCGTCGTGCGCGCCTTCGACCCCGAGGGGATGGAGCAGGCCCGCCCGCTGCTGCCCGGCGCCGTGGTCTATTGCCGCGACGCGCTGGACGCCGCCGCCGGCGCCGACGCGCTGGTGCTGATCACCGAATGGAACGAGTTCCGCGCGCTCAGTCCGGAGCGGCTGCGCGAGGCCATGCGCGGCAAGGTGCTGGTGGACCTGCGCAACGTCTACGACCCGGTCGCGATGCGCCAGAGCGGCTTCGACTATGTCGGGATTGGCCGGCCGGACACCGCGTGATGCCGATGCCGGGCGGCGGGGCTGGCCGGCGCGCGGCCCGCCTGACCGCGGGCCGGTAAGGTTTCGTCAACCCCTGGCTGGCTAGTCTCCCGGCCGTGTCCGACGCATGCGCCACCGAAGCCGAGCCCCGCCTGACGGTGTGCCTGTGCACGCACGACCGGCCCGCCTACGCCCGCGACTGCCTGGCTGCCCTGGGCCGCCAGACAGTGGGGCAGGATCGGTTCGACGTGCTGGTGGTCGACAGCGGCTCGCCCAAGGCGACCGGCGCGGCGCTGGCCGACATCGTCGCCGCGCATCCGAACGCCCGGCTCATCAGGTTGGACCGGCCCGGCGTCAGCCTGGCGCGCAACGCCGGGGCGCACCAGGCCGGCACCGGCTACATCGCCTATATCGACGACGACGCGCTTGCCGCGCCCGACTGGGTCGAACGCATCATCGCCGCCATCCAGGAGGCGCCATGCCCGCCCGCCGTGCTGGGCGGGCGGATCCTGCCGCTGTGGGAGGCCCCACTGCCTGCCTGGTGGCCCGCCTCGCTGCGCGGGGTGCTGTCGATCATCGAAACCGAGGGGCGCGGCGAATACCGCGGCCCCGACCTGCCGAAAACACTGGAGCCGTACGGCGCCAACGTCACGCTGCACGTGCCGGCGCTGCTCGCGGCGGGCGGCTTCGGCACCACGATCGGTCGGCGCGGCGATATCCTGCTGTCGGACGAGGAGGTGCAGCTTGCCTGGCGCCTGCAGGATGCCGGCCACGCGGTGCGCTACGACTTGCGCATCGTCGTGCACCACCGCATCCAGCCGCTTCGCCTGACCCCGGCATGGCTGCTGTCGCGGCTCTATTGGCAGGGCGTCTCGACGGTCATCAGCCGCCGCCTGCTGGGGCATCCGGGCGCGGTGTGGCGCGAATTGCCGCGCCGCGTCCTGGTGGCGGCGGCCTGCGCGCCCGCCGCCCTGTGCCGGCGCGACAGCCCGGGCTGGATCGCCTGGCGCTGGCGCTTCGCCTATGCGCGCGGCTTCATCCGCGCTGCCTTCCATTGGCGCCCGAACCTGGAAGCCTGACGCCGGATGCGCCTCTATGCCTGGCGGGGGGCGACGCGCAATTTCGGCGACGAACTGAACCACCTGCTCTGGCCGCGCCTGCTGCCCGGCCTGCTCGACATTGCGCCAGCTTGCGCCGCCGCGTGCGGCAGCCGGCCGGGTGCCGACCACCGGTTCGACGCCCCCCGATGTGACGCCCCGGGGTTCGACGATGGCGGGACGGACCTGTTCCTGGGCATCGGCTCGGTGCTGGACGCGCGCCACCCCGCGGACCGGCGCAAGATCGTGGCCGGCGCCGGATTCGGCGGCTACCAGCGGCCGGCGTCGCTCGACGCATCGTGGGAAATCCATTGGGTCCGCGGACCGCGCACCGCGCGCCAACTCGGCCTGCCCGCCGCCTTCAGCCTCGGCGACCCGGCCAGCCTGCTGCCGCTGGTCCACCCGGTCCCGCGGCGGGACAGCGGCAGCATCGGCTTCATGCCGCACTTCGAAAGCCTGGCGCGCGGCGCCTGGCCGGCGGCCGCCACCGCCGCCGGCGTCACGCTGATCGACCCGCGCGGCCCACCGCTCGCGATCCTCGACCAGATCGCCCGCTGCCGCGCGCTGCTCAGCGAGGCGCTGCACGGCGTCATCGTCGCCGATGCCATGCGCGTCCCCTGGGTGGCGCTGATGCCGCTGGTGCCGACCCATCGGGCGAAATGGCTGGATTGGGCGGACTCGCTGGCGCTGACGGTCCGCTTCCAGCCACTGCCCGCCTCCTCCGCGCGCGAACGCGTCGAAACCGCCTTCACCCCACGCCGCCGCGCCATGCGCACCGGCCTCGCCGGCGCCGCCGCCCTGGCCGAACGCCTCGATCGCCGGTCCACCCAGCTCGACCGCGCGGTCGCCGCCCTGCGACGGGCCGCCGACGCGCCGCCACAGCTGTCCGATTGCGGGACGCTCTGCACCGCACAGGAACGCATGCTCGATCGCCTCCACACGCTGCGCGCGGCACGGCAGGCGAAGCAAGGCCAGGGGCTCCGCCCCTGGACCCCGCCAGGGGGCTTTGCCCCCTGGACCCCCACCAAGGGCGAGCCCTTGGAACCCTTCACTGGGAGTGGGTGAGGGGGAGGGGGCGCGAGGGGGGAGGCGACGGTGCCGTCCGGCGCGCCGGACGGCACCGTCGCCTCCCCCCTCGCGCCCCCTCCCCCTCACCCACTCCCATGGATGGAGTCCAGAGGCTCCGCCTCTGGTGGGGGGTCCAGGGGGGCAAAGCCCCCCTGGCGGGGTCCAGGGGCGGAGCCCCTGGCCTTGCTTCACCCGCCCTGCCGACCCCTTGCGTCGCGGCGGCAAACCCAAGTACGACACCCGCGACCGTGATCGCAAGGGAGCCAGTGCCGCCGATGTCCGCGCAAGTCGATGCGGTCAATCAGGACTTGTTGGACCGCATTCCGCTGGATGCAAGGGTGGTCCTGGACGTGGGCTGCGGCACCGGAGCCCTGGGCGCGGCCTATCGCCGGTTGAACCCGCGCGCGCGCGTGCTCGGCCTCGAGAGGGACGCGGATGCCGCGGCGATCGCCGCGCAACGGCTCGACGACGTCGCGGTCGGCGACATCGAAACCGGGCCGCTGCCGTTCGCGCCGGAGGGCGGCATCGACTGCATCATCTACGGCGATGTGCTCGAGCACCTGAAGACTCCGTGGGAGGTGCTGGCGCGGCACGCCAGGTCGCTGAACGACGCCGGCACCATCCTGATCTGCGTCCCCAATGTCGAGCATTGGCTGTTTGCCGCGCGCCTGTTGCTCGGCGACTGGGACTACGAGCCGCAGGGGCTGCTGGACCAGGACCATCTGCGTTGGTTCACCCTGGCAACGATGCGCAAGGGGCTGGAGGCGCTGGGCCTGGTGCCGTACGACGTGCATCCGCGGATCTTCGACGGCGAGCAGGCCGCCGCGTTCGCCACGGCCATCACGCCGGCGCTGCGGGCGCTCGGCGTCGATCCGCAGGCCTATGCGGATCGCGCCGCCCCGCTGCAGTATGTGTGGCGGGTGCGCAAGACGCCGCGCCGGCCGTTGACGATCGCCGCCAACATGCTGGCCCCGGTCGGCGGCGTGTCGCACCTGCGCGTCATCCATCCGATGCGCGCCATGTTCACCGATCCCGACGTGACGGTGCGGATGACCTCGAGCCTCGACCTCGGCCCGCCGCCGGAGACCGAGACGCCGCGCATCTTCGTGCTGCACCGTCCGGCGCTGTCCGGCCAGAACGCCCGCGAGGTGGTGCAGCGCCTGCGGGCCAGCGGCTCGCTGGTGGTGACCGAATTCGATGACCATCCGGACTTCTTCCAGAGCATGCAGAGCGAGGATCAGTACAGTTTCCGCGCGGTGCACGCGGTGCAGACCAGCACCCCCGCCCTGGCCGAGATCCTGCGCACGCGCAATCCCGAGGTGCGGGTGTTTCCCAACGCGATCCGCATGCTGCCCGAGGTGCGGAACTTTGCCGACCCGAATGCGATGACGCTGTTCTTCGGGGCGCTGAACCGGGAGAACGACTGGCGGCCGCTGATGCCGGTGCTGAACGCGGTGGCCGCCACGGTGGGCGAACGGCTGCGCTTCGTCGTGGTGCACGACCGCGGCTTCTTCGAGGCGCTGGAGGCGCCGCACAAGAGCTTCACGCCGACCTGCGGCTACGACACCTACCTGTCGTTGCTGGGGCAGAGCGAGATCTCGTTCATGCCGCTCGCCGACACCTGGTTCAACCGCGCCAAGTCGGACCTGAAGTTCATCGAGGCCGGCGCCTGCCGCGTCGCCGCGCTGGCCAGTCACGTGGTCTACGGCGACAGCATCGCCGATGGCCGCACCGGGTTGCTGTTCCACGACGCCGACGAACTGCGCGCGCGGCTGCTGCGGTTGATCGCCATGCCGGACATGGCGCGCCGCCTGGGCGACACGGCGCGGGCCTATGTCGCGGCCGAACGGATGCTGGCCTACCAGACCGCGCCGCGCATCGCCTGGTACCGCTCGCTGTGGGAGCGGCGCGAGGAACTGGAACGGGCGCGGATCGAGCGGGTGGCGGATTGGGGCCCGGCGGCCTGATGGCGGTGCACGGGGCAACGCACTGCGGGGATGCCGGGCGGCCAGGCAATGCGGCGAGCGCGGCGCGGCGGGACGGCCGCGCGCGCACCACCGCCGCGCGCACCACCGCCGTACGCGCCATCGCCGCGCGCACCGCCGCCGCGCGCGCCAGCGCGGCGCGCAGCGTGGTCGCGCTGCTGATGCTGCTCGGCCTGGCCGGCGCGGGTGCCCGCGCCGCCGACGACGCGGTGACAAGCAGCAACGCCATCGCGGTGCTCGGCAAGCCCGCATTGCCGGCCGACTTTGCCTATTTCCCCTACGTCGATCCGAACGCGCCCAAGGGCGGCGAGGTGCGGCTGGCCGCCGGCGGCACGTTCGACAATTTCAACCCGTTCATCCTGCGCGGCACCGCGCCGCTCGGCATGGCCGGCTCCTGGGTGATCCTGCCGGGCGGGTCGGGCTCCGGTTCCTCGGTCGGGCATGTGTGGGAGAGCCTGCTGACCGCCTCGGCCGACGAGGCGGCCACCGGCTATGGCCATCTGGCGCAGACCATCGAGCTGCCGCACAGCCGGCTGTGGGTGGCCTTCGACCTCAATCCGGCGGCGAAATTCTCCGACGGCACCCCGGTCACCGCCGCGGACGTCGCCTGGACCTATCGCACCCTGCTGGCGCAAGGCCGGCCGGCCTTCCGCATCCAGTTCGCCGACGTCAAGGACGTCGAGGTGACCGGCGAACGCCGCGTGGTGTTCCACTTCCGCTCCAACGCCAACCGCGAGCTGCCGCTGCTGGTCGGCGGCCTGCCGGTGTTGCCGGAACATTTCTTTGCCGGACGCGATTTCTCCCGCCCGCTGACCGACCCGCCGATCGGCTCCGGCCCGTACCGCATCGCCGCGTTCGACATGGGCCGCGACATGGTGTTCCAGCGCAACCCGGACTGGTGGGCGCGCGATCTGCCGACCGGCAAGGGGACCAACAACTTCGACCGGGTGCGGATCGACTACTATCGCGACCTGACCGTGGCGATGGAGGCGTTCAAGGCCGGGCAGGTCGATCTGCGCTCGGAGAACACCGCGGCGCGCTGGGCCACCGCCTACGATTTCCCGGCGGTGCAGCGCGGCCTGGTGATCAAGCGCGACTTCCGCCACCACCTGCCGACCGGCCTGCAGGGCTGGGCGATGAACACCAGGCGCAAGGTGTTCGCCGACCCCCGGGTGCGCCACGCGCTGGGTCTGGTCTACGACTTCCAATGGGCCAACAAGAACCTGTTCTACGGCGACTATGTGCGCTCCGACAGCTATTTCGAGAACAGCGACCTGGCGTCCTCCGCCCTCCCCGCGGGCGACGAGCTGAAGCTGCTGGAGCCGTTCCGCCAGGAGCTGCCGCCGGAGCTGTTCACCCAGCCCTTCACGCTGCCGGTGACCGACGGCTCGGGCAACAACCGCGCGCAGCTGGTGCAGGCGCTGCAGCTGATGCAGCAGGCCGGCTGGCAGGTGAAGGACCGCAAGCTGGTCGATGCCAACGGCCAGCAGATGCGCTTCACCATCCTGCTGGACGATCCGTCGTACGAGCGGGTGGCGCTGCCCTACGTGCAGGACATCCAGCGGCTGGGGATCGATGCACGGGTGCGCACGGTCGATCCGGCACAGTACCAGCACCTGACCGATGATTTCGACTTCGACATGCTGCTGTACATCTACCCCGAAGGCGACGTGCCGGGCAACGAGCTGCGCGACTACTTCTCGTGTGCCAGCGCCAAGGCGCAGGGCAGCGCCAACGCGCCCGGCGTGTGCGATCCGGCGGTGGATGCGCTGATCGAGCAGGTGATCACCGCGCAGGATCGCCCCACGCTGCGCACCGCGGCGCACGCGCTGGACCGGGTGCTGCTGTGGTGCTGGTACATGGTGCCGAACTACGCCAACCAGAAATTCCACCTCGCCTGGTGGAACCGCTTCGGCCATCCCGACAAGCCGATCCGCGAGGGCTTCAACTTCGACACCTGGTGGGTCGATGCGGCCAAGGCCGCGGTGACCGACGCGGCGCGCCGGCAATGAGCGACGTCTGACCGCGGCGCGATGGCAGCCTACCTGTTCCGCCGCCTGCTGCTGGTGATTCCCACGCTGTTCGGCATCATCGCCATCAACTTCGCGGTGATCCAGTTCGCCCCCGGCGGTCCGGTGGACCAGATGATCGCCCAACTGCGCGGCCAGGGCGCGATGTCCTCGCGGCTGACCAGCGCGACTTCGGATTTCGGCGGCGCGGGGACCTATCGCGGGGCGCGCGGGCTCGATCCGCACGTGATCGCCGACATCAGGAAGATGTTCGGCTTCGACAAGCCGCCGCTGACCCGCTTCGTCGAGATGGTCGGCGGCTACCTGCGCTTCGACTTCGGCCGCAGTTTCTTCCGCGACCAATCCGTTCTGCACCTGGTGATGCAGCGCCTGCCGGTGTCGCTGTCGCTGGGGCTGTGGTTGACGCTGCTGATCTACCTGATCTCCATCCCGCTCGGCATCCGCAAGGCGGTGCACGACGGCAGCCGCTTCGACCTGGCGAGCTCCGCGGTGGTGCTGGTGGGCTACGCGGTGCCCAGCTTCCTGTTCGCCATCCTGCTGGTGGTGGTGTTCGCCGGCGGCAGCTTCTTCCATTGGTTTCCGCTGCGCGGCCTGACCAGCGACGGGGCATCGAGCTGGAGCTGGGGCGCGCGCATCGCCGATTACGCCTGGCACATGGTGCTGCCGACGATCGCCATCGTCGCCGGCGGCTTCGCCAGCCTGACCATGCTGACCAAGAACTGCTTCCTGGAGGAGATCCGCAAGCAATACACGGTGACCGCGCGCGCCAAGGGCGCCTCGGAAACGCGCGTGCTGTACGGCCACGTGTTCCGCAACGCCATGCTGCTGATCGTGGCCGGGTTTCCGCAGGCCTTCATCGGCATCCTGTTCACCTCGCAATTGCTGGTGGAGATCGTGTTCTCGCTGGACGGGCTGGGGCTGCTGGGTTTCCAGTCGGCGATCCAGCGCGACTACCCGGTGATGTTCGGCACACTCTATATCTTCACCCTGCTCGGCCTGCTGCTGCAGATCGTCGGCGACACGCTCTACACCCTGGTCGATCCGCGCATCGATTTCGAGGCGCGGCATTGATCCTGGCAATCGGCGCCCGCCGCATCCCTCTGGCTGGCATGGCCGGGTCTGGCCCAGCCGTCCACGCACCACCGAAGGTGCGCGGATGGCCGGGCCAGACCCGGCCATGACGGGACGCGCCGCTCGTGCCGCTGTCCCCGATCACAAGCCGCCGCCTCGCCATCTTCCGGCAGAACCGGCGCGGGTTCATTTCGTTCTGGCTGTTTATGCTGCTGTTCGCCTTCACCCTGCCCGCCGAGTTCGTCGCCAACGACCGCCCGCTACTGATCCGCTTCGAGCATCATTGGTACATCCCCGTCCTGTTCGACTACAGCGAGGACGCCTTCGGCAGCGACTTCCTGCCCACCGAAGCCGACTACACCGATCCGGATGTGGAAAGGGCTATCAACGCGCATGGCTGGATGATCTGGCCGCTGGTGCCGTTCAGCTACGACACCATCGTCAAGAACCTGTCCGCCCCCGCCCCCTCGCCGCCATCCTGGCGCAATCCGCTCGGCACCGACGACCAGGCGCGCGACGTGCTGGCGCGCGTGATCTACGGCTTCCGGCTGTCCGTGGTGTTCGGCTTCGTGCTGACCGCGGTCAGCTCCGCCATCGGCGTCGCCGCCGGCGCGGTGCAGGGCTACTACGGCGGCCTGGTCAACCTGCTGTTCCAACGCTTCATCGAAATCTGGAGCGGCATGCCGCAGCTCTACCTGCTGATCATCCTGGCCAGCATCATCACCCCGGGATTCTGGGTGCTGCTGGCGTTCCTGCTGCTGTTCTCCTGGATGAACCTGACCGGCGTGGTGCGCGCCGAGTTCCTGCGCGGCCGCAACCTGGAATACGTGCGCGCGGCCAAGGCGCTGGGCGTGGCGGACAGCGTCGTGATGTGGCGCCACATCCTGCCGAACGCGATGGTCGCGACGCTGACCTATATGCCGTTCATCCTGTCCGGTTCCGTGACAATCCTGGCGAGCCTCGATTTTCTCGGCTTCGGCCTGCCGCCGGGCTCGCCCTCGCTCGGCGAACTGGTGGCGCAGGGCAAAAACAACCTGCAAGCCCCCTGGCTGGGGATCACCGCCTTCGTCGTCCTGGGCGGCATGCTCATCCTGCTGATCTTCATCGGCGAAGCCGTGCGCGACGCCTTCGACCCACGCCGCACCCCAAGCTAGCAATCGCGTGGGTGGGTCTGGAAGGAAGCAAGGCCGGGGCTCCGCCCCGAACCCCGCCAGGGGGCTTTGCCCCCTGGACCCCCACCCCTCGGGTCAAGTGCCCGGGGGCAGGCGCCGGCAGCGGCCTCTGGACTCCATGACCGGGAGTGTGGGGAGGGGCAGGGGGCGTAGGGGCGAGGCGAAGGGGCGCCGTCCGGCATGCCGGACGGCGCCCCTTCGCCTCGCCCCTACGCCCCCTGCCCCTCCCCACACTCCCGGTGAAGGGTTCCAAGGGCTCCGCCCTTGGCGGGGTTCCAAGGGGCAGCGCCCCTTGGTGGGGTCCGGGGCGAAGCCCCGGCTTTCTTTCGGTTCGCCCAATTTCACCCAATTGACGTGACTTCCACGCACCGGTCACGATAGCCGCTCTGTTGCCCCATCGCTGGCGCCAATCCGTCGGAGCAAAGTGGAACTCGTTCGCGAACTGCCGCTGGATCAGATCCTGCTGGGCGATTGCGTCCGGCTGATGCAGATGCTGCCGACGGCCTCGGTCCACTGCGTGTTTGCCGACCCGCCTTACAACTTGCAGTTGCGCGGCGAACTGCGCCGGCCCGACGACAGCCTGGTCGACGGGGTGGACGAGGACTGGGACCGCTTCACCGACTTCGCCGCCTACGACGCCTTCACCCGCGCCTGGCTGACCGAGTGCCGCCGGCTGCTGCGCAAGGACGGCACGCTGTGGGTGATCGGCGCCTACCACAACATCTTCCGGATCGGCGCCATCCTGCAGGACCTCGGCTTCTGGGTGCTGAACGACGTGATCTGGCGCAAGGCCAATCCGATGCCGAATTTTCGCGGCCGGCGCTTCACCAACGCGCACGAGACGCTGATCTGGGCGGCGCGCAGCCGCGATTCCCGCCACCGCTTCAACTACCAGGCGATGAAGGCGCTGAACGATGACCTGCAAATGCGCAGCGACTGGTTCATCCCGCTGTGCGCCGGGCCCGAGCGGCTGCGCAACCAGCACGGGCTGAAACTGCACCCGACGCAGAAGCCCGAGGCGCTGCTGCACCGCGTGCTGCTGGCCTCCACCGCGCCCGCCGACATCGTGCTGGACCCCTTCGCCGGCACCGGCACGACGGCGGCGGTGGCCAAGCGGCTAGGCCGGCACTTCATCGGCATCGAGCGCCACCCGGCCTACGCCGAGGCCGCGATCGGCCGCGTCCGCCACACCCGCGCCACCTCGCCGGACGGGCTTGCCACCACGCAGTCGCGGCGGGAGATGCCGCGCGTGCCGTTCGGCAGCCTGGTCGAGCGCGGGCTGGTGCCGGCGGGAACCATGCTGCACGACCGGCTGCGGCGCGTCTCGGCCACCGTCACGGCCGACGGCAGCGTGGTCGCCGGCGACACCCGCGGCTCGATCCACAAGGTGGGGGCGGCGGTGCAGAACGCGCCGTCGTGCAACGGCTGGACCTTCTGGCACCTGGAACGCGACGGCCGGCTGATGCCGCTGGACACCCTGCGCGACATCGTTGACTAGCACCCCGCTGCACGCGATCCTGACCGGTTGCGCCTGCTCCGGCCTTGGCCGGCTGCGACCGCGTGTGAGACCGGTCAGGATCACTGTGCCGGCGGACTAGACCGGATCCCAGCTGAACACCTCGCCCGAGCGGTCCAGCGGCATGAACGCCGCCTTCAGCGCCGGGGCGGCGTGTTCGGCGCAGCTTTCCGGCGTCCAGCCCTCGGCGCGGTGCACGATGCGGATCGGGCGCGGCGAGGAGAACAGGATGATCTCGTTCATCCGCGTGCCGAACACCTGCCCGGTCACCCCCTTCGCCGCGTCGGAGGCCAGGAACACCGCCATCGGCGCGTTCTTGTCCGGCGTCATCTGCTGGATCTTCGCCACCCGCGCCTGCTGCTCCGGCGTGCTCGCCGGGATCGAGCTGGTCATCCGGCTCCAGGCGAACGGCGCGATGCAGTTCGACCGCACGTTGTAGCGCTGCATGTCCAGCGCGATCGACTTCGACAGCGCGGTGATGCCCAGCTTGGCGGCGGAATAATTCGCCTGGCCGAAATTGCCGATCAGCCCCGAGGTCGAGCTGATGTGCACGAAACTGCCGCTCTCCTGCTTGCGGTAGTGCTCGGCGGCGGCGCGGGAGACGAAGAAGCTGCCGTTCAGGTGCACGCCGATCACCGCCAGCCAGTCGTCCGGCGTCATCTTGTGGAAGATCACGTCGCGCAGGATGCCGGCGTTGTTCACCACCGCGTCGATGCGCCCGTAATGATCCAGCGCGGCCTGGACGATCTTCTGCGCCGAGCCCCATTCGGCGACGGACTCGGTGCAGATTTCCGCGGCGCCGCCGTTCTGCTCGATCAGCGCCTTGGTCTGCTGGGCCGGCGTGGCGGACCCGCCCTCGCCGGTGAGCGAGGCGCCGATGTCGGCGACGATCACCTTCGCCCCGGCGGCCGCCATCATGATGGCGATCTCGCGCCCGATGCCGCCGCCGGCCCCGGTCACCACCGCGACCTTGCCCACCATCATGCCTGCCATGAACGCCTCCGTTGGGATATTGCTACCGGCCGGTATTAGGCGGGTCGCGCGGACTTGTGAACCCGGCCGGCGGCGCGCACCCGGGGCAATCGGGTGAAGCGAAGGAAGGTCGGGGCTCCGCCCCGAACCCCGCCAGGGGGGCGTTGCCCCCCTGGACCCCCCACCAGAGGCAGCGGCCTCTGGACTCCATGACTGGGAGTGTGGGGAGGGGGAGGGGGCGTGGGAGCGAGGCGAAGGGGCGCCGTCCGGCGTGCCGGACGGCGCCCCTTCGCCTCGCTCCCACGCCCCCTCCCCCTCCCCACACTCCCAGTGAAGGGTTCCAAGGGCTCGCCCTTGGCGGGGTTCCAAGGGGCAGCGCCCCTTGGTGGGGTCCGGGGCGAAGCCCCGAGCTTGCTTTCGTTCACCCGATTGCCCCGCGGCGCGCGCCCGGGGCAACACGGCGCGGCGAGGATCAGAACGTCCGTCCGCTTCAGGGATCGACGCCGGACAGGCCGGCGCAGTGCCGGGCGATCAACTGAAAATCGTCGCGGTTACGGGTCGCGACGGTTGCGTCATGCGCGACCGCAATGGCCGCGATGACCAGATCGCCGCCGAAGCGCGGTTTGCGCGCGTTCGGCGGCGTGGTGGCCAGGTTGCGCAGGGCGGGCACGGCGTGCAGGCGGCCGAGAACCCGGGCCGCGGCCGCATCCAGCGGCAGGACGCGCTGGGTCGCCAGAACGGCGTCCAACCACGCGGCGAGCTGCGCGCCCAGCGCGGGGTTCGATCGCGGCGTCACGGCGATGCCGTATTCGATCTCGGCCACGCTGAACGCGGCGATCGCCAGGTCCGGCTCGGCCTGCGCGCCGAACCACGCGACGACGTTCCGGTCAGGCGTTGGCAGGCGAAGTTCGCTGAGGACGTTGGTGTCCAGGATGACTGTCACCCTTGCTCTCCGGGCTGACGGCATGCGGTGTCAGGCTGTCGGCGAGGTGGCTTCCCGCCTGCTGCAATGCCGCATCGAAGTCATCCCCCCGGTGGCCAAATCGCAGCGACAGCAGGACGGTCTTCAAACTCGGCTTGGTCCGCTCGTAATACTCCTTGGAAACGACCACGACCTCGCGGCCATCCCGGCGCCGAACGAACTGCGGGCGACCTTCGACCGCGGCTTCCACCAGCTCGGAAAAGCGATGGCGGGCGGCTGCCGCTTGCCAGACATCGGACATTGCAATCGACATTCCAAACCGGGGTTGAACATCGTACGGCTAGCCCGGACGCTGAGCGCGGGACATTGACCTGTCAAGTGGAAATGGATCATTCAACAGTCAGTTTCAATGTCAATTCAGTTGTGCCTCCGGCGGCCGGCCCGCCGGATGGGCGCGCCAGGCGCCCGGCCGAGCGGCCACGCGGATCGGCCCGAAGTCGCGGTTAACCCCTTGACGCCGCCGGGCGCATGCGCCATCTGCCCAATCAGGACTTGAACGGTCCGATTAGGGCCGGAGGGCGAGAAAATGCGCTGCGCACTGTCAGGCCGAGGCTGCCATGCCGAGGCTACCATGCCGAGGCTGTCATGCTGAGGCTGTCGAAACTGACCGATTACGCCGTCGTCGTGCTGGTGCGCCTGTCGCACGCCGACACGGTGCAGACCTCGCCCGGCATCGCCGCCGCCATCGGCATCCCGGAACCCACCGTCGCCAAGGTGCTGAAGACGCTCGCCGCCGGCGGCCTGGTGGCCTCCCAGCGCGGCGCGCACGGCGGCTATCGGCTGCTGCGCAAACTGGCGGCGATCCCGGTCGCCGACGTCATCGCCGCGGTGGACGGGCCGATCGCGCTGACCGCCTGCGTCGACGGCACCAGCGGCAGCTGCGAGTCCGAGGGGATCTGCCCGGTGCGCGGCCGCTGGGACCCGGTGAACGCGGCGATCCACCAGGCGCTGTCGGCGATCACGCTGGCGGACATGCAGGAAGCGGCGATCCCGCGCGCCTTCCGCCTGCCCGCCGCGCACGCGCCAGGCCACATGCCAGGCCACACGCCGCCAGCACCGAGCCAAGGGCACCGGATCGCGCCGATCGCCGCCGCCGAATAGCGCCGGGGCCTCAGGATTTCCAACAAGGACGTCGCGATGCCTGCCGTTACCGAAACCCTCGACACCGTCCGCGCCGCCACGCAGTCCGGCTACAAGTGGGGCTTCGAGACGACGATCGAGATGGATCTGGCCCCCAAGGGGCTGAACCAGGACATCATCCGGCTGATCTCCGCGCGCAAGGGCGAACCCGGCTGGCTGCTCGACTGGCGGCTGAAGGCGCTCGCCGCGTGGCAGCGGATGGAAGAGCCGAACTGGGCGCGCGTCGAGCACCAGCCGATCGACTACCAGGACCTGCACTACTACGCCGCGCCGAAGAAGAAGCCCGGGCCGAAAAGCCTGGACGAGGTCGATCCGGAACTGCTGCGCACCTACGAGAAGCTCGGCATTCCGCTGAAGGAGCGGGCGATCCTCGCTGGGGTCGAGGGGGCCGATGGCGAGGGCGCCGGCGGTGCCGACGCCTACGGCGAGGGCGGCCAGCGCAACATCGCGATGGACGCGGTGTTCGACAGCGTCTCGGTCGCCACCACCTTCCGCGCGACGCTGCTGAAGGCCGGGGTGATCTTCTGCCCGATCAGCGAGGCGGTGCGCGACTACCCCGACCTGGTGCGCCAGTACCTCGGCACCGTGGTGCCGATGGCGGATAATTTCTTCGCCACGCTGAACTCCGCGGTCTTCACCGACGGCAGCTTCTGCTACGTGCCGAAGGGCGTGCGCTGCCCGATGGAGCTGTCCACCTATTTCCGCATCAACGCGCGCAACACCGGGCAGTTCGAGCGCACGCTGATCATCGCCGATGCCGGCAGCTACGTCAGCTACCTGGAGGGCTGCACCGCGCCGCAGCGCGACGAGAACCAGCTGCACGCCGCGGTGGTCGAGCTGGTCGCGCTGGACGACGCCCAGATCAAGTATTCGACGGTGCAGAACTGGTACCCCGGCGACGCCGAAGGCCGCGGCGGCATCTACAACTTCGTCACCAAGCGCGGCGCCTGCCGCGGCCATCGCAGCAAGATCTCCTGGACCCAGGTGGAGACCGGCTCGGCGATCACCTGGAAGTATCCGTCCTGCGTGCTGCTCGGCGATGACAGCGTCGGCGAGTTCTACTCGGTCGCGGTGACCACCAACCGCCAGCAGGCCGACACCGGCACCAAGATGATCCATATCGGCCGCAACACGAAAAGCACGATCGTGTCGAAGGGCATCAGCGCCGGGCGGTCGAACAACACCTATCGCGGGCTGGTGCGCATCCTGCCGAAGGCGGCCGGCGCGCGGAACCACACGCAATGCGATTCGCTGCTGATCGGCGATGCCTGCGGCGCGCACACCGTGCCGTACATCGAAAGCCGCAACCCGACGGCGAAGGTCGAGCACGAGGCCACCACCTCGAAGATCGCCGACGACCAGTTGTTCTACTGCCGCAGCCGCGGGCTGTCGGAGGAAGACGCGGTGAACCTGATCGTCAACGGGTTCTGCAAGGAAGTGCTGAAGGAGCTGCCGATGGAGTTCGCGGTCGAGGCGCAGAAGCTGCTGGCGGTGAGCCTCGAAGGCTCGGTGGGTTAGGAAAACGACGCATGCTGGAGATTCACGGCCTGGCCGCTTCGATCAACGACAAGCCGATCCTGCACGGCATCGACCTGACGGTGCCGCAGGGCGAGGTGCACGCCATCATGGGGCCGAACGGCTCGGGCAAGTCGACGCTGGCCTACGTGCTGTCCGGGCGCGACGACTACCAGGTCACCGCCGGCGGCGCGACGTTCGACGGCCAGGACCTGCTGGCGATGGCGCCGGAGGCGCGCGCCGCCGCCGGGGTGTTCCTGGCGTTCCAGTATCCGGTGGAGCTGCCCGGCGTCGGCAACGCCAATTTCCTGCGCACCGCGCTGAACGCGCAGCGCCGCGCCCGCGGCGAGCCCGAGCTGGACGCCATCCAGTTCCTCAAGCTGGCGCGCGGCGAGCTGCGCCGGCTGGCGATGGCCGAGGACATGCTGAAGCGCAACGTCAATGTCGGCTTCTCCGGCGGCGAGAAGAAGCGCAACGAGGTGCTGCAGATGGCGATCCTGCGCCCGCGCCTGGCGATTTTGGACGAGACCGACAGCGGGCTGGACATCGATGCGCTGAAGATCGTCGCCGAGGGCGTCAACGCGCTGCGCGGCCCGGCGTTTTCGGCCCTGGTGATCACCCACTACCAGCGGCTGCTGGATCATATCGTGCCCGATCGGGTGCACGTGCTGGCGGGCGGGCGCATCCTGCGCTCCGGCGGGCCGGAGCTGGCGCGCGAGCTGGAAGCCACCGGCTACGCCGACCTGGTGGCGGAGGCGGCGTAGTGGCCAAAGCACGCACAATTCTCCCCCTCCCCTTGAGGGAGGGGGGCGGGGGGAGGGGGGAGGGGCCACGACGCTTCCGTGCGACCTTGGCACCAACCCCTCCCCCCATCCCCCTCCCTCAAGGGGAGGGGGAGTGTCTTTCCTGGCCGCACGGCCAACACGAGGCCAGCCGATGAACGCCCCCCTCGCCACCGGCGTGCAAGGCTTCCTCGCCCGCTTCGAAGGCCTGCGCGCGCGCCTGCCCGGCGACCCCGTGCCCCGCCTCGCCGCCGCCGAAACCTTGCGCACGCTCGGCCTGCCGGGCCGGCGCGACGAAGCCTGGCACTACACCAACCTCCGCCCGATCGCCGAGGCCGCGTTCCACGAGCCGCTCAGCGCGGTGGCCGACGGCGCCGCGCTGCTGGCGCGCGTGCCCCGGCTCGGCGCGCGCCTGGTGTTCGTCGATGGTCGCTTCCGCGCCGAGCTGTCCGACACGCCGGACGGCGCCAGCCTCGCGCCCTTCGCCGCCAGCGGCAGCTTCGGCGCCCTGGCGCGGCCCGACCGCGACCCGCTCGCCGCGCTCAACACCATGCTGGCGGAAGACGGCGCGGTCATCACCGTGCCGGCCAACACCGACGGCGGAACGATCATGCTGGTCAGCCTGGCGACCGCGGTGCCCGGGTGCGCCACCGCGTTCCACCCGCGCCACCGCATCCGCCTCGGCCCCGCCGCCCGGCTGGCGCTGGTCGAGGTCGCGCTGGGCGAGGGCACCTACCTGCACAACCCGGTCAGCGAGATCGACATCGCCGAGGGCGCCAGCCTCACGCATGTGCGGCTGCAGGACGAATCACCCGCCGCCTACCACCTCGCCACGCTCTACACCGCGATCGCCGCCGGCGGCTTCTATGACAGTTTCACCCTCGCCCTCGGCGGCCGGCTGGCGCGCGCCGAGCTGCACACCGAGCTGACCGGTCCCGGTGCCGTCGCCCACCTGAACGCGGCGCAGCTGCTCACCGGCGTGCAGCATGGCGACATCACCAGCGTGGTGCGCCACGCCGCGCCGCGCGGCACCTCGCGCCAGACGGTGAAGAACGTGCTCGCCGGCCGCTCCCGCGGCGTGTTCCAGGGCCGCATCGAGGTCGCCCGCCACGCGCAGCAGACCGACGGCTACCAGATGAACCAGGCGCTGCTGCTGTCGCCCGAGGCCGAGATCGACAGCAAGCCGGAACTGGAGATTTTCGCCGACGACGTGAAATGCAGCCACGGCGCCACGGTGGGCGAGCTCGACCCCGAGCAGTTGTTCTACCTGCGCAGCCGCGGCATCCCCCCGACGCAGCGCGCGCAATGCTGGTGCGCGCCTTCCTGGCCGGGGCGATCGAAACGGTCACCCACGCGGGCGCGCGCCACATGCTGGAGCACGCGGTGACCGATTGGTGGGAGCGACAGGCGGCATGAACGTGACCACGCGACCCGAGATGTTGCCCGACGGGCGCCCCGCCGCGCTCGACGTGGCCCGCATCCGCGCGGATTTCCCGATCCTGCGCCAGACGGTGCGCGGCAAGCCGCTGGTGTTCCTCGACAGCGCCGCCTCGGCGCAGAAGCCGCGCGTGGTGATCGAGGCGATGCGCGAGGCGATGGAGACGCAATACGCCAACGTGCACCGCGGCCTGCACTGGATGAGCGAACGCACCACGGATGCCTACGAGGCCGCGCGCGACGCCGTGGCGGGGCTGCTCAACGCGCCCGACCGGCACGAGATCGTCATCACCCGCAACATCACCGAATCGCTGAACCTGATGGCGCACAGCTACGGTCGTGGCGTGCTGCGTCCGGACCAGGCGGTGCTGATCTCGGCGATGGAGCACCACTCCAACATCGTGCCGTGGCAGATGCTGCGCGCCGCGCGCGGCAACGAACTGCGCGTGGCGCCGATCACCGATGCCGGCGAGCTGGACATGGACGCGTTCGAGGCGCTGCTGGCCGACGGCAAGGTCGGCCTGGTGTCGATCACCCACATGTCCAACGTGCTCGGCACCTACACCCCGGCGCAGCGCATCGTGCAGCTCGCCCACGCGCACGGGGCAAAAGTGCTGTTCGACGGCGCCCAGGCGGCGGTGCACCGGCGCGTCAACGTGCAGGCGCTGGGCTGCGACTTCTACGCCTTCACCGGCCACAAGCTGTACGGCCCGACCGGCATCGGCGTGCTGTGGGGACGGCGCGAACTGCTGGAGGCGATGCCGCCGTTCCTCGGCGGCGGCGAGATGATTGCATCGGTCAGCTACGAGCGCTCGACCTGGGCCGAGGTGCCGCACAAGTTCGAGGCCGGCACGCCGCCGATCCTGGAAGGCATCGGGCTGAAGGCGGCGATCGATTACGTCCAGGCGATCGGCTACGCGGCGATCGCCGCGCACGAGGCGGCGCTGACCGAGCACGCGCTGGCCCGGCTCGGCGCGCTGGACGGCGTGCGCATCCTGGGAAGCGCGCAGGACCGCGGCGGCGTGGTGTCCTTCGTGGTCGATCGCGCGCATGCGCACGACGTGGCGACGCTGCTCGACCGCCAGGGCATCGCGGTGCGCGCCGGGCATCACTGCGCCGAGCCGCTGATGCATCGGTTCGGCCTGGAAAGCACCGCGCGGGCCAGCTTCGCGCTTTACACCACGCGCGAGGAGATCGACTTCCTGGCCGACACGCTGGCGCGCGTGCGGGAGTTCTTCACCTGATGTCCGACACCACGTTCGACGACCTGCGCGACCTGTACCAGGAAGTGATCCTCGATCACGGCCGCCGGCCGCGCCACGCCGGCCGCCTGGCCGCCTTCGACGCCACCGCCAGGGGCGACAATCCGCTGTGCGGCGACCGGGTGCAGGTCTGGGTGAAATACGCCCCGGACGGCGCCATCGCCGAGACCCGCTTCGAGGCGCGCGGCTGCGCGATCAGCGTGGCCTCGGCCGACCTGATGGCCGAGGTGGTCGCCGGGCGCAGCAAGGCCGACACCGCCGCACTGTTCGCCGCGTTCCGCGAGCTGGCGCGCACCGGCGCCTGCCCGGACTGCGCCGCCGCCCTGCGCCCGGCGCTGGAGCGGCTGGCGCCGCTGGCCGGCGTGCACGAGTACCCCTCGCGGGTGAAATGCGCGACCCTGCCGTGGCACGCGCTGACCGCGGCGCTGGACGGGCGCGGCGCGGCCAGCAGCGAAGGAGGTCCGGCATGAACGACGCGACACCGATGCCGCACAAATCCTGGAGCCCGGACGGCGAGATCGCGCCCACGCCGGGCGGTGCCAAGCCAAGCGAAGAGGCGCTGATCGCCGCCGTCGGCACCGTCTACGATCCGGAAATCCCGGTGAACGTCTACGAACTCGGCCTGATCTACAGCATCGACGTCGACGATGACGGGCGGGTGAAGGTGGAGATGACGCTGACCGCGCCGGCCTGTCCCAGCGCGCAGGAACTGCCGGTGCAGGTGCAGGAGGCGATCATGGCGGTGCCCGGCGTCACCGACTGCGAGGTCGAGACGGTGTGGGACCCGCCGTGGGACCCGAGCCGGATGACCGAGGAAGCCCGGCTGCAATTGAACATGTATTGACCATGCCCCATCTCACGCTGCCCCCCTCCGGCCCTGCCCGCCCTGGTCACGCCCGACCTGGTGACCTGCCGACGGCGTTGCCAACCGGGCAGGCCGCGTGAGTCCTCCAAGCTGCGACCGCATCTGATGGAACCGACCATGAGCACGACCACAGCCCCTCGTTCGCCCCGCACCCTGCCGCCGATGATGGCCCTGACCGACACGGCCGCGGACCGGCTGCGCCAGTTGTACGACTCGGGCACGCACGGCCGGCTGCTGCGGATCGGCGTGAAGACCAAGGGCTGCTCCGGCCTGTCCTACGACATGAGCTGGACCGACGCGCCCGGGCCGGGCGACGAGGTGGTCAAGGACAAGGGGGTGACTGTGCTGGTCAACCGCAAGGCCAGCCTGTTCCTGATTGGCACCGTAATGGACTACCAGACGCAATCGCTTGCCACCGGCTTCACTTTTTCCAATCCGAATGAAAAAGGTCGCTGCGGCTGCGGCGAGAGCTTCCACATCTAGCCGACGTTCGTCCGGCTGTTATTCGGCTGCAACGGCCCCGCGGCGGCGGGGGGCGGGAGAGTTGCGCCCGGTTGCAACTATTCGGGCTGGCTATTTCCCCAGTAATGCCTTAAACGGCGCGGTATTGACCACGTCAGTTGGGGTAATCAAATGGCTGAGTTCGCCACAAAGGAAACAATCCTCACGCTCGCCGCGCAGATCGTGTCGGCGCACGTGCAGCATAACAAGATCCAGTCGGAGGAGCTGCCGGCGTTCATCCAGCAGATCTACCAGACGCTGCAATCGGTCGGCGCCGAGCCCGCAGTGGCGGAAAAGCCCGCGCCTGCCGTGCCGGTGAAGAAGTCGGTGTTCGACGACCACGTCATCTGCCTCGACTGCGGCAAGCAGCTGAAGATGCTGAAGCGGCACCTGATGACCGACCACAGCATGACGCCGGAGCAGTATCGCGAACGCTGGGGTCTTGGCCGCGACTACCCGATGGTGGCGCCGGACTACGCCTCGAAGCGCTCGGCGCTGGCCAAGAAGATCGGACTCGGCCGCAAGGCCGGGACGAAGATGCCGGCCAAGGCGAAAGCCCCCAAGGCACCGGCCAGGAAGGTCGGCCGTCCGCGCAAGGCCGCCTAGGCGCGCGGCCACCGGCGCAGAACCGCCGAAACGCTCTCAGCTGGCCTGGGTGATTACGGGCCGCGGCGCCGTTCGGCGTCGCGGCCCGCTTTGTGTGATACCAGGCGTCCGAATGATCGACTCTCCGGTCGTACCCGTATCGTCATGCCGGCGAAGGCCGGTATCCACGACTTGCCTTCGTGCAGCAAGCAAAGTCGTGGATACCGGCCTTCGCCGGCATGACGAGAGCGCGGCGCCGATGGGTCAATCCTTTCGCCGGTTGGTATGAGACGCCCGGGCCAGACGTGGGCACGCGGCGGGAGCATACGCAAGTACACGCTGGCGGGGCAGCGGGCAGCGGTGCGGGTTTTTGCCCGCGCCATGCGGCGGTGCCGCCGGGATCACAACTGGAAGCCTGGATCAGAACTGGAAGTAAAGAAACTCCCCCGTCCCGCCGACCGCGAGCAGGCCCACCACCGAGGCGCAGCCGAACGCCACGGCCCAGGGCAGCGTGGCACGCCAGCGCAGCCAGGCGATCGGCCCTTGCTCGACCGCATCGAGCGCCGGGCCCGCATCGACAAACACCTGCTGGGTATTGGGCAGCAGCCAGACGATCAGATACAGCCCGACCATCCCGCCGATCGCCACCAGCGCGCGCAGCGTGTCCTGCCAGCGCGCCACCTCGATCAGGCCCCGCCCCAGCAACACCGCGCCCGGCCTGCCCAGGTGCGCCATCAGCTGCTCCGGCAGCGGCAGGCCCGGACCGACGCCGTGCAGCCCCGCCATTCCCGCCAGCATGTCGAGCGCGCCCGGCACCGAGGCCGCGCGGAAGAACACCGCGCCCACCAGCACGCACAGATAGGTCAGCAGCACCGAGCCGACATGCCCCGCCGGCCCCGTGGCCGCGCCGTGGCCGCGCCGCGGCCCGAAGATCCGCCACGCGTGGTTCACCGTCAGGTACGCCGCGTGCAGCAGGCCGAACACCAGGAACTGCGCGCCCGCGCCGTGCCAGATGCCGGCCGCCGTCATGGTGACGCCGATCGGCAGCACCACCAGCATGGCGAAGCCGCGCGGCGTCGCATGGGCGGCGCGCCCCATCCCCAGGCCGCGCGCCAGACGCCGCCGCGCGATCCCCAGCGCGATCGGGTTGTACAGGTACGTCATCAGGAAGCGCGTCAGCGTCATGTGCCAGCGCTGCCAGTAATCGATCACCGAGGCGGCCTTGTACGGCGAGTTGAAATTCAGCGGGAAGCGCAGGTTGAACATGCGCGCCAGGCCGATCGCCATGTCGGAATAGCCGGAGAAGTCGAAATAGAGCTGCAGCGAATAGGCCAGGGCGACGTGCCAGGCGGCGAACAGCGGCAGCGCCGCGGCATGCGCGAAGCCGGCCGGCACGATCGCGCCGATCGGATCGGCCAGCAGGCATTTCTTCAACATCCCGACAATGAAGATGCCGAGGCCGACGGAGAAATTGGCGGCCGAGAACCGATAGGTCGCCGGCGCCGCGAACTGCGGCATCATCTCGCCGTGGTGCAGGATCGGCCCGGCGATCAGGTGCGGGAAGAAGGTGACGAACACCAGGTAGTTCAGCAGGCCGCGATCCTTCGCCACGCCCTGCCGGCAGTCGATCAGGTAGCCGAGCTGGGTGAAGGTGAAGAACGAGATGCCGAGCGGCAGCACGATGTCCGGGGCGGCGAACCGCGTCCCCGCGGCGCCGTTCAGCAGGACGACCAGCCAGCCGAGATACTTGTAATAGCCGAGCGCGCCGAGATTGGCCGCGATGCCCAGGCCGAGCAGCCAGTTCTGCCGGCGCGGTCGTTGCTCGGCCGCGCCGATCAGCCGCGACAGCAGGTGGTTGCCGCCGATCGACAGCACCAGCAGCGGCACATAGGCGGGGTTCCACCAGCCGTAGAACAGCAGCGACATGCCGACCAGCCACAGCGCCGCCGGCACCCGGCCCGACCGCGCCAGCAGGAAATAGCCGGCCAGCGCGATCGGCAGGAACGCGTAGAGAAACACGTAGGAGTTGAACAGCACGGCGCGGCCTGTCTCCGGGGCCGGACGCTCCGGCCGTTCGCTGCTGCCCGGCCCCCGCGGACACCTCGCCCGCGCTTGCGGGCTTGGGCCGCGCAGAGCGGACCAAGGTCGCGGAGCCCTTGCGACGCGGGTGAGGGGGGTGCGCGCGGCACCACCCTCACCGTTGATCCGCTTCGCGGCTCAACCGCTTCGCTCGCCGACCTTGGTCCGCTCTGCACGGCCCAAGCCCGCGAAGAGCGGGCGAGGTGTCCGCGGGGGCGCCCAGCCCGCTCCGGTGTAACGGTTGTTGCTTAAGCTTTGGTTGATGCCGCGGCGTGTCGCACCACGGCGACAACGATGTTGCCGAAGCCGTCCAGCGCCGCCCGCGCGCCCGGCGGGACCAGGCAGGTCGCATCGTATTCCTGCACGATCAGCGGTCCCTCGCGCGGGGTCTCCGACAGCGCCGCGCGGTCCAGCACGGGCGTCTCGACCCAGCCCTGCCCGTCGAACCAGGCGCGGCGGCTTGCCGGCACGACGCTCGGCACCGGCGGGATGCGCGGCGGCAGGCGCGGCCGGTCCGCCAGGCCGCGCGCGATCACGCTCAGGCCGATCACCTCGACCGCCTCGTCCGGCGGGGCGCGGAAGCCGTAGGTCCGCTCGTGCTCGGCGCCGAACCGCGCCGGCAGCTCCGCCAGCAGCAGCTCGGCCGGCGCTTCCGGCAACGGCACCGCAATCTCGCTGGACTGGCCGGCGTAGCGGGCCAGCGCGGCGGTGCGGAACGCCCGGCGTTCGGGTGGGAAACCGTCGCGCGCCAGCCGCTCGGCGCCGTCCCGCGCCAGCGCGGCCAGCACCGCGGCAAACCGCGCCGCGTCGGCTGGATCCGGCCCCGCTTGGTCCGGCCCCGCTTGGTCCAGCCCCGCTTGGCCCAGCCCCACTTGGTTCAGCCCCGATTGGTTCAGCCCCGATTGGTTCAGCCCCGCTTGGTTCAGCCCCGCTTGGTTCAGCCCCGATTGGTTCAACCCCCCTGGGCCCAGCCGCAGCCGCAGGCTCTGGCTGGCGTGATGCTCGGTGTCGGCGACCAGCAGGCCGAAGGCGCTGAACAGGCCCGGCATCGGCGGCACGATCACCCGGCCGATCCCCAGTTCCGCGGCGATCGCGGCGGCGAACAGCGGCCCGTTGCCGCCGAACGCCAGCAGCGCGAATTGCCGCGGATCGCGCCCGCGCTCCACCGAGACCGCGCGGATCGCCCGCATCATGCTGGCCGCCGCCAGCCGCAACATGCCCGAGGCCGCCGCCTCGACCGAGCAGCCCATCGGCCCGGCCAGGTCGCGCGCGATCGCCGCCCGGGCCGCATCGAGGTCCAGCTTCAGCGCCCCGCCGACCAGCCCGCCCGGATCGAGGTAGCCCAGCACCAGGTTGCAATCGGTGATGGTCGGCGCAACGCCGCCGTTGCCGTAGCAGACCGGCCCCGGGTCGGCCCCGGCGCTGTCCGGCCCCACCTTCGGCGCCCCGGCGGCGTCCAGCCGGCAGATCGAGCCGCCGCCGGCGCCGACCTCGGCCAGGTCGATCGCCGGCAGCTTCAGCAGGTAGCCGGCGCCGACCAGCAGGCGCGAGCCGACCATGACGCCGCCGCCGACCTCCAGCGCCTCGCTGCGCAGCACCTCGCCGTCCTCGACCAGCCCGGCCTTGGCGGTGGTGCCGCCCATGTCGAAGGTGATCAGCCGCGTCTCGCCGAGATGCCGCGCCAGCGCCGCGCCGCCGACGACGCCGGCCGCCGGGCCGCTTTCGATGATGTGCGCCGGCGCGGCGGCGGCGAAGCCGGCGGAGGCCAGCCCGCCGTTGGACTGCATCAGTTGCAGCGGTGCGGCGATGCCGCGCGCGCGCAGCCGCGCCTCCAGCGCGGTGAGGTAGGCGCGCACCACCGGCTGCACATAGGCGTTGATCACGGTGGTGCTGGTGCGCGGGTATTCCTTGATCTCCGGCAGGATCGCATGACTGGCGGAGATCGCCACGTCGGGCAGCGCCGCCTGCACGCGGGCGGCGACTTCGCGCTCATGCGCCGGGTTGGCGTAGCTGTGCAGCAGGCAGATCGCCACGCTTTCCACCCGTTCCGCGCGCAGCATGGCGATTGCGGCCGCGACGCTGGCGGGATCGAGCGGGATGGCGACGCTGCCGTCGGGGCGCAGCTTCTCGGTCACTTCCAACCGCAAGCGGCGTTCCACCAGGGCGCGCGGCTTGGTCCAGGAGATGTCGTACAGCACCGGCATGCGCAGGTCGCGGATCTCCAGGATGTCGCGGAAGCCGCGCGTGGTGATCAGCGCGGTGCGCGCGCCCTTGCCCTCCAACACGGTGTTGGAGCCGATCGTCGTGCCGTGCAGCACCTCGGTGACGTGGGGGGCGGGGCGGGGGGACGCCGAGCAGGTCGTCCAGGCCGGCGATGATGCCCTCGCCATAGTCGTGCGGCGTGGAGGCGACCTTGCGCGTGGTGATGCGCCCGTCGGCGGCGATGGCCACCAGGTCGGTAAAGGTGCCGCCGATGTCGATGCCTATGCGGATTGTCATGGCCGGGTTCCGGTCGAGTGCCGTACGGGATGCGCATATCGTTGCGCGGGCCGGTCGGGGCGCGCTGGTGATAGGTCCTGGGCGCTCGATCTACGGCAAGCAAGCAAGATTTTAACACGGAGGAGCAGGGAGAGGGCACGGAGATCACGGAGAAGGGAAGCATGGCGCTTCGCGCGGGGTTCGCTCAGGCTCCCGCGCGAAGCGCCGAAATTCTTGTTTCTCCGTGTTCTCCGTGCCCTCTCCCTGCTCCTCCGTGTTGAAATCTTGCTTGCTTGATTGCGGACGATGCGACGCCCCAGGCCGTCGGTATCGTGAACCCCGCCGAGGGCCGAGCAAGCGACCGACGCTCCTGGGCCGAGATGGATGAACCTCATCGGCTCGCGTGTCCGGGGGCGGGGCGCGACCCGCCGCTGACGGGGGAGACCTCCGGCGGGACCCAGGTCACCTCCGTCAGCGGCGGGCGCGCCGCGCGCCGCGCCGCGCGCAACGTTTCGGTTGCGGCCACATCGATCGCCGGCGGATCGCCGCGCGCCACCACGGCGTAGTCGCGCGCGGCGCCCTCGATCGTCACCAGCCCGTCGCGCAGGTCCTTCGCCAGCAGCGCCAGGTCGCGCACCAGCGGATCGCCCCAGCCGCCGGCGCCGGGCAGGTCGTGGCGGAACACCTGGCCGCGGCGCAGCGTCATGGTGATCTTGGAATGCAGCGTGGCTTCCGAGGCCAGCCCGGGGTCCATCACGTTGCGCCCCGGCGCGCCCGGGCCGCCGCCCTGCAGCCCATAGGGCCGGTGGGTCTGGCGGTCGGCGCGCACCTGCAGGATCCCCTCCTCGGCCAACATGCGCCAGGTCTTGCGCTGCGCCATGCCGCCGCGGAATTGTCCCGCGCCCCCGGTGTCGGGGACAAACTCGTAGTCCAGCACTTCCAGCGGGTTCTCCGCCTCGATCACCTCGACCGAGAAGCTCGCCATGTTGGCGAACATGCAGGTGTTGCCGTCCAGCCCGTCGGCCCAGGGGCGGCCGCCCCACGCGCCTGAAATGAAATCGACATAGATGAACGGCCGCAAGTCCTTGTCGTAGCCGCCGATGGTCAGCCCGGTGTTGCCGCCGTCGGAGGCGGCGAACACCAGGTCGGGATACAGTTTCGCCAGCGCGCCGAAACAGCAATCCACCGCGCGGAACCCGGTCAGGCCGCGCGCGGCGCAGGCGGCCGGCAGCTTGCCGTGCATGATGGTGCCGGCCGGTGCGATCACGCTGATCGGGCGGAACACGCCGTCGTTGTTCGGCATGTTGATCGACAGCACCGACTTGACCGCGGTGAAGCTGGCCGCCGCGGTGTAGCTCCAGGTGTTGTTGATCGCGCCCTTCACCTGTGGCGCGCTGCCGGTCCAGTCAACCTGCATCGTCTCGCCGTGCTTGCGCACGGTGCAGACCAGGGGGATCGGCACGCCCTGGTCGATCTGATCGTCGTCGATCCAATCGGTGAACGTCGCCTCGCCGTCCGGCAGTTGCGCCAGGCAGTGCCGCGTCAGCCGCTCGGAGTAGTCCATCGTCGCGCTCATCAGCGTGCGCACCTGGTCGGCGCCGTAGCGCGCGACGATATCGACCATGCCGCGCGCGGCGATCTCGCAGGCGGCGAGCTGGCTGCGCAGGTCGCCGAAGACGCGATTGGGGACGCGCACGTTGCGCTCGATGATGCGGAACAGCGTGGCATTCGCCACGCCGCGCTGGTACAGCTTCAGCGGCGGGATGCGCAGCCCCTCGGCATAGATCTCGGTGCTGTCCGACGCGTTGGAGCCCGGCACGCGCCCGCCGACATCGGTGTGGTGGCAGATCGTCGCGGCATAGGCGATGACCCGACCCTCGGCGAACAGCGGCTTGAAGACGAAGATGTCCGGCAGGTGCATGCCGCCGTCGTACGGGTCGTTGTTGATCAGGATGTCGCCCTCGGCGATGTCGTCGCCGTAGTGGCGCAGCGCCGCCTGTAGCGCGATGGGGATGGAACAGAGATGCCCGGGCAGGCTGAGGCCTTGCGCGACCAGCCGGCCGTCGGCGTCGCACAGCGCGGCGCTGTAATCCATGATGTTCTTCAACACGCCGGAATAGGCGGTGCGGTAGATCGTCAGGACCATCTCGTCGCCGAGCGCGGCGACGGCGTTGCGGAACAGTTCCTCGGTGATCGGGTCCATGTCGGGGCGAGTGTCCGGGCGCGGTGAGGGCGTATGGGACCATCCGGACGGCGTGCTGGCAACAGCAAGGTCGGGGCTCCGCCCCGAACCCCGCCAGGGGGCTTTGCCCCCCTGGACCCCCCACCAGAGGCAGCGGCCTCTGGACTCCATGACCGGAAGTGGGTGAGGGGGAGGGGGCGTATGGGCGCGGCAAAGGGGCGCCGTCCGGCGTGCCGGACGGCGCCCCTTTGCCGCGCCCATACGCCCCCTCCCCCTCACCCACTTCCGGTAAAGGGTTCCAAGGGCGAGCCCTTGGCGGGGTTCCAAGGGGCAGCGCCCCTTGGTGGGGTCTGGGGCGAAGCCCCAGCCGTCTGCAACGCGGCATCGAACGCGCTGCGGATCGCCGCATCGCTCTTGCCGGGCTGCGCCGCGTCGCCGATGACCAGCACTGTCCGGTTGCCCAGAAGCTGCCGTAGGTGGCGCGCCGAGGACACCCGGGCGCGATGATAGAACCAGTCCCGGACCGTTGGATGGGCGGCGATCGCCCGCAGCCCCGGCAGCCGCGCGACCCCCGCGCGCAGCAGGGCCGGGATCACGCCAAGGCCGGGGCGATACTCCGCGCCGCTGGCGAGCACGATCAGGTCGAAGCCGTCGAGCCGGCGGACGTCGCGCGTGACATCGCAGCCGAACACGAATTGCGCCCCCGCCTCGCGGCAGCGTCGTTCCAGGCTGGCAATATAGCGCGGCAGCGCGGTGGGGCTTGCCGCCACGCCCTGGAATGTCGGCGCCAGGCCGGCCAGGCGGAAGGCGCCGCCCGCCACCGCGTCGCGTTCGAACACGGTGACGGCGTTGTCGGGCGCCACCAGGGCGGCATAGGACAGGCCGGCCGGGCCGGCGCCGATGACGGCGATCCTGCGGCCGCCGGTTGCAGGCTTCGTCCGCTCCGCCGCGGCCGCGTACAGCCGCTCGCGTCCGGTCGCCGGGTTGACCAGGCAGTGCAGCCGCTCGCCCGCGCGCATCCCGTCAACGCAGCTGTTGCAGGCGATGCACAGCCGCACCGCCGCGCCGCGCATCGCCCGGTTCACCCAGTCCGGATCGGCGAGCAGCGGTCGGCCCAGCGCGACGAAGTCGGCCTGCCCATCCTGCACGGCGCGCAGCGCCAGCGCCGGATCGCCGAGCCGGCCGACCGCGATCACCGGCACCTGCACCAGCTTGCGGATCGCGGCGGCGAAGTGCAGGAAGGTCGCGTCCGGCATCGCCATCGGCGGAATCATGACCGCGGCCGAGGGCACCGAGCGGTAGTGCCCGCCGGCGACGCTGATCGCATCGGCCCCCGCCGCCGCCGCCCAGACCGCGACCTGGCGCGCCTCCGCTTCGGTCATGCCGCCCGGCACGAAGTCGTCGCCGTTCAGGCGGAAGATCACCGGCAGGCCGGGCACGCGGTCCTTGATGCGCCGGATGATCGCGTTGCCCAGCCGGGCGCGGTTCTCCAGCGAGCCGCCATAGTCGTCGTCGCGCCGGTTCTCGGCGGGGCAGAGAAACTGCGAGATCAGGTAGCCGTGCGCGCCGTGCACCTCGACGACGTCGAACCCGGCGCGCGCGGCCCGCGCCGCCGCCGCGGCGAAGGCCTCGATCACCTGGGCGATGCGCGCCGGCGACATCGCCTCGGGGATGATGGTCTCGGTGGTCCGCTCCTGCACCACGTACGGAATGGCCGAGGGCGCGACCGGCGGCGCCCCGCCGGTGATGTCCGCCCTTGTGTGCCCGCCGGCGTGGCCGAGCTGGATCGAGACCTTGGCACCGCGCGCATGCAGCGCCTCGACCAGCCGGGCGAGGCCCGGAACGAATCGATCGTCGTAGATGCCAAGCTCGAAATGCCGATGCTGGCCGGCGCGCTCCGGCGAGGCCATCTCGACGGTGATCAGGCCCACGCCGCCATCGGCCCGCGCGCCATAATAGGCGATCGTATCGTCGGTGACGAAACCGTCCTGGTCGGCGGCGCGCGTCGTCATCGACGGCATGACGACGCGGTTCCGGATCGCCACGCCGCCGATGCGCCCCGGCGTGAACAACCGGGGCACTTCCTCGCCGGGCGGGATCGGCGCCGTGCTGTTTGCCGCGACCGCCATGCTCGATCCTTTCAGCGCGGCGCCCGGCCGGTGCCGCGCGCGCCGCCGGTGACCAGCAGGCGCGTGCCAGGCAGGGGGTCGGCGGACAGGACGAGCGGGTCGGGCATGGCGGTGCCTCCTTGGACGATGGCCCCGATCGTGGCATGGCATGGTGCGACTGCCCATCACCCGGGAGGACGCCGCCAATGCCGTTGCCGCAGACCATGTCGCACATCGAAATGACCGCGCCCGGCGGGCCGGAGGTCTTGCGCCTGACCACCGGAGCGGTGCCCGCGCCGCAGCCGGACGAGGTGCTGATCCGCGTGCTCGCCGCCGGGGTGAACCGCCCGGACGTGGCGCAGCGCAGCGGGTCCTATCCGCCGCCGCCCGGCGCCAGCCCGTTGCTGGGGTTGGAGGTCGCCGGCGAGGTCGTCGCCGCCGGCGCGGAGGTGACGCAGTACCGGGTTGGCGACCGGGTCTGCGCGCTGACCAACGGCGGCGGCTACGCCGAGTACTGCGTCGCCCCGGCGCCGCAATGCCTGCCCTGGCCGGCGGGCTACGACGCGGTGCGCGCCGGGGCGCTGCCGGAGACCTATTTCACGGTGTGGGCGAATCTGTTCCAGGGCGGCCGGCTCGTCGCCGGCGAGAGCACGCTGATCCACGGCGGGTCTTCCGGCATCGGCGTCACCGCGATCCAGCTGGCGCACGAGTTCGGCGCGACGGTCTATGCCACCGCCGGCTCGGACGAAAAATGCGCCGCCTGCGTGCGGCTGGGGGCCGCGGCGGCGATCAACTACCGCACGCAGGATTTCGTCGAGGAGATCGCCCGGCTGACCGGCAAGCGCGGCGTCGATGTGGTGCTGGACATGGTCGGCGCGCCGTACATGCAGCGCAACCTGCGCGTGCTGGCGATGGACGGGCGGCTGGTGCTGATCGCGTTTCTGGCGGGATCGAAGGTGGAAGGTTTCGATTTCGTCACGGTGATGACCAGGCGGCTGACCATCACCGGCTCGACCATGCGCCCGCGCAGCACGGCGCAGAAGGGCGCGCTGGCCGCTGCGTTGCGCGCGAAGGTCTGGCCGGTGCTGGCGGCGGGGCGTTGCGCCCCGGTGATCCACGCGACGTTCCCGCTGGCCGAGGCGGCCGCCGCGCACGCGCTGATGGAGTCCAGCGCGCATATCGGCAAGATCATGCTGCTTGTGGCTGCGTAGCGGGCGTTCCGGCTGATGGGATTCGCGTCCACCGCTCCGGCCCTTCGCGGGGTCGGCGAGCGGAGCTATGCCGGGTGAGGGTGGTGCACGCGGCAAGACCCTCACCCGCGTCGCTCCGCGCCGCGACCTCTCCCGCAAGCGCGGGCGAGGTGTAGGTGGTTGCCGTCAGACCGGATCTGCTCCGGCCGTCGCCTGCCGCGCGTCCTCGCGGATCATCGCCGCCGCCTTCTCGGCGATCATGATGGTCGGCGCGTTGGTGTTGGTGGAGGTCACCGCCGGCATCACCGAGGCATCGACCACGCGCAGCCGCTGCAGCCCGTGCACGCGCAGCCGATCGTCCACCACCGCCAGCACGTCCTGGCCCATCCGGCAGGTGCAGCTGGCGTGGAACACGGTGCCGCCGGTCTGCCGCGCGAAGGCCAGCAGCTCGTCGTCGCCTTGCACGGCGTCCCCCGGCAAGGTTTCGGCCACGACATATTTCGCCAGCGCCGGCGCGGCGAACAGCCGGCGGAGGAAGCGCAGCCCGCCGACCACCGCGCGCCGGTCGGTCGCCTCGCTGAGATAGCGCGGGTTGATCGCCGGCGCCTCGGCCGGGTGGTTCGATCTGGCCTCGACATAGCCGCGGCTCTGCGGACGCATCTGCCACATCGCCCCGGTCATGCCGGGCCGGTCCTCCAGCCGTCGTATCGGCCCCGGCGCGAAACTGCCCGGCGCGAACTGCGCCTGGATGTCGGGCGTCGCCAATTCCGGCAGGACCTGCGCCGAGGCGGCGACCAGCGACGCGGCATAGGTCAGCATGCCCTTGCCGGAAAGCAGGTAGCGCAGCACCTCGCCGGCGAACCGCACGCCGCGGGATTTCTCGTTCAGCGTGGGTGCGCCGCGCACCGAACAGGCGACGCGGGCCAGGAAATGATCCTGCAGCCCCTTGCCGACGCCGCGCAGCGCGTGATGCACCGCGATGCCGACCCGTTGCAGATGCTGCGGATCGCCGACGCCCGAGAGTTGCAGCACGTGCGGCGAGCCGATCGCGCCGGCCGACAGGATCACCTCGGCCGCGGCGTCCACCCGCGCTGTCGTGCCGCCATGGGAATATTCCACGCCCACCGCGCGCACGCCGTCGAACAGCACGCGGTGCACCAGCGCATGGGTGATGACCCGCAGATTGGGCCGCCGCATCGCCAGGCGCAGATAGGTCCGCGCGGCGCTGGCGCGACGGCGGCCGCGGCGGGTCTGCTGCACCCAGCCGATCGATTCCCCCGCGCCCGGCGGCAGGTCGTTGAGGTCGGCGCGATACTGCAAGCCAAGCTGCTGGCCGGCCGCGATCGCGGCGTGGCACAGCTCCGGCGTGTCGGCGCCGCGCGAGGTGTGCAGCGGCCCGCCGGCGCCGTGCGTCGCATCGGCCCCGCCCTCCCAGTTCTCCGCCTTGCGGAAGAACGGCAACACGTCGTCCCACGACCAGCCGCGATTGCCGAGCTGGCCCCAGTGGTCGTAGTCCTCCGGCTGGCCGCGCACGTAGATCATGCCGTTGATCGAGCTCGATCCGCCCAGCACGCGCCCGCGCGGATAGGCGATGGCGCGGCCGTTGGTGCCGGGATCGGCCTCCGCCTTGAAGCCCCAGGTCAGGGTCGGATGATCGAGCAGCTTCATGTAGCCGGCGGGGATGTGGATCAGCGGGTTCCAGTCGCGCCCGCCGGCCTCCAGCAGCACGACGCTGGTGGCCGGGTCCTCGGTGAGCCGGTTGGCCAGGACGCAGCCCGCCGAGCCGGCGCCGATGATGACGTAGTCCGCCTGCATGGTCGTCTTCCTCCCGATGGCGGGCGAATGCGCCGTCGTGGTGCGGCGGCCCCGCCTCACTTGTCGTCATGTCATAGGCGCGCCGGTGCGGGCCCGCTGCTTGCCGCGCCCCAAGGTTACCATGAGGTTTTTCGCGCCTGGCGAATACAACATGGAATGGCGGCGCAAAAAGCCCCCCCGGGGACCTCGGGCACGCAATGCCCTTGGCCGTCATCCCGCGACAGTTTGAGAAACCCGGGCTAGCGCTCGAGCACCGTCCGCAAAAACTCCTGTGTGCGAGCCTCGCGCGGCGCGGCAAAGATGGTGACGGGGGCGCCTTGTTCGACGATGCGGCCATGGTCCATGAAAATGACGCGCGAAGCGACTTGCCGGGCAAAGTTCATTTCATGGGTGACGACCAGCATGGTCATGCCGCGACCGGCGAGGTCGCGCATGACGGCAAGAACTTCGGCGACCAGTTCGGGGTCAAGCGCACTGGTGGCTTCGTCGAACAGCATGGCTTTAGGGTCCATTGCCAGCGCACGGGCAATGGCGGCACGTTGCTGCTGGCCGCCTGAGAGTTCCTCGGGATAGTTGTCGGCCTTCTCGGCAAGTCCGACCTGCGCCAGGAGCTCCATGCCGCGCCGCCTCGCCTCCGCCTTGGGCCGGCGGAGGACATGGACCGGCGCCTCCGTGAGATTGCCGATGATGGTGAGGTGGGGGAACAGATTGAAATGCTGGAACACCATGCCGACCTGCGCGCGCACGGCGGCGACGGCGCGGTTGCTGTGCGGGCGGAAGACGCCGCCGCTCTCGTCACGGTAGGCGATTTCTCCGTCGATGCGGATGCGGCCCTGCTGGGCGACCTCCAGGTGGTTGATGCAGCGCAGCAGCGTGGATTTGCCACTCCCGGAGGGGCCGATGATGCAGACAACCTCGCCGGCGGCGACCGAGAGGTCGATGCCTCGCAGCACATGCAGCGAGCCGAAATACTTGTGCAGGCCTTCGATCTCGATCATTGGCCGCGCTTGCTCGGGCCGCGTTTCCTGGGGCCGGGCTTCCTGGTCGGTCATGGGCGCCTGCGCCGGTAGCCGCCGCGGGTGACGCGTTCGAGGTAGCCGACCAGGCGGGCAGCGGGGAAGCTGACGGTGAAGTACATCAGCCCGACCACGGTATACAGGGTGAAATACTGGAAGTTCTGGGCGGCGACGATCTGTGCGGTGAACAGCACTTCCTGGATGCTGACGACCGAGCAGAGCGCGGTGTCCTTGAACAGCGAGATGAAGTAGTTGCCGAGCGTGGGGATGACGATGCGGATGGCCTGCGGCAGGATGATGCGGCGCATGGCCAGGCCGTGGGTCATGCCGAGCGCGGCGGCGGCGTCGTGCTGGCCGGCGGAGATGGCCTGGATGCCGCCGCGGTAGACCTCCGAGAGGTAGGCGGAATAGTTCAGCGTGAGCGCGATGACGCCGGCGGTGAAAGAGGCCAGCCGGATGCCGACCTCCGGCAGCACGTAATAGATGTAGATGAGCTGCAGCAGCAGCGGCGTGCCCCGGATGACCTCGACATAGGCCTTGATCAGCCAGCGCAGCGGCGCGAACCGCGACATGCCGCCGAGGGCCACCAGCAGGGCGAAGCCGAGGCTGAGGACGATGACGACGAAGGTGAGCTCGATGGTCAGCACGAGGCCGGCGAGCAGCGGGCCGAGATTGTTGACCGCGACCTTGGCGTTAAAAAGTTCGATCACGTCAGCTCAATCCGCCACGTCGGTTCGATTCGACAACGCGATGCGGCCCGGGCGCAAGTTGCAGGGCGGCCCGGGCCGGCGCGGTTCAGGGATTGAGCTTGAACAGGACCAGGTTGCGGTCGCTCAGGCCGTACTTCTTGAGGATGTAGCTGACATGGCCGTTGGCGCGAAGCTCGGCCAGGCCCTGGGTGTAGCCGGCGCGCAGCGAGCAGTCTTCCTTGCGAAAGGCGTAGCGCGCCATGCCGTAGCCGCCGCCGTTGATGATGGCCGCCGGCACCGGGATGCTCCAGAGCGGATCGAGGTTGTTGTTGGGGTTGGCCTTGGCGAATTCGAGATAGACGATATCGTCTTCGAGAACCGCATCCAGACGGCCCTGGTTGAGACTTTGCAGCTCGTCGATCTCGGTCTTGAAGGGGGTGGTGGCGACGCCGATCTGGCGCAGGTAGGAATCGGCGGCGGACCCGGAGATGGAGCCGACCCGCTTGCCCTTCACGTCCTCATAGGATTTCACGCCCGCCGGGTTGCCCTTGGGGACGATGAGCACCGGACCGTACCAGTAGGCTGGCCCGGAGAAGCTGATCACCTTGTCGCGCGCCGGGGTATGGTGGATGTTGCCGGCGATGACGTCGGTGCGCTTGGAAAGCAGCGCGGGGACCTGGGATTCCCATGGCATCCATTCGACCCTGATGGTCTTCACGCCCAGCCAGTTCAGCACGGCCTTGTTGATTTCCCAGTCGATGCCGCTGGCCTGCTTGGTCTTTTCGTCGAGGATGGCTTCCGGCGGATTCTGCGAAAAGCCAAGGGTGATGCCGGTCTTCTGCGCCTTGGCCAGCGAGCCGTCGCCGCAGTGGTCGAACATCGGCTGGGATTCGGTGAAGAACGTCGGTTCCTGCGCGATGGCGGCCAGGGTGAAGCACCATGCGAAGCCGCAGGCGAGGCTGAGGGTAAGGGCGAGGCGATGTGATCGGCTCAAGACGCTTCCTCCGTTGCAAGGATCGCGAAACCGTTTCGCGACCGGCAGCATGCTCCCGGTTTGCCGAGGCCCCGGTGGGTGCGCGGGAAAGACCGTGCCGAACCACCGGACAGGCAGGTACCTCCGCGGGGAGCGTCGCGGCTGGTGGACGCCGGCCGCCTCCATGCGCAGGGGCCATATGCGAAACCGTAGCAGATCGGCGCTGTCGCGCAACAGTCGCGGTGCCCGGGCTGGCCGGGCCGGGGACGGCGGTCTATCGTTTTGCGATGGAGCTGACGGAGGACGCGAAACACCATGAAAATCACCGATGTGGAGGCGATCTATCTGTCGCTGCCGGCGATCCAACAGCGCACCGACAGTTCGCAGGATGCGCTGCTGGTCAAGGTGACGACGGATGCGGGGATCGTCGGCTGGGGCGAGGTGGACGGCAGCCCGCTGGTGGCCAAGGCGGTGATCGATGCGCCGTATTCGCACACCCTGGCCAGCGGCCTGCGCGCCGTGCTGATCGGCGAGGACCCGACGCAGACGACGCGGCTGTGGAACCGGATGTACCAGGCGACGCTGTATTACGGCCGCGGTGGGGCGGCGATCCAGGCGATGGCGGGGGTGGACCTGGCGCTGTGGGACATCAAGGGCAAGGCGCTGGGCAAGCCGATCGTGGAGCTGCTGGGCGGGGCGCTGCGCGAGCGGATGCGCGTGTATTCGTCGAACATGTTCCAGTTCACCGTGGAGGCGACGGTGGAGCGGGCGAAGCGCGCCATCGACAGCGGGCATACCGGCGTGAAGTTCGGCTGGGAGCCGTTCGGGCGCGACGAGGCAACCGACCTTCGCACCGTCGAGGCGGTGCGCCGCGCGATCGGCGACCAGAACGATTTCATGCTCGATGTCGGGCTGGTGTGGGACGCCAAGACGACGATACGCCGGGCACGGCTGTTCGAGCCATACCGGCTGTTCTGGATCGAAGAGCCGCTGCACCCCGACGATTATTCCGGCTATGCGAAGGTCTCCGCCGCCTGCACGCAGCATATTGCGGCGGGGGAGGAGGAATGCTCGGTGGTGGGATTCGAGCGGTTGATCGACGAGGGTGGGGTGGATATCGTGCAGGTGGATCTGACGCGGTGCGGGTTCACCCAGGCGATGCGCATTGCCGCCTACGCCGCGTCGCGCGGCCGCAAGGTGTGCAACCACAACTTCACAACCGACATCAACACGGCGGCATCGCTGCACTTCCTGTGCGCGATCGAGAACGCGCTGGTGATGGAGTACTGCGTGGAGCCGAGCGAGATTTCGCGCAGCCTGGCGCAGCGGCCGGTGACGATCCGGGACGGCTACGCCTATCTGCCGTCGGAGCCGGGGCTTGGGGTGGAGCCGGATCAGGCGATCATCGAGAAGTATCGTCAGCAACCAGGCGGTCGATAGCGGCCGCGCGGCGGACATCGCGCCGACGCTCCGCCCGTCCGCCACCGTCATGGCCGGGCTTGATCCGCCCATTCGTCGCGGCGCGGTGCTCGAAGGGACGGCCAGGGCATGACCTTGGGGCGTGCCCTGGGGGCGGGAGACGCTGCGGCTGGCGATCGTCGATCGATGGGGTGGGGTGTTGGGGACGCCATGCCGACCGACCGGGGCGGTTCCCGGCCGGCAAGCAAGCAAGATTTTAACACGGAGGAAGCAAGACGAGGCACGAAGTCCACGGAGGATCGTGCGGCAGCAACCGGATCGACTCCGGATCGACTTCCGATGCGCGGCTGACGCTGTAGTTCCCCGCCCGGGCCTCGGGGGGTTCATCGCCCGCGGGCGCTTCGCGTGAAGCGCCATGCTTGCCTGCTCCGTGGTCTTCGGACCTCGCCTTGCTTCCTCCGTGGTAAAATCTTGGCTCATATGGCGTTGACGGTTGGACGGCCCCGTAGGGCGGAAAAGCGCAGCGCCTTCCGCCGTCGGACGGTGGCGGGATATGTTGTTGGGGACGTCGGCAGATGCGAGCGGCGCGCCCGGCGGTGGCGGAATATGCTGTTGGGGACGTCGGCAGATGCGAGCGGCGCGCCCGGCGGTGGCGGAAGGCGCTGCGCTTTTCCGCCCTACGGGGCCGTCCAACAGTCAACGCCATATGAGCGAAAATCTTGCTTGCTTGCCGCGGATCGAGCGCCCGGGCGCCATCAGGCGAGTGCCCGAACCAGCCCGTCATCCTACGCAACAGCACGAAGATGTGTAACTGTCACAGGCGCGGTCGGGATGCGGCTGCGATCACGGCAAGGGAAGGAAACCGTCCATGCAACCCAACCCGATGCGCGCCGGCGTGGAACGCGGCGAGGTGCAGATCGGCACCTGGCTCACCCTGGTGCGCACCCCCGCCATCCTCGCGCTGCTGCAAGCCGCCGGCCTGGATTTCGCGCGGGTCGACATGGAGCACACCGCGCTGACGATGGAAACGATCGCCGACATGGCGGTGCTGGCCCGCGCGCTGAATTTCCCCATCGCCGTGCGCCCGCCCAAGGCCAACCGCGAATGGATCACCCGGCTGCTCGACGTCGGGGTGTGGAACCTGCACTGCCCGCAGGTGGAATCCGCGGCGCACGCGGCGGAGATCGTCGCCGCCTCGCGCTACGCGCCGCGGGGCTTGCGCGGCAACGGCGGGCTGAGCGCGGCCACCGACTTCGCAACGACCGGCAGCGTGGCCGAGCGCCGCGCCTTCGCCAACCGCCAGGTCTTCGTCACCGTCATGCTGGAAACCGAAGCCGCCTTCGCCGAGCTGGACCAGATCGCGGCGATGGACGGCATCGACGCGCTGACCCTCGGCCCGGCCGACCTGGCGCAGGACCTGGGGGTGTTCGGCACGCCCGACCAGGCGCGCGTGCTGGACGAGAAGCGCGAGCTGATCCTGGCGGCGGCGAAACAGCACGGCAAGACCTGCGCGATGCTGGCGTCCAGCTTCGAGCAGGTGCAGCAATGGAAGCAGGCCGGCGCGCTGCTGCTGGCCTATTCCAGCGACGCCGAGGTGCTGCGCGACGGCTTCGGCAGGGCGATGGCGCGGATCAAGGGGTAGGGGAAACCATCCCGGCACCACCGGATCGTTCCGCCTTGCGCGGCAAGGTCGCCCTGGTGACCGGGGCCGGCCGCCGCCGCGGCTTCATTTGCAGGATTTATCCTGCTGCTCCTTTCTCTAGCCCGCCCTGCGCTGATCCGGCTGGCGGACTGCCGGCCGGTTGGAGGGTGGTCGCGATCAACGCGATGAGAAACCGCTGCCGCGCGCCTGGCAGATGTCGGACTCGGTTGATCGGCCAGCGTCAACGCCAGCACGGTGGGGACCTCCACCGACGACCCGCTCGGGCGGCGCTTTTCCCAGACGGGGAGCGGGACGGCCAAGGCATTGGTCCGGCGGGGGCTACCCGATCGTCCCGGCGATCGCCTTCCTGAGCGCGACCTGGTCGGCGAACTCGAGCGTGCCCAGGTGGCGACGCCCGGCGGGGCCAGCGCCAGCAACCGCAGCAGGACAAAGTCAGACGCATCGGTGTTCTCCGTGCCGGGCGTGGGCCGGCCGGCGCGGTCGATCGCCGGCATCCTGCCGGTGCTGGCTTGCGCAATCCTGGCTTTGTCACGCCTTGGCGTGCCGGCTGGCGTCCAGCGCCGCTTGCAGGATCCACGCCGCCGCCGCCCGGTCCACCACGCGCGCCCGCCGCTTGCGGCCGAGATCGGCCTCCCGCACCAGCATGCGGTTCACCGCCGCACTCGACAGCCGCTCGTCCCACATCGTCGCCGGCAGCCCGGTCATCTCCGACAGCGCCAGCGCCCAGTCGCGCGCCGCCTGCGCCGCCGGGCCGAAGCTGCCGTCCATCGACAGCGGCAGCCCGACCACCAGCCCGCCCACCCCCTCCTTGCGCGCGATCGTCATCAGCGTGTCGGCGATGTGGCGCAGCCGGATGCGCGGCAGGCTGCCGTAGGGGCTGGCCAGGGTCAGCCCGACGTCCGACAGCGCCACGCCGATCGTCTTGGCGCCGGGGTCGAGGCCGAGCAGCCGCTGCCCCGGGGCCAGAAGCGCGCGCAGCTCCGTCAGGTTGAACAGTGCCATCCCCCCCGTTATGGTCCGCCCCCTTCTCGCAGCCAAGGTTGGTGCCGCCCCATGTCGCTCGACGCCGCGACCGTCCGTCGCATTGCCGCGCTCGCCCGCCTCCGCGTGGCCGACGCCGAGGTCGCCACGCTGCAAACCGAGCTGAACGCCATCCTGGGCTGGATCGAGCAGTTGAACGAGGTGAACGTCGATGGCATCGAGCCGCTGGCCGGCGCGGCGCAGATGGCGCTGAAGATGCGCGCGGACGTGGTGACCGATGGCGGCTACCCGGAGAAGGTGCTGGCCAACGCGCCGGAGCGGGCGGGGAGCTTCTTCGTCGTGCCGAAGGTGGTGGAATGAGCCTCACCGACCTGACGCTCGCCGCCGCCCGTGACGGGTTGCGCGCCAAGCGCTTCACCGCCGAGGACCTGACGCGCGCGCATCTGGAGGCGATCGAGGTCCTCAACCCGCGGCTGAACGCCTACGTCACCGTCAGCCACGCCCGCGCGATGGACCAGGCGCGCGCCGCCGATGCCGCCCTGGCGCGCGGCGAGGCGCGCGCGCTGACCGGCATCCCGCTGGCGATCAAGGACCTGTTCTGCACCGAAGGGGTGCGCACCACGGCGGGCAGCCGGATCCTCGGGCCGTTCGTGCCGCCGTACGAGAGCACCGTCACCGCCAACCTGCTGCGCGACGGCGCGGTGTTCCTCGGCAAGGCCAACATGGACGAGTTCGCCATGGGCTCGTCCAACATGACCTCGGCCTGGGGCGCGGTGGAGAACCCGTGGAAGCGGCGCCAGGACAGCAGCGCCGTGCTGGTGCCGGGCGGGTCGTCCGGCGGGTCGGCCGCGGCGGTCGCGGCGCGGCTGGCGCTGGGGGCGACCGGGACGGACACCGGCGGGTCGATCCGCCAGCCGGCCGCGTTCTGCGGCATCGCCGGGATCAAGCCGACCTATGGCCGCTGCTCGCGCTGGGGGGTGGTGGCGTTCGCGTCGTCGCTGGACCATCCCGGGCCGTTCGCCCGCACGGTGGAGGATTGCGCGATCCTGCTGGGCTCGATGGCCGGGCACGATCCGAAGGATTCCACCAGCGCCGATGTGAAGGTGCCCGACTTCGCCGCCGCCTGCGGGCGCGGCGTGAAGGGGATGCGCATCGGCGTGCCGCGCGAGTACCGCATGGACGGCATGCCGGAGGAGATCGAGGCGCTGTGGCAGCAGGGCCTGGGCTGGCTGCGCGCGGCCGGGGCCGAGATCGTCAACGTGTCGCTGCCGCACACCAAATACGGGTTGGCGACCTACTACATCATCGCGCCGGCCGAGGCGTCGTCGAACCTGGCGCGCTACGACGGCGTGCGATTCGGGCTGCGCGAGGAGGGGGCCGACCTGCGCGAGCTGTACGAGAAGACCCGCGCCGCCGGGTTCGGCGCCGAGGTGCGCCGGCGCATCATGATCGGCACCTACGTGCTGTCGGCCGGCTACTACGACGCCTATTATTTGCGCGCGCAGAAACTGCGGGCGCTGGTGCTGCGCGACTTCACCGAGGCGTTCGGCAAGGTCGATGCGATGCTGACGCCGACCGCGCCGTCCGCGGCGTTCGCGCAGGGCGACAACATGGACGACCCGATCAAGATGTATCTGAACGACGTGTTCACCGTGCCGCTGAACCTGGCCGGCGTGCCGGGGATGAGCGTGCCGGCCGGGCTGGACGCCAACGGGCTGCCGCTGGGCTTGCAGGTGATCGGCAAACCGTTCGATGAGGCAACGGTGTTCGCGGTGGCGGCGGCGGTGGAGCGCGCGGCCGGGTTCGCCGCGCTGCCGGCGATCAGGGCGGGAGGCTGAGGCATGACCTACGTGATCGAGGGCAGCAGCGGACCGTGGGAGGTGGTGATCGGCCTGGAGGTGCACGCCCAGGTGATCAGCAAGGCCAAACTGTTCTCCGGCGCCTCGACGATTTTCGGCGCCGAGCCGAACTCGCAGGTGAGCTTCGTCGATGCGGCGTTCCCCGGCATGCTGCCGGTGATCAACCGCGAATGCGTGGCGCAGGCGGTGCGCACCGGGCTGGGGCTGCACGCGCACATCAACGTGGTCAGCCGGTTCGACCGCAAGAACTACTTCTACGCCGACCTGCCGGCGGGCTATCAGATCAGCCAGTACCAGCATCCGATCGTCGGCGAGGGGGTGATCGAGATCGAGCTGGCCAGTGGTGAAACCAAGCAGATCGGCATCACCCGGCTGCACCTGGAGCAGGACGCGGGAAAGTCGCTGCACGACCAGCACCCGAGCAAGACCTATATCGACCTCAACCGCTCCGGCGTGGCGCTGATGGAGATCGTCAGCGAGCCCGACCTGCGCAGCCCGGAGGAGGCCGGCGCCTATCTGCGCAAGCTGCGCACCATCCTGCGCTACCTGGGCACCTGCGACGGCAACATGGAGGAAGGCTCGATGCGCGCCGACGTGAACGTCTCGGTGCGCAAGCACGATGCACCGTTCCGCACGCGGTGCGAGGTGAAGAATGTCAACTCGATCCGCTACGTCATGCTGGCGATCGAGGCGGAGGCGAAGCGGCAGGTGGAGGTTTGGGAATCCGGCGGCGCGGTCGACCAGGAGACCCGGCTGTATGACGTGGCGCGCGGGGTGACGCGATCGATGCGGTCGAAGGAGGACGCGCATGATTACCGTTACTTCCCCGATCCGGACCTGCTGCCGCTGGTGCTGGACGAGGACTGGATCGCCGCGCTGAAGGCGCAGTTGCCCGAGCTGCCGGATGCCAAGAAGGCGCGCTTCATCCGCGACTACGGCGTGCCGGTCTATGACGCCGGCGTGCTGGTGGCCGAGCAGGCGACGGCGGATTTCTACGAGACGGTGGCCAAGGGGCGCGACGCCAAGCTGGCGGCCAACTGGGTGATGGGCGACTTCTTCGCCGCGCTGAACCGCACCGGCCAGAGCATCGAGACCAGCAAGGTAAGCGCCGGGGCGCTCGGCAAGCTGCTCGACCTGATGGGCGATGGCACGATCAACGGGCGCATCGCCAAGGAGGTGTTCGAGGCGATGGTGGAGACCGGCCAGGAGCCGGCGACGATCATCGCGGAGAAGGGGCTGCGCCAGGTCACCGACACCGGCGCGATCGATGCGGCGGTGCAGCGGGTGCTGGCGGCGAATGCCGACAAGGTGGCGGAGTACCGGTCGGGCAAGGACAAGCTGTTCGGCTTCTTCGTCGGCCAGGTGATGAAGGCGATGGCGGGGAAGGGCAATCCGGCGCTGGTCAATGCGGCGTTGCAGCGGGCGTTGTCCTAGGCGGGATGGCGCCCGGGACCGGATGAGCCGTCCGGACTAGGTGGCGACCGGGGGGCCGATATAGGCGGCGGCGGGGCGATACAGCCGGCCGGTCTTTGCCTGCTCCATCGCCTGGGCCAGCCAGCCGGGCGCGCGGCCGACGGCGAACACCGCGGTGAAGGCCTCGCGCGGGAAGCCGAGCGCATCCAGCAGCAGGGCCGCGGCGATCTCCAGGTTCGCCGGCAGGCGGCGGCCGGGCTTCAGCCGCGCCAGCACCTCCTGCAACCGTTGCTCCACCGTATTGGCGAAGTCGAGCCGGCTGGCATGCGGGCCGAGCCGGCGCAGCGCGGCGCGGATCGCCCGGGCGCGCGGATCGTTGCCGTCCGGGAACAGGCGGTGGCCGAAGCCCATCAGCCGCTCGCCGGCGGCCAGTTTGCGTTCCAGGAACGCATCGAGGTCGGGCGCCGCGGCGGCCTGGTCGAGCAGCGCCAGCGTCGGGCCGGGGGCACCGCCGTGCAGGTCGCCGGTGAAGGCGCACCAGGCGCCGAGCGCCGCCGCGGCCAGCGGGGCGCGGGTGGAGGCCACCACGCGGGCGGCGAAGCTGGAGGCGTTCAGCCCGCTGTCCATCATCGCGGTGAAATAGGCGTCCAGCGCGGCGACCCGCGCCGCGTCCGGCGCCGTGCCGTGGGTCATGCGCAGCAGGTCCGCCGCGGTGCCGAGCGCGGCGTCGGGCGGCACCGGCGCCTGGCCCTGGCGGGCGCGCAGCAGCGCCGGCACGCCGACGCTGAGGGCGGCGACGATCGCCGCCGGCGCGCTGGCGTCGGGCAGCGCGGCGAGGCAGGCGCGCACCGCCGCGTCCAGCGGGCGCGGCGCGGCGCGGTCGAGCCAGCCGGGCAACGCGGCGAAGGCGGCGAGACGGGCCTCGGCGAGCGCGGTGCGGATGGCGGTGCGGGTCAGGCCGTCGCCGGCGAAGCCGTCCCAGAGCAGGGCGATGGTGCCCTCGTAGCCGTAGTCGGCCACCAGCGTCGGCACCGCGACGCCGCGCATCCACAGCATGTTTTGCCGTGGATCGGCGATGCTGAGCACCGTCTCCGCCGCGACGACGCCTTCGCAGTCCGGGCTGCATTGGGTTGCCTTTGCTTTGGTGCGGGATCATGGCGGGGGGTTGGGTGGGAGTCACATCGGGCGGCGATGGCGGGCGGGGGCGGGCGGGGGGGCGGCTGATCCGGCTGGGCGCGGCCCGGGTTGCCGGCGCCTGGCGCGCGGACCCGGCTGGTGCCGTCCGCGCATTGCGTGGAAGAAGGTTGGGGGCAAGGTCAAACCGCTTGTGGACCCGGCGCGGCGGCGGCGGATGCGCGGCGGCGTTCATTGCGCTCCGCTTCCATTGCGCCCAAATTGGGCGCGTGGTAGCTTGACGTCATGCGGATCATCGCCCGGCGTACCCTGCGGGAGTTCGTGGCGACGCTGGCCGGCCAGCAGGATCAGCCAGCGGTGAAAGCCGCACTGGACGCCTGGTTCGACGAGGTGAAGCAGGCGCGATGGCGAAACCCGGCGGCGGTGAAGCAGTCCTACGCGACCGCGAGCATCGTGACCGGCGATCGCATCGTGTTCAACGTGAAAGGCAATGCCTACCGTCTGGTCGTGGCGGTCGATTTCGACAAGGGCATCGTGTGGATCAAGTGGATCGGCACGCACAGGGACTACGACCGGATCGACGTGACCGAGGTGGAGCATGAGAAAACAGCTGAAGCCGATTCGGACCAAGGCGGACTACGAAGCAGTGCTCGCCGAGGTCGAACGCCTGTGGGGCGCAAACAGCGGAACCCCGGACGGTGATCGTCTGGATATCCTGGCAACGCTGATCGATGCCTACGAGGCGGAGCACTATCCCATGGACCCGCCCGATCCGATCGAGGCGATCAAGTTCCGCATGGAGCAGCAGGGCCTGACCCGGAAGGACCTGGAACCCATCATCGGCACGCGGACCCGTGTCGCGGAAGTGTTGAACCGCAAGCGGGGGCTGTCGATCGAGATGATCCGCCGCTTGCATGCGCGCCTGGGGATCTCGGCCGAGGTGCTGATCCGCCCGTCGCGGCTTGACAGAGCTGCCTGATCGCGAGGCCGGGCTGCATTGCGTCTCCGCCGCTTGGGGGCGGGATCATGGCGTGGGCGGGGGGAGTCACATCGGGCGGCGGTGGCGGGGGCGGGGCGGCGGCGCCGCGGCCCGTCCTTGCGGCAGTAGGCAGCTTGGTCCACGGGGAGAATGGCGGGGTGGTCCGGCCATGGCATCGCCTCGGCCAACGTGACCAGCGCCAGCGGGACGTGCAGCGGCGGCGGACGAGGTCGGCGATCTCGTCACTGGCGTGTGTCGGCGTGACGGCTGGCGCAGGACCATTACGGAGACAGATGCCGACGATCGATTGATGGTGGGTCAGTTCAAATGTCCGCAAAGGGTGGGGGCTGTGTGAAAACTTGTTGGCCGACGGTCATCGCGCAAGGAGATGTCAACGGCTGGCGCGACGGCACGTTGAAATATTCAGGTCGGAGACCCCCTGGGCCAAAAAATTGCTCATTGTCGTTACGGTTCAGCGTTTTCACGCTGCCTGGGTGGCAAGCGGCTGTGTCTGCTGCCGGCCCCGAGTCGCCGGGTCGGGTGGAATCCGGACATTGTGATCGACGGCAAGACCGGCACCGCTCGCCGGATGTTGCCACTCCCGTGCCGATCAGAGGAATAGAATTGCACCGTTGCCACGGTTCCTGTTGCCTCAAGGTGCAACCTCAAAGCAACATCTCTGCGAAAGTCCTGCATTTTTGCCCGAAAACGCTCGCTGATTTCGGGTGCCTGTACGCCCGCTCAATACGAAATTTACGGGATGCAGGCCGCGCCCATCGCGGTCAATAATGGGAGGCCCTGGCCCGTCGCTCCGTGTGCCACGTCCAGATCAACAGCAGACCTACAGCGGCATGCAGCGCAACAGCCGGCCATAACAGCAGGCCCCCCAGATGTCCGAGTGTGCCCACGTACGCCAGGAACGGCGCGACCAATAGGTTGTAGGCCACCATCCCTTGGAACGGCTTCGAACGATACTCTGCGCGTTGGCCGATCGGCCAGCATGCCAATCCCAGCGCGAGCAGTGCGATGCCAAGAAACCGAGCAAGCGGTATCCCCATGCCAGGCTCGCTTGTGCCCAGGAGCAAGGCGATGACAATCGCCGGGTCGATCATCAGGGCAAGGCCAGTGCCGACTTCGACGACTGCCGAGAAGGCGAGGATTTTGCCCAGATTGTTGAACTTCGCTTCGTCCATGGTCCCGATATCAATCGATGCCGAAGGCGAGCCTCACGGGAACATCCCGCACTCGAACATCTTGTTGGCCACCGGCGCGGCAATCCTGTTGATGAAAGCCACCCGTGCCTGCGTGTCGTTGCGCAGGTACTCCAAGGCCAACTTCTCCTTCTCCGATTGGGGCTCCGCCCGTTGTTGCTTCAACTGCTCACAGGTCGACGTTTGATACTTCTGGATCACCCTGTCGGCTGCGTAGTCCAACAACATGCCCTGGGCATGGGCGGCGACCGTGCCCGCCGCGACCAAGGCTGAAACCAACGCTGCTACTCTTAGAGACTTGCTCACGTCGCGCTCCTTATCATGTTGAGTGGGCCGGCGCATTTGCGGGCAAGCCGGTCCGCGTTCTGTTGTCGGCCTTGCAGTCGCGTTCCAGGGGCTCACGTCGTGCCGGCATACCGACCTCCGCGGCCAACCGCCAGAACCGTAACAGTCCTTCCGCTCATGCGTGCTTCTAGTCGTTCGCAACGGCCATCGCGAACTGCATCTTCCTGTGGTCTTCTTCGGCCAGTTGCGTCGGCCCAAGCTTGAAGGTCAGCTTGGCGATCGTGCCGTTGAAGCGGAAGGGCACCTTGTAATCCAGGTCGTTCACCCCGGTGCGCGTGTCGACCCCGATGTCGAAGCTCTCGTCAGCCGGCATCAGGAACGGGATCGTCTTCGGGGTCTTCAGCCTGGCGACCTCCTGGCCGTCAACTTGCAGCACGCCGGTGCCGCTCTTGGCGATGCCGGGGCCGTCGTAGGTGAAGTCAAACACGATCGTGTGCTTGCCCTGCGTGAGCGTCTGTTCACCCGCCCAGCGGGGCTGCAAGAGCTGAAGCAGGTTGTAGGTGAACACCGGCTTGCCCTTGAGCAGGTACAGCCCATATCCGCCGGACCACCCGCCCGCGGTGACGATCATGCCATCACCGCCGCCCTCCGGGACCTCGACCTCGGCGGTGATCGTGAACGAGCGGTTCAGGATGCTCGGCGCGCTGCCGAGCGGAATGCCCGCAATCTCCCCCGAGTAGGTGAAGACAGTCTTTCCCGCCGTGGCACTCGGCCGCGGCGTGATCGCGCGCTGGAACTGGGAATTGTCCAGCGGATACACGTGGTATTTCTTCGCCTCCCGCGCGAACAACGCCTGCATTTCTTTGAGCTTGGCCGGCATCTTTGCCGCGAGGTCGTTGGCCTGGGAATAGTCCTTCGTCAGGTTGTACAGCTCCCATTTGTAGGCATCGACGTCGGGCATCTTCGCGTTCAGCACCCACGGCGCGACCGGCGGCGTCGTGTTGGCGTACCAGCCATCGTGGTAGATCCCGCGATGGCCCGCCATCTCGAAGTACTGGGTCTGGTGGGTCGAGGGTTTGGCGGTGCTCGCCTTGTCGAACGTGTACATCATGCTGACGCCCTCGATCGGCTCTTGCTCGATGCCGTCAACAAATTGTGGCGCCTTGATACCGGTGGCCTCAAGGATGGTCGGCATGATATCGATGATATGATGGAACTGGGTGCGGATGCCGCCGGTGTCCTTGATGCGGGCGGGCCACGAGATCGCCATGCCCTGGCGCGTGCCGCCGAAGTGCGACGCCACCTGCTTGGTCCATTTGAACGGCGTGTCGAACGCCCACGCCCAGGCCACCGCCATGTGCGGGTAGGTCGGCGCCAATCCCCAAATGTCGTAGAACTTGAGCTGCTCTTCGACCGGGATCTCCAGGATGCCGTTGTAGGAGGTGTACTGATTGGGCGTGCCGAGCAGCGTGCCTTCGGGGCTGGTGCCGTTGTCCCCGCAGATGTAGATGATCAGCGTGTTTTCGAGCTTGCCCATGTCCTCGACCGCCTGGATGACGCGGCCGATCTCGTGGTCGGTGTAGGCCGTGTAGGCCGCGAAAACCGCCGCCTGTCGGGCAAACAGCTTCTTCTCGTCGGCCGACAGCGTTTCCCACTTTGCCAGGCTGTCCGGCCATTCGGTAAGCTCCGTCGTCGGCGGAATGACCCCAAGGCGCTTCTGATTGGCGAAAATCTCGTCGCGCATGGCATTCCAGCCCATGTCGAACTTGCCCTTGAACTTGTCGATCCATTCCTGTGTCGGCTGGTGCGGCGAATGGCTTCCGCCGGGAACGTAATAGACGAAGAACGGCTGGTCGGGCGCCGTGGCGTCCAGGCTTCGCATGTGCTTGATCGCCTCATCCGCCATGTCGGTGGTGAGGTTGTAGCCTGGCTGGTCCACCCACGGAAAAATCTGGGTATGGTCACGGAACAGATAGGGCGTCCATTGGTCAGTCTCGCCGCCCATGAAGCCATAGAAATAGTCGAATCCCATGCCCGACGGCCATTGGTCATACGGGCCCGCGTATTGGAAGCCCGGCGTGTTGTGGTTCTTGCCGAACCACGAGGTGGCGAAGCCGTGCTCGCGCAGGATGCGGCCGATCGTGGCGTGCTCCGGACCGATATAGGAATCGTAGCCTGGGTAACCGGTCAACAGCTCCGAGATCACGCCGAAGCCGACCTCATGGTGGTTGCGCCCCGTGATCAGCGCGGCGCGCGTGGGTGAGCACAGTGCGGTGGAATGGAACTGGGTATAGCGCAGTCCTGTGTTCGCGATGCGGTCCAGCGCCGGCGTGGGGATGATGCCGCCGAACGTGCTGCTGACACCGTAGCCCTGGTCGTCGGTCATGATCAGCAGCACGTTGGGTGCGCCCTGGGGCGGCACGACGCGCGGCGGCCACCAGGGTTTGGAGTTCTTGGCGCTGTCCTTGATCACGCCGCCGAATGCCGGCGGGGCGGGGGGCAGGTGGCGGCCGTCGATGGAGATGGTGGCACTCGGGCTGCCCGACACGCCGTGCAGCACGCCCTCGGCGGACGCCGGCGCGGCAGCCCCATGGGGTTGCGCATTGGCCTTGCCCGACAGAAACGAGCCACCGAATGCGCTGGCCAGTGCCGCCCTGGCCGTCGAGATGAACAATTGCCGACGGTTCATTGTGATGTCCCCCGTTTGGCCTGGTTAGGTCATGTCGGTGCACCCGATCGCTGCCCTCCTCCTGAGCACCCGACGGGGCCACCGTCAATCCAAATTTCGCAAGTCGCTCTCGCCGGACGTTGATCATCCGGTCCGTGAACATTTCGTGTCATACCAACGGCCCTATCGGATGACCGATCGGCCTGCGTTGGGCCGTCGGTATAAGTCTTCGTTTTGGCGCGCGGCCGCCCCACCAACCCCGCGCGCGATACCGGCGGCCCGAAATGATGGAAGGGTCATCATTTCGGGCCGCTGGTATCAGAAGTGACAGTTCGGTCCTCCCGCTTCCATGTCGCTGCCTACCCTGCCGAATGACGACTATGCGTCAAGGGACCGTTCCCGCCACGCGAGGCAAGGAGCCGCTGTGGGTCGAGGTTGTGTGAACCCGACGTGCGGTAACGGCAATGCGGAATTTTGTGGTTCCGTGGCCATCCGCGTTGAATCCTTCCGCATGAGAGACTGGCTGTTCTCGACATATAGTTGTGCGAGAATTGGCAGCAAATACGTTTTCACACTGCCTCGATCGGATCCCGACTGTAGCCGACGCGATCACCTAACAGCCGCTGTGGGTCGAGGCTGTGTGAAAACTTGATGGCCGACGGTCATCGCGCAAGGAGATGTTGACGGCTGGCGCGACGGCACGTTGAAATATTCAGGTCGGAGACCCCCTGGGCCAAAAAGTTGCTCATTGTCGTTACGGTTCAACGTTTTCACACAGCCTGGGTCGAAAGCGGACATTCAACCCGGCCCACGACCGATCAAGCGGGTCGAGTGGAAAGAGCGGGCGTTTTGCGCCAACCACCGGACGCAGGTCCGAGCGCGGCAGGCAGGTTTTGTTGCCCGCCGCTAACCAACCATTAACCATTCCTCCTTAACCTCCTGGCCTATTTTTTGCCCGGAGTACATCCGTATGTCCCTGCTGTCCGACGATTTCGTCGCCCAGATCGCCCCGGCGCCCACGCCGCCAGCGCCCTCCGCCGGCGCCCTGCTCGCCAGCGTCCTGACCACCCTGCCCGCACCGCAAGCCGCCGCGGCCGCGGCCGCGGACGACCCGCGCCGCGCGCGGATCGCCGAGGCCATCGCCGCCTACGCCCCGACGACTGGGCTCCAGGCCTTGTTTGTCACCCAGCTGCTCAGCGTGCGGCTGCTGGCCGAGGACACCGCACGGCAGGCCGCCGCGCCGGAGCTGCCGGAGCAGCAGGCGCAGACGCAGCGCCGCCTGGTCGCCAGGCTGACCCGCCTGGCCGGCCAACTGGAGCGCACGCTGCGGCGGATGCGGCGCCAGGCGACGACCCCGGGCAAGGCGCCGGCGGCAGCCGGGTTCGCGCTGCCGGCGGCGAACCTGGTGTGGCTGTTCGACCCGGACCGGCCGGCGGCGACCCGGCGAGGACCAGGCGAGGCGACCGCGGCCGCGACCGCCGCCGCGCCAGGGGCGACCATCCTGGCGTTTCCGCGGCTGCGGCCCGGCGGCGCGGTGGCGCGGCCCGCTACCGACGGCCAGCTGCCGACCGGGCCGGCGGCATGAGCGCGGGCGGCATGGCGCTGCCGAGCCTGGCCTCGGGCGGGCCGGCGCCGCCGCCTGGCGCCGGGCGCGGGCCGCTGCGCCACGGCAACCCGCGCGGCAATCCGAACCTGGCGCCGCGCTGCGGGGCGCGGACCCGCGCCGGCGCGGCGTGCCGCGCGCCGGCGATGGCGAACGGGCGCTGCCGCATGCATGGCGGGCTGTGCACCGGGCCGCGCACGGCGGAGGGAATGGCGCGGATGATCGCCGCGCACACCACGCACGGGATGGACTCGGCGCCGGAGCGGGCGATGCAGCGCTACGTCCGGGCGCTGGTGGTGCGGACCCGGCTGTATTGCCAGGCGTCGCGGCTGCGGGCGCACCTGCCGGCGGAGATGGCGGCGCGGCTGCGGCAGTGGCCGCCGGAGCTGATGCCGCCGGTCCATCCCTCGAACCTGGGGTTGGCGCCGGACGCGGGATCAATCCCATGCAACGTGAAGCCGGGCACCGTGAAGCCCCGCGGCGGCGGCGCGCGCGGGGCGAAGGCCGGGCGGGCCGCCCGGGCGGCGCGGCAGGCGCTGCGCCGGCGGGAGATCGACCGGCGCGCGGCGCAGGCGGAGGCGGCGGCCCGCGCCCCGTGGCAGGCGGCGATCGCCGTTGCGCGGGCGGCGGAGCGGGCGGCGCGGAAGGGGGCGGCGGGCGGTGGGTATGGCGGGGCGCGCGGCGAGTGGCACGATCCCATGCAACGTGAGGCGGCGCCGGCGGCGGGGGCGGTTCCGGCGGCGGCATGTGGGGCGCTGGCCTCGCCTGCGGCGCCGGGCGGGCCGACCTTGGTCCGCTCCTCGCCTCCCAGGGCCGCGGAGCTGGCGAGGGGGATGTCGCGCGGCGGGCGGCACGATCCCATGCAACGTGAAGGCCGGGGAAGGGGGGGCGGGGGAGGTTCCGGCGGCGGCATGTGGGGCCCCACCCTCACCCGGCGCGCTGCGCGCGCCGACCTTGGTCCGCTCTTCGCGGCCCAAGCCCGCATTGCGGGCGAGGTGTAGTTTGCGCGGGGAGCGGCACGATCCCATGCAACGTGAGAGCCGGGGCCGAGCCGCGGCTGACGCGGCTAACCCCGACCAAGGCCGAAGCGCTGCGCAGCACGCCGCTGGCCGGGACCTGGGCGGGGGGCGTGGCCGCGCTGCTTGCCGCGCGGTTCGGTCCTGTGGTGCCGCCGGGTTGGCGGGTGCCGCAGGCGGTACCGGTGGGCGGCGCGGCGGGGCAAATTGAAAGCGGGGCGTTACGATCCCATGCAACGTGAGGACGGCTGGCCCCAGAGCCAGCGGGTGATCGAAGCAAGGTCAGGGCTCCGCCCTGAAACCCGCCAGGGGGCGTTGCCCCCCCATGGTACCATTGGGACCCCCCACCCCCCGGGACAAGTGCCCGGGGGCAGGCGCCGGCAGCGGCCCCTGGACTCCATGACCGGGAGTGTGGGGAGGGGGAGGGGGCGGACGGGCCCGGTGCCGGTGTCGGCCGTCGCGACGGCCGGCACCGGCACCGTGCCCACCCGCCCCCTCCCCCTCCCCACACTCCCGGTGAAGGGTTCCAAGGGCGAGCCCTTGGCGGGGTTCCAAGGGGCAGCGCCCCTTGGCGGGGTCCGGGGCGGAGCCCCTGGCCTGGCTTGGTTCGCCCCCCTCGCCCGGGCCAATCATCGCTTGCATCGCGCCGCGCCGCGCGCCATGTCGTATCCGGCGGGGAGCACCGCGGCCTGACGGCCGCCACCGCGCATGGAGGAGTTATGGGTAGCTTCAGCATCTGGCATTGGATGGTGGTGCTGCTGGTCGTGCTTCTGCTGTTCGGCGGCGGCAAGGTCAGCGGCCTGATGGGCGACTTCGCCAAGGGCATCAAGTCGTTCAAGAAGAACATGGCGGAGCCCGACGACGACTCGATGGAGGCCAGCGCGGAGAAGCCGGCCGGCACCATCTCGGGCCCCGGCGCCACCGCCGGCAGCACCAAGACGCAGGCGCGCGACGCCGCTTGACGCGGCGCGCCGATCTGCGCGCATTGCGGCAGGTTCCCTGACGGAGTGCCGCGCATGGCCACGCACCGCCTCTCGCCGAGCCCCGCCACCGTGCGGTGGGGCACCTTCGATGCTGCCTACAAGCCGCTGATCACGGTCAATTCCGGCGAGACGGTGGTGCTGGAATGCGTCTCCGGCGGGCCGGAGGTGATGCCGCCGCCAAGCGCCGGGATGGCCATTCCCCCGGCGCTGGCCGCGATCCATGCCGCCGGGTTGCCGCGGGTCGGCGGGCACATCCTCACCGGTCCCGTCGCGGTCGCCGGTGCCCGGCCGGGCGACATGCTGGAAGTCCGCATCGACAAGATCGAATTCGGCGCCGACTGGGGCTATTGCGGGTTCCGCCCGCTGATGGGGACGCTGCCGGAGGATTTCCCCGAGCGCACCCTCAGCCACATCCCGATCGACCGGGCGCGGCGCGTCGCCAGGCTGCCGTGGGGCACGGAGCTGCCGCTGGCGCCGTTCTTCGGCGTGATGGGCGTGGCGCCGCCGGCCGAGTGGGGGACGATTTCGACCAAGGAGCCGCGCGCGCATGGCGGCAACCTCGACAACAAGGAGGTCGGCGAGGGGGCGATGCTGTTCCTGCCGGTGTGGGTCGAGGGCGCCAATTTCTCCGCCGGCGACGGCCATGGGGTGCAGGGCGACGGCGAGGTCTGCATCAACGCGCTGGAGATCTGCCTGACCGGCACGTTTACCCTGACGCTGCACCGGAATCCGGCCCAGCCGAGCGTCCCGGGCGGGGCGCGGCCGCCGCTGCTGGCCTATCCGCGGGCCGAGACGGCGACGCATTTCATCAGCATGGGGATGCACGAGGACCTCGACGTGGCGATGAAGACGGCGCTGCGGGAGATGATCGCGTTCATCTGCGCGCGCTCCAACCTGTCGCGCAACGAGGCGTATCAGTTCTGCTCGCTGGCGGTGGATTTCCACGTCACCCAGACGGTGAACGGCGAGAAGGGGGTGCACGGGCTGCTGCGCAAGGGGCTGCTGTTCTGAGCTGACGGGGCGGCGGGGCGGGGGGGGCCGATGTGGTTGCCGCGCCTGCGCCGGGCGGCGGCGTGGCGGCGGCCGGGTGGCGCGGTGCGCGGGGCGGAGCGGCGGGATTGGCGCGGCGGTTGCCGCGACGGGGTCGGGACCCTGCGTTCTCGCCCGCCGGCGATCAATCCCTGGTAGTCGAATTGCGAGTTTTCCACAAGTTTTTGTGGTCGGAGCGGATTCTCGTGTTGTTTCCGGGGAGATCCCCCTCTACCGTATTTTGTGGTCACACGGATGGGGGACCCACGATATGGAGTGGAGTGAGGAGACGATCGTTCACCTGCGCGCGCTCTGGGCGGATGGGCATTCAACCGCCGAGATCGGCCGCCGCCTGGGGGTGTCGAAGAACGCGGTGGTGGGCAAGGCGCATCGGCTCGACCTGCCGGCGCGGCCCTCGCCGATCCGCCGCGACGGCCCCACTGCCGCGCAGCCGCGACGCGCGGTGCCGCGCACGATGGGGCCGACGCTGCCGCCGCTATCCAGCGCCCAGCCGATGATGGCCATGCCGCAGGCCGTCGTGACGCCACGGCCGAGGCCGGTGCCGGTCCCGGCGCGGGTGCCGGCCCCGCCGCCGCGCCCCTATGGCCGGCTGGTGGCCTGCTGCTGGCCGATCGGCGAGCCGGGCACGCGCGAGTTTCACTTCTGCGATGCCGAGTCGGTGCCCGGCAAGCCGTACTGCACCGAGCACGCGCAGTTGGCCTATGTGAGGGTGCGCGACCGGCGCGAGGACGCCGCCTGAGACTGCCGGTCCAAACCGGGCGACCCGGTCGGGCGGCCCGGTAGAGCGGCCCGGTCGGGCGGTGTGGGTGCCGGCTTGCCGGCCACAAGGCGGGTGATGCCTCGGCTTGCCGACGGGTCGCTGGCCGGCGCCACGCCTTGGCGCGGCTTTGCCCGCGGCCTCGCGCCTTGTTCGCAGGCGCAAAAACCACACGGCCATGTCGGGATTGATTGCGGCCTGCGGCCGGGATGGTTATCGTCTGCCTCGGCAGTCACGCGGTCCCGCTCGGCTAACGAGGACAGGCACCTGCCAAAGGGAAGGGCGTTCCTGACGGGACAATTGGACATCAGGTCGGGATGCCCCTGTTCACTCAGGGTGTCGCTTGGTGGCGCGCCCGCAGGCAGAAAGGCAGCACGTCGATGCCCCAGGGCACCGTGAAATGGTTCAATCCGACCAAGGGTTACGGCTTCATCGCCCCTGACACCGGGGGCAAGGACATCTTCGTCCACATCAGCGCGGTCCAGAAGGCGGGGCTGCGCAGCCTGAACGAGGGGCAGAAAATCGGTTTCGAGGTCGAGGAGCAGCAGAACGGCCGCTCGGCTGCGGTCGATCTCAGCCCCACCGACTGATCGGTCCGCCGGCCAACCAGCTGGTCGGTCCGCCTGACCGGCCGCGGGGGCGGTCCGACGGGTTGGTTCGCCCAACGGCCGCGCGGTCCGCTCAACCGGTCCAGGCAACCGATCCTATGGCCGACCCCGTGCCGGTGGCCTGACCGCGGCTTCGCCTCGGCCGCTGCCAGCGGTGCTACCCTGGGCGCTACCCTGGGCGGCTGCTGGGCGGGTGCCCTGGGCCGCCGTCCCGGCCTGGTGTTTCGTGGCCGCTCGGCAGGCTGCCCGTGGCCGATCGGCACCGCGCCCAATCCGCCACACCGACCCGCGCGGAGTGCGGATAACCCGCGTCGGTTTCATTGAACGCTTGCGCGATACATGGCGGTTGTCTACGCAGCACCCAGAAGGGAACCGCCTCGCATGAGTTACACGCTGTTGCCGTCACGTCGCGGTTCCGGCCCGGGTGGTGGCGAGCCGCGGTTCGCGCTCGATGCCGATGCCGTTCGCGACGCCTATCGCCGCTGGGCCGGGGTCTACGACGTGGCATTCGGCGGCGTCTCGACCATCGCCCGCCGCCGCGCGGTGGCGCTGGCCAACCGCCTGCCGGGCGTGCGGGTGCTGGAGATGGGCGTCGGCACCGGCCTCGCGCTGCCGCGCTACCTGGCGGAAAAGCGGATCACCGGCATCGATCTGTCGACCGAGATGCTGGCCCGCGCCCGCGCCCGCGTCGCCCAGCACGGGCTGCGCAACATCGAGGCGCTGCACGAGATGGACGCCGAGGCGACCGATTTCGCCGATGCCAGCTTCGACATCGCGGTGGCGATGTTCGTCGCCTCGGTGGTGCCCCACCCGCCGCGGCTGCTGGCGGAGATGCGCCGGGTGGTCCGCCCCGGCGGCACCCTGCTGTTCGTCAACCATTTCGCTGCCAAGGCGGGGCCGCGCTGGTGGGTCGAGCGGGCGATGGCACCGGCCTCGCGCGCGCTGGGCTGGCATCCGGACTTCGCCATGGAGGCGCTGTTCGGCCCCGCCGATCGCGCCCAGGCCGAGGCGCTGCCGACGCCGCCGTTCGGCATCTTCACCCTCGTGCGCCTGGCGAACTAGCCCGGATTGCTGCCGCTGCCGCGGGATGTTGGCCAAGGCACCATGGTGACCCGACGGTCCCATCGGCCGGGTTCGCGCCGCCGCCGCGACAGGCTGGCTTCGCCAGGCGCGAAGCCCGGTCGGCGCGGCAAGCCCCGCGTCGGCGGCCACGACAGCGCGCGGCAGCCGGGCCGGCCAGCCGGGCAGGCGATGGGGCACCGGGCGGCGCCAGCGCCGGCGGATCTGGCGCCCGGCGATGTTGCCTGACCGGCACGACGGAAACCGTGCAGAGTGCAGGTTGTTTCACACGGGACCTTGATCTGGCGCAAATGGTCCGGTAGGGCCACAGTCCAGAAGTCGGAGCATGGCGTGGTCCGGCGGGGGACGTAACTGGGATGGACGGGTCGATGCGCTATTTTCGGCGGCTGTGTGCCGCGCTGATCGCTGCCTTGAGTGCCCCGATGATGGTGCCGCTGGGGCTGATCGGCGCGCTCGGCGCCATCTCGCCGGCGCTGGCCCAGCAGGTCTACGCGCCGCGCCCATGGGAAATCGGCATGCAGGCGGCGGGCGGCCCGCTGAAGCGGCAGATCATCGGTCTGCACAACCTGGTGCTGGTGATCATCACCCTGATCACCCTGTTCGTCGCCGGCCTGCTGGTCTGGGTGATGTGGCGCTACAACGCCAGGCGCAACCCGATCCCCAGCCAGACCAGCCACAACACGCGTCCTGGAAGTCGCCTGGACGGTGCTGCCGATCCTGATCCTGGTGGTGATCGCGATCCCGTCGTTCCGCCTGGTGTATTACGAGGACCGCACGCCGGACGCCGACCTGACGGTCAAGGTGACCGGGCACCAGTGGTACTGGGAATACGCCTACCCCGACAAGGGCAACATCGACTTCTCCAGCTACATCGTGCCGGACGACCAGTTGAAGCCGGGCCAGCTCCGGCTGCTGACCGTGGACAACGACCTGGTGGTGCCGGCGGGCAAGAACATCCGCGTCCTGACCACCAGCAGCGACGTGATCCACAGCTTCTTCGTCCCTCGCTCGGCGTGCAGCGCTACGCCATCCCGGGCCGCACGATCGAGACCTGGTTGCCGCGCCGACAAGCCCGGCATCTACTACGGCGAGTGCAACCAGATCTGCGGCACCAACCACAGCCGGATGCCGATCGTGGTGCGCGCGGTGACGCCGCAGGAATTCGAGGCCTGGCTGGTGCAGGCGAAGAGCAAGTTCTCGGATGCCGGCAGCAAGGCCACCGCCGCCGCCGCGCCATCCCCTGCCCTGGCAGCGCCGGACGGGGCGACATCGGCCGACGTGACCCAGGCCAGCACGACACCAGCCGGCGCAACCCGGATCGACGTGGCGTCGGCCAAGCTGGCGTTGGGCGGACTGGCGGGGACAAGCCGTTCAGCCTGGCGGCGACGGCACAGGTTCAGCGCTGAAGCAGCGAGCAGCGCGCGAAGGAGAGACGGAAGATGTCGGCCACAACCCACGACGACGCCCACGCCCACGCATGACCACAAGCCGGGGTTCCTGCTGCGCTGGCTGTGCAGCACCAACCACAAGGACATCGGCACGCTGTACATCTGAGCTTCGCGGTGGTCGGCGGCCTGATCGGCGGCATCCTGTCGGAGATCATGCGCGCGCAGCTGATGCACCCCGGCAACGACGTGGTGACCTCCGGGCCAGGAGTGGAACACCATCGTCACCGCGCACGGGCTGCTGATGATCTTCTTCTCGGTCATGCCGGCGCTGATCGGCGGCTTCGGCAACTGGTTCGTGCCGCTGATGATCGGCGCCCCCGACATGGCGTTCCCGCGGCTCAACAACATCAGCTTCTGGCTGCTGCCGCCGGCCTTCATCCTGATCATGACCGGGCTGCTGATGGGCGAGTCCGGCTCCGGCTGGACGCTGTATCCGCCGCTGTCGAACGCGACCTACGAGCCCGGCATCGGCATGGACTGCACGCTGTTCGCGCTGCACCTGGCCGGCGCCAGCTCGCTGCTCGGCGCCATCAACTTCATCACCACGATCTTCAATATGCGCGCGCCCGGCATGACGCTGCACAAGATGCCGCTGTTCGTGTGGTCGATCCTGGTCACCGCGTTCCTGCTGCTGCTGTCGATCCCGGTGCTGGCCGGCGCGATCACCATGCTGATCTGCGACCGTAACTTCGGCACCGCGTTCTTCGACCCGACCGGCGGCGGCGACCCGGTGCTGTTCCAGCACCTGTTCTGGTTCTTCGGCCACCCCGAAGTCTACATCATGATCCTGCCGGGCTTCGGCATCATCAGCCACGTGATCTCGACCTTCAGCAAGAAGCCGATCTTCGGCTATCTCGGCATGGCCTATGCCATGGTGGCGATCGGCGTGGTCGGCTTCGTGGTGTGGGCGCACCACATGTTCATCTCCGGCATCGACGTCGACACCCGCGCCTACTTCATGGCGGCGACGATGGTCATCGCGGTGCCGACCGGGATCAAGATCTTCTCCTGGATCGCCACCATGTGGGGCGGCTCGATCGAGCTGAAGACGCCGATGCTGTGGGCGATCGGCTTCCTGTTCGTGTTCACCATCGGCGGCGTCACCGGCGTGGTGCTGGCCAATGCCGGCATCGATGAGATCGTGCACAACACCTACTACGTGGTGGCGCATTTCCACTACGTGCTGTCGCTCGGCGCGGTGTTCTCGATCTTCGCCGGCTTCTACTACTGGATCGGCAAGATGTCCGGCCACCAGTATCCGGAGTTCTGGGGCAAGGTGCATTTCTGGCTGACCTTCATCGGCGTCAACCTGACCTTCTTCCCGCAGCACTTCCTCGGCCTGTCCGGCATGCCGCGCCGCTACCCGGACTATCCGGCGGCCTTCGCCGGCTGGAACTACGTCTCCTCGGTCGGCGCCTATATCAGCGGCGTCGCCTTCCTGGTGTTCCTGTATGTCGTCTACCGCACCTTCACCTCGAAGCAGCATCTGGCCGACAACTACTGGGGCGAGGGCGCCACGACGCTGGAATGGACCGTCTCCTCGCCGCCGCCGTTCCACACCTTCGAGGAACTGCCGCGCATCCGCTGAGCCGGATCGAGCTGATCAGCGCCCAGCGGATCGCGCACGGTGCCGGCAGGGGAAGCAGATCCCCCCTGCTCGCACCGCGGCCGGCTCGCCCGGCCGTACCGGCGGCTCGGAAGCTGCGCGACTGGTTCACGCTGCTGAAGCCGCGGGTGATGAGCCTCGTGGTGTTCACCGGGCTGATCGGGCTGCTGGTGGCGCCCGGGCACCTGCACCCGGTGCTGGCGTTCACCGCCGTGCTGTGCATCGCCGTCGGCGCCGGGGCCTGCGGCGCGATCAACATGTGGTACGACCGCGACATCGACGCGCTGATGCGGCGCACCCGCAACCGGCCGATCCCGGCCGGACGCATCGCGCCCGGCGAGGCACTGGGCTTCGGCGTGACCCTGGCCGCCGCCTCGGTGATCGTCATGGGCCTCGCGGTCAACCTCGCCGCCGCCTCGGTGCTGGCGCTGTCGATCGGCTTCTACGTCTTCGTCTACACGATGTGGCTGAAACGCCGCACGCCGCAGAACATCGTCATCGGCGGCGCCGCCGGCGCCTTCCCGCCGGTGATCGGCTGGGCCGCGGTGACCGGCTCGGTCGACCTGGTGCCGCTGATCCTGTTCGCCATCGTGTTCTTCTGGACGCCGCCGCATTTCTGGTCGCTGGCGCTGTGGGCCAACGACGACTACCGCCGCGCCAACGTGCCGATGCTGCCGGTGGTGGCCGGCGCCAAGGAAACCCGCCGGCAGATCGTGCTCTACACGCTGCTGCTGGTGCCGCTGTCGCTGGCGCCCTGGGCGATCGGCTTCTCCGGCCCGGTCTACGCGATCGCCGCGCTGGTGCTCGGCGCCGGCTTCCTGGGGTGCATCTGGCGCGTGCGCGCGCGACCGCCAGGACGCGGCCGGCGTCAGCCTGACCGGCGACGCGCCGGCGCGCGCGGCATTCAAATACTCGATCCTGTATCTGTTCGTGCTGTTCGCCGCGCTCGCCGTCGACCGGCTGGCGGGATGACCCGGCATGGACGCCGCCGGAATGAACGCCAACGGCAAGCCGCCGGCCCCGAACGCCGGCCGGACGCCGCCCCCCGCGGTGACCTCGCCCGGCGGCGGCGTGCGCGCAACTGGGCGCTGCTGGCGGTGCTGCTCGCGCTGGCCGCGCTGTTCTACGCGATCACCATGGTGAAGATGACCAAGACCGGATGAACCAGCGACCGCGGCAACCTGTGGATGGCGCTCTCGCTGACCGGCATCGTGCTGGCCATGCTCGGCGCGTCGTTCGCCGCGATCCCGCTGTATCGCGTGTTCTGCGCCGTCACCGGCTATGGCGGCACGCCGCAGATCGGCCCCGAGGCCTCGCCCGGCGTCGCCGCTGGCAGCATCACGGTGCGCTTCAACGCCGACATGAATCCCGGCCTGCCCTGGCGCTTCGCCCCCGAGCAGGCCAAGGTGACGCTGCAACTCGGCGACGAGCAGGTGGCGTTCTACACCGCGCGCAACGAGGCGCAGACACCGGTCACCGGCATCGCGCTCTACAACGTCACCCCCGACAAGGTCGGCAAGTATTTCCACAAGACCGCCTGCTTCTGCTTCAACCAGCAGACGCTGGCGCCCGGCCAGGAGATGCAGTTCCCGGTCAGCTTCTGGGTCGATCCGGCGATCGCCACCGACCCGGACACCGCCGACGTGCACGTGATCACGCTGTCCTACACGTTCTTCCGCACCCTGGCCGATGCGGCGAAAACCGGCGCGCTGGCCAAGGCCGGGCCGCATGTCGGGCCACTGACGAAGCCATGACGGGGCCTGGCCTCGCATGAAGATTCGATCCGGTGCAGCCGCTCCGAGTTTGCAGCCGGCTCTCCACTCTTCCCCTTGAACTACCGAGCGAATTGGCGATGATGCGGCCGCCGTGCCGGGGCGGTTTCCCCGGTCAAACCGCATGGATCTGGCATGAGCAGCGACGCGCACGGCGCCACGGTTCCCGCAGGCTCACGGCCTGAAGCACCCCTATCACCTGGTCGATCCGAGCCCGTGGCCGATCGTCGGCGCGCTCGGCGGGTTCTGCACCGTGCTCGGCATCATCTTCGCCGCGCATTTCGGCAACTTCATCCTGCTGCTGGTCGGTGCCGTCCTGGTGCTCGGCACCATGTTCTTCTGGTGGCGCGACGTGGTGAAGGAAAGCCGCACGCCGGGGCTGCACACCCCGGTCGTTCGCCTCGGCCTGCGCTACGGCATGATGCTTCTTCATCTCCAGCGAGGTGATGTTCTTCGTCGGCTTCTTCTGGGCCTTCTTCAACTTCGCGCTGTTCCCCGACACCCAGGGCAACGGCCAGACTGGTGTGGCCGCCGACGCACCATCCACACCTTCGATCCGTTCCACCTGCCGTTCCTGAACACGATGATCCTGCTGCTGTCGGGCACCACCATCACCTGGGCGCATCACTGCCTGCTGGAGCGCGACCGCAAGGGCATGGTCTAGGGGCTCGGCCTGACCATCCTGCTCGGCATGAGCTTCACCCTGTGCCAGGCGATCGAGTACTCTCACGCGCCGTTCAACTTCTACGGCGGCGGCGTCTATCCCTCGACCTTCTTCCTGGCCACCGGCTTCCACGGCTTCCACGTGATCGTCGGCACCTGCTTCCTGATCGTCTGCTGGTTCCGCGCCCGCGCCGGCCATTTCACGCCGGAGCGGCATTTCGGCTTCGAGGCGGCCGCCTGGTACTGGCACTTCGTCGATGTGGTCTGGCTGTTCCTGTTCGTCTGCATCTACTGGTGGGGCGCCGGCCCGATCGTCGCCGGACTGACCGGGTCGTTGGCCGAGCCCTCGCCGCCGTCGGTCCTCGAAGCGGCGCTGCGGTGCCGGTGTCCGCGCTGCGGGCGAGGCAAGCTGTTCGTCGGCGTGCTGACCGTTCGCGAGCGCTGCCCGGTCTGCGGGCTCGACCTGCGGGCGCACGACGCCGGCGACGGGCCGGCGGTCGCGGTCATCCTGGTGCTGGGCGCCATCGTCGTGGCGCTGGCCTTCTGGGTCGAGTTCCGTTTTTCCCCGCCGCTCTGGGTGCACGCGGTGCTGTGGCCGTTGGTGACCTTCCCGCTGGCGATCCTGATGATGCGGCCGCTGAAGGCCGCGCTGGTCGCGCTGCAATACCGCCATCGCGCCTCCGAGATGGGGCTGTGATACCGGGTCGGCGGCGCGGCTGAGCGGTGCGGCGGCATGCGCCGAGCGCGGCCAAGCCGGGTGCGGCCACCTGGGTGGTTCGCCCTCGCCGGGCGCCGGCCCGGAGCGCCGCACGTGCCGGCGCCCGGCGCGCGTCGGGCAGCAGCCCCGCAGGACGTGGTCTCATTGCCCCGCCGCGTCAGGGGGCGCGGCCCCGCGGCCGGTGCCGTCGCGACCCCACCGCTTGTGCCGTCATGGCGCCGCAGCGCGGGTTGTCATGGCCCCGCCGCTTGAGCCGTCGTGATCGAAGGGGGAGGCCGTGATCCGCAAGCTGCTGTGGCCCGCCGTCATGACCGCCGCCATGCTGGTCGTCCTGCTCGGCCTCGGCACCTGGCAGGTCGACGCCTGGCGTGGAAGCAGGCCATCCTGGCGCAGATCGCCCACGCCGAGGCCGCCGCGCCGGTGCCGTTGCCCGCCACTCCCGGGACGCCCTTCCCGCCGCCCTTCACCAAGGTCGCGGTGACCGGCACGCTGATGCACGACCGCTCGGCGCTCTACGCCGCCGAGGTGCGCGACACGCGGGCCGGGCCGGAGCTCGGTGCCTACCTGATCGAGCCGCTGCGGCGTGCCGGCGCCCCGCCCGTGCTGGTCGATCGCGGCTGGGTGCCGCTCAAGCCCAAGGCGCCGATGGCGATGCCGCAGGGCCAGGTCACCATCGCCGGCTATGTGCACCAGGCGAGCACGCCCGGGCTGTTCTCCGCCCCTGACGACGTCGCCGGGCGGCACTTCTACACGCTCGACCCGGGCGCGATCGGCGCCGCGCTCGGCCTGGAGCACGTGGCGCCGTTCATCCTGGTCGCGTTGGCCGCGCCGCCGCCGCCAGGGATGCCGCAGGGCCTGCCGATCCCGGCCGAGCACCTGCCGCGGCCGCCCAACAACCACCTGGCATACGCCATCACCTGGTATGGCCTGGCGGCGGCATTGCTGGTGATCTTCGTCATCTGGGCTCGGAAGGCCGTGCAAGCATGACCGCCTATGACCGGCTGACCGAGCGTTTCACCCGCATCGCCACGATCGGCGAGGCCGGCGCCATGCTCGGCTGGGACGCCGCGGCGATGATGCCGCCCGGCGGCGGCGCGGCGCGCGGCGACCAGCTCGCGGTGCTGGCCGGCGTGGCGCACGGCCTGCTGACCGCGCCCGCGGTCGCCGACGACCTCGCCGCGGCCGAGGCGGCGCTGCCCGCGGCAGCCGGCCCCGCCGCGCCAGGCCCGGACCCGAACGCCGCCCCGGGCGCCGCCGCGAACGCGGCCGCCTGGCGCGCCGCCAACCTCCGCCTGATGCGCCACGCCCACACCCGCGCCACGGCGCTGCCGGCCGAGCTGGTCGAAGCCCAGGCGCGGGCCAACTCCGCCTGCGAGAAGGTCTGGCGCGAGGCGCGCCGCGCCAACGACTTCGCGCTGGTCCGGCCGCACCTCGCCGAGGTGCTGCGGCTGGTCCGCGAGCAGGCCGCCGCGCTGGCCCCGGCGCTCGGCCTGGCGCCGTACGACGCGCTGATGGACGGCTACCAGCGCGGCGTCGCCGCCGCCGACGTGGCCCCGGTGTTCGCCGCCTACGAGGCGCTTCCTGCACCGCGCGCTGCCCGAGGTCGAGGCGCGCCAGGCCCGCCTGCCCGCCCCCGTCCGCCCCGCCGGCCCCTTCCCGGTGGCCACGCAGGAGGCGCTGTGCCGCCGCCTGGCCGAGCGCATCGGCCTGGATTTCGACCACGCGCGGCTGGACCGCTCGGCGCATCCGTTCTCCGGCGGCACGCCGACCGACGTGCGCATCACCACCCGCTACGACGAGGCCGACTTCACCCAGGCGGTGCTCGCGGTGGTGCACGAGACCGGCCACGCGCTGTACGAACGCGGCCTGCCGACCGCGCATGCCCGCCAGCCGGTCGGCGAGGCGGCCGGCATGGCGGCGCACGAGAGCCAGTCGCTGATCATCGAGATGCAGGCCTGCCGCTCGGACGCGTTCCTGTCCTGGCTCGGGCCGGAGCTGCACGCCACCTTCGGCGGCGACCAGGCGCCGTATCGCCCGGCCAACCTGGGTCGGCTGTGGCGGCACGTCGCGCGCGGCTTCATCCGCGTCGACGCCGACGAGATGACCTATCCGGCGCATGTCATCCTGCGCTTCCGGCTGGAGCAGGCGCTGGTCGCCGGCGACCTGGCGGTGGCCGACCTGCCGGGGGCGTGGAACGACGGGCTCGCCGCGCTGCTCGGGCATGACCCCGCCGGACGACGCGCGCGGCTGCCTGCAGGACATCCACTGGTACGACGGGGCGTTCGGCTATTTCCCCAGCTACACGCTGGGGGCGATGGCGGCGGCGCAACTGATGGCGGCGGCGCGGCGCGCGCTGCCCGAACTGGACGCGGCGCTGGGCCGCGGCGACCTGGCGCCGCTGGTCGGCTGGCTGCGCGCCAAGGTGCATGGCATGGGCAGCCTGCTGGGGTTCAACGACCTGCTGCGCGCGGCGACCGGCAAGCCGCTCGACCCGGCGGATTTCCAGGCCCACCTGGCGGCGCGGTATCTGAGACCGTAGGGCGGAAAAGCGTAGCGCATTCCGCCGCTTGCGTCATCCCGTCGCTGCCTCGCCGGTTGGCGGAGGATCGGGCAGGTGGATGGCACCTGGTTTCGGCCGGCGGTTCGGCCGGATGCCCTGCGTCGCAGCGCGGATAACGGATTGTCGATACAGTATTGCACATGTGCAGGCGTATGTGTATGTTGCCCGGCAAGCGGGGAGACCCTCACATGAGTTCTTGCCCTGACGCCGGCGGTGGCCGGCCGCACCACGCGCCTCACCGCCCTGGTCAGCGAAGCCGAGGCCGCGCAGATCGCCAGGCACGCCGAGGCAGCCGGGCTCTCGGTCAGCACCTATCTGCGCGACCGCGCCCTGGGCGCCCTCGCCAAGGCCGATACCGGCGAGGCGGCAGCCCTCCAGCAGGTTGATGCCCTGATCGCGCGGATGGAAGCCGATCTCGATCAGGCAACCGCGGCGCTGTCCGCCACGATGGCCCGGATCAACGCGACATGACCGACTGGTTCGACCGGATCGCGCGGCTGGCGGCCCTTGCCGAGCGCGTCACGACCTTGACGGATGGAGTCAGGAGCCTGGCCGGCAAGGTCGAGGACCATCAGACGCGTCTGGTGCGCCTGGAGACGATCGTCGAGATCGCACGGCCGGACGGCGGCGTGCTGCGCCTCGCGCCCAAGCCGCCGGCGGACGCACTGACATAGCAATCGGGCCCGGCCGGCGGTCGCCTCGCGGACGCTCGGCGCGGATCAGCTTGACGGCAACGCGCTGACCAGCGCTTCCCACTCGGCCGCCAAGGTTCCCGCCGCCGGCGCCCGGCCGGCGCGGTGGTACCAGTAGCGCGCATTCGACAGGTCGCCCTCCTTGCGATGCAGGTAGGCGTGCACCCAGGCCCCGTCGCTGCCCGCGTCCCGTTGCGCGCAGTCATGCGCCCGCGTCCACTCGCCCCTGGCATCCCACCACAGCGTCCGCAGCGCCAGGCTCAGCCCGGCCGGCGGTTCGCCCAGCGCCAGCGTGGCGCGGAATGCCTCGACATCCATCGCTCCCCCTCCGGCCGGCCGGTCAGCTTCCCCCAGCAGGCGCCGCAGCTTGTGCACCGCCGAGTCCGGCGTGGTCAGCACGCGCCGCCCGGTCGCCGCCGCGATCGCCGGCGCCGCGCGCGCCAGGCTGAACTGCGCCAGCGCGATGGCGTCGCACAACCGCAGCGCCGTCGCCGCCGCCGCCGCCGCGCGATCATGCGCCGCCGCGTCGCCGCGATCGAGCGCGGCCAGCGCACCCTCGGCCAGAAGCGGCACCACGGTGACGCCGGGCGCCGCCACGGCAAACTCCGCCGGCATCGAGTTCGAGCGTCGGCGCGAAGCTCGCCAGCAGGCCGATCCGCCCGTCGGTGCCCCCGCCCGCCCGCCCGTCCGCACTGCCTCCGGCGCCGACCAGCGCCAGCGCATCCTCGATCATCGCCTGGTTCGGCTTCAGCACCGGCAGCGGCGCCAGCTCGCGCGCGCAGGCCTCGATGCACGGGCCGAAGGCCGAACAGGTGAACAGGATGGCGTCCGCCCCGCTGGCCCTGGCATAGCGCGCCAGCGTCAGGAAGCGCCCGGTCATTGCCGGCGTCAGCGCGCCGTCGCGCGCCAGATCCGCCGCCAGCGAATCATCCAGCAGATTGGCCAGGCGCGCCGTCGGCCACAGCCGTGCGAAGGCGTCCTCGATCGGCGCGATCGAGTGTTTCAGCGCATGGATCAGCGCAATGCGCATCAGGGCAGCGTCTCGGTGCGGGTATAGCGGCGCCAGGCGCTCATCTGGATCGCCGAGGTCAGGCAGTGCACCACGACCGGCCTGGTCTTCACCGCGAAAGCCCGCGCGATGCCGTCCTTGACCTCGGACTCGTCGCGGATGGTGACCGCCTCCACCCCGAACGAGCGCGCCCAGGCGGCGAAGTCCGGATTGGTCAGCCGCGTGCCGTCCATGAAGGGTCGTTCCGGATAGCGCACGTAGCTGTGCATGCCGATGGTGCCGTACATGCCGTTGTCGGAGATGATCACGATCGGGTTCACGCCATACTGGCAGGCGGTGGCGATCTCGTTGCCCATCATCAATGTTCCGCCATCGCCGAGGAACGCCACCACCTGCTTGCCCGGCCGGCGCAGCCCCGCGGCGACCGCCATCGGCATCCCCGAGCCCATCGCGCCGACCACCGAGGACAGGAAGATCTGGCCCTGCCGGAAGCCGATGTAGCGATGGATGAAACTGCCGAAATTGCCGGCGTCCGAGGTCACCGTCGCATCGTCGGCCAGGTGCTTGTCCACCTCGCAGACGATGGCGGCGAAGTTCACGCCGTCGGTCGTCGCGTCCCACTCCTTGGCCAGCAGCTTGCGATGGATCGCATGCAGCCCGTCCACCCAGCCGCGCCGCTTGTCCGCGCCGGCCGTGCGGTCCTCGGGTGCGCCGCGCTTCAGCAGCGCCTTGATCACCTCGTGCGGGCTGCACGGCAGGCCGAGGTCGGGACGCCAGACGCGGCCGATCTCGTTGGCATCGGGCCAGACATGCACGAACGGCAGTTGCGGCTGCGGCGCGGTGGGAAAGCTGTACGACTGGCTGACCGTGTCGGTCATCCGCTCGCCCAGCGCCACGATCAGGTCGGCGCGCTTCATCTCGGCGATCAGCGCCGGCGGCACGCGGATGCCCATGTAGCCGCCGAAATTCGGATGCAGCGCGTCGAACAGTTGCGGCCGGCGATGGGTCGGGCAGATCGGCAGCACCCAGGTCTCGGCCAGCTGGTTCAGGTCGGCGAACACCGCATGGTCGTACATCGCGTCGGCCAGCAGCGCCCCGCCCACCAGCACCAGCGGACGCTCCGCCCGTTCCAGCATCGTCACCAGCCGGTCGAGGTCCTCGGCGCGCGGCCCGGCCGCCACCCGCGGGCGCGGCTGGTCCAGCTCGGCCTCGGTCTCCTCGTCGAAGATGTCCTCCGGCAGGATCACCGCGACCGGGCCCTGGGTGCCGCTTTCGGCGATATGGAAGGCGCGCGCGATGGCTTCCGAGGCCTGCTCGGGCTCGTTCACCTCGATCACCAGCTTGGTGACGTCGGCCAGCAGCCGCGAGTAGTTCTGCTCCTGCAACGCCAGCCGGCCGAAATCCTTGCGCTCCACCTGGCCGACCAGCATCACCAGCGGCGTGGCGTCGTGATGCGCCGAGTGCAGCGCCACCATCGCGTTCGACAGGCCGGGCCCGCGCGAGACGACGCAGCAGCCGGCGCGCTGGCGCAGCCTTCCGTCGGCCACCGCCATGAACCCGGCGCCCGCCTCGTGGCGGCAGACGATCATGCGGATGGTGTTGCGCTGCAGCAACGCGCTGGTCAGGCCGACATAGCTCTCGCCGGGGACGCAGAAGAGCTGGTCGATATCATGGGCCTCCAGGCTTTCGGCCAGCAGGCGGGCGACGGTTTGGCGCATGGCGGACGGTGTCTCCTCGGGTCTTGGCATGGCGGCCCGCCGTTGTGGCAGGCCAATCTTGTTGCAGCCAGGTATCGTTGCGCTCGGCCCCGCAGCGGCTCGCCGCTCCGGCGGACCGGCGCTGCCGCCAGCCCGCGCCTCAGCGCGCCGGACAGCGGACCAGCGGGTAGGGGAATTCCGTGCAGCGCGGGAAGCTGATCTGGTTCTCGCTGAGCCGGCGCACATGCAGCTGGTTCGCCAATTCGCAGCCGAACCCGACCACCGGCGCGGCGCCAGGCTGCGGGAACAGATTGCCGCTCACGGCCGGCGGCTGAACCGGCGCCACGAAGCGGAACTCGGCCCCGGTCGCGGTGGCCCGCACCGTCTCGATCTGGCGCTGCGTGTAGGTCACGTCGGTGAAAGTGGCGCGCATCACCACGTCGCGGGTGAAGATCACCACCGGCTGGGCCAGACAGGCCGCCGCGCCAAGCGTCTCCGGCGGCGGATACATCCCGCCGATCCAGGCGCCGAACAGCCAGGCGTGCGGCGGCAACTGCGGTCCCTGCGCCCGGGCCGGGACAGTCCCGGCACACGACAGCAGAGCGAGCAGACAAATCACGGCGCGGCGCATGCGAAACCCCAACTCCGTTGACGGTGCACAAAGGATACGGCGCGCCTTGCCGGCCGACCAGCCCACCACGCCGGGCGGCTGGGGCAAAGCAAGGCTGGGGCTTCGCCCAGACCCCACCAAGGGGCGCTGCCCCTTGGAACCCCGCCAAGGGCGGAGCCCTTGGAACCCTTCACTGGGCGTGTGGGGAGGGGAAGGGGGCGGGGGGCGAGGCGACGGGGCGCCGTCCGGCGCCCCGTCGCCTCGCCCCCCGCCCCCTTCCCCTCCCCACACGCCCAGTCATGGAGTCCAGAGGCCGCTGCCTCTGGTGGGGGTCCAGGGGGCAAAGCCCCCTGGCGGGGTTCGGGGCGGAGCCCCGACCTTGCTTTGCCCCCGCACCAGCCGGCGTGGTGGCCAGTCGGTGCGGCTCGGTGTTAGGAGACGCGCATGATTCAGCGTTTCTACCTGCGCACCTTGGCGCTGGCGGCCTCGCCCGGCGCACCCTGGTGGTTGGCGGCGATCGCGTTTGCCGAGGCGAGTTGCTTTCCCATTCCGCCGGATGCGCTGATGATTCCGATGGCGCTGGCGCGGCCGGATCGCGCCTGGCGGCTGGCGCTGCTCTGCACGCTGGCGAGCGTTGCCGGCGGCGCGCTGGGCTATTTCATCGGCTACGCGGTGTTCGACCAGCTCGCCCGCCCGCTGCTCGCGTTCTACGGCTACGGCCCGCGCTTCGCGGCGTTCCAGGCGCTGTATGCGCAGTACGGGCTGTGGATCATCCTGATCAAGGGGCTGACGCCGATCCCCTACAAGATCGTCACCATCGCCTCTGGCGCGGCGCATTTCGACTTCGCGGTGTTCATGGCGGCGAGCGTCGTGACGCGCGGGGCACGGTTCTTCGCCGTGGCCGCGCTGCTGCGCTTCTTCGGCACGCCGGTGCGCGACTTCATCGAGCGGCGGCTGACCTTGGTGACCAGCCTGCTGGCCGCCGGCGTGGTCGGCGGCTTCCTGATCCTCAAGCTGATGTAGTGCCGGGCAGAGAGGCGTAGGACGAAGCGACGTAGGGCGGAACAGCGCAGCGCATTCCGCCATCTTGCACGCCCACCATCTTGCACGCCCGCCATCTTGCACGCCCGCCATCTTGCACGCCCGCCATCTTCCGCGCCCACCATCTTGCACGCCCGCCGCCCTTCGCGCCGGCCACCGCAACAATCGTCGATGCGTTGCAAGCGGCGGAATGCGCTGCGCTGTTCCGCCCTACCTGGCCGCCCTACCTGGCCGCCCTACGCCGGCGGCGGCCCCCGCAGCACCGCGGCATACGCAGCCACCGTCGCGGCGAAGCCGTGCTCCAGCGCATCCGCGGTCAGCTCGTGGCCGATCGAGGCCTCGGCCAGGAACGGCACCGCCGCCATCAGCTTCGGGATGTTGTGCAGATTGAGGTCGTGCCCGGCATTGACGACAAGGCCGAGGTCGCGGGCCCGCCGCGCGGTTTCGCCGATCGCGCCCAGCAGCGCCGCCTCGGTCCCGATGCGAAATGCCGCGGCGTAGCTGCCGGTGTAGATCTCCACCCCGTCGGCCCCGGCGTCGCGCGCGCGCGCCGGCACCGCGGGATCGGGGTCGACGAACAGGATCACGCGGCAGCCGAGCGCCTTGGCCGCGGCGATCGCCGGGCGCGCGAGCTGCATCTGCGCGGCGTCGAGCTGCCAGCCTTCCTCCGAGGTGAAGGCGTCCGGTGCGTCCGGCACCAGGGTGGCCTGCTCCGGGCGCGTGTCGCGCAGGATCGCGGCGAGGCGTTCGTCGGGGTAACCTTCGATGTTGAACTCGACGCGCGGGCGCAGCGGGCGCAGCAATGCCGCCAGCGCCGGCACGTCGGCGGCGCGGATGTGCCGCTCGTCCGGACGCGGATGCACGGTGATGCCCAGCGCGCCGGCGTCCAGCGCGAGGCGGGCGAAGTGCAGCAGGTCGGGCACGCCGGTGCGGCGCGAGTTGCGCAGCAGCGCGACCTTGTTGAGATTGACGCTGAGCCGGGCCATGCGCCGATGCTAGCGCAGCCGGGGCGATGGGGGGAGACGGCAATGGCGCGAACCGGGCCGAGCCTGACGCCGGGCGGCGATGCGCTGGGGGCGCGGATCACCGGCCTCGATCTTGCGCGCCCGCTGAGCCGGGAGGACTTCGCCTTCGTGCTGCGCGCGATCGCCGCGCATGGCGTGCTGTGTTTCCCCGACCAGGCGCTGGACCCGGCGGCGCAGGCGGCGTTCAGCCGGCGGTTCGGCGAGCTGGAGGTGCATGTCTCCGGCGCCTTCCAGGTGCCCGGCCAGCCCGCGGTGATGATCCTGTCCAACATGGTCGAGGGCGGACAGCCGATCGGCCTGGGCGATGCCGGGCAGGACTGGCACACCGACATGAGCTTCAGCCGCACCATCGCCTTCGTGAACGTGCTGCATGCGCTGAAGGTGCCGCGGCGCGACGGGTGCGTGCTGGGCAACACCGAATTCTGCGACATGGCGGCGGCGCATGACGACCTGCCGGCGGAATTGCAGGCGCGGCTGGCGGGGCTGACCGCGACGCATGACTTCGAGAAATTCTGGGAGATGATGCGCGCCCGCGGCGGCGAGCGGACCCCGCGCGCGAAGCTGACCGAGGCGCAGCGGCAACGCAAGCCGCCGGTGTCGCAGAAGATGGTGCTGACGCACCCGTTGTCGGGCCGAAAACTGCTGTATGCCAATCCCGGCTACACGGTGCGGATCGACGGGATGGCAGCGGCGGAAAGCGACGCGCTGCTGGACGTCCTGTTCGCGCATCAAACCCAGCCGAAATACCGCACTGCGCATCGCTGGACCGAGGGCGACGTGCTGCTGTGGGACAATCTGCGCACCATCCACAACGCGGTGGCGGATTATGGGCCGGACGAGCATCGTTACGTGCGGCGCTGCCAGGCGATGGCGGACCGTGTGTTCCAGCCAAAATTCGCCGCGCTGGCCGGCGTGTGATCGGCGTGGCCAGGCGGATCGGGCCGCTGTCGTTTTGATACAGGATTATCGATCCCTGACCCGTTTCATCTCGGGTTCCCGACGTTCATCGTAGCTCTTGCAACAATTCCGGCAGGTCGCGCGCACCGTGCAGGACGCGCAAGATCAATGGGGGTTGGCGCTCTGCATTGTAGCCGATGATATAGGGAAAGCCGGTCAGGCCCAGAAAGCGATACGCCGCGCCGGCAAGTTCGCGGCGCGTGTGCCCGATCTGCGGGTGTTCGCCAATCAGCACCGCCACGCGCGCGACCGCTGTCCGAAAGGCGCGGGCGGCGGCTGGATTGTCATCGGCGATCCAGCGCACCGCAGACAGGACATCGCCGCGTGCCCGCGGCGACAGAAGAGCGGCGGTCATTCGGCCTTGGCATCGATGATCCGATCCATCTCACCGAGCACGTCACCGACCGCGACCGGGCCGTCCCGATCGGTTTCCGCTTCAACCGCCCGCAACATGGTCATGAAGGCATGCCGTCGCGCTTCCGTCTCCTGCAGGAGCCGTAAGCCGGACCGGACGACCTCACTGACATTGTTGTATCGCCCCTGCTCGACGCAACTGCGGGCAAACCGCTCAAGTTCGGGGGTGAGGTTCACGTTGGTCGCCATCAGCCACGCTCCATGTCAATCATTGACATAAGACGTCGCGGGCGGCTGTGCAACGCCGCGCGGGGAAATCCTCAAGCTCCACCCACCAGCCCCAGCACCCGCCCGATCTCCTCCAGCGCCGCCGGGTCCTCGATCGTCGGCGGCACCGGCGCGGCCTCGCCGTCGGCGATCTTCCTGATCGACCCGCGCAGGATCTTGCCCGAGCGCGTCTTCGGCAGCCGCGCCACCACGCGCGCGTCCTTGAACGCCGCCACCGGACCGATCCGCTCGCGCACCAAGGCCACCAGCTCGGCGCAGATCTCGCCCTCCGGCCGGTTCACGCCGGACTTCAGCACCACCAGGCCGATCGGCGTCTGCCCCTTGATCGCGTCCTTCGCCCCGACCACGGCGCATTCGGCAACATCGACGTGCGAGGCCAGCACCTCCTCCATCTGCCCGGTCGACAGCCGGTGCCCGGCGACGTTGATGATGTCGTCGGTGCGCCCCATCACCGAGACATCGCCCTGCGCATCGATCACGCCGGCATCGCCGGTGCGGTACCAGCCCGGGAAATCCGCCAGGTAGGCCGCGTGATACCCCGCGTCGTTCTGCCACAGCGTCGGCGCGCAGCCGGGCGGCAGCGGCAGGCGCACCGACAGGTTGCCGGTCTGCCCCTGCGCCAGCAGCTTGCCGTCATCGTCCAGCGCGTGCAGGTCGTAGCCTGGGCAGGGCCGCCCGCCGGAGCCCGGCTTCGGCGTGAACAGCCCATAGTCGCGGAACCCGCTGGTGATCGCCCAACCCGTTTCGGTCTGCCACCAATGATCCACCACCGGCTTGCCCAGCAGCTCGGCCGCCCAGATCGCGGTCGGCGGATCGCAGCGCTCGCCGGCCAGGAACAGCGCCTCCAGCTTCGACAGGTCGTGTTGCGCCAGGAATTTTCCCTCCGGGTCCTGCTGCTTGATCGCCCGCATCGCGGTCGGCGCGGTGAACAGCACCTTCACCGCGTGCTGCGCACAGACCCGCCAGAACGCGCCGGGGTCGGGCGTACCGACCGGCTTGCCCTCGTACATCACCGTGGTGCAGCCGCGCAGCAGCGGCGCATAGACGATGTAGCTGTGCCCGACCACCCAGCCGACATCGCTCGCCGCCCAGTAGACGTCGCCGGCCTCCACGCCATAGATCATCCGCATCGAGTTCCACAGCGCCACCGCGTGCCCGCCATTGTCGCGCACGATGCCCTTGGGCCGCCCCGTCGTTCCGGAGGTGTAGAGAATATACAGCGGGTCGGTGGCCGCCACCGACACCGGGTCGTGCGGCGCCGCCTTCGCCTCGGCCTCCAGCAGGTCGTGGTCGCGCCCCGGCGTCAGCGCGGCCGGCGCCTGCTCGCGCTGCAGGATCAGGCAGGCCGCCGGCTGGTGCGGCGACAGCGCGATCGCCGCGTCCAGCAGCGGCTTGTAGGGCACCACCCGGCCCGGCTCCAGCCCGCATGAGGCCGAAACGATCACCTTGGGCCGCGCATCGGCGATGCGCGCCGCCAGCTCGGCCGCGGCGAAGCCGCCAAACACCACCGAGTGGATCGCGCCCAGCCGCGCGCAGGCCAGCATGGCGATCACCGCCTCCGGCACCATCGGCAGGTAGATCACCACCCGGTCGCCGCGCGCCACGCCCAGCGCGGCCAGGGCGCCGGCGGTCTTGGCGACGCGCCGGGTCAGTTCCGCATAGGTGAAGCGCAGGATCTGCCCGGTCATCGGGCTGTCCCAGATCAGCGCCGGCTGCGCGCCGCGCCCGGCGGCGACGTGGCGGTCCAGGCAGTTGAAGCTGGTGTTCAGCATCGCCCCGGGGAACCAGCGGCCGAACGGACCCGAGGCCGGGTCGAACACCGCGTCCCAGCGCCGGTCCCAGGCGATGCCCTCCGCCGCGGTTGCCCACCACGCCTGGCGGTCGCGCGCCCATGCGCCATAGGCCGCCGCGTAGCCCGATCCGCCGCCTGGCGCCTTGCTCGTGGCGTCATTCATGGCCCGTCCTCCCGCTTCCCGGCATCGCGCGCCGGCCGCGTCACGATACCATCTGGCGGCGCAATCACCAGGACCCGTGTCGCCGCCGCGATAGGGATCAACGCCGGTGCGTCGAGCGGCGGGCGATGCGCGACCACGCCGCGTTGTCGTACTGAGAAAGCAACAACACGCTGCCGCGCCGGCAAGGCCGACAGGGGAAGTGGGCAACGCCGTGCATCACCCGCGCCTTCCGCGAATGCCCTGCGGGCTGACGCCAGCTTGGTTGGTCTGATAGGTTCCCCTCGATGGCAGACCTTCTCCGGCCCCTGGGCACCACCGACGCCCTGCGCGGCTCGCCGGACGTGCTGCGCGGCATCCTGTTGATGTGTGCCGGCGTCTCGCTGTTCCCGTTCATGAACACGGCGGTCAAGCTGCTCGATGCCGGCTACCCGGTCGCCGAGATCGTCTGGGCCCGCTTCACCGGGCATTTGCTGTTCATGCTGGTCGTGTTCCTGCCGCAGCACGGCTGGTCGCTGCTGCACACGCGGCGGCCCGCCGTGCAGATCGCCCGCTCGCTGCTGATGCTGGTCAGCAACCTGGTGTTCGTCATCGCCATCGCCGTCGTGCCGCTCGCCACCGCCTCGGCGATCGGCTTCACCGCGCCGCTGATCGTCACCGCGCTGTCGGTGCCGCTGCTGGGCGAAAGCGTCGGCTGGCGGCGCTGGAGCGCCGTGGTGGTCGGCTTCATCGGCGCGCTGCTGGTGATCCGGCCAGGCAGCGGCTTCGACGATCCGAACGTGCTGCTGCTGCTGGTCTCGGCGCTGGCCTACGCGCTGTACCAGATCGCCACCCGCTGGGTCGGCCGCTACGACGACGCCGCGACCGGGATCATCTTCTCGGCGCTGCTCGGTTCGCTGGTGATGAGCTTTGTGCTGCCCTTCGTGTTCGTGCTGCCACGCACGCTATGGGACGGCGTGTTGTTCTGCTGCCTCGGCTTGTTCGGCGGCGTCGGGCATTACCTGATCATTCGCGCCTTCCAGCTCGGCCCCGCGGCGGTGATGGCGCCGCTCGGCTATGTCGAACTGGTCGGCACGGCGACGCTGGGCTATCTGATCTTCGGCAATTTCCCCGATCCGTGGACCTGGGCCGGCGCGGCGGTGATCATCGGCTCCGGCCTGTACATCGCGTCCCGCGAGCGCCAGCGCCGCGAGCGCCAGTGACTGGGTGCCAGTGACTGGGTGCCAGTGATTGGGTGCCGGTGATTGGGTGCCGGTGATCCCTTCTCGGTGATCCGGCGGCCGCCTCGTTCCGGGCCCGATCACGCGCCGCCGCGCGAAGCCGCCCCCGCAGCGGCTTCAGAATTCGCTGAACTCGTTCATGGTGTCCGAATGGAGCGCCACCTTTCGCTGGGTCAGGTTCACGTTCCAGGACGCGAAATCCGCCAGCGTGCGTGGAATTCGCAACCGCTGCGTGATCGAGCGCAACGAATAGAAATCGCGCTGCAGCTTCTGGACATGCGCCACCAATTCCTCCCCCGACATCTGCAAGGGACGGAAGTGACAGCACACGCCGGGCCAGCGTTCCATGTTGGGTTCGTCGATGATGCGGTCGTCGGCCTTCATCCGCTCATAGAGCGGCGTGCCGCGCAGCGGCACCATGACGTTGAAATACGCCGCCGGGACCTTGTACTGCTGCAGGAACTTCAGCGTGGTGGGGAAGATGTCCGGATCGTCGGTGTCGGCGCCGAACACGAAATTGAACGAATAGCTGATGTTCCGCTGGTTGAGGTTGCCGATCATCTCTTCATAGCTCTGCGACCGGTTGAACTCCTTGTGCATCGACTTCAAGGTGTTCTGCGAGATGCTCTCGATCCCCATGTTGACGTGCAGCAGCCCGGACCGCTTGGCCAGGTCGAGGAACTTCGCATCCAGCGTGAAACGCGGCGAAAACAGCGCGGACCAGTGCACCTTCAGCGGCACCAGGGCTTCCAGCAGCTCCATGGTGCGCGCCTTGTGGCCGACGAACTGGCTGGCGGCGAAGAAGATGTGCCGGCTGCCGCACTTGCGGATTTCCTCGACCACCTCTTCGACCGGGCGGGCGCGGTGGCCGTAATCGCCGTTCAGCCGGCGCTCGGCGCAGAAATCGCAGGTGTAGGGACAGCCGCGGGATTGCTGGATGACGAACGGCCGGTAGAACACGTAATGCTTCGGATTGAGCAAATCCCAGCGCGGGGTCGGCATGCCCGCAAGGCTGGCGGCCTCGTCGCGCTGGTAGAATTGCCGCAGCCGCCCGGCCGCGGCGTCTTCCAACATTACGGGGAACATCCCTTCCGCTTCGCCGATGCACACGCCGTCGGCATGTTCCGCCATTTCCGCGCCGTAGAACGTCGCATGCGGCCCGCCCATCAGCACCGGGATCTTCTGGTCCCGGAACCGGTCGGCGATCTCGTAGGCGCGCAGTGACGTGACCGCGCGGGCGGTGATGGCGACAACGTTGACGCGGGCGTTGTAGTCCACCTCTTCGATCGCGTCGTCGAGCAGCGTCACCTCCCAGTCGCGCGGTGCGAGGGCCGCCAGATAGGGCATCACCGCGCCGACCAGCTTGCGCTTGCGTATCCTGCGCGGACGCCGCTCATCGCGGGAAAGATAGGTGGCCGGCTGGATGATCAAAAGTCTGGGCATGGGACCTGCCGTGTGGAACCGAACACCTTGGATATGACGATCGGCGCGGCGCGCCGATTGGCGTCGATCGCCGCGCCGTCGCGGCAGCTTGGCGTCGCGACGACCAGCGCCGCCGGACGCGGCCGCACGGCCGAACGCCTCAGCATGCGCGCTGCGATGGCGCAGCCGCCCGCCCGGATGGGGTCGGCGATCTGCCCGCGAGCCGCAGTCTGTCCCGCCGTGCAGGCACGCGATGCCGAGGCCGGCCCAGGGCGAACAACCGGCTGTCGCCGTCCCTGACCACGTCCGCCCTCAGCCTCGGCGCCCTGTTGATTGACAAACCTGCATTCGGCGACCCTTTCCGCCCACGCGGCCATACACGCACATCCGCCCGCGCGAGCCGACCCGGCAGAACCAGGCTGAACCCTAGCAACGGCCAAGGTGACGGGATTTGATCTAGGTCAACCGCGCGACCCTGCTACGTTGCGCGCCGGTCGCTTGCCGCCTGCTTGCAGCGCGGTCCGCCGTCGGTGCCGATGCACCGACCGGGATAACCGCGGGCAGGCTCGCGAGCCGTGACGCGCCGGTCCGGGCGACACCCGCGCGTCGGTTCAACATGTGATACCACCGGCCCGAAATGATGGCTCTTCCATCATTTCGGGCCGGCGGTATCGCGCGCGGGGTTGCCCGGGGAGTTGGGGGGGGGCGGCCGCGCGCCAAACCAAGACTCATACCAACGGCCCGACACCGGCCGAACGGTCAGCAATTAGGGCCGCTGGTATGGCCTCTCGGGCTCGGTCAGTTCTTGGCCGCCGCCGGCTGCGGAAACCAGATCGGGATGGTGGCGCGCTGGTCGCTGCCTGTCGCCGCGATCTGCGCCGTGCGGTGCTGGCGGTACAGGCTGCGGAAGGTGGCATAGGGATCGAGCGCGGTCTTCTTGATCGATTTCGACCGGGTCAAGAAACCGCTCCCGCGCGTCGAGGACGGTCAGGCCGAAGCGCGTCCAGTCGAGCGCGGAGACCACGGCGCCCTGGCCGACCCAGGTGAACGGATCGCCCGCATAGTCCACGCCGCGGCCGATGGCGTCGCGCGGATTGCTCGGGCCCAGCACCGGCAGGAACAGGAACGGCCCGTCCGGCACCCCCCACAGCGCCAGCGTCACGCCGAAATCGGTGTCGTGATCCGGATAGCCGAGGCGCTTGGCCACGTCGAAGATGCCGGCCACGCCCAGCGTCGTGTTGATCAGGAACCGCATCGTCGTGTCGCCGGCACGCCGCGGCTTGGCCTGCAGCACGTCGTTGCCGAGCTGCACCGGGGTATCGAGATTGGCCAGCACGTTGTGCACGCCGGTGCGCACCGGCTCGGGCACCACGGCCCGGTAGGTCAGCGCCGCCGGGCGCAGGATGATGGTGTCGAGCCCGTCGTTGATCGTGTAGAGCACGCGGTTGGTCGGCTCCAGCGGGTCGTCGGCCTCGTTGAACGCGGCCACCGCGTCCGGATCGCTCGCCGGCGGCGGCGTGGCGCAGCCCAGCAGCGGACCGAGCAGCAGCAGCGCGGCAGCCAGCGCCAGAGGGGGACGAGGACGGGGGCGGGGGCGGGGGGAGGGCGGCATCGTGCGTCCTTGTCTCGCAGCGAGGGGCGGCATGGCAGCGCGGTCGGGTATTTCCGCCGCAGGATGTCGGATACCGCCTAGCCCGCGGCCATCGCCCTGGTGGCCCGCACCGGCAGCTTCAGTACCTTGCACAACATCGACAGATTCTCAGCCCGCGGCTTCGTGCGACCCATCTCCCAGAAATACACGCACGGCCCGGTGACACCGACCTGTCGGGCAACTTCGGCAACCGACAACCCACGCCCGACGCGAGCGTCACGGATATAGCGGCTGAAGCTAGGTTTGCGGGCCAATGCCGAAGTCTCCTGCTCGGTAAATCGTTTGTAGTGGCGGAAGCGTAGTGATCGTTGCCAGGAATGGCAACTCGCCGGTGATCGGGGGAACCTCCAGGTAGCCGACATGTGGCGCGGATCTTGCCCTGTCGATGCCCTTCAGGATGGCGTCAACGTCGTCCTTGACGCGATCCGACGCCGCGCTGTCCGCCGCCGGCTCCGCGCCAGCGAGTGCGTCCAGCAGGTCGCAGGCCCATCCCTCGCCCGCGGCACAGTCGGCCTGAATCCGTGCCAGGAAATCGGGCCGCCGTACCTGGCAGCCCGCGAGCATTGTCAACCCGATCAGCAGGATGGCTCGCCAGGCCGGTGCGGCGCGCGGTCGCTGCCCGGCATCAGGCCAAAGCAAAGAAGCCGACCGCCCACCCCGCCCTGGTCATTGCCCGTTGCAGCTCGGCCATGAACCGGCGGGTGGCGTCCATGCCGCCGTCTCGAGGCCAGGGCCGTCCGGTGAAATGCCGGCCGACGGCATCGAGCAGCGCCTCTCGCTCGACGCTGTCCAACCCGCCGTCGGGTGTCGCACCCGCATACTCGGCGTTGAGGCGCCGCACCAGTTTGGCGTCTTCCTCGACGACAATTCGCAGGGCGAAGTTCGACGGGGGCGTCATGTGGCGCTGTTCAAGCTCCCACCGGCAACATGCCAGCGGAGCGGGCAGTAGCGTGGCCAAGGACTTCTCCGTGGGCCGGTGTTCGATTGCTCCGACCCGATTTCGCTATATGGGGACGGACTGCCGGCCTTCCAGATCGCGGTTCGGGCGGAACCTGACGGGCTGGCGGGTCATGGCGGACGCTCGAGGCGGCCGGAAGAAGCAGGTGCCCGCGGATGCCGCGACAGCTCGGGCGCGGCGCCACGCTGATCGCGGCATTGGCGATGCGGTGGTTTCCTGAGGCGGTTTGTGGCGTTGGTGGCGCCGAAATGCCGCCGTCACACCGACGTCGGCGCACCTGGCCGCGCCCTGTAGGAGGTCTGCAGCAGCGTCGATGTGCCGCGCCGCTTCGCGCAACTCTGCTTTGCTGATCGCCGCGCAAGACGCGCCAAGCGCGCGCGCCGGGCGGACCGTGCGCCAACCGTCTGGGGGGCTGTCCGGCGGGCTTTGATCTGGATCATTGCGCCTGTCCGGCTTCGGCGCGTAGCCATGTGGGGTACGGCGTTAATGCAACCGGATGAAACCTTGGCCCAGCGGCCCCGCGCCATGCCGGCCGGCGGGTTCGGCAAGATGATGCGGGTGCGGCCGGAGCGTCGATCATTCGGACGTCCTGTGTTGCATGACAGCCTGTGTTGTACGATAGGAGGTGCGTCGCATGAAGCGCGTCGGCTCGGTTGCGACCGTCGGCATGATCCTGCTCGCAGCAGCGTCAGCCTTTGCCCAGCAAGCCGCAAACCCCGGCCCACCGGGGCCGTCCTACGGTTACTACCATATGTGGGGTGGAGGCTGGCACCCGGGCATGGTGCTTGCCCCCTTCGTGATGCTGCTCGCGCTCATCGGCGTCGTGGCCCTCATTGCCTGGCTGGTTCGCTGCTTCGCCTATGGCGGCTGCCGCCACGGGTGCCACCACGGCATGGGCCCGCATTTCGAGCGTGGGCACGACCGTGCAGCGCTGGGCATTCTTGAGGAGCGGTTCGCCAGAGGCGAGATCGGCAAGGAGGAGTTCGAAGAAAAGCGCAATTTGCTGCGCCGATGACCGGGCTGGGTTGACCAACGGCGCGATCCCGCAACGGCGATCCGCCGAGGGCGACCAAGCCGGCCTGCTTGCGCGGCTTCGCCATCGCCTGCCGGGGAGCGGCCGAGCAATCTTCCCGCCCCCTGCCACCCCATCTGCGCTGGCCCGCACTGATGGCGCCATCGGCGTCCTCGGATCCCTGCCGCAGGCGCGCCCCCTAACGCTTCACCCCAGGCACCGGGAGCCCGGGGATTTTCACGTTGACGGCGCCCAATTGGCTGCGCGTGGTAAAGAACAGCGTCTTCCAGTCATCCCCGCCAAACGCCAGGTTGGTGGTGGCGGACGCCCCGTGCACGATGCGGCCGAGCTTCTTGCCGTTCCGGTCGATGATCCATATGCCGCCCGGGCCGCCGCAATAGACGTTGCCCTCGGTGTCGACTTTCATGCCGTCGGGAATGCCGGGCTCCGCGCCGCGCAACTCGGCGAAGACGCGGTCGGTGTGTTTCGCCAGCGTGCCGTTGGCCGCCAGGTCGAAGGCCCTGATATGTCCGCGGCGCAAATCGTTGATGTAGAGCACGCTTTCATCGGGCGAGAAGGCCAGACCGTTGGGCATGACGAAGTCGCTGGCGAGCAAGGTCCGGGTGCCCAGGTCGGGCGTTACCCGATACACCCCCGACACGGTCAAATCCCACTCCTGCGGTGCCGCGGTGCCCGTCCACGGGTCGGTGAAGTAGATGCAACCGTCCGAGCGGACCACGACGTCATTGGGCCGATACAGCCGCCGCCCCTGAAAGCTGTTGGCGATGACGGTGGTGCTGCCGTCGTGTTCCTGGCGAACCACCCGCCGCGCCGCATTCTCGCAGGCGACCAGCCTTCCCTGCTGATCCCGGGTCAGCCCATTGGCTCTGTTGGTCGGCTGCCTGGAACACCGACACGCCGGCGCCAGGCTGGTATTTCATGCGCTTGTCGTTGTGGATGTCGCTGAACAGCAGATAGCCGCCTTCGTGCCACCAGACCGGCCCTTCCGCGGGGCCATGCGGGCCGCCGAAGCCGCTGGCCAGCTCCTGGATCGGTTCCGAGATGGAGATGATCCCGTCGAACTCGGGCGCGAATTGTTCGATCCGCTGTTCCATGGCACCTGCTTTCACCGCAATGAACACCCCGAGGCATGTCAGGCCAGCCCGGATTTCTCGCACTGCCGCGCGATGATGGCGAAGCGCATGGTCATGTCAAACGGTCTCGTACCGCCGCCAAGACCGGGCCGATGCGCAAGGCGCGAAGGCCGTCTGGCACGACAAAGACCGTCGCCACCGTCCCGCGACAGTACGAGACATCCGGGCTAGCCAGCCGCCCGACGGATATTGTCGCGGATATCGTAGAGCGTGGCGATCGGACCGAACACGGCGCCGGCGACGACGATCCCGACGATGAAGCCCAGCACCGCGCCCCACACGCCGCCCGCCCCGTGAACCGCGCCCAGCCAGAAGCCGCCATAATGCTCCTGCGTCACATACCCGTAGCCGCCGCCGGCCAACCCGTACCCGGCAACGGTAAATCCCGCTATGGTCAGCAGCGCCGTCACTATGACGGTGATCCGCCCAATGGCGGACAGCAGCGTGATCATGTCTTCCACTCCATCGGTCGTGATAACCCGTGCCTGCTGAACCCGACCACCAAGCGGCTGGCGATGCAAGGCGGTGTCGCCATGCCAGGGGCGCTGGGAGAAGCGGTCGATCGCCTTGGCGGCAGCATCGCCGCTGCTGCAACAGGCTGATCGATCCTGTCGTGACCGGCGCGAAACGCTCCCGCGATGCGGCGCGACACCGTCCGGTCGGCTGGCCCCACGCGTGCCGGCGCCGCACGGGCAAGGTCGCTTTCCCGCATGCCGAGGCTCCTGCCATCGCCAAGGTTCCCGCCAGTGCCGGTGGGCGAACCGGCCATCCGGCGGATCCGGTCGCGGGTGAATTCCTCGCCTTGATCGCGCGCTGGCCGGCGGCGCGCTTCGGTGATGGATGCGCGGGGCGCACAGGACTACGCTGCGGTTGCTGTCCGCGGCCGACGCGGCTGGTGCAGACCTGCCTGGCGGCAGGATGGTCGGGAAAAGGCGGCCTTGCATGAAACCGATGCGTGAAAAGCACTTTGCCATCCTGCGCCGGCACATGGTCGAGACCATCGAGATTCACAGCGAGCTGATGGCGGACGAACTCGGCAAGGCCGCGCTCGACGAACGGGTGCTGGCGGCGATGCTGAAAGTGCCGCGGCACCGGTTCGTGCCCGCGCCGCTGATGCATGTCGCCTACGAGGACGCGCCGCTGCCGATCGGCTTCAACAAGACGATCTCGCAGCCGTTCATCACCGCGCTGATGACGGATCTGCTGGCACTCGAACCGCAGGAGACGGTGCTGGAGATCGGCACCGGGCTGGGGTACCACGCGGCCCTGCTGGCAGAACTTGCGGGTCGGGTGTGCAGCGTTGAAATCGTCGAGGAGTTTGCCAACGAAGCCGAAGCGCAGTTGCACCGGGCCGGCTATCGCAGCGTCGCGATTCGGGTCGGCGACGGCTCCCGCGGTTGGGCCGACCACGCGCCATACGACAAGATCGTGGTGACCGCGGCGGCCGACGAACCGCCAGCGGCGCTGCTGGCGCAGCTGAAGCAGGGCGGGCGCATGGTCTTGCCGATGGGTCCTGACCAGGCGCAGGTTCTCACGGTGGTCCACAAGGATGCTGACGGGCAACTGCGCGTGCGCGAGATCATTCCGGTGCGGTTCACCCGGCTGGAGACCGTCATATAATATCATCGGCCCTAATTGCTGACCGTTCGGCCGGCGTTGGGCCGCGTTACTCAGTAGTCGGTAGGTAAGACGACACCTAAGAATTCAGGAACCGAGTGCCATCAAGGGAACATCCTACCCGCTGTCGTCATACTTCCCGACTGCTGAGTAAAACCTTGCTTGCTTGCGGGCGGTGCGCGACCCCAGGCGGTCGATGTCGTGCCAGCCGCCCGGTCAACCTGTGACGTGATACCAGCCGCCCGAAATGCTGACTCTTCCATCCTTTCGGGCGGCTGGTATCGCGCGCGGAGTTGCACAGGGGAGCTGCCGGCGGCCGCGCGCCAAACCAAGAGTCATACCAACGGCCCAACGTCGGCCAATCGGTCAGCCATTAGGGCCGTTGGTATAACACCGGGCGGCGGAACGATTGACGCGTCGGCGGGGGCCACCACGCCAGGCCGGCCCTCGGGTCAGCATGGCGTGGGCGCAGCGCCAATAGGGCAATCCCGCCGCCGGTTGGCAAACTGCGCGAACCGATCGGGCTGGAGCGTGCAGGGCGCGTCAACGGCTAACAGATGGCGAACGCCAGCGGGCTGGACCGAACGTTCCGATTTCCTGACATGGTACCGGCCTGCGCGTCGCCGCCGATCCTGCAGCGTCACCCCGGGCTTGCCACCGACCACCGACAAGGACAGAAAATGCAAGAGCGGCGGATTCATCAAATCTTCGAGATCAGCGTCTTGCTCAAGGGGGCGCACGCGCTCATCGAATGCCTGGCCGGCATCGCATTGGCCCTGGTCAGCACGAACACGATCGTGGACCTGGTCAACCGCCTCACGCAGGAAGAACTCGTCGAGGACCCGCACGATTTCATCGCCACCCACCTGCTGACCTGGGCGCAGCAGTTTTCCGTCGGCACCAAGGCGTTTTACGCCTGCTATCTGCTCAGCCACGGCGCGGTGAAGATCTTCCTCGTCGCCGGCCTGCTCCGAGGCAAGCTGTGGTCCTATTCCGCCTCGCTGGTCGTGCTCGGGTTGTTCATCGTCTACCAGGTTTACCGTTTCTATTACACGCACGGAGCCGGACTGATTGTCCTCACCGTCTTTGATGTCTTCGTGATCGGCCTCATCTGGCACGAATACAAGCTCATCCGCCACCATCTGCCGACGCGATAGGCTGAGCTCGAGCGGCCATCCGGACAGGGAACTTCACGAGGAGCATCAGGCCGGTGTTGGGCGGCGCGGCAGCTACCAACTCTTCGAGAGCGCCAGCCATGGTCTTGCCGTGCGGCAGGATGCCTTTCCCGGCGGGGGAGATGACGCGCCACGACCGCCGAAGCGGTCGATGCCATTCCCGGCGATGGTGTCCGGGGACGTGGCGTGGACGAGGCCGTCGCGCGACCCGCCAACGCAGGGGACCCGTTGCCCGCCGTCGCGCTCTGCCGAATGCGGCGCACCGCTCAAGCGCCAGGACGAGCTACCTGCAACACCAGCTGGCGCCCCCGACTTTCGTGCCATTGCGGGAGAACGGGGCGGAATGCCGAAGTCTCCCGAGATCGGCCGATCGCGCCGCGCTGGCCGACCGCCCGACCGCAAAGTGGGTGACGCCGCGGCAAAATCCTGTAGGCTGGCCCGCCCCACCCACCGCCCCACCATACGAGGCCCCCATGCCGCTGACCAACGCCCCCGACCCCGAGATCCGCGCCGCCGTGGTGCGACAGGACCTGGCCAACGTCCTGCACCCGATCGTCCAGCACAAGCTGCTGGAAACCAAGCAGATGGTGGTCACCTCCGCGCACGGCTCCACCATCTACGACGCCGACGGCACCGCCTATCTGGACGCCATGGCCGGCCTTTGGTGCGTCAACATCGGCTACGGCCGCGGCGAGCTCGCCGACGTCGCCGCCGACCAGATGCAGCAGCTTGCCTACTTCCCGCACACCGGGATGAACGTCCCCGCCGCGGCGTTGGCGGAGAAGATCAACACCCTGATGGGCGGCGGCTACCACACCTACTTCGTCAACTCGGGCTCGGAGGCGAACGAGGCCGGCTTCAAGATCGCCCGGCAATACCAGAAGCACGAAAGCCCCGGCCAGTTCCGCTTCAAGACGGTCAGCCGCTACTACGCCTATCACGGCACCACGCTGGCCACGCTCGACGCCGGCGGCATGGGCGATCGGAAAGGTAAATTCGAGCCGTACTCAGGCGACTTCCTGCACGTCGCGGCACCCACCTGCTACCGCTGCCCGTTCGCCCTGAGCTACCCGAGCTGCAACCTCGCCTGCGTGAAGAACATGGAGGCCGCCGTCGTCGGCGAAGGCCCCGACACCATCGCCGAGATCATCGTCGAACCGATCATGAGCGGCGTCGGTGTCGCCGTGCCGCCCGACGAATACCTGCCCGAGGTGGAAAAGATCTGCCGCAATTACGGCATCCTGCTGCACGTCGACGAGGTGATCAACGGCTTCGGCCGCACCGGCAAGATGTTCGCCCACCAGCACTACGGCGTCTCGCCCGACATCATCGCCATCGCCAAGGGCATCTCCAGCGCCTACCTGCCGATCGCCGCCACCGTGGTGAAGAACAAGGTGTTCGACAGCTTCTACGGCGAGCCAGCGGAGAACCGCCAGGTGTTCCAGGTGAACACCTACGGCGGCCACCCGGTGTCCTGCGCCGTGGCGCTGCGCAACATCGAGATCATGCAGGCCGAGAGCCTCGCCGACCGCGCGGCGGAGACCGGCGCCTACCTGATCGACGGGCTGCGCACGCTGATGCGCCACAACATCGTCGGCGACGTGCGCGGCAAGGGCCTGCTGATCGGCGTCGAACTGGTCAAGGACCGCGCCAGCAAGGAACCGGTTGACCCCGCCACCATCACCGCCGTGGTGGACCACTGCAAGGACGCGGGCGTGATCGTCGGACGCTCCGGCGGCGGGCGCCGCCACGGCAACACGATCGTGTTTTCGCCGCCGCTGGTGATCACGCGGGCCGAGTGCGATCGCCTCGTCGAAACCCTCGACCGCGCCCTGACCGCGCTACCCGCGGCCTAGAGCAGGTTCCGCCCGACCGGACCCCGTTCACCTCTCCCGCGCTTCGCGGGAGAGGTCGAGGCGCGCAGCGCCGAGGGTGAGGGTGCTACCCGCGGCACCACCCTCACCCGCGGCACCACCCTCACCCGCGTCGCCACCCTCACCCGCGTCGCCATGGCTCCGCGACCTTGGTCCGCTCTTCGCGGCCCAAGCCCGCGAAGCGCGGGAGAGGTGAACGGCGGGCGTGCCGACGCCGATCCCGCTAACCGCCCTCCAGCCCGCAAACCTCAAGCCGCCGCGCGCACGCCCTCCGCCGCGGCTTCCTTGATCATGTCCGCCCCTTTCTCCGCGATCATGATCACCGCCGCATTGGTATTCCCTGAAACCAGCGTCGGCATGATCGAGGCATCCACCACGCGCAGCCCGGCAATCCCCTGCACCCGCAACTGATCGTCCACCACCGCCATCAGGTCGTTGCCCATCTTGCAGGTGCCGATCACGTGATACGTCGTCTGTCCGTTGTTGCGGGCAAATTCCAGCCATTCCTCGTCGGTCTGCACCTTGTCGCCCGGGTTCATTTCGAACGCGCGATACTTGTCCAGCGCCGCGTTGGCCATCACCCGCCGGGCGATCTTCATCCCCGCCACCACGGTCTGCCGGTCCAGCTCCTCGGCCAGGAAGTTGGGCCGGATCGCCGGATCGGCCGTCGGATCGGGCGACTTCAGGTGGATCGAGCCCTTCGATTCCGGCCGGCACTGATAGGTGGTCATCGTCATCCCCGGCTCGCTGTCCAGGATGCGCGTCGCCGCCGTGGCGTAGCTGGCATGGGCGAAATGAAACTGCACGTCGCACTCCTCCAGCTCCGGCCGGGTCTTGACGAAGCCGTAAACAATCCCCGCGGTGTAGGTCAGGATGCCGCGGTGCAGGGCGAAATACTTGATGATCTCCTTGACGAAATTCAGCCCGCGGGTCTGTTCGTTCAGCGTGATCGGCAGCTTGCCGCGCCAGTTCATCCTTGGCGCGAAATGGTCGCGGTAGTTCTCGCCCACGCCCGGCAGCGCGTGCAGCGGCGCGATGCCGAAGCCCTGCAGCCGCTCCGGCTGGCCGATGCCCGACAGCTCCAAGAGGTGCGGCGACTTCACCGCGCCGGCGGCCAGGATCACCTCGCGCCCGCAGCGCGCCTCAAGCGTCTGGCCGCGCTGCGTGTAGGCCACGCCGACCGCGCGCTTGCCCTCCAGGATCACCCGCGTGGTCAGCGCCTCGGTCTCCACGCGCAGGTTCGGCCGCGCGCGCGCCGGATCGAGGAAGGCGCGTGCCGTCGACCAGCGCCGCCCGTCCTTCTGCGTCACCTGGTAGTAGCCGAACCCCTCCTGCTTGCCGTTGTTGTAGTCGGGGTTCTTCGGATAGCCCTCGGCCGCCGCAGCATCGATCACCGCGTCCAGGATCTCGTGGTGCTCCATCATATCGGCAACGTTCAGCGGCCCGTCGTGCCCGCGCGTCGCGTCGCCGCGTCCCTCGAAATTCTCCGACTTCTTGAAATACGGCAGCACCGAGTCATACGACCAGCCGCGATTGCCGAACTGCGACCAGGTGTTGTAGTCGAGCGGATTGCCGCGCACGTACAGCATGCCGTTGATCGCGCTCGATCCGCCCAGCGTCTTGCCGCGCGGGATCGGGATCGACCGGCCGCGCACGTTGTCCTCCGGCTCGGCGTTGAAGCACCAGTTGTAGCGCGTGTTGTTCAGCAGCTTGTTGAAGCCGACCGGGATGTGGATCCAGAAATTGGTGTCCTTCGGCCCGGCTTCCAGCAGCAGCACCTTGGTGCGCGAGTCCTCGCTCAACCGGTTGGCGAGCGTGCAGCCGGCCGAGCCGGCGCCCACGATGATGTAGTCGTAGTCCGCCATGTGATGTTCCTCCGCGGCGCCAGCCTAGCCGCGGCGGGCGGGGCGTGGAAGCGCCGGGTAGGACAAGCGACGATTGGGGCCGCGGATAACTTGCAAGATCAGGTTCACCACAGAGGCACAGAGACACCGAGAAGGGAAAGAACGGTGCCCCGCACGCACCATCCTTCACCCTTGCTTCTCGGTGTCTCTGTGCCTCTGTGGTGAACCCTGGCTTGCTTGCCGCGCGCGGCACACGTGGTAACCTCGCCCGACCAACGCACGGGAGAAACGCCAATGGACTTCAAGGGCAAGGTCGCGCTGATCACCGGCGCCGGCAACGGCATCGGCCGGGCCACCGCGATTGGTTTCGCGCGCAACGGTGCCAGGGTGGTGGTGGTCGACCGCGACGCCGCCGGCGGCGAGGCCACTGCCGGTGTGATCCGCCAGCAGGGCGGCGAGGCGCTGTTCGTCGCCGCCGACGTCACCAGCTCCGCCGACGTGCAGGCCTACGTGAAGGCCGCGCTCAGCGCCTATGGCAGCATCGACTGCTTCCACAACAACGCCGGGATCGAGGGCACGGTCGCCCCCACCGCCGAATACGACGAGGCGATGTTCGATGCGGTGATCGGCGTCAATGTCAAAGGCGTGTTCCTCGGCCTGCGCCACGTGCTGCCGGTGATGATCGCGCAACAGCGCGGCGCGGTGGTGAACACCGCCTCGGTCGCCGGGCTGATGGCCTCGCCGGGCATGCCGGCCTATGTCGCTTCCAAGCACGCCGTGCTCGGCCTGACCAAGACCGCCGCCGGCGAGGTCGCGCGGTTCGGCGTGCGGGTCAACGCGGTGTGCCCCGGGCCGATCGATACGCGGATGATCCATTCGCTCGAGCAGCAGGTCAACCCGGGCGATCCCGGCGCGGTCGGCACGCGCTATCAGTCGTCGATCCCGATCGGCCGCTACGGCACCGCCGACGAGGTCGCCAACGTGGTGCACTTCCTGTGCTCGGACCTGGCCTCGAACGTCACCGGCGCGCACTACGTGGTGGACGGCGGGCGCACCGCGACCCCCGGCGCCGCCACCACGATGGCCCCGCCACGATGAGCGGACTGCTGGACGGCAAGCGCGCGCTGATCACCGGCGCCGGCTCCGGCATCGGCGAGGGGATCGCGCGCGCCATGGCGGCGGCCGGGGCGCAAGTGATCGTTGTCGATGTGAACGCAGCGGGCGCCGAGCGGGTCGCCCGTGAGATCGGCGCCGCTGCCAGCGCCTATCCGCTGGATGTCACCGACCGCGCCGCCTGCGACGTGCTGGCCGCCGCGGTGCGGCACAGCCATGGCGCCATCTCCGTGCTGGTCAACAACGCCGGCATCATCCGCCGCGGCAAGGTGGACGCGCCGGAGGCGCGGCGGGACTGGGACGCGACGCTCGCGGTGAACCTGGACGGGCCGTACAACCTGACCACCGCCTTCCTCGACCAGCTGAAGGAAACCCAGGGCGCGGTGATCAACATCGGCTCGATCCAGTCCTTCGTGGCGCTGCCCAACTCGGCGGCCTACACCACGTCGAAGGGCGGCGTGCGGGCGCTGACCAAGGCGCTGGCGATCGAGCTGTCGCCGCTCGGCATCCGGGTCAATGCGATCGGACCCGGCATGATCGCCACGCCGCTGAACGCCAAGGCGCGGGAAAACCCCGACTACATGAAGAGTTTTCAGGGCCGCATCCCGCTCGGCCGGCTCGGCACGCCGGACGATATCGCCGGGCCGGCGGTGTTCCTCGCCTCCGACATGGCGCGCTACGTCACCGGCGTGACCTTGCCCGTCGATGGCGGGTTCCTGGCCTATTAGCCGGATGCACAAGACGGTCCGCACGGCCACGCTGGAGATCGCCTATCGCGAAGCCGGCCCGCCCGACGGCAAGCCGGTGATCCTGCTGCACGGCTGGCCGTCGGACCCGCACGATTGGGACGGCGTCGCGCCACCCCTGGCCGAGGCCGGCTGCCGCGTCCTGATGCCGTGGCTGCGCGGCTGCGGGCCGACGCGCTTCCTGGACCCCGCCACGCCGCGCTCCGGCCAGCAGGCCGCGCTGGGCGCCGACCTGCGCGACTTCATGGACGCGCTGGACATCGGCCAGGCCATCCTGGGCGGCTACGACTGGGGTGGCCGCGCCGCCTGCGTCGTCGCCGCGCTGTGGCCGGAGCGGGTGCGCGGCCTGGTCTCCATCACCGGCTACAACATCCAGAACATTCCGGCCTCGGGGCAACCCGCGCCGGCGGTGACCGAACTGCGCTACTGGTACCAGTGGTATTTCCAGACCGAGCGCGGCCGCGCCGGATTGCGCGCCAACCGCCGCGAGCTGGCCCACCTGCTGTGGCGGCTATGGTCGCCGAACTGGCAGTTCGACGACGCCACCTTCGGGCAGACCGCGGCCAGCTTCGACAACGCGGATTTCGTCGAGGTCACTATCCAGTCGTACCGCCATCGCTACGCCAACGCGCCAGGCGACCCGGCGTTGGAAGACCTGGAAGCGCGCCTGGCCGCGCAACCGGCCATCGGCGTGCCCACCATCGCGCTGCACGGCGAGGCCGACGCCGTCACGCCGCCCGACGGCTCCGAGCAGCACGCGCGCCACTTCACCGCGCGCTATGAACGCCGACTGGTTCCGGTTGCGGGGCATTTCCTGGCCCGCGAGACGCCGCAGCCGGTGGTCCAGGCGGTGCGCGACCTGCTGGCCTGAGCGGACCGGCCGCCGGCGCACCGCGGTCGCCAAGCCGAACGAAGGCAGGACAGGGCTCCGTCCCTCCGCCATCCAGAGGCGCCAACCTCTGGTCCCCAGTCCCAACCCAGAACGGAGCCCTGACCTTCCTTCGTTCAGTCGATGCGTCGGCAGTCCACGCCCGGGCCACCCCGCTTCCGTCCGGCGCGCCCCGGCCTGGGACGCTGCGGATCCGGTGAGATCGTCGGCGGAGCCAACCCCGGGGTCGAAGCCTCGGCGGATACCGGGATGCTCGGCTGGGGCATCGGCGCCGGTGCCCGGAGGAAGCGCAGGTTAACGTCAACAGGAAAATAATCCGTTAAGACGACCCAAGAAACCCCGCGCCGCAGCGCGCCGCCGCACCCGGCGCAAGCTGTGATTGCCTGCTGACATGTCAGCTCGGTGCGGGTAGAACCGGCCTCCATCAACAGGCGCAGGCAGGCCCTCCCATGCAGGACGGTATTCACGGTTTCTGGGTTGCCGCGGCGACCCCGCTGGACGCGGCCGGCCAGGTCGACGCCGCCCTACTGGGCGATCACGCACGCGCGCTGTTCGCCCAGGGCTGCGACGGCATCGTGCTGTTCGGCACCACCGGGGAGGGCACGGCATTCGCCGCGGCGGAGCGCATCGCCGTGGTCCGCGCGCTGCTGGCCCAGGGCATCGCGCCGGCACGCCTGGCGCTCGGTGCCGGCTTCCCCGCCATCGCCGATGCGGCGGGGCTGTGCCGTGACGCGCTGGCGCTCGGCCTGACCCAGGTCCTCGTGCTGCCGCCGTATTTCTACCGCGACGTGACCGAGGCCGGGCTGGTCGATGCCTATGCCAGCCTGCTCGACCAGGTGAACGACGAGCGGCTGCGGCTGACGCTGTACAACATCCCGCAGGTCTCCGGCGTCGCCATCCCCCCCGGCGTGGCCGCGGCGCTGCGGGCGCGCTACGGGCGCGTGATCGCCGGGGTGAAGGACAGCAGCGCCGACTTCGCCCAGTTCCGCGCCTTCCGCGCCGCCGCGCCGGCGCTCGCCGTCACCGTCGGCAACGAGCCCGATATCGGCCGCGCCCTGGCCGAGGGCGGCGCCGGCACGATCTGCGGCATGGGCAACGTCGCGCCGGCCCTGGTGCGGGCGATGGCCCGCCCGAACCCGCCGGTCGCGGCCATGCAGGCCGCCTGCCGGCTGGTCAGCGGGCCGTTCGTCGCGCTGCTGAAAGCCATGCTGGCGGCGCAGAGCGACCGGTCGGACTGGCTGCGCGTGCGCCCGCCGCTGCGCCCGGCGACGCTGGCCGACGGCACCCGCCTGCTGGCCCAGCTCGACGCGCTGACCCGCCAGTGCGCGGCATGACCGTCCCCACCGCCGCCGCGCCCGCCGCGCCGGTGAAACTGCGCGACCGCGCCTATGAGAGTTTCCGCCACCATTTGCTGGCGATGAAGCTGCGCCCCGGCCAGTTCATCTCCCAGCGCGAACTGGTGGCGCTAACCGGCCTGTCGCTCGCGGCGATCCGCGAGATGATCCCCAGGCTGGAGGCCGACGGCCTGATCGTCACGGTGCCGAAGCGCGGCCTGCAGATCGCGGCGATGGACCTGAAGCTGGTGCGCAATGCCTTCGAACTGCGGCGCATCCTGGAATGCGAGGCGATCGCGGTGTTCACCCGCCATGCCGGCGCCGCCGAGATCGCCGCTCTGGTCGCCGCGCACCAGGCGGTGCTGGCGCGCGCCACGGCGGGGGATCGCTCCAAGCAGTTGCTCGACCAGGCGCAGACCGCCGACTGGGCGATGCACGATGCGCTGATCGACGGCCTGGGCAACAACCTGGTGCGCAACATCTACCGGGTGAACAGCATCAAGGTGCGCCTGGCGCGGCTGGAGCAGTCGCTGCTGTCCGAGGCGGTGCTGATGTCGGCACTGCACGAGCATTCGCTTGTGCTGGCGGCGGTCGCCGCGCGCGACGTGCCCGGCGCGGTGGCGGCGTTGCGCGCGCATATCGAAAGCGCGCACCTGCGGGTGTTGGGGATCACGGCGGCGGGGCCGGGCTAGCGTCCCGCGCCCGCGCCGCGGGCCGGACGAGGCTCGCCCCCTTATGCCCGCCGCACCGTCGTCGTCCAGGCCGCCGCCACGATCGCGCACGAAAAACCCGCCACGGTCAGGAACACGCCGCGAAACGCATCGGCGATCTCCCGCTGCACCACCGCCTGGCGCGGGGCCGGCAGCGCCGCCAGCACCTCCGGCCCGTGCCGCACCGCCGCGATGAACCAGCGCGCGGCGTCGCGGTCCATCGCCGTCAGCACGCCGAACAGCACCGCCCCCGCCAGCCCCACCCCGAGCGCCGAGCCCAGCGAGCGCGCCACCTGCACCGAGGCCGCCGCGGCGCCGAGCTGGCGCGGCCCGGCCACGCTCTGCACCGTCAACTGCGCGGTCAGCATCGCCGTGCCCTGGCAGGCGCCGCCCACCGCCAGCACCCAGGCGAACTGCACCCGGCTCAACCCCGGCGCCCAGATCGCCAGCGTGACCAGCGACACGGCGGTCACCAGCAACCCCACCGCGGGAAAGATCGCCGTGCGCCCGGTCCGCCCCACCAGCCAGCCGGTCGCCACCGAGCCCAGGCTGACGCTGCCGGTCAGCGGCAGCAGCATCAGCCCGGCCTCCGCCGCGTTGGCGCCCCGCACCACCAGCAGGTAGATCGGCAGGAACGTCATCATCGCCGCCAGCGAGGCGCCGGAGCACGCCGCCATCAGGTCGGCCCGCCAGAACGCCGGATGGCGCAGCAGCGCCAGCGCCAGCAGCGGCGCGGTCGCGCGCCGCTGCTGCCACAGCAGCGTCGCCAGCGCTCCGCCCGCCAGGGCCAGCAGCAGCACGATCCCCGGCACGGCGTCGGGCGTCAGCGTCTGGACCTGCGCCAGCGCCACCAGCAGCGGCACCACGAACAGCGGCAGCAGCACCATTCCCGGCAGGTCGAACCGCGCCACCCCCGAGTGCGCCACCCCGTGCGGCAGGCGGGTCACCAGCGCCATCGCCACCGCGCCGAGCGGCAGGTTCACCAGGAATACCGCCTGCCAGCCCCAGGCGTGCGCCAGCATCCCGCCGGCAACCGGGCCGAACGTGGTGCCGGCAACGATGCAGGCGGCCAGGTAGCCCTGGAACTGGCCGCGCGCGCGGGCCGGCACGTGCTCGCCCAGCAGCGCCTGCGACAGCGTCATCAACCCGCCGCCGCCGAAGCCTTGCAGCGCGCGCGCCGCCACCAGCAGCGCCATGCTCGGCGCCAGCGCGCACAGCAGCGAGGCCAGCATGTACAGCGCCAGGGACGCCAGCATCAGCCGCCGCCGCCCGAACATGTCGGCCAGCCGTCCATAGGCCGGCGCGGCGACGGTGTTGGCAATCAGGCTGGCGGTGACAATGAACGAGAGCTGCTCCACATGGCCCAGCGCGGCGGCCATGGCGGGCAGCGCGGTCGCCACGATGGTGCCGTCGGCGGCGGCCAGGAACACCGGCAGCATGATCGGCGGGAACACCGCGCGGAACAGCGCGCGCGGCGTCGGATAGAACGAGGCGTCGTCCGAGGCGAACGACATCGCAACCGGCCGGCGCGGCGCCTATCGCGCGCACGCGCGTCGCGCGCGGCACAAGTGCCAAAGCCGGCAGCATCCGTCGCATTCCTGGCGTCCTTCCCGTCGAGCCCCACTCCTTGCACGATGCACCGCACCGCGCCTAGCCTCGGTCCAACGTTCGCAACGGGAGACCCCAGATGAACGATGTGGCCGCCACCCAGGAAACCCCCAAGCTTGACGCCCCAAAGCTTGACGCCCCAAAGCTCGATGCCAAGGCGATCGCCGAGCTGGCCGAGCAGCTCAACCAGTTGTTGCGGCTGCGCACCTTTCCGATCGGCATGAAGCTGTTCGAGGATCTCGAGGAGATGGCGCGCGTCCCCGGCCTGCGCCGCCCGCCGAAGGGCAAGACCTTCTCCACCTGCCAGTTGGTCACCCAGGCGCGCATGGCCGGCTTCACGCTGGGCATCACGACCGAGAACGTGCCGGCGTTCTCCTCATGCAGCAGCGTGATCGGGCTGGATGCGCCGGGGGAAATCTACACCTCCGGGCGCAAGATGGAGGGCGTGTGGTTCGAGAACCGCGAGGCCGCCGCGGCGCACCAGGCGCAAATGCCGCGCGTGCCGCCCGGGCGCTATCACGGCCTGGTGGCCGCGCCGCTGCGCACCGCGCGGCTGGACCCGCCGGACATCTGCCTGTTTTACGGCACGCCGGCGCAGATGATCCTGTTCATCAACGGGCTGCAATGGCGCAACTATCGGCGCTACGACTTCAGCATCTCCGGGGAGAGCGCCTGCGCCGACAGTTGGGGCCACGCGCTGAAGACGCGCACCGTCAGCCTGTCGATCCCGTGCTACGCCGAGCGCCGCTACGGCGCGGTGGCCGACGACGAGATGCTGATGGCCTGCCCGCCGGAGGATCTGCAGCGCGCGGTGATCGGGTTGCACGGCCTGGCCAAGGCCGGGCTGCGCTATCCGATCATGCCGTTCGGGCCGCAAAACGAGCCGGCCGAGGGCATGGCCAAGAGCTACGCCGACAAGAGCTGACCGCGCGCGCCCCTCTCCCGCCGGCGCGGCAGAGGGGCATCGCGTCAGCTGTGGCCCAGGTAATCCATCCGCCCGCCATCCACCGCAAGCTGCTGCGCGGTGATGAACCCCGCCTCCGGCGCGGCGAGAAACGCCACCGCGCGCGCAATGTCTTCCGGCGCCCCGATCCGCCCCAGCATCGCCAGCCGGCTCAGCCGCCGCTCCGTCTCCGCCCATTCCGCCTCGCTGCGGCTGGCCCGTGCCATCTCGGTGGCGATGAAGCCCGGCGCCACGGCGTTGACCGTGATGCCGAACGGCCCCAGCTCCATCGCGAAGCGGCGCGTCAGGATCGCCAACTCCGCCTTCGTTCCGGCATAGAATGCATTTCCCGGCAGCGCGGTGCCGATCCCGGCCAGCGAGGTGATGTTGACGATCCGCCCATAGCCCCGCTCGCGCATCGCCCCCATCACCGCGCGGATCGCCGTGATCGGCCCGTCCACATTGACCCGCCGCATCCGCGCCAGCGCCGCCGGGTCGAAGCTGTCCAGCGTCGCCGGCCGCGACAGCCCGGCATTGTTCACCAGGATGCTGACCGGCCCGAGTGCCGCCGCCACCTGTGCCACCATCGCCGCCACCTGCGCCGGCTCGCCCACATCGGCGCCCACCGCGATCGCGCGGCCGCCCGCCGCGGTGATCTCGTCCACCACCGCGGCAGCCTGCGCCGCGCTGCTGGCATAGTTCACCGCGACCGCCGCGCCGCACCGCGCCAGGCGCAGCGCGGTGGCGCGGCCGATGCCGCGCGACGCGCCGGTCACCAGCGCAACCTGTCCCGCCCACGCCATGCCTGATCTCCTCGTTCATGCCGCTCTTGAGTATCCGGCGAGCATGCGCTCAGGATAGGCCACGCAACAGGGGCGCCGCCGTGCAGAGCTGCATCGAGCCGACCGAGCCAACCACGGACGCCGCCGCGCTTGCCGCGCGCACCAGCCGCATGACGGCGAGCCGCTGATGGCCTGGCGCATCGGCATCGACATCGGCGGCACCTTCACTGATGTCGCGTTGGTCGAAGAGGCCAGCGGCCGCATCGAAGTGGCAAAAGTCCCCACCACGCCGGCGGATTTCGGCCAGGGCGTGATCACCGGCATCCGCCAGGGGCTGGCCGCCGGCGCGATCGCGGCGGCCGACGTGGCGCTGCTGGCGCACGCCACCACGGTGGTGACCAACGCGCTGCTGGAGAAGAAGGGCGCCCGCGCCGGCTTCGTCGCCACGCGCGGCTTTCGCGACCTGCTGGAGCTGCGCCGCTCCTCGCGCGCCGACCTGTACGACCTGTTGCAGGATGCGCCCGACGTGCTGGTGCCGCGCCGCTGGCGCTTCGAGATCACCGAGCGGATCGACGCCCAGGGCGCCGTCGTCACGCCGTTGGCCGCGGGGGAAATCCCCGCGCTGATCGAGGCGATCCGCGCGGCCGATCTGCAAACCGTCGCGGTGTCGTTCCTGTTCTCGTTCCTCAACGACACGCACGAACGCCGCGTCGGCGCCGCGCTGCGCCAGGCGCTGCCCGGCGTGCAGGTGTTTCTCTCCTGCGAGGTGCTGCCGGAGATCCGCGAATTCGAGCGCGCCAGCACCACCGCGGTCTGCGCCTATGTCGGGCCGTTGCTGGGCGCCTACCTGGATCGGTTGCAGCGCGCGGCGTCCGATCTCGGCTTGCCGCAAGCTGCACGTGATGGGCTCCTCCGGCGGCGTGTTCGACATCAAGGAGGCGCTGCGCATGCCGGCGATGGCGGTGGAATCCGGCCCCGCCGCCGGGGTGATCGCCGCGGCGCTGGCGGGAAGGCAACTCGGCCGGCCGAACCTGATCTCCTTCGACATGGGCGGTACCACCGCGAAGGCCAGCGTCATCGCCGGACGGCGAGATCTCGGTGACGGCGGAATACGAGGTCGGCGGCTCCGGCCACGCCAACCGCTGGATGCACGGCACCGGCCATCCGATCCGCGTGCCGGTGATCGACCTGGCCGAGGTCAGCGCCGGCGGCGGCTCGATCGCCTGGGTCGATCCCGGCGGCGCGTTGAAGGTCGGGTCCGCACAGCGCCGGCGCCGCTCCCGGCCCGGCCGCCTACGGCGCCGGCGGCACGGCGCCGACGGTGACCGATGCCGACGTGGTGCTGGGCTATCTCGACCGCACGGCGCTGCTGGGCGGGGCGCTGCGCATCGACGCCGCCGCAGCCGAACGCGCGATCGCCGCCGACGTCGCGCGACCGGCTCGGGCTGTCGGTGGCGGACGCGGCGGCGCGTATCGTCGAAGTGGTGAACAGCAACATGGCGCAGGCGCTGCGCATCGTCTCGGTGGAGCGCGGCCACGACCCGCAGGAGTTCAGCCTGATCGCCTTCGGCGGCGCTGGCCCGGTGCACGCGGCGGCGTTGGCCGCGGAACTGCAGATCCCCGAGGTGATCGTGCCGCCCGCGCCCGGCGCCTTCTCCGCGCTGGGGCTGGTCGCCAGCGACCTGAAGCGCGACTTTCTCGCGCACGCTGTATGCCGATCTCGACAGCGTCGCTCCCGGCGCGCATCGCCGACGTGCTGGCGGGCATGGCCGCCGAGGGCACCCGCTTCCTCGACAGCGCCAACGTGCCGCCGCCGCGCCGCGCGCTGCTGCGCCTGGCCGATGTGCGCTATCGCCGCCAGGCGTACGAACTGACCGTGCCGATCGCCGACGGCGCCGATCACGCCGCGCGACGCTGGCGGCCCTCGCCGCGTCGTTTCATGCGAAACATGCGCAGACCTACGGCCACGCCAACCGCGCCGAGCCGGTGCAGCTGGTCAATCTGCGGCTGACCGCGCTGGGCCGGCTGCCGGGCCTGATGCTGACCCAACGCGGCGACGCGGCCGCGGCGCGGCAGCACAGCCGCGACGTGTGGTTCGCCGAGACCGGCTTCGTGGCGACGCCGGTGCACTGGCGCGACGGGCTGCTGCCGGGCACCTCGATCGTCGGCCCCGCGATCATCGAGGCGGTGGATTCCACGACGGTGGTGCCGCCTGCGTGGCAGGCGACGGTGGACGAGCGCGGATACATCATGCTGTCACGAAAATGAAACAAACCCATGTCTCCCCCTCCCCCTGTGGGAGGGGGTTGGGGGGAGGGGTTGGTGCCAGGGTCGCACCGCAGCTTCGTGCCCGCGGCCCCCTCCCCCCTTCCCCCTCCCACAAGGGGAGGGAGAGAAGTTTACCGCCCGCCCATGACGTTCAATTGCCAAGCGGTCAACACACCCCGGAGCACGCGCCATGCCCGCACTAAAAATCGATCCCGCCCGCTTCGAGGTCGTGAAGAACGCCCTCACCTGCGCGGCTGAGGAAATGAAGATCGTCCTTGCGAAAACCGCCTATTCGCCGCTGTTGAAAGTGGCCGGCGACTACTCCTGCGGCATCTTCGACATCACCGGCAACATGGTCGCGCAAGGTCCCGACCTGCCGATCCATCTCGGCTCGATGCCGGACGCGGTGCGCGCCATCGTGCGCGCCTTTCCCGACGTCGCGCCAGGCGACGTGTTCATCCACAACGATCCGTATCAGGGCGGCTCGCACCTGCCGGACGTCAACGTCGTGGCTCCGGCGTTCCTCGGCGACACGCTGCTCGGGCTTCGGCTGCGTGCGCGCGCACTGGCCGGACATCGGCTGCGCCACGCCCGGCAGCTACGGCGCCGTGACCGAAATATTACGGCGAGGGCCTGCGCCTGCCGCCGGTGCGGCTGTATCGCGGCGGCAAGCCCGACCCCGGCATCGAGGCGATCATCTTCGCCAACGTCCGCACGCCCACGGAACGGCTGGGCGATCTGCGCGCCCAGGTGGCGGCGAACTGGCGCGCCGGCGCGCCGACTGGCGGCGCTGGCGGAGAAATACGGCGCCGCCGAACTGCTGGAGATCATGCAGGAGGTGCAGGACTACTCCGAAACGATGATGCGCGCCGCGCTGGCGCGCGCTGCCCGACGGCGAGGCGTCGAGTTCACCGACGTCTTCGACGGCGACGGCGTCATCGCCCCCGGCGAGACCGAGGACGCAACGTTCACCGTCCGGCTGCGTATCGGCAAGCGCGGCGACACCATCACGCGCTGATTTCACCGGCTCCGATCCCGCCGGTCGCCGGGCCGATGAACGCGCCGCTGACCGTCACCGCATCCGGCGTGTTCTGCGCGCTGAAGATGATTGCCGATCCGAAAAGCCTGATCCCGCCCAACTCCGGATGCTGGCGCCCGGTGACCGTGACCGCGCCGCCGGGCTGCGTGGTGAACGCGCAGATCGCCCGCCCCGGTGGTCTACGCCAACCACGAGATGTCGCACCGCGTCGCCGACATGGTGATGGCGGCGATGTCACCAGATCTCGCCGCGCACGGTGATGGCCGGCTCGCAGGGCACCTCGGCGGTGATGACCTTCGGCGGCGTCGATCCGCGCAGCGAGCAACGCTATGTCAGCTACGAATCGGTGAAGGGCGGCTTCGGTGCGCGCCCGGTGAAGGACGGCATCAACGCCGTCGCCAGCACCGTGTCGAACATGATGAACACGCCGATCGAGATCCTGGAAATGAGCTTTCCGCTCCGCGTCGAGGAATATTCCCTGGTGCCCGACAGCGGCGGCGCGGGGCACATGCCGCGGCGGCCTCGGCGTGCGGCGCGTCTGGCGGGTGCTGGGCCACCAGTCGCACGCCGCGGTGTGCTGCGAACGCAGCGTCACCCCGCCGTTCGGCCTGGAGGGCGGCGCCCCGGGCGCGCCGGCGCGCATCGAACTGATCCCGCCCAACGGCAACCCGCGCCGGCTCAACAGCAAGGGCGGGTTCCTGGTTCCGCCCGGCGGGCGCGTGGTGATCGAAGCCCCCGGTTCCGGCGGCTTCGGCAACCCCGCCGCGCGCGACCCCGCGCGGCTTTCCGAAGACCTCGTGGATGGCTACGTTACCCGCGCGGCGGCGCGCCGCGATTATGGTTTCGATCCCGGCTGAGCAACCCCCCGGTTGGGCAACCCCGGGCTGGGCAACCAAGGACATCGCAATGACCTACGTGGCTCCCAACTCCCTGCAGGCGCGCGACATCGCCTCGCTGGTGCATCCGCAGACCAATCTCGTGCAGCACCTCGAACAAGGCCCGACGGTGATCGAGCGCGGCCAGGGCATCTACATCTGGGACGATTCCGGCCAGCAATTCCTCGACGCCGCCGCCGGGCTGTGGTGCGCCTCGCTCGGCTACGCCAGCGAGCGGCTGGCCAAGGTCGCCTATGAGCAGATGCGCAAGCTCGGCTACTACCATCTGTATCGCGGCACCTCGAACGCGCCGGGCATCGAGCTGGCGGAGAAGCTGCTGTCGATCGCGCCGGTGAAGATGAGCAAGGTGCTGTTCCAGTGCTCGGGCTCGGAGGCGAACGACACCGCGATCAAGCTGGTGTGGTACTACCACGCGGCGATCGGCAAGCCGGCCAAGCGCAAGATCATCGGCCGGCACATGGGCTATCACGGCAGCACCTCGGCCGCGATCAGCGCGTCGGGCAAGCCCGACATGCACGCCGATTTCGGCCTGCCGTTTCCGGATTTCCGCCACACCGAATACCCGCACTACTACCGCCGCCACAACGACGGCGAGAGCGAGGAGCAGTTCGCCACCCGGATGGCCGACGCGCTGGAGGCGCTGATCCTGGCCGAAGGCCCCGACACGGTCGGCGGTTTCATTGCCGAGCCGGTGATGGGCGCCGGCGGCGGCCTGACGCCGCCGCGCAGCTACTGGGCGAAGATGCAGGCGGTGCTGCGCAAATACGACGTGCTGTTCATCGCCGACGAGGTGATCTGCGGCTTCGGGCGCACCGGCAACATGTGGGGCAGCATCACCTACGACCTGAAGCCCGACATGATCTCGTGCGCCAAGGCGCTGTCGGCCGGGATGCAGCCGATCTCGGCGCTGCTGGTGAACGAGCGCGTGTTCGCCGCGATGCTGGACGAGAGCAGGAAGCTGGGCAACTTCGCGCACGGCTTCACCTATGCCGGGCATCCGGTCACCACCGCGGTGGCGCTGGAGACGCTGCGCATCTACGACGAGATGGACATGGTCCCCCATGTGCAGCGCGTCGGCGCCTATATGCAGCAGGTACTGGGCCGCTTCGCCAGCCACCCGATCGTCGGCGACATCCGCGGCGTCGGGCTGCTGACCGGCATCGAAATGATGGCGGACAAGGCGACGCGCACGCCGTTCGCCCCGGCGGGCAAGGCCGGCGCGGTTGCCGACCGGCACGCGCGGGCCAACGGGCTGATCACCCGTTTCGTCGGCGATCGCATCGCCTTCTCGCCGCCGCTGATCATCACCGAGCCGGAGGTCGACGAACTCGCCGCCCGGCTGCAAAAGACGCTCGACGCCACCTGGGCCGAACTCAGGCCAAACTGATCCGACAGGGAGGAAACCATGTCCGACACGCAACCGGTCTGCGCCCAGAAAAGCCCCTATCGGGTCGAGGTCGAGGCCGGCAAGTCCTATTGGTGGTGCGCCTGCGGCAAGAGCGCCAGCCAGCCGTTCTGCGACGGCTCGCACAAGGGCGGCGCGTTCCGGCCGGTGGAGTTCAAGCCCGAGGAGACGGTGACCATCTCGTTCTGCGGCTGCAAGCAAAGCGGCAAGCAGCCGCGCTGCGACGGAACCCACCGCAGCCTGTGACGGCGGCACGACCGAACGGAGGAAACGCCAATGAAGATCGATGACGTCACGCTGACCATCTTCACCTGGGACGGCATCCCGGCGACGCGCTATCATGCCGGAACGATCGCCGATCCCAGATCGAGCCTCGGGTTGTTGCGTATCCATACCGATGCCGGGCTGGAAGGGCACGCCTTCATCGGCGCCGCCACCAATCCCGGCGCGATGGACGGGCCGCAGCTCATTCGCACCCTGAAGCCGGTGATCATGGGCCAGGACCCGCTGGAGCGCGAGCGGCTGCTGGCGCAAATGCGGCTGATGACGCGCAATGTCAGCTATCGCACGGTGGGCGCGATCGACGTGGCGCTGTGGGACCTCGCCGGCAAGATCGCCGGACTGCCGATCCACGCGCTGATGGGCACCTACCGCACCTCGATCATCGGCTACGCGAGCTCCCAGGTGCTGACCGACCCGGCGGCCTATGTCGACCAGGCGCTGGAGTTCAAGGCGAACGGCTGGAAGGCCTACAAGATCCATCCGCCGCGCGTCGCCGAACGCGACATCAAGGTGTGCGAGGCAGTGCGCAAGGCGGTCGGCGACGACTATCGGCTGATGCTCGATTCCACCTGGAGCTACGACTACCCCGAGGCGCTGCGGGTCGGCCGCGCGATCGAGGAGATGGGCTACTACTGGTACGAAGACCCGCTGATGGACGAAGACATCTACAACTACGTCAAGCTGCGCCAGAAGCTCGACATCCCGATCCTGGCGACCGAGTTCCCCGCCGGCGGGCTCGATACCTATCCGATCTGGCTGACCGAACGCGCCACCGACTACCTGCGCGGCGACATCCCCAACAAGGGCGGCCTGACCACGATGCTGAAGACGGCGCATCTGGCCGAGGCGTTCGGACTGAAATACGAGATCCACCACTCCGGCAATTCGCTGAACAACCTGGCGAACCTGCATCTGTGCATGGCACTGCGCAACACCACGATGTTCGAGGTGCTGCTGCCGCACGGCGCGCACAAATACGGCATGGTGAAGGAAATCGACATCGACCAGGACGGGCTGATGCACGCGCCCACCGGCCCAGGCCTCGGCGCCGAAATCGACTTCGAACTGATCGCACGCAAGACCGAAACCGTGCTGCGCTAGGCCGGCACGGCCGGGCGATCGGGCGCAGCGAAGCAAGGCCGGGGCTCCGCCCCAGACCCCGCCAGGGGGCTTTGCCCCCTGGACCCCCACCAGAGGCGGAGCCTCTGGACTCCATGACTGGGAGTGTGGGGAGGGGAAGGGGGCGGGTGGGCGAGGCGAAGGGGCGCCGTCCGGCATGCCGGACGGCGCCCCTTCGCCTCGCCCACCCGCCCCCTTCCCCTCCCCACACTCCCAGTGAAGGGTTCCAAGGGCTCGCCCTTGGCGGGGTTCCAAGGGGCAGCGCCCCTTGGTGGGGTCTGGGGCGAAGCCCCAGCCTTGCTTCGCTGCCGCCGATTGCCCCGACGGGCCAGGCCGGGGACATCGCGCCGCTGGCCGGATCATGCTAGATGTCTGGGATGGTTGCGGCCTTGAAGATTCCGGTCCGGATGTCGGTTGACGAGTTCCTCGCCTGGGCACCGTCGGACCATCAGTACCTGGCAGCTCGTGGATGGCGAGCCGCAAGCCATGGCGCCGCCCAATCGGACGCACGGCGCGATCCAAGGTGAACTGATCAGCCTGATCCGCAATCACCTGATCGAGCGCGGCAGCCCCTGCAGCGTGATCGGCACGCCCGGTGTCATCCCGCGGGTGCAATCGGACAGCAACGTCCACATCCCCGACCTGGCGGTGACCTGTTCCGGCTACCAGGCCGAGGAAACCGCGATCAGCGACCCCGTCCTGGTGGTCGAAATCCTCCCGCCCAGCAACCAGGCGGAGACCTGGCGCAACGTGTGGACCTACACCACCATCCCCAGCGTGCGGGAAATCCTGATTGTCCGCACCGTCACGATCGGTGCCGAGCTGCTGCGGCGAAACCCGGACGGCACCTGGCCAGAACGCCCGCTGGCGATCGAGCAGGGCGAGTTGGCGCTGGACAGCATCGGCTTCAGTGCGCCACTGACCGCGCTCTATCGCACCACCCGCCTGGCCCGCGCCGGCGCATAGGCGGCCCGACTGCTTCACGCGGTCAGCGAGTCGCCCAGCTTCTCCAGCATGTAGTCCAGGTCCTCCGCCGGAAACTCCTCGAACTGAGTGAGGATCCGGGCGATGACGCGCGAGCGGTAGCGCTCGTGGTCGCGCTCGCCGCCGTCGAACCGCACCTCGCGCAGCACGTCCACCGCCGTGCGCACCGCCGCCAGCATCCGCCCCGGCAGGCCGGACTTCTCGTACAGCGACGCCAGCCCGGCCGGCCCCTTGTCGTGGATCAGGATGCGCGCATTGGCAATCGGCACATCGGCGAGCGTCGCCATCGCCGCCTCGAAGAACGCCATGTCGCCCAGGCTCAGCGCCCGCCACACCAGGAACGCGGTCAGCCGCCCCTGCCGGTGCATCTGCGCGGTCAGCGCCAGCAGCTCGGCCTCGTTCGACCCGTGGCTGAGATTGAGCGTCACCCGGTCGCGCGTCTGCAGGATGATGTCGGTGGCCTGCGCCGCCGGCAGGTCGTGGTGCGCCACCAGGTATTCGCGCAACTGGTCGGAGACCATGGCCACCAGCCGCTCGGTCACCATCACCGGCAGCGCGTCGCGATGCACCATGCTTGCCTTGACCGCGTCGCTGGCGGCAAAACGATCGAGCGCCCGGTCCAGGCTGCCCGCGCTGATCCGCGCCTTGGCGTTCTCCATCAGCGCGACGACGGCCGGCTCCGGCGCCGCGGTGATCAGGGCATCGGCGATCGGCTCGGACACGTCCGGCCGGCCGGCGATGGTGATCTGCTTGCGCGGCGAGCCGTAGCTGATCACCGCGATCAGGTCGGTCTCGGTCAGGATCGGCAAGTCTTGCAGGATCGGCAGCGCCACATCCTCGACGTCGCTGGCCAGCCGCACCGCGACGTCGTGCGGCAGGCGGGTGGCGCACCGCAGGTGATGCGACAGCGAACAGCGCACCGCCACCGCGACGTCCTGGGCCAGGATGCGCAGGATGTCCTGGGCGACCGCCAGCTCGCTGTCCGACAGCTCGGCGGCCTCGAACCCGGAGGCCAGCTTGTCGGCCACGTCCGCGCGCACCGGGGCCGAGGGCTCGGCCAGCAGGCGGGCGACGTCGGCTTGCGACAGCGGAAGCGACATTGATTCCAGGCCCCTGCCTGGCGCGCCCGCGGGAAGCGCCGCGCCATCAGCCGGGAAGTATCGCCGCCGAGGGTTACGGTCCGGTTAACCGCCCAGCACGCCGCGCCGCGCCAGGCTGCGCATCAGCGCCGCGGTGCCGAAGGTCCAGGGCTCGCACCGGTCGGTCGGCAGCATCCGGTTCACCAGCCGTCCCAGCCGCGGCGCGCCGATCGTCACGATGTCGCCGGTCTTGTGGGTGAACCCCTTGCCGGGCGCGTCGCGATCCTCCACCGGGGCGAACATGGTGCCGAGGAACAGCACCGCGCCGTCCGGGTAGCGGTGGTGCGGGTTGACCATCTGCGCCACCAGCTCGGCCGGATCGCGGCTGATCTTGCTGATCGAGGACGCCCCCTCCAGCCGGAACCCCTCCGGCCCCTGCACCAGCAGCGTCACCGTGGTCCGGCGGATGTCGTCCAGCGTGAACCCGGCATCGAACAGCCGCAGCATCGGCCCGATCGCGCACGACCCGTTGTTGTCCTTGGCCTTGCTCAGCAGCAGCGCCGAGCGCCCCTCGACGTCGCGCAGGTTGATGTCGTTGCCGAGCGTCGCGCCGACGATGCGCCCGGCCGAGGACACCGCCAGCACCACCTCGGGCTCCGGGTTGTTCCAGGTCGAGATCGGATGGATGCCGCCGTCCACCCCGGTGCCGACCGCGGCCATCGGCTGCGCCTTGGTGAAGATCTCGGCGTCGGCGCCGATGCCGACCTCCAGGTACTGGCTCCAGGCGCCCTGGTTGATCAGCACCTGCTTCAGCGCCATCGCCTCGGCCGAGCCGGGCTTCAGCCGCGCCAGGTCGTCGCCGACCAGGCGGTTCACCTCGGCGCGGATCGCCGCCGCGGCGGTCAGGTCGCCGCGCGCGCGCTCCTCGATCACCCGCTCCAGCATGGAGATCGCGAAGGTCACCCCGGCGGCCTTCAGCGCCTGCAGATCGACCGGCGCCAGCAGCCAGGGTTTTTCGCGGTTGCGATCCTCGGGCGGCGTGTTGGCCAGCACGGCGTCGAAGGCGCCGAGCGTCTCGCCCCCCGTCTCGCCCCCCGTCTTGTCCAGCACGGCGCGCAGCGCGGCGGCCGGATCGGGCGCCTCGCACAGGTCGCGCATGGTCGGGAAGGTCCGGGTCACGTCGATCAGCTCGGCCCCGCGCAACGCCACCACCGACGGCCCCTGGACATCCGGCCGCCAGACCCGCCCGGCGAGCGTCGCCGTCGCGGCATCCTCGGGCAGCGCCGGGCGCAATGCGTCGCGAAGCTCGGTCATGGTCGTCTCTCCCTGTCGAACTGCGCTATGCTATCGCGCACGGGCAGCGCGAACGAGGGGACAGGCCGATGAAACTGTTTGGCGGCGGCGCGGATGCCGCAGCGGCGGAGAGCTTCCCGGTGCGCCACACCGAGGCGGAATGGCGCGCGCAGCTGACCCCGGCGCAGTTCAGCGTGCTGCGCAAGCACGCCACCGAGCGGGCCGGCAGCAGCCCGCTGAACCAGGAGAAGCGGCCCGGCACCTTCCGCTGCGCCGGCTGCGGCAAGGCGCTGTTCGCCGCCGGGACAAAATTCGACAGCGGCACCGGCTGGCCCAGCTTCTTCGCCCCGCTGGACGGCGCGGTCGCCACCACCGAGGACCGCAGCTTCTTCATGACCCGCATCGAGGTGCACTGCGCCGACTGCGGCGGGCACCTGGGGCACGTGTTCGACGACGGCCCGCGCCCGACCGGGCTGCGCTATTGCATGAACGGCGCGGCCATGACCTTCGAGCCGGCGGCGTAGCGACGCCCCCCGGCCAGCCCGGCCTGCCATGCCGGCCCGACACGCGGTATAGAGCAGCCCCGAAGTGGCGGCAGAACGCATGGATCGACACGCATGACCGACAGCCCGCGGCTGCACCAAGGCAAAGACGATCCGCTCGCCCTGCCAGCGGACGCCGAGCTGGGCCGCATCGTGCGCAGCTTTCGCGCGCGCGCGCGTGCTCGTCGTCGGCGACCTCATCCTCGACCGCTACGTGATCGGCAGCGTCCAGCGCCTGTCGCCCGAAGCGCCGATCCCGGTGCTGCGCCCGGACCGCCAGCAGGCGACCCTGGGCGGCGCGGCCAACGTCGCGCTGAACATCGCCACCCTCGGCGGCGAGGCCTGGCTGGCCGGCGTCATCGGCGACGATGCCGCCGGGGCGGAGCTCGCCGAGCTGGTCGCCGGCGCGGCGCGCGTCCATCCCACCCTGGTCACCGCGCCCGGCCGGGCCACCACGGCGAAGACCCGCTTCCTGGCCGGCGTCCACCAGTTGCTGCGGCTCGACGAGGAGACCACCGCCGCGATCGAGGCCGAGGTCGCCGCCGCGCTGCTGCAACGCATCGAGGCGCTGCTCGACCAGGTCGACGTGATCGTGCTGTCCGACTACGCCAAGGGGGTGTTGAGCGACACCGTGCTGCAAGGCGTGCTGGCGATGGCGCGCGAGCGCAACCGCCTGGTGATCGCCGATCCCAAACGCGCCGACTTCGCCGCCTACCACGGCGCCACCGTGCTCACGCCAAACGAAGCCGAGATCCGCCTGGCCACCCGGATCGAGGCCGGCGACGACCTCGGCGCCGAACGCGCCGGACGGGCCGCGCTGGCGGCGACCGGCGGCGAGGCGGTGCTGGTCACCCGCTCCGAGAAGGGCCTGACCCTGGTGCGCCGCGACCAGCCGACGCTGCATCTGCCGACCCGGGCGCGCGCGGTCGCCGATGTCTCGGGCGCCGGCGACACGCTGGTGGCGGCCCTCGCGGTGGCGGTGGCGGCCGGGGCGGACCTCCCGGCAGCTTCGGTGCTGGCCAATGTCACCGCCGGGATCTCGGTCGGCAAACCGGGGACCGCCACGGTCGGCGGCGACGAACTGCTCGGCGTGCTGCACCTGGCGGAGCTGGTGGCGAGCGACCGCAAGGTGGCCGCCAACTGGGACGAGGCGGCGGCGCGGGCGGCGGCCTGGCGGGCCAGCGGGCTGCGCGTCGGCCTGGCCAATGGCTGCTTCGACCTGATCCATCCCGGCCACGTGCACCTGCTGACCGAGGCCCGCGCGGCCTGCGACCGGCTGATCGTGGCGCTGAACACCGACGCCTCGGTGAAGCGCCTCAAGGGCCCGACCCGCCCGGTGCAGAACGAAACCGCCCGCGCCACCGTGATGGCCTCGCTCGCCCCGGTCGACCTGGTGGTGCTGTTCGACGAGGAAACGCCGCTGGAAGTGGTGCGCGCGCTGCGCCCCGACGTGCTGGTGAAAGGGTCCGACTACCGGATCGAGAACGTCGTGGGCGCCGCCGAGGTGCACGGCTGGGGCGGCAAGGTCGTGCTGGTCGACCTGCAACAGGGCCATAGCACCACCGGCACGATCCGCCGCATGCGCGCGCCCGAGGCGGCGCAGTAGGGCGCAAGACAAGGCCGGGGCTCCGCCCCGAACCCCGCCAGGGGGGCTTTGCCCCCCTGGACCCCCCACCAGAGGCAGCGGCCTCTGGACTCCATGACTGGGCGTGTGGGGAGGGGAAGGGGGCGGGTGGGCGAGGCGAAGGGGCGCCGTCCGGCGTGCCGGACGGCGCCCCTTCGCCTCGCCCACCCGCCCCCTTCCCCTCCCCACACGCCCAGTGAAGGGTTCCAAGGGCTCCGCCCTTGGCGGGGTTCCAAGGGGCAGCGCCCCTTGGTGGGGTCCAGGGGCGAAGCCCCTGGCCTTGTCTGGCATCGCCCGATGGCCGCTCAAACCAGCCCCACGAGCGTCTCCAGTCGATGCGCGTAGGTGTGTTCGGCCAGCACGCGTCGCCGGCCGCGCGCGCCGATCGCCGCGGCATACCCCGGTTCGTGCTGCAGCCTGGCGTACAACTCGTTCAGTTCGGCCGCATCGCGATACATCAGCACCTCGCGGCCGATCTCGAAGCAGCCTGCGAGGTCGGGTTGATCATCCGCCAGCACCGGGGTCGCGGCCAGGTACGGGTCGAAATGCCGCTGGTTCAGGCCGGCCAGGACGTTGTGCTCGTTGCGGACGTTCAGCACGGCGAGATACGACCGGTAGATCTGCGCCAGCTCCCTGGTGCCGACGAGGCGGGCGTGCACCTCGTGGTGGGTCGCCGAGCGGCGCCTCCAGCCCGGGCCATACAGCGCCATCGGCGCCTGAACCTGGGCGACCACGGCGCGGCGGTGCTCGGTCGGGTTGGCGACGAACACCAGGCGCGGCACCCGCGCCGCCGGCGCTGCCGTGCCGGGATCGAGGCGCGGGTTCGCCGCGTGCGGCAGGTAGGCGGCGCGGCACCCCAGGCGCAGCGTATGGTGCAGCGCGACCAGCCCGCTGTCGGTGTAGGCGACGGCATCGAGCAACGCCGCCGCGCGCCCCTCGGCCGGGGAGAACCGGTCGCCCACCCAGCCAACCAGCGGCGGCCGGCCCGGCAGCGCGGCGACCTGCTCCAGGATCACCGGCGGCATGCGGTACGGCCCCACCGCCAGGATCAGGTCGGGCGAGAAGCGGCGGATGGCCCGGCAGATGCCCGCCGCCCGCGGCACGCCGAGGCAGCGTGCCAGCAGCACCTGCTCGACCGCCCGGCTCAGCCGGGGATCGCGGGTGACGCCGAAGCGCACCGCATGGCCGGCGGCGCGGAACCCGGCGATGGCGTCCTCGGCCCAGTGCACGACGCTGCCGCGCTTGTCGAGAACGAAGATTTTCACTGCGACACCCCGTCAGGCCGCCGGCGACGCCACGGCGTGGCGGCGGTCCCACCGGGCGCGCCGGACCCGCCGCCGGTCAGTGCCCGGCGCCAGGCGCATCGAAATCCGGCGCCGCCAGCCCCGAGGCGGCAAGCTGGCGCACCAGCGCCGCCTTCAACCGCTCCAGCCCGGCCGCATCCGCCGCCTCCGCCCGCGCCACCAGCACCGCCTGGGTGTTCGACGCGCGCAGCAGCCACCAGCCGTCCGCGGTCAGCACGCGCACGCCGTCGGTCTCCGCCACGTTGGCGCCCGCGGCGCGCAGCCGGGCGGCAACCTCCTCGATCACCGCGAACTTGCGCCGGTCGTCGCAGTCGAAGCGCAGCTCCGGCGTGTTGACCACCTGCGGCAGCGCGTTGCGGATCGCCGACAGCCGCTCGCCGCCGCGCGAAACGATCCCCAGCGTGCGCACCGCGGCATACAGCGCGTCGTCGAAGCCGTACCAGTGGTCGGCGAAGAAGATGTGCCCCGACATCTCCCCGGCCAGCGGCGAGCCGGTCTCGGCCATCTTCGCCTTGATCAGGCTGTGCCCGGTCTTCCACATCAGCGGCGTCCCGCCGGCGCGCGCGATCTCGTCGAACAGCACCTGGCTGGCCTTCACGTCGGCGATGATGGTCGCCCCCGGGCGCGCGCGCAGCACGTCGCGCGCCAGCAGCACCATCAGCTGGTCGCCGAACAGGATCTGCCCGGCGTCATCGACCAGGCCGATCCGGTCGGCGTCGCCGTCGAGCGCGATCCCGAGGTCGGCGCCGCGCGCGCGCACCTCGGCGATCAGCGCCGCCAGGTTGGCCGGCACGGTCGGGTCGGGGTGGTGGTTGGGGAAGCGCCCGTCGATCTCCGGAAACAGCACTCGGTGGGTGCCGGGCAGCCTGGCGACCAGACGCGTCAGCACCTCGCCCGCCGCGCCGTTGCCGTTGTCCCACACCACCGACAGCGGCCTGGTGCCGTCGTAGTCGGCCAGCAGGCGATCGACGTAGGCCGCCGCGACGTCGAGGGTTTCGCTGCGCCCCGCCGCCGGCGCACTCACATCCCCCGCTTCCGCCATCGCCCCGAGCGCGCGGATCTGCGCCCCGTAGAACGGCTTGCCGCCCAGCGTCATCTTGAAGCCGTTGTAGTCCGGCGGGTTGTGGCTGCCGGTGACCATGACCGAGCCGCCGGTCTGCCGCGTCGCCGCCGCGTAGTACAGCATCGGCGTCGGACCGCGGCCGACCCGCAGCGCGGTGATGCCGCTGGCCACCAGCCCCTCGACCAGCGCCGCCTCCATGGCCGGGCTCGACAGCCGCCCGTCGAAGCCGACCGCGACGGTCATGGAAGCGGCCGGCGGCGTGCCCCCGCCGACGGCGGGCGCCGTCGCGGCGCGGGCGACCAGGCTGCCGAAGCAGCGGCCGATGGCAAACGCATCCGCCGCGTGCAGCGTGGAATCGACGATGCCGCGGATGTCGTACTCGCGCAGGACCGTCGGATCGAACCGGTGGGAGAACGCCATCACAGGTAATTCCGCAGGAAGCCGCGCACCGCGTCGGCGATTTCCGGATGCTTCAGGGCGAAGGCGATCTGCGCCTCCAGGTACCCCGCCTTGTCGCCGCAGTCGAACCGCCGCCCCTCGTAGCGCACGCCGTGGAACGGCTGCGTGCCGATCAGCCTGGCCATCGCGTCGGTCAACTGCACCTCCCCACCCGCGCCGCGGTCCATCCGCGCCAGGTGGCCGATCACCTCGGGCATCAGCACGTAGCGCCCGATGATCGACAGGTTCGACGGCGCCGCCTCCGGCGCCGGCTTCTCGACCAGCCCCTTGACCTCGACCAGCCGCCCGTCGTCGCGCCCGACCTGCAGGATGCCGTAGCGGTTGGTGTGTTCGCGCGGCACCTCGGTCACCGCGACGACGTTGCCGCCGGTCTCGCGATAGACCTGGGCGAGCTGGGTCAGGCACGGGGTCTCGGACAGGATCAGGTCGTCCGGCAGCAGGATGGCGAACGGATCGTCGCCGACGAAGGTGCGGGCGCACCAGATGGCGTGGCCGAGGCCGAGCGGGATCTGCTGGCGCACCGTCACGATCGAGCCCGGCTCGACCTGGATCGCCTTGAGCACCGCCAGCGCCTCGGTCCGGCCGCGCTCGCGCAGCGTCGCCTCCAGCTCGAAGGCGATGTCGAAGTGCTCGACGATGGCGGTCTTGCCGCGCCCGGTGACCAGGCAGAACTGGTCGATGCCGGCGGCGCGCGCTTCCTCGACCGCATACTGGATCAGCGGCTTGTCGACCACCGGCAGCATCTCCTTGGCCATCGCCTTGGTGGCGGGCAGGAAGCGCGTGCCGAGGCCGGCGACGGGCAGAACGGCCTTGCGAAGCGGTTTGTTCAAAGCTGCCGATCCTCACGCTGCATGCCGGTCGGGATGACCGTCAACCCCGGCTGAATTGTGGCACCATCCGACCGTCTGGCCCAGCCCGGCCGGCCCGGCCCGGCGCCGGGCGCGCACCGCCCACCGTCCTCACCACCGGATCGTGGTCCGGTGGCAGGCTGTTGCATGGGAGCCTGCCCCGGCCGCGCCATCGCCGGCCCTGCCCCGATCAACCGAGGCACCTGCCCGCCAACCGCCGCCCCACGCCGCGGACCGGCGCCCACCGTCCTCACCACCGGATCACGTGGTCCGGTGGCAGGCTGTTGCATGGGATCGTGACGCCGCCGCGCAAAGTACACCTCGCCCGCAAGGCGGGCTTGGGCCGCGAAGAGCGGACCAAGGTCGGCGCGCACAGCGCGCCGGGTGAGGGTGGGGCCACACACGCCGCCACCGGAACCTCCCCCGCCACCCAATCCGCCTCACGTTGCATGGGGTTGTTCCCCCGCCATCGCGCCAAGCGCGCCCGCCACCCCCCGCCGACTCGCCGTCATGGCCGGCCGCGGCGCGCCGGCCGAGCCGCCCCCAGCCGGCGCCGCCACGGCCGTCCCGCCTCACGGTGCATGGGGTTGTTGCGCGAGTTGTCGCCCGCCCCGGTCGCGCCACGGCCGGCACCGCGCCGATCGGCCAAGGCAACGCGGCGCCGACTGTTGCCCCATGCCGCGGCCCGGCGCCCACCGTCCTCACCACCGGATCGTGGTCCGGTGGCAGGCTGTTGCATGGGAGCCTGCCCCGGCGAAGGCCGGGGTTGTTGCGCGAATTTTCACCCGCCCCGGTCGCGCCATGGCCGGACCGGCGCCGATCGGCCGAAGCCGCGCCAAGCGCGCCCGCCACCCCGCCGCCCTAGCCGTCATGACCGGCCCGCGTGCCGGCCAGCCGCCCCCAGCCGGTGCCGCCACCACCGCCCGTCCTCACGGTGCATGCGGTTGTGGCGCGAATTTTCGCCCGGCCCAGCCCCGCGCCACCCCTCGCCCCGCTCCGCGGCCCGCCGTCACCCGGCCGCGCCCGGCGGCGTCCCGCCCCCCGCCTCGCCGCGGCGCCGCGGCCGCACCACGTCGAGCGTCCAGCCAGGCCCCTGCTCCAGCCGCGTCACCACCGCGCCATCGCCCGCCGCATCGCCGGCGGCTGCCTCCCGCCCGAACTGCACCACCCCCGCCGCCGGCCGGGCCCGGCGCGCCGCCTCCGCCCACCGCCCCGCCGGCAGCGCCCGCACCGCCGGGGACGGCGCGGCCTCCGCCGCGCGCACCGCGCCGGCATCGGGCCGGTCAGCCGCCGCCACTGCCCTGGGCGCCACTGCCCTGGTCGCCCCGGCCGCCGCCGCGCGCTGCGGCTCGCCCACCCCGTCGTCGGCCGCGCCGGCCGCCGCCGCCCCGCCGCCCGCCGCCCCAGCCCCCCACGCCGCATCCAGCGCCGGCAGATCGACCGCCTCGGCCACCACCGTGCCGAAGAACGGCGCCGGCTTCTGCTGCTCGCGCGCCAGCGCCCGCCCGGCTGTTCCCGCCGTCCGCACCAGCTCCGCCGCGCCGCGGCCGAGCCGGCACATCTGCGCCACCGTCACCTCCGGCGCATAGGCCCGGCGCGCCAGCGTGTCCGCCAGCTCGCGCAGCACCAGGATCTGCGCCGCCAGCCGGGCCTGCGCCGCGGTCGCCGGCATCAGCGTGGCGATCTCCTCGACCAGCCGCGCCAGGCGCGCCTGCCGCCAGGAAGCGGACGCCTCCGGCGGCGGCGGCGGCAGCGCCGCCAGCGTGGCCGCCAGCAGGTCGGGGCTGAGGTGATACGTGGGCATCATCTCGCGGATGACGTCCTGGGTGATGCCGTTGGCGGGAAGGATCATGCGAGGTGGCTCCGGCTGAAATCGGTTGCTGATGGCGGAGAGATATACTAACCTCGTCGGCAATTCAAACTAACATCGATCCCGGCGTGCGCGGAGGCGACGGCAGGGGAGCAAGTCGCCGCCAGACCGAGGGTCACGCCGCCGCCACATCGCCCGCCTTGGCCGCAGCCGAACCAGCGCAAGCACCCGGTCGCCGGGCGCGAACGGCGTCAGGGCACGCCGAGATGCGGTCTTCAGCCGGATGCTCGGCCCGCGATCCGGCACGCCGCGGCTGCGGCTTCGGTCGGCAGCCGATCCCCGAGGCAGTCGGGCGAACGAAAGCAAGCCGGGGCTTCGCCCCGGACCCCACCAAGGGGCGCTGCCCCCATGGTACCATTGGGGAACCCCGCCAAGGGCTCGCCCTGGCCGGCGCGACGCTGGGCTTCGCCCTGCCGCTGGCCTCGGCGATCGTGCATTCCGCCAGCCTGGCCGACATGGTGGTCTGGGCGGCGGTGGCATTGGTGCTGCAGCTGCTCTGCTTCAGCGCGATGCGGCTGCTGCGCCGCAACGTGAGCCTGGCCCTGGCGCAGGGCGACATGGCCGAGGCGATCGTGCTGGCGGCCGGCGCCGTCGTGCTCGGCCTGCTCAACGCCGCCTGCCTGAGTTGACCGAAGCGCGCTGCCGGCAGCCGCCCGACACCGGGCGAACCGTCAGCCATTCATTCCGGGTGACCGAAGGATTGACCCATCGGCGCCGCGCCCCGATAGGGGGCGGGAAGGCGCGACCGATCGCGACGCCCCAGGCGCGACCCATCGCGACGCCCCACGCGCGACCCATCGCGACACCCCAGGCGCGACCCATCGCGACGCCACCGCGCGCGACCCATCGCGACGGCCGCAGCCACCTCGGCGCGCAATGTCCGCGCCCGCCGATTGAGCCGGCAACCCGCCCGTGCGAGCCTCAAACCCTCACCGGGACACCGAGCGCCATGGCCAACCTGAAAGCCGCCGTCCTGCCGGTTACGCCGTTCCAGCAGAACTGCGCCTTCCTGTGGGACGAAACCACCCGCCAGGCCCTCGTCATCGACCCGGGCGGCGACGTCGCGCGCATCCTCGCCGCCATCGACCAGCTCGGCGTGCGCGTGACGAAGATCCTGCTCACCCACGGCCATATCGACCATGCCGGCGGGGCCACCGCGCTGCGCGACGAGCTCGCCGCCCGCGCTGCCCCCGACCTCGCGCCGCCGATCGAGGGGCCGGACCAGCGCGACGCCTTCCTGCTCGACGGCCTGGAAGACCAGGCCGCGCAGTACGGGTTCGACGGCGTGCGCAACGTCCGCCCCGACCGCTGGCTGACCGAGGGCGGTGCGATCACCCTCGGCGAGCACCGCTTCGACATCCTGCACTGCCCCGGCCACACGCCCGGTCATATCGTCTTCGTCAACCACGTCGGGCGCTTCGCCGTGCTGGGCGACGTGTTGTTCCAAGGCTCGATCGGGCGCACCGATTTTCCCTACGGCGACCACGCCGCGCTGCTCGCCGCCATCCGCAGCAAGCTGCTGACGCTGCCCGACGATTACCTCTTCCTGTGCGGCCACGGCCCCGGCTCCAGCATCGGCACCGAGCGCGCCGCCAACCCGTTCCTGCGCTAGCCCGGAGGGCTCGCCCCGGCGCAGGATGACGGCAGGGGCCGGCCGCGGGCCGAACCATGGGCGGGCCGCCGGGCCGGCGTTTCGCAACACGGTCGGGCGACGATGCCGCAGGTCATTGGCGTACCGCAATGGCGCCTTGGGGGGCGGGCCGCCGCCAACCCCGGCTGTCTGCGCACCGCGCCAACCCCCGACACTCCCGCGGGGCGCGGCAACGACCAAGCCCGCGCCTGCGACAATGTGAACCGCGCGGCCTAGATCGCCCGGCAGGCGCGCGTCAGCCAGGCCCGGGTCGGGGCGTCCAGCGCCGGGCCGACCTCGGCCAGCACGCGGGCGTGGTAGGCGTTCAGCCAGGCCCGCTCGGCCTCCGCCAGCAGCGCCGGGTCGAGCAGCCTGGTGTCGAACGGCGCCAGGGTCAGCGTCTCGAAACACAGGAACGGCTTCACCGCGTCCGCCAGCTCGGCCTGGCCCACCAGCAGCAGGTTCTCCAGGCGGATGCCGTAGCGGCCCGGCAGGTAGCAGCCGGGCTCGTTCGACAGGATCATGCCCTCGGCGATCGGCACCGGGCGGGCCAGGCGCGACAGGCTGACCGGTCCCTCGTGCACCGACAGATAGCTGCCGACGCCGTGGCCGGTGCCGTGGTCGTAGTCCAGCCCGACCTGCCACAAGGCGCGGCGGGCGAAGGCGTCCAGGTGCACGCCGGCGACGCCGGACGGGAACACCGCAGTGGCGATGGCGATGTGGCCCTGCATCACCCGCGTCACCCGCGCGCGCAGCGCCGCCGGCGGCGCAGCGGGCCCGGTCCAGACGGTGCGGGTGATGTCGGTGGTGCCGTCCGGGTACTGCCCGCCGCTGTCGATCAGATAGACCTCGTTCGGACGGATCGGCCGGTCGGAGGCCGCGGTCACCCGGTAATGGATGATCGCGCCGTGCTCCCCGGCCCCCGAGATCGCCGGGAAACTCTCGCCGCGGAAGTCCTCCACCTCGCCGCGCAAGGCCAGCAGCCGATTGGCGGCGCTGAGTTCGGTGGCGGTGCCGGCGGGGCCAACCTGGTCCAGCCAGCACAGGAAGCGGCAGACCGCCGCGGCGTCGCGCGCATGGGCGGCGCGGGCGCCCTGGCGCTCGGTCGGGTTCTTGCAGGCCTTGGGCAGCAGGCAGGGGTCCGGCCCGGCCGCCACCGTCGCGCCGGCCGCGCGCAGCGCCTGGGCGAACCAGACCGGGGAGCCGGCGGGATCCACCCGCACGCGCTTGCCGCCCAGCGCGGCCAGCGCGCCGGGCAGCGCCGCGCGATCCGCCACGGTGACGCCGTTGCCCAGCCAGGCCCGGGTCTCGGCCGGCAGCTTGGCCGGCTGCATGAACAGCGCGCAGCGCCCGTCGGCATGGGCCAGCGCGAAGCCGAGCGCAAATGGCGTGAACGGCACGTCGGCGCCGCGGATGTTCAGCAGCCAGGCGATCGAGGCGGGGTCGCTGATCACCGCCGCGTCCTGCCGCGCCGCGCGCAGGATCGCGGCGATCGCCTCGCGCTTCTCGGCCGCCGGCGTGCCGGCATAGCGCAGCGCGTGCGGCCGGGCGGGAGCCAACGGCGGCGGCGGCCGGTCGGTCCAGACGGCGTCCACCGGGTTGGTCGCGGTGGCGAGCATGGTCAGCCCGGCCTCGGTGTAGCGGGCCAGCGCCTCCTCGCTGATCAACAGCGGGTCGTAGCCGATCCGTGCGCCCGGTGGCGCGTTCCCTGGCGCGCTGCCGGTTGGCGTCCCGCCGCTTGCTGCGGTGCCAATGGGCGCGTTCCCCTGGGGCACGTTCCCCTGGGGCATGTTGGCCGCCAGCCAGCCCGGCGGCGGCTGTTCGGTGATGTGGCACCGCTCCCACAGCGCCGGGTCGGTCTGCGCGGCGAGTTGCAACACGTAGCGGCCATCGGTGAACACGGCGGCGCGCTCGGCCAACACCACCGCCAGCCCGGCGCTGCCGGTGAAGCCGGTCAGCCAGGCCAGGCGCTCGGCCGCCGCCGGGACATACTCGCCCAGGTGCTCGTCGGCGCGCGGGACGATGAACCCATCCAGGCCGCGCGCCGCCAGTTCCCGCCGAAGTGCCGCCAACCGCCCGCCTGCCGTGCTCATCGCCACACTCCCCGCCAGAAGGTTACCCGAATAGACATAGCCCTCCCGTCGCTCATGCTATTCGCGCATGGCTGGCGGGGTATTTCGGTACTTATGCCGCAGTGCAGCATCGCTATATTGCACTGCGACAAGACCGGGAGCGCCTCGCCGCGATGACGCGGCGCTGGACCCGGATGAAGGATGGGGATCAAGCCCATGAGTGCACCGCTCGCCAAGAGTGATTTCGTGTTCAAGCTCGCGACCAGCCAGAGCTACATCGATCACGACTACGATCCGACCCCGCTGGCCAAGGCGGCCGCGGCCCCGCCCGGCATCCTCCGCCAGCTCGGCGACGGCCTCGCCTGCGTCGCCCGGTTCGTCAAGACCTGGGCCGCCCGGCAGGCCGCGTTGGCCGAGATGGCAACGATGAGCGACCGCGAACTGTCGGACATCGGCCTGAGCCGCGGCGATCTGCCGCGCGTGTTCGACGCCGACTTCATCGCCGACCACACAAGGGGTCGCGCCGCCTGCTGATCGCACCGCAGGCAGGCCAGGGGCTGCGGCCCCTGCGCCGGCTGCGCGTGCCGTCCCGGCGCGAACGGACCGCCAGGGCATCGGCTGGCGCGACGTTCCACCGCCTGCCCCGGGGCGGGTCCGTCACCCGTGGCGGACCGCGGCATCGCGAGCAACCGGGAGCCGGTCCGCTGCGCGTTGCCGCCGGGTTGCCGACGCTCCTCTGCTAACCTGTCGATCGCCGCGTGCTCGGCTTCGAGCCCCGCGAAACCGCGCCTTGGTGCGGTCGTCAACACCGCCCGGCGCTCAACCAATCGACCGCGGGTGTGCCGCCTGGGAGCCGATTGGCCAGGATGTCCGCACCTGCCGGATGTGGCCCGACCGCCGACCGGCGTGGCTGCGCAATGCCTGGTGACAGTGGCCGGGCGCCACTGACCAAACCCAATCTCGCCGAACGCTCGGCCTGACGCCCGGCGATTGATCCAGAGGGCGGATGCAGCGGCATCCAGCCCCGGGATCATGCCGTTTCGCGACCGATCGATGGTCTGCTGGCGCCGATCGGCCCGCGCGCCTGGCAGGTTCCAGCGCGGCGCCGTGGCGCCGCGCGGTTTCGCCGCTTGCCTCGCGCCAACCGCCCCTGCGGCTTGCCGCCGGCCGAGGTATCGGGTCAGATCGCGCCGCCCACGCAAGGCGTCCACGGCACCGGGAGGAAGCGATGGCCGATATCCATACCACGCATCTGTTCAAGATGACGCTCGACGTCGGCGGCATGCAGCCGATCGGCGCCACGCCATCGGGCAACCGGCGGATCGGCCTGGTGGCCGGCGGCCGGTTCGAGGGGGCGCGGTTGCGCGGCAAGGTGCTGCCAGGCGGGGCCGACTGGATCGTCGTCCGCCCGGACGGGGTGACCACGCTGGATGTGCGCCTGCTGCTGGAGACCGACGACGGCGCGGCGATCGGCATGACCTATCGCGGCCTGCGCCACGGCCCGGCCGAGGTGATGGACCGGCTCAATCGCGGCGAGACCGTCGATCCGAGCACGTATTATTTCCGCATCGCCGTGGCGTTCGAAACCGCGGCGGCGCGCTACGCCTGGCTGAACGGCGCGATCTGCCTCGGCACCGGCGACCGCACGCCCAGCGGGCCGGTCTACGACGTGTTCGAGGTGCTCTGAGCATGGCCGCGACGCAAGCAAAAATCGGCTTCATCGGCCTGGGCAACATGGGCGCGCCGATGGCGGCGAACCTGCTCAAGGCGGGCTACCAGCTGACCGGCTACGACCTGAACCCGGCGGCGCTGGCCGCGCTCACCGCCGCCGGCGGCACCCCGGCCGCCAGCGCGGCGGAGGCCGCCACTGGCGCCGAGATCATCATCACCATGCTGCCCGCCGGCGAGCAGGTGCGCGAGGTCTGGCTGCACCAGGGCGGGCTGATCGAGGCGGCGCAGGCGGCGGGCCAAAAGCCGCTGCTGATCGACTGTTCCACCATCGACGTCGCCAGCGCGCGCGCCGTGGAGGCAGTAGCGCGCGGCGCCGGGCTGGAGCTGCTGGATGCCCCGGTGTCCGGCGGCACGGTCGGCGCGGCGGCGGGCACGCTGACCTTCATGGTCGGCGGGTCGGAGACCGCTTTCGCGCGCGGGGCGCCGATCCTGCGGGCGATGGGCAGGAACATCTTCCACGCCGGGGCCGCGGGGGCGGGACAGGCGGCGAAGATCTGCAACAACATGATGCTGGCGATCAACATGATCGGCGTCAGCGAGGGCTTCCTGCTGGCCAAAAGCCTCGGCCTGGACTGGAACAAGCTGCACGAGATCACCACCACCGCGACCGCGCAGTCGTGGGCGCTGTCGAACTATTGCCCGGCGCCCGGCCCGGTGCCGGCGGCGCCGTCCAACCGCGACTACGCCCCGGGCTTCATGGCGGCGCTGATGCTGAAGGACATCAAGCTGTCGCAGGCGGCGGCCGAGGCCGGCGGCGTGCCCACCCCGCTCGCCGCCCACGCGGTGGACTTCTATCAGGCGGTGGTCGATGCCGGCGATGGCGCCAAGGATTTTTCCGTGGTATTCCGTTTGCTAAGCCAACGAAAGCGGCACGGCGAAGCGGCGTAGTCCTGGTACACCTCTCCCGCTTGCGGGAGAGGTCGCGGAGCGGAGCGACGCGGGTGAGGGAGGTGCGGCCGGCACCCCCCTCACCCGTCTCACTCCGCTCGCCGACCTCTCCCGCCGGGGGGAGAGGTAAAGGCCGGCCGCACCGGTCGGCGAACGTCGGGACAAGCAGGGAGGAGGCCAACATGGCGGCGGATGCGTTCAAGGCGGCGCGCGACTTTCTGTTCAACAATCGCAGCAACTATCCGGCCGCGCATGCCGGCTTCCAATGGCCGAAGCCGGAGAATTTCAACTACGCGCTGGACTGGTTCGACGCCGAGCTGGCGCAAGGCGACAGCGCGGGCCGCCTGGCACTGAAGATCGTCGGCGACGGCGCCGCGACGGCAACCTTCGCCGAGCTGTCGATCCGTTCGAACCGTATCGCCAACGGACTGCGTGCGCTGGGCGTCAAGCGCGGCGAGCGCATCCTGCTGATGCTCGGCAATGTCGTGGCGTTGTGGGAGGTGATGCTGGCGGCGATGAAGCTCGGCGCGGTGGTGATCCCGGCGACGACGTTGCTGACACAGTACGATCTGAAGGACCGGTTCGAGCGCGGCCGGGTCCGCCACCTGATCGCCAACGCCGCGGACGCGGCGAAATTCGCCGGGCTCGATCCCACGGTGACGCGCATCGCGCTGGGCGAGCCGCCCGCCGGATGGCACCGCTACGACGCGCTGGCGCAAGGCGCGCCCGGCTTCACGCCGGACGGGCCGACCAAGGCCACCGATCCGCTGCTGCTGTATTTCACCTCCGGCACGACATCGCGCCCCAAGCTGGTCGAGCACAGTCACCAAAGCTACCCGGTCGGCCACCTGATCACGATGTACTGGATCGGCCTGCAACCGGGCGACATGCACCTGAACATTTCGTCGCCGGGCTGGGCGAAGCATGCCTATAGCTGCCTCTTCGCCCCCTGGAACGCCGGCGCAACGGTGTGCATCGTCAACCAGCCGCGGTTCAATGCGCGCGGCATGCTGGACGCGATCGTGGCCAACCACGTCACCACGCTGTGCGCCCCGCCCACGGTCTGGCGCATGTTCGTGCAGGAGGACCTGAAATCCTGGTCACACGTCGTTGCGCGAGGTGGTCTCCGCCGGCGAGCCGCTCAACCCGGAGGTCATCGAGCAGGTGCAGGCGGTCTGGGGCAAGACCGTGCGCGAGGGCTACGGGCAGACCGAGACCACGCTGCAGGTCGGCTGCTTCCCCGGCGAGCTGGTGAAACCCGGCTCGATGGGCCAGGAGGCGCCGGGCTACCGCATCCGCCTGCTCGATCCCGACGACCAGGTGGCCGCGGAAGCCGAGGTCTGCATCCTGCTCGATCCGCCGCCGACCGGGCTGATGCGCGGCTACCAGAACGATGACGGATCGTTCGCGCCGCTGGGGAAAACCGCCTATCGCACCGGCGACGTGGCCAGCCGCGACGCCGACGGCTACCTGACCTATGTCGGGCGCGCCGACGACGTGTTCAAAGCGTCGGACTACCGGATCAGCCCGTTCGAACTGGAAAGCGCGCTGATCGAGCATCCCGCGATCGCCGAGGCCGCGGTGGTACCGGCGCCCGACGCGCTGCGCATGGCGGTGCCGAAGGCATATCTGGTGCTGGCCGCCGGCGCGACGGCCGACCGCGCCACGGTGCTGTCGATCTTCCGCCACCTGCGCGAGCGGCTGGCCCCGTTCAAGCGGGTGCGCCGGCTGGAGTTCGCCGAGCTGCCGAAGACCATCTCCGGCAAGATCCGCCGCGTCGAACTGCGCCAGATCGAGGAGCGCCTGGCAAAGGCGAACCAGCGCGCGGCCGGCGAATTCCGCGAGGAGGATTTCCCGGAGTTGACCGCGCGATAGAGCGCCGTCCCTGGGGCGCGCCGCCGCTGCGGTACTTCGCGCCCGGGGGCCGGGATCTTGCGCAAGAAAGGATTCACCACAGAGGCACGGAGACACTGAGAAGAAATGGTTGCAGGTGAAGCGCAGCGCCTGCCGTCTTGGCGTCTCTGCGCCTCCGTGGCGAATTATCCCGCACCAAGAACGAGCCCCCATCTCCTGTCGCTGTGATCCCCAGCTTTTGTCGCCCTAGCCGAGCACATTCGGGGAAGCAGCCTATGCGGCAGGCTGGTCCCCGAACTGCATTCCCATCCAGATCGCCCGCTTCGACCCAGGCGGCATCTCATCCAACCGCCGAAACCCACATCGATGATAGAACCCTATTGCCCGCGTGTTCGTCGTGCCGACCGCCAGGTGCGCACCGTGTGAGCCCATCGCGCGCACCGCATCCATCCAGCGATCCATCAACCGTCGTCCGACGCCATCCCCACGCAGATGCGGCAACAGGTTGATGTGCAGGTGTGACGGGTAGGCGTCGGTGATCTCATCCGGCGTCCGGCGCGGCTGGTGGATCATGCGGATCATACGTAGATCCGAAAACGGAACGACCGGCGGCCGGTCGGCCGGCGCGGCATAGGCTGTCCTCAGGTCCGGCCACCACGCGGCTTCCAGCCGCGCCGCGAACCTCCTGGTGTCCACCGCGCCGACGATGTAGCCGCCCACGCCGTCCGCATCCTCTGCGACAAGCACCGTCTCCGGGCACAGCACCGCATACGGCGCGGCGTAGATGTGCCCGAGCAGCTTCGGGTCGCGATACAGCGCGGCGGCATCGGCGCCGCCATCGCCGGTGGCCAGCGCGATGCGGTACAGCGCGTCCAGGTCATCCGCTCCGACAGGGCGAATCGCGATCATGTGCCGGTTCCCGCTGCGCCGGGCGTGCATAGCACGATGTGGCGCCGCATCGCCCTCGCCGGGCCAAGGTCTATCGCGCGGTCGCCGGCTCCCTGTGGTGCCCACGCGCGGCAGGGACGCGATTCGTGACCAGTGGGCTGCTGTCGAGCGACAATGCTCGCGGCACGACAAATCTCACCCGGGTCGCCGCCTCGGCCGGCCGGCCCCGATCCCGGCCCGGTCCCGCCATCGTGTCGCTTGCCATCACCGGCCCGCAACAACCGGCTGTACGTGCTCGCCGGCGTCGTTGCCGGCGAGCACGCCCGATCGCGCTAGGCGACCTGCAGCTCCGCCACGAGCTGCTTGCCCTTGGTCTCCGGCCCGACCAACAGCGCCAGGATGTAGCTGAGTGCGAAGACCATGGTCCCGATCATCATCGGGATCGCGAAGCCAAGGTGCCAGGAATAGGCGAAGTAGGTGATGATCGGCGCCACGAGGCCGCCCCAGATCGCCCCCTGGTGATAGCAGAAGCCGCTCGCCGTGGCGCGCACCTCGGTCGGGAACCGCTCGTTCATGAAGGTCGCCATCTGGCCCTGCATGCCGCCGCTGGCCGCCGCGCCCTGCAGCACGAATCCCCACCAGATCAGTGCGAAACTGGTACTCATGAGATACAATGGTGCGAGCGGAATCGCGAACAGAGCCGGGATGATCATCGCCGCCCGGCGTCCGTACTTATCCGCCACGAAACCCCACCCCACGCTGGCCAGGAAGGTGACGAGGTTGGCGGCCACGCCGACCTCGCCGATCGCCCCCGGCGACATATGGAGGTCGACCTGAAGATGTGTCGCGAACAGCACGGTGACCGAGTAGTAGGCGATGAACCCGCTCGCCATCCACCAGCACGCGTTCAGGGTGTTGACGATCATGCCACGCTTGAAAATGCTCAACAGCGGCGCCTTGACCTCACGCTTCTGGGTGCGCTGGAGGCGCCGGTTTTCCACCCAGACTTCGGGTTCCTTGACGAAATAGCGCACATAGACGACCGCCAGGGCAGGCAGCACGCCAACGATCAGCAGGCCGCGCCAGCCGATCGAATTGTAGAACAGGCCATAGATGGCGAAGGACAGCATGAAGCCAATGCCCCACGAGCCTTGCAGGATGCCGCCTATCAGCCCGCGCGAGCGCTGCGGCCAGGTTTCCATCGCCAGGGCTGACCCGGCCGGCCATTCCGCGCCCATGAAAAAGCCGAGGATGGCGCGCGCGACAAACAGGAACGTGAAGGTCGGCGACAGGCCGGCGGCGAGGTTGCACAACGAATAGCCCAGGATCGCAATCATCAACGGCGTCTTGCGTCCGATCCGATCGCCGAGCCAGCCCGAGGCGGTGGCACCCGCCAGACGCATCCACAGGGTGATCGTGAACACGAACGTCACCGATAGCATCGACACGTTAAACGCCTGCGCGATCGGGTGCATGATCAGCAGGAAGACGGTGAAATCGAACGCGTCGAGCGTCCATCCCAGCCACGCAGCGACAAAGGCGTACCACTGGTCCTTGGTCGGTTCCTTCCACCAAGGAACACTCACTGATCCGCTTATGGCCGCCATGTTAGCCTCCCTCGTGTCGGATTCGACACGGCGAGCCGTCCGCTGGCGAGCACGTCGTTCCGCTCGCTCGGCGAGGCGACCCCACCGTGCTGTGTACGCCGCAGCGTCGTCCGCACTGCGGTTTCGTCACTTCCGTTTGCAGCGACCGTAATGCTGCCGCAGCCCCCATGCAAGCAATGCAAACCAGCCTTGCATTAAAAAAGAGTCATCTCGTCTTCATCCGGATTGACGTTTTGCCTCTTCCAGTGCAGCCGGCGCCTGGTCAAGGCGACCCGCAACCGTGGAGGCGGGACCGCGGAAGCCGGGTGTGCGGCGGGTGGCCCACCGCGCATGGCGGCATCGATGCCCCTGGCGTCAACGACCTTCGCCTGATGGCCGCACCGCGATTGGTCCCCGCCGCTGCGCCGCCGGCGGCGTGGGCGAGGGATTGAGGCTGGCGCAGCCGACTTGGATACTTGCGGGCACCGCCGCCAGCGCCACGCCAAATGTCGCGCGGCATGAAGCCAGACGGGTGCCGCAATGCCGGACAAGGTCCAGGACAAGGCGAACGTGCTCCTGCCGCCGCCGCTCATCTTCCTCGCGGCGCTGCTGGCGGGCCTGTTGCTGCAACATCTCGTGCCGATCCATTGGCTGCCCGCCGCCGCGGCCCGGTGGACCGGCGGTGTGCTGGTGGCGATCGCCGTCGCGCTCGCGCTGGCGGGGGTTCTCGCGCTGCGCGCCGGGCGCACGGCGATCGACCCGTACCAGCCGACCACCGCGATCGTCCAGGCCGGCCCGTACCGCTTCAGCCGCAATCCGCTCTACGTGGCCTTGACCCTGCTGTCGGTCGGGATCGCGGCGTGGAGCAACACGCTCTGGATCCTGCTGCTGTTGGTGCCCGCGATCGTGGTGCTGCGGATCGGCGTGATCCGCCGCGAGGAGGCCTATCTCGACCGCAAGTTCGGCGATGAGTACCGCGCCTACAAGGCACGGGTTCGCCGCTGGTTCTGACCGCCGTCCGATCCGTCGCCGCTTGTAACCCCTGCAACGTTCGTCTAGGGACGAAATCTCGGGGAGACAAACAGGGAGAGGCGCGCGCGGTGATCCTGCTGCAGGTGGTGGTCAGCGGACTGTTGATGGGGGCGATCTACGCGCTGTTCTCCTCCGGCCTCACGCTGATCTGGGGCATGATGAACGTGGTGAACTTCGCGCATGGCGACTTCGTCATGCTGGCGATGTACGCGGCGTTCTTCGCCTTCACGCTGCTGCACCTCGGCCCGGTGTTCTTCGTGCCGATCGCCGCGCTGCTGCTGTTCGGGCTCGGCGTCATGGTCTATCTCGGCCTGGTGCGCCACGTCGCGCGCGGGCCGATGCTGGCGCAGATCCTCGGCACCTTCGGGCTGGCGCTGGTGCTGCGCTACGCCGCGTTCTGGGCGTTCACCGCGAACTTCATCTCATTGCCGGACAACCTGGTCGGCGGCACCTTCGACCTCGGCGGCATCCGCATCCAGGCCTCCCGCCTGCTGGCCGGCGTGGTGGCGCTGCTCATCACCATCGGCATGCACCTGGTGCTGACGCGCACCGCGCTGGGTTCGCGCCTGCTGGCGGTTGCCGAGGACCGCAACGCCGCGATGCTGATGGGCATCCGCCCCGATCGCATGCAGGCGCTCGCCTGGGGCGTCGGCGCCGCCTCCACCGGCGTTGCCGGGGCGTTGATCGCGCTGTTCTTCTACATCGCGCCGACGGTCGGCGAATCGCTCACCTTGATCGCCTTCGTGGTGGTCTGCCTGGGCGGCTTCGGCTCGGTGCCCGGCGCGCTGGTCGCCGGCCTCGCGATCGGCGTGATCGAGGCGCTGTCGGCCTACCTGATCGGCGCGGTCTACCAGGACGTGGTGGTCTACGCCCTGTTCCTGGCGGTGCTCTGGGTCCGGCCGCAAGGGCTGATGGGCACGACATGATATCATCGAAATGATACCATCATGCTGACGCCGTCCCGCCTGCTTGCCATCCTGGGGCTGCTGGCAATCGCCGTCTGGCCGCTGCTGGTGCATGACGTGTTCCTGCAACGCATCGGCGCGCTGGTGCTGCTGGCGGCGATCTCCGCCTCGGCGTGGAACCTGCTGGGCGGCTACGCCGGGCAGGTCTCGGTCGGCCATGCGCTGTATTTCGGCGTCGGCGCCTATGCCGGCCTGGTGGTCTATACCCAGTGGGGCTGGCCGCCGATCGCCGGCGCGCCGCTCGGCGTGGCGGTCAGCGCCGTGCTGGCCATTGTTGTCGGGCTGCCGACCTTCCGGCTGCGCGGACATTATTTCTCCATGGCGACGATCGCCGCGGCCGAGCTGGCGCGCATCATGGCGGCGAACTGGCCGCTGCTCGGCGCCGCGGTCGGGCTGATGGGGCCGCCGCGGCCGCGCAGCATCGCCGACCTCTCGTTCACCAGTCCGGTGCCGTATCACTACCTGTTCCTGGCGGTGCTGCTGGTGCTGCTCGGCCTTACCGCGGCGTTGCAGCGCAGCCGCATGGGCTACTACCTGGCCGCGATCAGCGGCGGCGACCGCGCGGCGCGCAGCCTCGGCGTGCCGGTGCTGCGCTACAAGCTCTACGCCTTGCTGCTGTCGGCCGCGTTCACCTCGATCGCCGGCACGCTCTATGCGGTGATGGTCGGCTTCGTCGATCCGGACAGCGTGCTCGGCATCCTGCTCTCGGTGAAGATGATCATCATCGCCGCACTCGGCGGCGCCGGCACATTGTTCGGCCCGCTGGTCGGCGCGGTGATCCTGGTGCCGCTGGAGGAAATCACCAACGCGCGGCTCGGCGGCGGCGGCACCGGCATCACCTACATCATCTACGGCGCCATCATCGTCTTCGTCGCCCGCTTCCAACCGGGCGGGATGGCGGCGCTGTGGGCGGCGTCGCGGCGGCTCCTGGCGGCACGGCGGGCGCCGCGTGCCACATGAGGCGCCCGATGCTGCTTGAAGCCACCGACATCGCCATGGTGTTCGGCGGCTTCCGCGCCGTCAACGGCGCCAGCCTCAGCGTCGAGGAAGGCGAGATCATCGGCCTGATCGGCCCCAACGGCGCCGGCAAGAGCACGTTCTTCAACTGCCTGGCGGGCGATCTGCCGCCGACCGAGGGCCGCATCCGCTTCGCCGGCGCCGACGTGACGCGCGCCACGCCGGAGGCGCACGCCCGGCTCGGCATGGCGCGCACCTTCCAGGTGCCGGTGACGTTCGAGGCCATGAGCGTCGCCGACAACGTCATGGTCGGTGCCTTCCTGCGCCACGCCAGCCGCGCCGCCGCCAGCCGCGCCGCGGCCGAGGTGCTGGCGTTCACCGGCCTCGATCGCCTGGCCGACAGCCGCGCCGGCGCGCTCGGCACGCCCGGGCGCAAGCGGCTGGAGATCGCCCGCGCGCTGGCCACCGAGCCGCGGCTGCTGCTGCTGGACGAGGCGCTGGCCGGGCTGACGCCGGCAGAAATCCGCACCGCAATCGAACTGGTGCGGCGGATCAAGGCGCGCGGCATCACCATCGTCATCGTCGAGCACATCATGGAGGTGATTCTTACCCTCGCCGAGCGCGCGGTGGTGTTCCACCAGGGCAAGGTGATCGCCCAGGGCGCGCCGCGCGAGGTGGTGGAGGACCCGGCCGTCGTCGCCGCCTATCTCGGCCACCACATGAAACGGGTGCGGCAATGAGGATCGGTCAGTCGGCCCAGCGCCGAATTCACAACGCCAACCGTGCGAGACCCGGCTTGGTCCGCAAGCAAGCAAGATTCACCACAGAGGCACGGAGACACAGAGCAGCTGGTGCCAGCGCTGCGCGCGAAGCACGTTGACCATCTTCTCTGTGTCTCCGTGTCTCTGTGGTGAATTTTGCTTACGCTAGATCGAGCGCGCCGGTCCCATCCGAGTGCCCGACAGGTCGATCCGCTGTTCGCGACGGCGCCGACTGCTGCCCCGCGCTGGCGCATGCGGCATGACCGCGCCCCTGCTCTCGGTCCGCAACCTGATGGTGCGCTACGGCGACCTGGTCGGCGTGGCGGACGTGTCGCTGGAGGTGCCGGACGGCGGCGTGGTGGCGCTGCTCGGCTCCAACGGCGCCGGCAAGACCACCACGCTGAACGCCATCGCCGGGCTGGTGGCGCCGGCCGGGGGAAAAATCGACTTCGCCGGCGCGGCGATCGCCGGCCAGCCGGCCTATGCCATCGTCGCCCGCGGTCTCGCCCTATCGCCCGAGGGCTGGCGGCTGTTCGTGCAGCAGACGGTCGAGCAGAACCTGCTGCTCGGCGCCACGGTGCTGCGGGACCGCCGCCGCATCCCCGCGCTGCTCGACCGCGTCTACACCCTGTTCCCCCGCCTCGCCGAGCGCCGGCGCCAGCGGGCCGGCACGCTCTCCGGCGGCGAGCGGCAGATGCTGGCCGCGGGGCGCGCGCTGATGAGCGACCCGCGCCTGCTGATGCTGGACGAGCCGAGCCTCGGCCTGGCGCCCGCGGTGGTCGAAAGCCTGTACGAGACGCTCCGCCGCCTGCGCGGGCAGGGGCTCACGTTGTTGCTCGCCGAACAGGCAGTCGAGCTGGCGTTGGAAGTCGCCGACCATGCCTATGTGCTGCAGACCGGGCGGACGGTGCTGCAGGGTCCGGCCGACGAACTGGCCCAGGATGCCGACGTGCAGCGCATCTATCTCGGGCTGGAGACCGGAGCAACGGAATGACCTGGTCGATCGTCACCCACGACCCCGCAACTGGCGCCTTCGCGGTCGCGGTGGCCACGCGCGCCTTCGCGGTTGGCGCCTTCTGTCCGTTCGTCCGCGCCGGGGTGGGGGCGGTCTCCACCCAGTCGATGACCAACCGCTATCTCGGCCCGGCGATCCTCGACGGCCTGGCGCGCGGGCTCGACCCGGCCGCGGCGATCGAGGGCGCGCTCGCCGGCGACGCCGGCAGCGGGTTGCGCCAGGTCCACGCGGTGGACCGGCACGGCCGCACCGCCGCCTGGACCGGGCGGCACTGCGTGGAATGGTGCGGCAGCGTGGCCGGCACCGCTGCGGGAGGTGATTCGGCAGGCAGCGGGGTCAGCGTCGCCGGCAACATGCTCGCCGGCGAGGCAGTGGTCGCGGCGACCCTGGCCGCCTTCCAGGCCCAGGCGACCGATGTGGCGGCGACCGATCGCCGACCCGGCGATCGCGCTGCCGGAGCGGCTGATGCGGGCCATGCTGGCGGGCCAGGCAGCGGGGGGCGATCGGCGCGGGCGGCAATCGGCGGCGATGCGGCTGATCACCACCGAGGACTTCCCCGACCTCGACCTGCGGGTGGATGACCATCCCGACCCGCTGGCCGAGCTCGACCGGTTGCTGGGCCTGTGGCGGGAGCAGGGCGAGCCCCGGCTGGCCAGCGCGCCGTCCCGGGCCAACCCGGCCGGCTTCACCGATCTGGAGGCGATCGAGGCGGGTTGGCGCGCCCGTGGCCTCGACCTGCGCTTCCGCCGGTGACAGCGGCCCCAAGAGCCTGATACAAAGTTTCGTGAGCGCCGCGGCGCCGGGGAGTGTAGACGTCCAGAACGCTCGGAACACGCTGGCCTGCGGCTTGCTTCCGTCGCGCTCAGGTGTCAGTCGTGCTCCGGTGTCAGTCGTGCTCAGTGTCGTGCTCAAGTGTCAGTCGTAGTCAATCAACGGTCAAGGGAGACCAACAACATGATCACCCGTCGGGCAGCCGCCCAACTCTTCGCAACCACCGCCGTGGCCGCCGCGCTCGGGGCAACCGGCGCTGTGCCCGCGTTCGCCGCCGACAAGGTCATCACGGTCGGCGTCAACCTGTCGTTGACCGGCGCTGACGCGCAGGGCGCTACCCGCGAGAAGGATGCCATCCAGATGGCGTTCGACGCCGCCAACCAGGCCAACGCGGTGCCGGGCTACAGGTTCAACGTGCTGATGCTGGACGACGGCACCGCCACCGCTGGCCAGTACGATCCGGCCCAGGCGGCGACCAATGCGCGCAAGATGGTGTCGGACGCGAGCGTGGTTGGCGCGATCGGGCCGATGATGAGCGGCGCCGGCAAGGCGATGACGCCGATTCTCAGTCAGGGCGGGCTGGCGACAATCACGCCGTCGTTGACCAACCCCGACATCACCAACCCGAAATTCGCCGCGCAGTACCCGTCCGGCCGGCAAGCCGATCTACTTCCGCACCGTCACCACCGACGCCTACCAGGGTCCGAACATGGCGAACTTCTTCGCCGAGACGCTCAAGGTGAAGTCGGTCTACATTCTGGACGACAGCGGCGCCTTCGGCGTCGGCGTGGCGGATACCTTCGAGGCGGAGGCGAAGAAGAAGGGCCTCAAGATACTCGGCCGCGACCGGCTCGACCCAAAGGCCGCCGACTACACGACGATCCTGACCAAGATCAAGTCGCTCAATCCGGATTCGTTCTATTTCGGTGGCGTGTCGGAGGCCGGCGTGAAGCTCGCCAAGCAGGCCTATGACATCGTGCCGAAGATGATCAAGGGTGGCCCGGACGGCATGGTCAGCGCCGACCTGCTCACCGGCGCCGGTTTCCCCGCCGTGGAAGGCTGGTACACCACGATCGCCGCGCCGCATTTGACCGACGACACCAAGGCGGCGCAGTTCGTCGCCGCGTTCAAGGGCCAGTTCGGCGTGGCACCGGACGACTACTCGATCACCGCCTACGACGCGGCGCTGGTCATGATCGATGCGGTGAAGCGGGTCGCCGCCAGCGGCAAGCCGGTGACGCGCGAAGCCGTGCAAGCGGCGTTGATGACCGCCAAGGTGCCGACCATCCAGGGCACGGTGTCGTTCGATGCCAACGGCGACATGGCCGACCACACCGTCAGCGTGTTCCAGATCACCAAGGACGCCAGCAAGCCGCTCGACGAGACCTCGGCGCAGTACCAGTACCTCGGGGTGGCCCCGCAATCCTGATAGCGACCGAGCCACGACGATGACCTTCACCGATCTCCTGCTGCAGCAGACCATCAACGGGCTGAGCCTGGGCGCGATGTATGCGTTGCTCGCGCTTGGCTTCACCCTGATCTACGGCATCCTGGAGCTGATCAACTTCGCGCACTTCAACATCTTCATGGTCGGCAGCTTCATTGCCATGTGGGTGTTGCAGATGTTCGGGCTTTCCGGTCAGGACGTGATCCTGACCGGATTGCCGCTCGTCGGCGTGCTGCTGGTGGCCTTCGCGGTCACCATGCTGACGTCGGGCGGGATCGGCGTGGTGATCGAACGGCTGTGCCTGCGCCCCTTGCGCAACGTCAAGGGCCCGGCCGCGATGATCACCACGATCGGTGTGTCCTATATCCTGTTCAACATCATCCTGCTGACCGTCGGCGCGGATACCAAGAACTACCCAAATCCGCTGCCGACGATCCGCTATCACATCGGCGGCGCGGTGCTCGATTTCCGCGTCCTGCTGATCTGGGGCATCGCCTTGCTGCTGATGGGCGCGCTGTACTTCTTCGTGCAGCGCTCGCGTCTGGGCAAGGCGATGCGCGCCACCGCGCAGGACGCGGAGGCGGCGCGGATGATGGGGGTGGAGGTGGACAAGGTCATCATCATGGCCTTCTTCCTCGGCTCCGCGCTGGCCGGGGCGGGCGGGCTGATCTTCGGCCTGTACTACAACTTCACCAGCTTCATCATCGGCTTCACCGCCGGGCTGCGCGCCTTCACCGCCGCCGTGCTGGGCGGTATCGGCAACGTGCCCGGCGCCATGGTCGGCGGCGTGCTGATCGGGCTGATCGAGGCAATGAGCGGGCAGTTCATCGCCACCGCCTGGACCGACGTGATCATCTTCTCGATCCTGGTCCTGGTGCTCGTGTTCAAGCCGTCCGGCCTGTTCGGCCGGGTGGCGCCGACCAAGTCCTGACGGGGTAACGAAGACATGGTCAACGGCGCAACCACCGCTGCCCCGTCGCTGCTGCTGCGACCCATCGCGTGGATCCCCGAGGTCCGGCGCCGCCAGCTCGGCATCGCCCTGCTGATCGCCGCCGCGGTGATGTTCCCGCTCTACATCGACAGCAACGACGCCGATGTCGATGCGATGGCGAACGCGGCGGCCTACGCCACGCTGGCGCTCGGGCTCAACATCGTGGTCGGCTTCGCCGGCCTGCTCGACCTGGGCTATGCCGCGTTTTTCGCCATCGGCGCCTATACCTACGGCGTCCTCACCGCCTACCAGCTCCAGCCACCCTGGAGTTCGTTCTGGGAGGTGTTCCATTTCCTCGGCCTGGCGACGCCGGTGGCGGCGGATGTCGGCACCGGCATGGTGGTGCATTTCACGCTGTCGTTCTGGCTGGCCCTGCCGCTGGCGGCCGGGATCGCGGCGTTCTTCGGCGTGCTGTTCGGCGCCCCCACCTTGCGGCTGCGCGGCGACTACCTGGCGATCGTCACGCTCGGCTTCGGCGAGATCGTGCCGATCGTGGTGCGCAACTGGTCCGACCTGACCAACGGCGCGGCCGGGCTGAACGGCATCGCCGCGCCGCGACTGTTCGGCTGGAGCTTCGGCGTCAATTCCGTGCCGTATTATTACGTTGCCATCATCATGGTGGCGATGCTGATCTTCATCTCCATCCGCTTGCGCGATTCGCGCATCGGCCGCGCCTGGATGGCGATCCGCGACGACGAAATCGCCGCCGGCGCGATGGGCGTGGACCGTACCAAGTTCAAGCTGCTGGCCTTCGCCATCGGTGCCGCATTCGGCGGCATGACCGGCGTGTTCTATGTCGCCAAGCTGCAAACCGCGACACCGGAGATGTTCGGCTTCCCGGTCTCCGTCATGATCCTGGTGATGGTCGTGTTCGGTGGCATCGGCAGCGTCTGGGGCGTGGTACTCGGCGCTTTCATTCTCCAGCTGCTGCAATCGTGGTGGCTGCAGGACCTGACCCAGTGGACCCATGCGCTGGGCCGGCTGGTTGGCAACAGCACGCTGCAGCACGTCGATTTCATCCAATCGATCGAGCTGATCTTCGGCCTCATCCTGGTGTTCATGATGCTGTTCCGACGCCAAGGGCTGATCCCGGCGCTGCGCCCGCAGAAGGCGCTGAGCTTCGAGCAGCAGCACGCCGAGGTGCGGCGTGGCGGGTTCTCCGACCTGAAGCTGCAAGGCCTGGGCGGCGAAGTGCGCACCGGCGCCGCGGCGCTGGAGATCAAGGGCGTGACGGTCCGCTTCGGCGGCCTGACCGCGCTGAACAAGGTCGATATCACCGTGCCGGCCGGCAGCGTGGTCGCGGTGATCGGGCCGAACGGCTCCGGCAAGTCCACCCTGTTCAACGCCATCACCGCGCTGGTGGAGACCGACGAGGGCTCGATCCGCTTCCACGGCGAGGAAATGATCGGCCTGCCGCCGCACGATATCCTGGAAAAGGGCATCGCCCGCACCTTCCAGAACCTGCGGCTGTTCACCAACCTGACGGTGATGGACAACGCCCTGGTCAGCCAGCACACGCGGCTGAAGACCGGGGTGCTGAAGGCGATCCTGCGCCCGCCCTCGACGCGCCGGGAAGAAAAGGGCGCGCGGGAATGGGCGATGGAGATCTTCGCGATCTTCGGCAACCGGCTGGCCCCGCGCGTCGAGCAGATGGTGACCGGCCTGTCCTACGCCAATCGGCGCCGTATCGAAATCGCCCGTGCGCTGGCCTCCCGCCCGCGCATCCTGCTGTTGGATGAGCCGACCGCGGGGATGAACCCGGCGGAGACGCTGGAACTGGCGGAGCAGATCAAGAGCCTGAACGATCTGGGGCTGACCGTGCTGCTGATCGAGCACAAGCTGGACGTCGTCACCCGCCTGGCCGACACGGTCTATGTGCTGGACCATGGCGACGTGATCGCCACGGGCAAGCCCGACGAGGTGCGCAGGAACGAGGAAGTGCTGCGCGCCTATCTGGGGCGCAACGCCCAGGCCGCCGCCGCGGGAGTTGCCTGAGCCATGCTGCTTGAATTCAAGGACGTCGACACCTACTACGGCGACCTGCACGTGTTGAAGAAGGTCAACTACACGATCGGCAAGGGCGAGATCATCGCCCTGCTCGGCGGCAATGCCTCCGGCAAGTCGACCACCATGAAGACCATCATGGGCGTGGTGCGGCCGACCAACGGCCAGGTGATCTTCGACGGCCAGCCGATCGGCAATCTGCCCACCGCCGAACGCGTCCGCCGCGGCATCGCCCCGGTGCTGGAGGCGCGCCGGCTGTTCCCGCGCATGACCGTGTTCGAGAACCTCGAAATGGGCGCCTATCTGCGCAAGCACGGCCCGGAGTTCGACCAGGACCTGGAGCGCGTCTACACGCTGTTCCCGCGCGTCAAGGAACGCCGCGACCAGATCGCCGGCACATTGTCGGGCGGCGAGCAGCAGATGGTGGCGATGGGCCGCGCGCTGATGGCCCGCCCGCGCCTGCTGTGCATGGACGAACCCTCGATGGGTCTGGCGCCGATCTTCGTCGAGCAGGTGTTCGACATCATCCAGGAGATCAACCGCCAGGGCACCACCATCTTCATGGTGGAGCAGAACGCCAACATGGCGCTGTCGATCGCCAACCGTGCCTATGTGCTGCAGACCGGCCAGGTGGTGCTGTCGGGCGCGGCCGACGAGCTGCGGCGCAACCCGCTGATCCGCGAGGCCTATCTGGGCGAGCTGCAGGTGGCGGTGTAAGCCCGCTTCCGCCGACACCAGCGGGAGGCAGCAATGGACCATACCCGGCTCGGTCGCCGCGCCGCGCTCGGGCTGCTGGCGGGCGCCGCCATCGCGCTGCCCGCCCGCGCCGCCGACCAGCTGCGCCTCGGCCTGCTGCACACGCTGTCGCCGGCGCCGTTCTACATCGCGCAGGCGCGCGGCTACTTCACCGATGCCGGCATCGACCTGGCCTTCGTCTTCTTCCAGGCCGCGCAGCCGATTGCCGCGGCGGCGGTCGCCGGCGACATCGATGTCGGCGTCACCGCGCTGACCGGCGGCTTCTTCAACCTGGCCGCCACCGGCGCGCTGAAGGTGATCGGCGGCGCGCTGCACGAGCAGCGCGGCTACGAGGGCTCCGCCATCGTGGTCTCGAACCAGGCCTTCGAGGCCGGGCTGACCGCGCCCGACAAGCTCGCCGGGCACAGCTTCGCAATCACCCAGTATGGCTCGTCGTTCCACTACATGCTGGGACGCATCGCCGAGGCCAAGGGCTTCGACAGCAAAAGCGTCACGCTGCGTCCGGTGCAACAGGTGGCCAACATGGTCGCCGCGGTGCAGAGCGGCCAGGTGGACGCGACGATCGCCATCGCCTCGATGGCGAAACCGCTGGCAGCGAACGGCCAGGCGCATATCATCGGCTGGGTCGGCGATATCGTGCCGTATCAGATCACCGCTCTGTTCGCGACCGAACCGGTGATCGCGCGGCAGGCCGACCAGCTGCACCGGTTCGCCGGCGCCTACCAGAAGGGGGTCAGCGACTACCGCGACGCGTTCCTGCGCCTCGACGCACAGGGGCGGCCGATCATCGACGCCAAGGCCGATGCGGCGATCGCGCAGATCACCCGATACGTCTTCACCGGCGACCCGGCGGCGCGCGAGAAGATCCTGGGCGGCGTCGGCTACTACGACGCCGGCGGGGCGCTGGATGTGGCCGATGTCGAGGCGCAATACGCCTGGTTCGTTGCGCAGGGTCTGGTGCGACCCGGCATGGCCGCCGCCAGGCTGATCGACACGCGCTTCCTGCCCACGCGGTGATGGACCGCCCGCGCTCCGCCGTGAGCTCGGGGTTGAGCATCACGCTGACGGGCGTGCGGCACGCCTATCGCGACCTGCAAGTGCTGGACGGCATCGACCTGACCGCCGAACCCGGCGAGGTGCTGGTGCTGGTCGGCCCGTCCGGCTGCGGCAAGTCCACGCTGCTCGGCATCATGGGCGGCCTGCTGGCGCCGAGCGCCGGGACGGTGCGCTGCGTCGGTACCGTCCCGGCGGACTGCCTCAATCCCTTCACCTACGTGTTCCAGGACTTCGCGCTGTTGCCCTGGCGCAGCGTCGCCGGCAACGTCGCGCTGGTGCTGGAGCAGCGGTTGCCGCGGGCCGAGCGCGCCGCCCGCATCGCCGAGGTGCTGGCGCTGACCGGCCTCACCGAGTTTGCCCGCGCCTGGCCGCGGCAACTCTCGGGCGGCATGCGCCAGCGGGTCGGCATCGCGCGGGCGCTGGCGGTGCGCCCCGCCGGCCTGCTGTTGGACGAGCCGCTGTCGGCGCTGGATGCGCAGACCCGCGACCTGCTGCTGGACGAATTCGCCGCGCTGATCGCCCGCGCCGGCACCACCACGATCTATGTCACCCACAACCTGGCCGAGGCGGTGCGGCTTGGCCAGCAGATCGTCGTGCTGTCGCGCCGGCCCGGGCGGGTGCGCGCGGTGCTGCGCATCGACCGCCCCTTGGCCGGACGCCAGACGGGCGATGCGGACCTGGTGCGGATCGAGGCCGAGCTGTGGCGGATGATCCGCGACGACGCCGCGGCGGCGGAACGCGAGACGGTCGATGCCGCGCATTGACGGTCCGGTACCGTTCCGAGGCGGCGGCTTCGCGCCGCGCGACCACGCGCTGGCCGGCGCGGCGACGCTGATCGGGTTGATCCTGTTGTGGCAGCTCGGCGCCTGGCTTGGCCTGATCCACAGCCTGTTCCTGCCGGCCCCGGTCAGCATCGGCATCGCGCTCTATCACCTGACGATCAGCGGCGAGCTGTGGCGGCATTTGTCGGCATCCTTGGCCCGCCTCGCGATCGGCTGGACGCTCGGTACGGTCTGCGGCATCGCGGTCGGGCTGGCGGTCGGGCTGTGGTCGATCGCGCGCTCGCCGGGGATGGCCGTGGTCTCGGCCTTGTTCCCGATTCCGAAGATCGCGTTGGTGCCGCTGTTCATCATCTGGTTCGGCATCGGCGAGGGTTCGAAGCTCGCCACCCTGGCCTTCGGCGTGTTCTTCCCGACGGTGATCGCCACGGTCGGCGGGGTGGACAACGTGCCGCGCGGGCTGATCCGCATGGGCCAGAGCTTCGGCCTGTCGCACGCGGCGATCGTGCGCAAGATCGTGCTGCCCGGCGCGCTGCCGGCGCTGCTGAGCGGGTTTCGCGTCACCGCCTCGATTGCGATCATCCTGCTGGTGGCAGCGGAAATGATCGGCGCCGACCGCGGCATCGGCGCCTTCGTGCTGGCAGCGGGGAACCTCTATGACACCGGTAATCTGCTGGCCGGCATCGTGGTGCTGTCGGCGCTGGGGCTGATCGTGGCCTGGCTGATCGGACGGCTGGAACGGCTGCTGCTCGGCTGGCGGTAACGGCGCGGCCGGCGCCGGGACCGGCTCGGCGGACGCCGCCGCAGCAAGATGGCGATGCCACCGGATACACGACGAGTTTGCTCGGCCCGTCGTGGCCGAGCGCAGCAGATCGCCATCCAGCCGGTGCAACAGGGCAGCGTCCGTTCCGGCTGCCGATCGCTTGCCGCTGCCCACGCGCGCGCCTGGCGACGCCGCGTCCCTGGCCTCGCCGCCAACGACACATATCCCGGGGCCGATCCGGTTCGCTCTGCCTTGCGTCGTACGCGACTTGCCCCCTCCCCGCCTGCCGATCTTGCAGCGCAGCTGTGCCCGCTGGCTTGCCTGCGGTATGGTTCATCGCAAGCGCCGGATCGAATGGGAGCGTCCTCGCCGGCCAAGGAGCACCGCGCATGGCCGACGCCGCCAACCTGCTCCGCCAGCAGACCTCGCCCTATCTGCTGCAGCATGCCGACAACCCGGTGCATTGGCGCCCGTGGGGCAAGGACGCCCTGGCCGAGGCGGCGGCGGCCGACAAGCCGATCCTGCTGTCGATCGGCTACGCCGCCTGCCACTGGTGCCACGTCATGGCGCACGAGTCGTTCGAGGACCCCGACACCGCGGCGCTGATGAACACGCTGTTCGTCAACATCAAGGTCGATCGCGAGGAACGCCCCGACATCGACCACCTGTACATGGCCGCGCTGCACGGCCTGGGCGAGCAGGGCGGCTGGCCGCTGACCATGTTCCTCGCCCCCGACGGCGCGCCGTTCTGGGGCGGCACGTATTTTCCGCCCACCCCGCGCTGGGGCCGCCCGTCGTTCCGCCAGGTGCTGCAAGGCGTCGCCGCCGCCTGGCGCGCGCGCGACAGCATGGTGACGCAGAACACCGGCGCGCTGCGGCGGATGCTGCAGCGGCAATCCGCCGTGCAGGGGGGCGAGCTGCCGACGCCGACGCATCTCGATGCGGTCGCCGCCGCGCTGTTGCGCATCACCGACCCCGAGCAGGGCGGCATCAAGGGCGCGCCGAAATTCCCCAACCCGCCGATCTTCCGCTTCCTGTGGCAGAACGCCTTCCGCACCGGCGCGCCCGCCGGGCAGGACGCGCTGCATCTGCTGCTGCAACGGATGTCGCAAGGCGGCATCTACGACCATCTCGGCGGCGGCTATGCCCGCTATGCCACCGACGACGTGTGGCTGGTGCCGCATTTCGAGAAGATGCTGTACGACAACGCGCAGATCCTCGAACTGCTGGCCTTCGCGCAGGCGCATCGCCCCGACCCGCTGTATGCCGCGCGCGCCGCGCAGACGGTCGGCTGGCTGACGCGCGACATGACCGCGGCCGAGGTGGACGGAAGCGCCGCCTTCGCCGCCTCGGAAGACGCCGACAGCGAGGGCGAGGAAGGCCGCTTCTACGTCTGGACCGCGGCAGAAATCGACGCGCTGCTCGGCGCCGACGCGGCGGCCTTCAAGCGTGCCTACGACGTGACGGCGGCGGGCAACTGGGAAGGCCACAGCATCCTGCGCCGCGTCACCGCGGCCGGATCGGCGGCGGAGGAAGCCGTGCTCACGCGCTGTCGCGACCTCCTGTTCGCCGCCCGCGCCAGGCGGGTACGGCCCGGGCGCGACGACAAGGTGCTGGCGGACTGGAACGGCCTGGCGATCGCCGCCCTGGCCCGCGCCGCCGCGGTGTTCGGCCAGCCGGCTTGGCTGGCGCGCGCCGTGAGCGCGCACGACTTCATCCTGGCCAACATGACCGCGTCCGACGGGCGCGCCCAACACGCCTGGCGGCTCGGCCGCGTCACCGCCGCGGGGCTGCTCGACGACCAGGCGGCGATGGCCGGCGCCGCCCTGGCGCTGTACGAGGCCACCGGCGCGGCGCGGCATCTGACCGAAGCGATCGGTTTCGCCGCGGCGGCGCTGGCGTTCTTCGCCGACGGGCAGGGCGGCTGCTACACCAGCGCGTCCGACGCGACCGACGTGCCGCTGGCCCGCCCGCGCACCGCGCAGGACAACGCCACGCCGGCGGCCAACGGGAAGCTGGCGGAGGTTTTTGCGCGTCTCTGGCATTTGACGGGCGACGCGGCCTGGCGCGAACGGGCCGAGGCGTTGCTGCGCGCGTTCATGGGCGATGTGGATCATCTCGCGCAGATGCCGACCCTGCTGGCGGCGGCGGATCTGCTGGAGGCGGGGACCACGGTCGTGGTGGTGGTGAATACTTCTCCCCCTCCCCTTGAGGGAGGGGGCGGGGGGAGGGGTTCCGCAGGTACAATGCTTTGGTGCGCCCCTGGCACCAACCCCTCCCCCCAACCCCCTCCCTCAAGCGGAGGGGGAGTGTCTTGGTTGGCCGCAGCCCTCGCGGCGCCCGATCCGGCGACCGTCGTGCTGCTTGTGCAGGCAACCGACGCGCTGCCGGCCCTGCATCCCGCCCACGGCAAAGCCGGCGGACCGGCGGCCTATGTGTGCCGCGGCAATGTCTGTTCGCTGCCGCTTGCCGACCCGGCGACACTGGCGAAGATGTTGCATGCCAGGGCATGATCCAACTCAATCGCGGTAGGGACGCGCATTACTGCGCGCCCCCCGCACAGAGCCGTACGAGCGGCATTCCCGCATACGGCTCCCACCTCGGGTGTTTGACGGCGAAGCGTTGCTCGGGCCAGGGATGGAGGATGCGCGGCTTCGGCAGGAAGTCCTCTGCCAGCCGCTTGATCCGCTCCCACGTCGTCTTGTCGCGCTGCCCGCGTCGCCGAAGCGACCGCCGCCAGAGCCGAACCACGCAGTCGCGGAAAGTCTGGAGAGCACGGATGTTGGTCGGCACCGCGTGATAGGCAAAATACCCGGTGACCACCTGTCGCAGCCACTCCCCTTGTCGGGGGATCGGCTGGTGCATCCGCCGCCGCATTTCCTCCGTCACCGCCAGAAGCTTCGCCTGCAACCGGTCGCGCCGGGATTTCCGCCATAGCAGGAACTTGCCACGTCGCGACTTGCCGCAGATCAAGGTAAAGCCCAGGAAGTTGAAAGTTTCCGGCCTGCCCAGCCCGCGCCTTTCTCTCCGCTCCGCCGCTCGGCGGCCGAATTCGAATCAGGCGGGTCTTCTCCGGATGCAGCGTCAGTGCGAACTCTTCCAGACGTGCTCGCATCATTCCGAGGAACCGATGGGCATCGGCCTCGTGCTCGAACCCCACGACGATATCGTCCGCGTAGCGCACGACGATCATGTCGCCGGTGGCCTCCCGCTGTCGCCAGCGGTTGGCCCAGAGATCGAAGACGTAGTGCAGGTAGATATTCGCGAGCAGCGGCGAGATTACCGACCCCTGCCCGGTTCCCCTTTCACTGACAGTTACAACCTCGTCTTCGAGAATACCCGCCCTCAGCCATTTCTGGATCAGGCGGATGATGCGGCGGTCGCCGACCCGGTGCTCCACGAACCGGACCAGCCACTCCTGGCTGACCATATCGAAGAATGACCGGATGTCGGCGTCCAGTATCCAGTTCACCTTGGTGTTGCCGATCCCAACCACCAGGGCATCCAGCGCATCGTGCTGGCTGCGTCCGGGGCGGAACCCATACGAGAACCCGAGGAAGTCTTCCTCGTAGATCGCATTCAGCACCATCGCGACCGCGCGCTGGACAATCTTGTCCTCCAGCGCGGCAATCGCCAGCGGACGCTGTCGCCCATCCGGCTTCGGTATGAACCTCCTCCGGGATGGTTGCGCCCGATACGCTCCCCGATGGACCCGGTCGTGCAGGTCCTCGATCCTGTGATCGAGGTCTGTCTCGTAGTCCTGCCACGTCAGCCCGTCCGCTCCGGGAGCAGCATCCCGCCTGAGGGCATAGAACGCCGTCCGCAGCATCGGGACATCGACATGGTGGAGAAGCGCGGTGAACCTTTCCTTCTTCCTTTCCTTCGCAGCTTTCCGTATGCGGTCCAGCCCCTGTGACACGCTTGCCCGGTCCTGTGCCCGGCGCGTGCGCTGCTGGCCCACATTTCCCTCGGCCCCGGCCCTTGGCTCCACCCGCTCCGCATCCGGTTGCCCGGAGTTGTTCGCAGGCTTCACAGCTACTATGGCCAGGTCTGACTTCTCACCCCCGTGCATCGCCGGCTACGGCTCCTCACCTTCCCGACGCGGACCGGCAGTTTGCGCCACCGGCCAAGAATGAGATCTCTCGGTTCCCGAACAAGAAGCGTCCATGCATGCTGGGGTCTCTGACCGCGCCGGGTCGCCCACCGCTCGCGATAGCGCAGCAGGACGTGTTGCCTTCCAGGTTGGTAACCCTGTCGGCACCCGGGATTTCGGCCTTACGCGGCTCAATGGCCAGCCTGCACGCTCCCCTGCCGACGCTTCGCCCTGCCCCTCGCGGAACACGACGCACGGCGCGGGGCCGGCGTGACTCGCTAGGTCTTCACCGTAGTGGACTTTCACCTCCTGCTCCTTGCCGGTCTCCCGACGCACTACCAGCGGCCCAAAGTGACGACTCTTCCACCATTTCGGGCCGCTGGTATCGCGCGCGGGGTTGGTGGGGCGGCCGCGCGCCAAACCAGGACTCATGCCAGCGGCCCAGCACCAGCCGATGGGTCAAGACTTTGGGCCGCTGGTATGACACCCCAACCAGGAGCAGACGCAGGCAGCGCAGGGACTTCCTCAAGGCCGGAGCCGCCGCGGTCGCGGCCGGCGGCCTCGGCGCGCCGGCGATCGCGCAATCCGCCGCCAAGACGCTGCGCTTCGTGCCATAGGCCAACCTGGCCAACCCCGACCCGATCTGGACCACCGCGACGGTGGCGATCAATCACGGCTACATGGTCTGGGACACGCTGTACGGCATCGACAACGCCGGCGCCGGCCAGCCGCAGATGCTCGCCGGGCACGCGATCTCCGACGACAAGCTGACCTGGACCTTCACGCTGCGCGACGGGCTGCTGTTCCACGACAACGAGAAGGTGCGCGGCATCGACTGCGTCACCTCGATCGCGCGCTGGTCGAAGCGCGACCCGTTCGGCCAGCAGCTCGCGCTGCAAACCGAGGAGATGAAGCCGCTCGGCGACAACAGGTTCACCATCCGGCTGAAGCAGCCGTTCCCGCTGATGACCTACGCGCTGGGCGCCGATGGCTGCTTCATCATGCCGGAGCCCATCGCGTCCACCGACGCGTTCAAGCAGATCGGCGAATATGTCGGCAGCGGTCCGTTCCGGTTCATCAAGGACGAATGGGTGTCCGGCGCCAAGGCGGCGTGGGCGAAGTTCGACAACTACAACCCGCGGCGGAACAGCCGGAGTTCTTCGCCGGCGGCAAGCACGTCTACGTCGATCGCGTGGAATGGCAGGTGATCCCCGACCCCGCGACCGCCGCGGCGGCGCTGCAGCGCGGCGAGGTCGATTGGGTGGAATGGCCGCTGATCGACCTGATCCCGATGCTGAAGCAATCGCCGGGGGGTGAAGATCGCGATCAACGACCCGCTCGGCGTGCTGGGGATCATCCGCTTCAACCAGCTCTACCCGCCGTTCGACAATCCCAAGCTGCGGCGCGCGCTGTTCCCGGCGATCGACCTGCGGGAGTTCATGGACGCGGTCGCCGGCGAGCAGACCGACCTGGTCAAGACCGGCGCGGGCTACTTCCCTCTCGGGACGCCGATGGCGAGCACCGCGGGGATGGCGGCGCTGACCGGCCCGCGCAGCATCGAGGCGGCGAGGCAGCTGGTCGCCGAGAGCGGCTACAAGGGCGAGAAGATCGTGCTGATGGCGCCCATCGACCAACCGGCGATCCTGTCGGTCTGCCAGGTGGCGAACAGCGTGTTGCAGAAGATCGGGCTGAACATGGACTACCAGTCGATGGACTGGGGCACGCTGGTGACGCGTCGCGCCAGCAAGGCGCCGCCGGACAAGGGCGGCTGGAACGTCTTCTGCACCTCGTGGACCGGGCTGCCGGTGGCCAATCCCGGCGGCCCCTTCCCGTTGCGCGGCAACGGTGCCAGCGCCTGGTTCGGCTGGCCGACCGATCCGAAGCTGGAAGAGCTGCGCGCGGCCTGGTTCGACGCACCCGACCTCGCGGCGCAGCAGAAGATCTGCGAGCAGATCCAGCTCACCGCGTTCCAGGACGTGCCGTTCATCCCGGTCGGGCAATGGTTCCAGCCGACCGGCTACCGGTCGAATGTCACCGATATCCTCAGGTGCCCGAACATCCTGTTCTGGAACGTCAAGAAAGCCTGACCCCAGCCTTGCGGGCGGGCGGGATCATGCCGCAGCGGAACGACCTGGCGGCGGCCGGCAAGGATCGGGTCGCGGCGGGCCGGACCAGGGCGATGCCGGTATGTGCGTCCTTCAGCCTTGCGCTACAGGTTTCGAGGTTGGCATCGAGGTGACGCAACCCAGCATCAACCTGCGTTGGGCGGCACGAACGCCGCCTGGGTACCGCCATCGACCGGGATGGTGGTGCCGGTGACATAGCGCGCGGCGTCGCTCAACAGGAAGCCGATCACGTCAACCACGTCATCGGCCGTGGCGATGCGCCCGACCGGTGAGACGCCCGAGGGGCGATAGCGCCCCGCCGTCGCCGGATCGCTGACCGCATGGATCATCGGCGTATCGACCGTTCCGGGCGCCAGGGCGTTGACCAGGATGGCGTGCTCCGCCCACTCCACGCCGATCACGCGGGTCAGGTGCGACACCGCCGCCTTCGATGCGGCATAGGCGCCGGAGGCGATCTTCGGCCGCAGCGCCGCGACCGAGGACAGCAACACCACGCGCGCCGGTTGGTCCGGCCGTGCTGCCGCCTTCAGCAACGGAAAGGCGGCCTTGGCGCACAGCCACGTGCCGCGCGTGTTGATGGCGAAGACGCGGTCGAACTCCTCCACCGCCATCTCCGCCATCGGGCCGATGCGCAGGATGCCGGCGCAGCAGATCAGCGCGTCGAGTTTCGGCGCGCGGGCGGCGACGCGCTCGAACGCGGCCGCCACGCTGGGCGCATCGGACACATCGCAGACCAGCGGGGTGACGTTGGGCGCGGCGGCGATCCGGGCCACGTCGAGCGCGAACACCTCCCACCCCTGCGAGGCCAGGCGCCGCGCCGCTGCTTTGCCGATGCCGGACGCGGCGCCGGTGATCGCGACGGTTTTGTGCATCAGACGTCCTCCTGCTGCGCGGCTTCGCGGACGGGACCGGGGCGGTCGCTCCTCGACACGACAGTTTCACCGTGACGGCACGACGACCACGAAACGGGCATCAAAGGCATGCGAAGCATCCATGGGCTCCGCCGGTCCGGGGCCGGCCTTCCGCTCGCCACCCATCACTCCGCCGCCGCCATCCCGGCGGCGTCCGATTTGTGCCCCGGCTGGTGAAAATAGTTCGCCCGGAAGAATGCCAGGATCAGCTCACGATACACCGCCGGCGCGTACTGCGCCGGATGGTCCGCACTGACGCAGCTCGGCAGGCAGTCGATCACCACATCGGGGTGCGGACTGTGGAAATAGGCAATCGAATACCGGTCCGCGCCCAAATCGTTGATCACCCCGTGCGGGGTCAACAGGAACCGATCGTTCGACCAGCGGCGCAGTATGTTGCCGAGGTTGATCAGGAACGTCCCGGGGATGACCGGCGGGGCGAACCACTCCCCGGCTGGCAGCCGGATCGCCAGGCCTGGCACCTCGGTCCGCGCCAAGGCGGTCATGAAGCTGTTGTCGGTGTGCGGCGCGGTGCCGAAGCTGTTGTCGCTGGTGTCGGCTTGCGGCGGATAGTGCAGAAAGCGGCAATTGGCGTGCGCCTCGTTGGCGAAATATGGCGCGAAGTGATCCTCGGGCATGCCCAGCGCCACGGCGAAGGGTGGCAGCATGCGCTGTCCCATCGCATACAGCGCGTCGAAATACGCCATCATGTCGGCGCGCATCGTTGCCATGCCGTCGGGCCACTTGTTCCGCCCGCGCAGCGGGATCCCCATGACGACATCCGGGTGGTCGGCGCCGCGATCGTGGCTGATGAAGAAGCTCTCGTTCTGGTTCGGCTTGGTCGCCTGGTGCACCGTGGAGGCCGCCTGCACCGAGGCGTTCATCGGCAGGTAGCCGATATTGTTCTGGTTCAGCCGCAGCCTGAGCTTTTCCGCCAGCGGCAGCGCATGGAACTGGCGCGAGGCGGCGAAGCCGCGCTCGATGACCGTCGGCTCCACGCCGTGGTTCAGGGCATAGAAGAAGCCGACGGTCTCGCAGGCGCCCCGCAGTTCAACCGCCAGCCGCCCCAGCGCGCCCGGCGCGCCGGCGAAATACGGCCCGTAGTCGATCACTGGGACCAGCGCTGCCGCCGCCGCGTGGTCCTTGACCGCGTGCTGCCGGAACAGATGCATGTGCCCCCCGCGCCTGATGGCGCGGCGAGGATAGCCGGTCCGCGCCGACCCCGCCAGGATGCCGCGGGGGCAGGAGCGATTCGCATGTCGGTCAGGTGACGTTGCCGTGGCGTTATGGCCTGGCGTGACGCTGCCGTCCACGCTCCGCCGGTGGCGCCGTCGCAGCCACGGCTGTCATCGGGTTCCCCGGGCAGCATTTGCCTGAGGTAGAAGGTGGGTGCCTGAGGGAGAAGTCGGGTGCCTGAGGTAGAAGTCGGGCCACTGCGGGTTCGCGTCCCAGAAGCGCCGCTAACGATCGAGCCAATCGGGCACACCCCGCAGCGGGCCGGCATGAAGCCGGCAAGCCCGCCATTGCGCCCGCCACCCCTGCGCGGCGCCGTATGGACCACCGCGCTGTCGCAATGCAACATGCAGGCAGCACAGAGAAGGCCCGGCATGTTCCGCAACGTCGCACGACCGATTGTTCCGCTGTTCGCCGCACTGCTGCTGGCCAATGCCGCTGCCTGGCTCTGGGCCTGGGCGGCCTTCGCCGATCGTCCGGTGCTGCTCGGGACCGCGCTGCTCGCCTGGGTGTTCGGCCTGCGTCACGCGGTGGACGCGGACCACATCGCCGCCATCGACAACGTGGTGCGCCGGCAGATGCAGGCGGGCGGCCGGCCGATGACCATCGGCCTGTGGTTCTCATTGGGCCACGCAACGGTCGTGGTGCTGGCCTCCCTCGCCCTGGTCCTGGCGGCCTCGGCCCTGCAGGGCCGACTGGACGCTGCCCAGGCGCTGGGCGGCGTCATCGGCACCGCGATCTCCACGATGTTCCTGTTCGCCGTTGCGCTTGCCAACCTGCTGCTCCTGCGCGGCACCTGGCGCAGCTTCCGCCGTGCCCGCCAGGGCCTGCCGGTGGTCGACGACCACGCGCTCGCCGGCGGCCCGCTGGCGCGGCTGCTGGGCCCGCTGCTGCGCGCCGTTGCGCACCCTTGGCAGATGTATCCGGTCGGCTTCCTGTTCGGCCTGGGCTTCGACACCGCGACCGAGATTGGTCTGCTCGGCATTGCCGCCTCGCAGGCCGCGCAGGGAATGTCGCCCTGGCAGACCATGGTGTTCCCGGCGCTGTTCACCGCCGGCATGGCGCTGGTCGACACGACCGACAGCGTGCTGATGGTCGGTGCCTATGGCTGGGCTTTCGTCGATCCGCTGCGCAAGCTGTGGTACAATTTAACGATCACCGCCGCGTCGGTGATCGTCGCGCTGCTGATCGGCGGTATCGAGGCGCTGGGCCTGCTCGCCGACCGTTTGGGGCTCGAGGGCGGCATATGGAAGCTGATCGCCGGACTGAACGACGACCTGACCACGTTCGGCCTCGCCGTGATCGGCGTGTTCGTGCTGTGCTGGGTGGTCTCCGCCGCGGTCTACCGCCTCAAGGGCTATGGCAGGGTACCGGTGCGCGGCTGATCGGCGCGCTGGTCGTTGCGCTGCTGCTGCCCCATCCCGCCGCCGCGGACCCGCCCTGGCACAACCCGGTCAAGGTGGTGGCGGATGCCCGCCTGACCGTCACCACCCAAGCGGGCACCACCCAAGCGGTCACCACCCAAGAGGCACACCACGGGGCAAAAGACGGCCACGACCCAGGCGGGCGCCACCCAGGCGGGCAGCGGCGAGGTGCCGCTGTATTTGTCGGCCGACTGGTCGCATCCGCTGCCCAGCATCACGCGCGCGGTGATCGTGGTGCACGGCGTCGGCCGCAACGCGGACGTCTACCTGCGCGGCGCCGAGGCCGCCCGTGCCGCCGCCGGCCCGGCAGGCGAGGACACGCTGCTGGTCGTGCCGCAGTTCCTCGCCGACATCGATATAGCAACGTTTCAACTGCCCGCGGCGGTGCTGCATTGGAGCACCGGAAGCTGGATCGAAGGCGAGCCCGCCAACGGTCCGGCGCCGCTCTCGTCGTTCGACGTGTTCGATGCGATCCTGCATCGCCTGGCCGACCGCGCGCTGCTGCCCAACCTCGCCCATGTCGTGCTGGCCGGCCATTCCGCCGGCGGGCAGGTGGTGCAGCGCTACAGCATTGTCGGCCGCGGCGAGGCGGCGCTCGCCGCGCGCGGCGTGACGCTGCGCTACGTCGTCGCCAACCCCTCCACCTACCTGTATTTCTCCGACGACCGGCCGGTGCCGGTCGATCCCGCCGCCTGCCCGGGGTTCGATCGCTGGCGCTACGGTCTGGCGGGCGCGCCGCGCTATGTCGGCGACACCGCCGGGATGGAGGCCCGCTTCGCCGCCCGCCGCGTGGTCTATCTGCTCGGCACGGCGGACACCGATCCGCACCATCCCGCGCTCAATACGTCGTGTGGCGCGGAGGCCGAGGGGCCGCATCGGTTCGCCCGCGGCATGGCCTATTTCATCTATCTGCAGGCGCGGCATCCCGGAACATTGGCGCAGCGCGTCGCGCTGGTGCCCGGCGTCGGCCACAACGGCGGGGCGATGTTCGGTTCGTTGTGCGGCCTGGCGGCGCTGTTCGATCGTCCCGGTTGCCCCTGGCTCTGATCTGGTTTCACGGCCGCGGCGCGATCCGGCAACCCCATGCCGAGCCATCACGAGGCGGCGCGGTACCCGTTGGCCTTGCCGCAACCCGGCTCGCCGCCGTTGTCGCCCCCAATGGTGATCCGGATCACTCTGGGCGGCGCAGCCTGGCCCCGCGATGCCGATGGCAGGCCCCGCGTCCGAATGGCCCATCCCCCCACGGGTGCGCCCCGGGGGCGCCCCGGGCGCGGGAGGGGAGGACCTCGCCGCCTGGGCGCTACGGGCGGCGCCAGCCACAGTCCCAGCAAGTGGAGCACCCATCGATGGCCCATTATCAGAGCCGGGACAGCACCATCGGCTGTTCCGTGCCGACGCCGGAGGGGTGCGGCACCATCGCGGACAGCGCCTCCGGCCAGTCCCATTGCGTGGCGTCGAACAGCGTGCGCATGGCCGCCACGTCGCAGTGGAACGGCGGCCCGCCGTCCTTGCCGGTCTGCATGAACAGGATGAACAACCGCCCGCCGGGCGCAGCCGTCGCGCCCCGATGGCGACCCCGCGCCGCTGGCCTATCTGCTCGATCCCGCCGACCAGGACGCCGGCGCTTTCGACATCGCCTTCGAGGTGTCGCTGCTGACGCAGGCGATGCGCGCGGCCGGCGCGCCGCCGCACCGATTGTCCGCCGCGAACGCCACCGATCTCTATTGGACCGTCGCGCAGATGGTGGCGCATCACAGCGCGGGCGGCTGCAACCTGCGCCCGGGGGATCTGTTCGGCTCCGGCACGGTGTCCGGCACCACGGCGGACGGTTGCGGCTGCCTGCTGGAGCTGACGCGCCGCGGCCATGACCCGGTGCGCCTGGCGAACGGCGAGACGCGCGGCTTCCTGCTGGACGGTGACGAAGTGATCTTCCGCGCGCATTGTCGCGCTCCGGGCCACGTGACGATCGGCTTCGGCGAATGCCGCGGCCAGCTGATCGCCGCGCGGGCCTGACGGGAGAACGTGATGAGCCAGCCCAGACTAGGACGGCGCGCGCTGCTGGGCGCGGCCCTCGCCACCGCACCGCTCGCCACCGGACGCGCACGAGCGCCAGGTCCGGTGCGGATCGGCGTGCTCACCGACGCCTCCGGCCCCTATTCCGACAGCGGCGGCCCCGGCTCGGCCGAGGCCGCGCGCCTGGCGGTGGCCGAGTTCGGCGGCACCGTGCTGGGCCAGGATGTCGAGGTGCTGCTCGGCGACACCCAGAACAAGCCCGATATCGCCGGCGCCCTGGCGCGCAAATGGTACGACGAGGGGGTCGACGCGATCATCGACCTGCCGGTGACCCCGGTGGCGCTGGCGGTGCAGCAGGCGGCGAAGGAGAAGCTGAAGACGGTCATCATCACCGCCGCGGCGGTCAGCGAGTTCACCTCGAAGCTGTGTTCCCCGATCAGCACGCACTGGGCCGACGACACGCATGCGATGACCGCCGGCACGGCGAAGCAGGTGGTGGCGAACGGCGGCAAGACCTGGTTCTTCATCACCGTCGATTTCAGCTTCGGCAAGCTGCTGCAGGCAGCGGCCACCGGCGTCATCGTCGCCAATGGCGGCAAGGTGATCGGCACCGCGACCTTCCCGATCGGCAACACCGACTTCTCCTCCCAGCTCGTGCAGGCGCAGGCCTCCGGCGCGCAGGTGATCGGCCTGGCCGCGGTCGGCAACGACCAGGTGGACGCGATCAAGCAGGCGGCGGAGTTCGGGCTGACCAAGGGCGGCAAGCAGACGATGGCCGGGTTCCTGGTCTACATCACCGATATCCATGCGCTCGGCCTGGCGGCAACGGCGGGCTTCGTGCTGTCCTCCAGCTTCTACTGGGACCAGAACGAGCCGGCGCGCGCCTTCTCCCGCCGCTTCCACGGCGTCCGCAAGGCGATGCCGACGCGCAACCAGGCCTGCGACTACGCCGCGACGTTGCATTTCCTGAAGGCGATGGCGCAGGCCGGCACGCGCGATCCGCTCGCCGTCAACCGGGCGATGCGCGCGCTGCCGGCGGATTATTTCGGCCACGCGGCGAACATCCGCGCCGATGGCCGCGTGCTGTATGACGTCACGCTGTATCGCGTGAAGACGCCAGCCGAGAGCCGGCGCGACTGGGACTTCTACGCCCCGATCGCCACGCTGCCGGCCGCCCAGGCGTTCCTGCCGATGAACCCAGCCTGCGAGGCCTGACCATGTGCGACACGATGGTTGCCCTGCCCGAAGCCACCGCCGACCACTGCGTGCTGTTCGCCAAGAACAGCGACCGCGAGCGCAACGAGGCGCAGGCGGTCGAGTTTTTCCCGCGCGCCGAGCACGCGCCCGGCGCCGAGCTCGCCTGCACCTACATCACCATCCCGCAGGCGCGGCGCACCCATGCCGCGCTGCTGTGCCGGCCGTTCTGGATCTGGGGCGCCGAGATGGGCGCCAACGAGCACGGCGTGGTGATCGGCAACGAGGCGGTGCACGCGCGCGCCAGGCCGCAGGAAGAGAAAGCGCTGATCGGCATGGACCTGCTGCGCCTGGCGTTGGAGCGCGCGGCGTCGGCGGCCGAGGCGGTGGAGGTGATCATTGCCTTGCTGGAACGCCACGGCCAGGGCGGCAGTTGCGGCCATCTGGCCCCGCGCTTCTATCACAACAGCTTCATCGTCGCCGACGCGACCGAGGCGTTCGTGCTGGAAACGCTGCACCGGCACTGGCTGGTGCAGCGGGTGCGCGGCGCGCGCTCGATCTCCAACGCCTACAGCATCGGCCGCGATGCCGATCGTGTCAGCACCGGATTGGATGCGCAGATCCACGACGCGGGCTGGCGCAATGACGCCGACCACGCGCCCGACTATGCCAGGATCATCGCCGATCCGCAGCGCGACACGATCAGCCATGGCCGCGCCCGCTGCGCCCGTTCCAGCGCGCTGCTGCACCGCCGCGCCGGACGGCTGACGGCGGCCGACATGATGGCGATCCTGCGCGATCACGGCGCGGCGGCGGCGGCGGACCCGGACTGGCATCCGCAGCACGCCACGACGCGGACGATCTGCATGCACGCCGCGGACGGCGAGCGCGGCGGGCAGACTGTGGGATCGCTGGTCTCCGAGCTGCGGGGCGAGCGCGCGGTGCATTGGGTCACCGGGACCGCGGCGCCGTGCACCGCGATCTTCAAGCCGGCGTTCGCGGACGCGCCGCCGCCGGCGCACGGACCAAGGCCGACCGACCATTTCGACCCGCGCACGTTGTGGTGGCGGCACGAGCGTCTGCATCGCGCCATGTTGGGCGATTTGCCGATCCATCTCGCCGCGATGCGCGACGAGCGCGCGGCACTGGAGGCGGATTTTTACGCGCGCGTGGCCGAGGTGCTGGCGGGCGGCGACGCCGCCGATCGGGCGCAGGTCGTCGCTGCGTGCTGGGCGGAGGCGACGGCGGTCGAGGATCGCTGGCTGGCGGAGCTCGACGCCGCTGCCCCGCCGGGCGAGGCCGCCTATCGCGCGAGCTGGGTGGAGATGAACCGCCGCGCCGGCGTCGCGGCGTAGGGCGATGCGGTTCAAGCTGAAGTTCTGGCAGGCGCCGCGCATCGGCGTGATCGAGCTGCACGGCATGCTGGCCCCGCGCCCCGGCACGCTGAACATCGCCAGCCACGGCGAGCTGATCGATCGGGCGTTTCGCGCGGCGCGCGGGATGCCGGTGATCCTTGACATCGACAGCCCGGGCGGCTCGCCGGTGCAGTCGGACCTGATCGCCGCGCGCATCCGCCGCCGGGCCGATGAGGCGAAGGTGAAGGTGCATGCGGTGATCCAGGACGTCGGCGCCTCGGGCGGCTACTGGCTGGCCTGTGCGGCGGACGTGATCCACGCCAATCCGATGAGCATCGTCGGCTCGATCGGCGTGCGCGGCGGCGGCTTCGGCTTCACCGACCTGATCGCGCGGGCGGGCGTGCAGCGGCGGATGTATACCGCCGGGGCGAACAAGGCGCGGCTCGATCCGTTCAGCCCGGAGCGGCCGGAGGACGTGGTCTTCATCCAGGCGCTGCTGGACGATCTGCACGCGCGCTTCAAGGACTGGGTGCGAACGCGACGCGCCGGCAAGCTGACGACGGACGAGGCCACGGTGTTCGACGGCAGCTTCATGCTGGGCGAGCGCGCGTTGCAGCGCGGGTTGATCGACGGGTTCGCCGACCTGGATGGCCTGGTGCGCGAGCTGGGCGGCAAGCGCGCCAAGCCCCAGGTGTTCCGCCCGCGCAAGCGCGGGCTGCTCAGCCTGCTGCCGCGGATCGCGGTGGACGCGGTGCTGGATGCGGCCGAGGAGCGCCGCGCGCGGGTTGATCTGCTGGGCTAACCCGTCTTCCGTGCAACACGCCGCGTAGGGCGGAACAGCGCAGCGCATTCCGCCAACTTAACCGCAAGCCAACACCGGCTGTCTTCGATGTGATGCAAGTGGCGGGATGCGCTGCGCTGTCCCGCCCTACATTTGGCCTCACCCCCGGCCGATGAACGGCATCTTCGTCGCCATGATGGTGACGAACTGCACGTTGGATTCCAGCGGCAGGTTGGCCATGAACGCCACCTGGGCGCCGACATGGTTCACGTCCATGCGGGGCTCGACCGCCATCTGGCCATAGGGCTGCATCTGGCCGTTGGTGGAACGCGCGGTCATCGGCGTCGCGGCGTTGCCGATGTCGATCTGGCCGCTGCAGATGTCGTATTGCCTGCCGTCCAGCGCGATCGACTTGGTCAGCCCGGTCACCGCGTGCTTGGTGGTGGTGTAGGCCGCCGAGCCCGGCCGCGGCGCGTGGGCGGAGATCGAGCCGTTGTTGATGATGCGCCCGCCCTGCGGGGTCTGGTCGCGCATCATGCGGAACGCGGCGTTGGCGCACAGGAACATCGCGTTCAAATTCACCGCGACCACCTTGGTCCACATCTCCCAGGTGAAGTCGCCGAAATTCGTGGTGGGCACGTTGCCGCCGGCGTTGTTGAACAGCATGTCCACGCGGCCGAACCTGTCCTTGACCGCGGCGAACAGCGCGGCGACCTGCGCCGGCTCGGTCACGTCGGTCGGGACCACCAGCGTCCGCCCGCCGGTCGCCAGGCCGGCGGTCTCCTCCAGCGCCTCCTTGCGGCGGCCAACGAGCGCCACCGACCAGCCCCCCGCCAGCAGCGCCAACGCCGACGCCCTGCCAATGCCGCTGCCTGCCCCGGTGATAACGGCGATGCGATCGGCCATGGTTCAGTCTCCCCCAAGGATTGGTGTTGCCAGCCGACAGTGTGGACCCTGGTTGCGAGGCGGCCAAGATGGTGCGAGCCTGCCGCGGCAGGGAGAGACGCATGGCACGCTTCGCCGCGATCGGACTTGACCATCGGCACATCTACGATCTGACCGAAGGGCTGCTCGCCGCCGGACAGGTGTGCGTCGGCCACGACCCCGACACCACCGACCAGCGCGTGCTGGCCGGGTTCCGCAAGCGCTTCCCGCTTGTGCCCGCGGTGGAGCGCGCGCGGCTGCTGGACGATCCCTCGATCGATTTCATCGTGCTGTCCGCAGTGCCGCGCGACCGCGCCGGGCTGGCGATCGCGGCGATGCGGCGCGGCAAGGACGTGCTGTGCGACAAGCCGGGGGTGACGACGTTCGAGCAGCTTGCCGCGGTGCAGCAGGCGGTGCGGGAGACCGGACGGATCTGGTCGGTGTGTTTCTCCGAGCGCTTCATCAAGCCGTCGGTGCGCACGGCGTGGGAGCTGGTGCGCGCCGGCGCGATCGGGCGCGTGGTGCAGACCGTGGGCCTCGGCCCGCACCGGCTGAACCGCGCGCTGCGGCCGTCCTGGTTCTTCGACCAGCCGGCCTATGGCGGCATCATCAACGACATCGGCTGTCACCAGATCGACCAGTTCCTGGCCTTTGCCGGCGCCGACGACGCGACGATCGTCGGCAGCACGATCGGTTGTTTCGGCACCGAGCCGGAGGGGTTCGAGGACTTCGCCGAGATCACCTTGCAGACCCCATCGGTGCGCGGTTACGCGCGGGTGGACTGGTTCACCGCCGACGGCCTGCCGAGCTGGGGCGATGGGCGGCTGTTCGTGCTCGGCACCGAGGGCACCATCGAGGTGCGCAAGAACGTCGACATCGCCGGGCGCGACGGCGAGGACCACGTCTTCCTGGTGGACCGGACCAGCACGCGGCATATCCCCTGCGGCGACACCCCCCTGAGCTATTTTCACGATTTCGTCAGCGACATCGCCAATCGCACAACCGGCGCGGTGCCGCAGTCGCACGTGTTCACCGTGTGCCGGCTGGCGCTGGAGGCGCAGGCGCGCGCCACGCGCTTCGTCGCGGCACGCTGAGCATGACCGGCGTCGCGGGACACCGCGCATGACCGGCGTCGCGGGACACCGCGCATGATTGGCGTCGCGGGACACCGCGCATGACCGGCGTCGCGGAGCACTGCGCATGATCGGTATCGCCGTTGTCGGCCTGGGCAATGCGCTGGAGCCGCACGCGAAGAGCTTGCTCGACCTGGCGGACCGCGCGCGCGTGGTCTGGGCCGCCGCGCGGTCGGAAGCCCGCGCCCGGGCGGCGGCGGAGCGCTTCGGCTTTCCCGCCACCACCGATCTCGCGCGCGCGATCCAGGATCCCGCGGTCGGGGCCGTGCTGGTCCTGACGCCGGCCAACGCCCACCTGCCGATCGCCGAGGCGGCTTTCGCCGCCGGCAAGCACGTGCTGTGCGAGAAGCCACTGGAAACCACCGTGGCGCGCGGCGAGCAGATCATCGCGGCGGGGCGGCGCGCCGGCCGCCGGCTGGGCGTCATGTTGCAGATGCGCTTCCGCCCCGGCAGCCGGCGGCTGAAGCATCTGCTCGACACCGGCGCGCTGGGAACCATCCAGGCGGCGTCGATGTCGGTGCCGTGGTGGCGCTCGCAGGCCTATTACGACGAACCCGGCCGCGGCACCCGCGCGCGCGACGGCGGCGGGCTGCTGATCACCCAGGCGATCCACACGCTCGACCTGTTCCGCTGGTTCGTCGGCGTCTCCCGGGTCGAGGCCGCGCAGGTCGCGACGACCGCGCTGCATCGCATGGAGTCCGAGGACTACGCGGCGGCCCTGGTCCGCCTTGGCAACGGTGCGCCGGGCACCATCATGGGAACCGTGGCGGCGTATCCGGGCAGCGCGGAATGGCTGCAGATCATCGGCCTGCGCGGCACGGCGTGGCTGACCGGCGGCAACCTGCGCGTCGCCTGGCTGGACGGGCGGGAGGAGAGCCTGACCGACGACGGCGGGTCCGGCAGCGGCGTCAACCTGATGGGCTTCTCGCATGAGCCGCACCAGGCGGTGCTGGCGGACTTCCTGGACGCGATCGAGACCGGGCGCGATCCGGCGATCCCGGGCGAGGAGGCGCTGGCGACGCAGCGCGTGATCGAGGACATCCTCGCCGCCGGTGTCGCGCGATGAAAGCGGAGGGGGCGCATGGATCGGCGTAATGGCGTTCGCCGACTTTGTTTCGTGGCCGGCGTTGGCCTCGCCGTGTCCGGCGCCGGCCTGGCAGCCGGCCTGTCGCTCGACGTCAAGCCGGGGCTGTGGGAGATCCAGACCTCCGGATCGGCCTCGGGCATGCCGCAGATTCCGACGGAGGCGCTGGCGAAGCTGCCGCCCGAGCAGCGCGTGATCGCCGCGGCGATGTTGTTGGCGATCATCACCCAGGCCAGCGTGCCGCACCGGCTGCAGTTCTGCGTGACCCCGGAGCAATTGCGCCAAGGCCTGGATCTCGACCGCATGGCCGGGAAAGACTGCCACCGAACGGTGCAATCGAGCTCGCCGAGGGGTCTCGACATGCAGGTGGATTGCACCGGACGCGAGGCGATGAGCGGCGACGTGCATCTGCGCGTGGTGGATCGCGCGACCGTGGCGGGCAACGTGGACGTGCGCGCCGGCGAGGGTGCGAGCCGTCTGACGATCCGTCAAAGCCTGCACGGACGCTGGCTCGGCGCCGCCTGCGGCGACGTGCGGCCGTTCAAGTGATGTCGCGCGGCAGGGCTGATAGTCTTGCAGTCGTTATAGGAGTCGCGCAGGGAACCGCATCCGAATTTTTTACAACCGATCCAAACTGCGTGCCCCTGCGACCCCGCACGAGGCAGTGTGGGACTAGCGACCGTTGATCGACGTGATGATTGCCAGGCACGCGCATTCGTTCCGTGCCAGCCATCGTGTCCCATGATTAGGAGGACCAGCGTGCGTAATCATGTTCTTATCCTCGGCGTTGTCGGCGCAGGCATGACCGCCTTGCTGGCAGTGGCCGGTCCCGGCCAGGCCGCGAATTCGTCGCTCGATATGCAGCCTGGCCTATGGGAGATCACCTCGGCTGGTGAAATGTCCGGCGTGCCGCCGATCCCACCGGAGGCACTGGCCAACATGCCGACGGAGCAACGGGCACAGCTCGAAGCGGTGATGCAGGCGGAGCGGGCGCACATCACCGCGCCACACGTCGTGCGGCACTGTGTGACCGAGGAGCAATTGCGACGTGGTCTCAATCTTGATGATACGCCTAATCCGTCCTGCCAGCGGACGGTCCTGTCCAACTCGACGCGCTTGCTGGTGATGCATGAAGAATGCACTGGCAAGAGCAGTCGGGTCGGCGACTTCCGCTTCGAGGCGGTCGATCGCCAAACGATGAAGGGCAGCATCCACATGGTGGTGAGCAACGGCGCCAACACGATGACGATCAACCGCAACTTGCAGGGCAAGTGGCTTGGCGCCGATTGCGGCGATGTGAAACCGAAGGATTGACCCGCGGTACGGCCGGGATGGGGAGGATGTGACATGCAAGACCTGCTGGCTCTGGCGGAGACGATCGGCGCGCGGCTGAAAGCGCGTGGCGAAACCATCGCGATCGCGGAATCCTCCACCGGCGGGCTGATCTCGGCGGCCTTGCTGTCGGTCGCCGGGGCGAGCGGGTATTTTCGCGGCGGCGGCGTGATCTACACCCGCCAGGCGCGCTGGGGGCTGCTGGAGATCCCCGACCCGCTGCCCGCGCCGGTGCAGCGCGCCTCGACCGAGCCCTACGCGTCGCTGCTGGCCGCGACGGCGCGGCGACGGTTGGAGGCGACCTGGGGGCTGGGCGAGACCGGCGCGACCGGGCCGACAGGAAACCGTTACGGCGACGCGGCGGGCCACACCTGCATCGCGCTGGCCGGCCCCTCGGCGCGCGCGGTCACGCTGGAGACCGGCAGCGCCGATCGGGTCGCCAACATGCGGGTCTTCGCCCGGCGGGCGCTGGAGTTGTTGGCCGAAACGCTGGGCTGACCCAAAAACCCACCAAAAACCCACCAAAAACCCGTAGGGCGGAACAGCGCAGCGCATTCCGCCATCGCGGCACAGGCGGAATGCGCTGCGCTGTTCCGCCCTACCGCGGGACCAGATGGTTGCGGTCGCCGAGCAGTGCCGCCAGCGTCGGCTCCATCGCCGCGGCCAGTTCCGCCATGCCTTGCGCGGTGGGATGCAGCGGTGGCTCCGGCGGGGTCAGCCTCGGATCGTAGAACAGCGCGCGGTCCAGCCTGCCGTCGCGCAAGAACACGTGCCCGACATCGAGGAAGCTCACGCCGCCGCTGTGCGCATAGCTCCGGGCCAGCGCGCGATTGATCGCCACGGTGGTTTCGCTGGCCCAGGCGGTGCGCGCCGACGGCAGTACGCCGAGCAGCAGCACCTTGGTGCGCGGCAGGCGATGATGCAGTTCGGCGATGATCGTATCGATCCCGGCGACGGTGTCCTCGGCCGACCAATGCAGGCGGCCGAGATTGTTGGCGCCGATCAGCACCACCGCCACCTTGGGCGAGATGCCATCGAGTTCACCGTGGCGCAGCCGCCAGATCAGGCTGGACGTGGTGTCGCCGACGAAGCCGAGATTGACCGCGGCGCGATCGCCGTAGAAGCGCTGCCAGACCGGCGTGTACTCGGCCCAGTCCGGCGGGGCATGGCGCTCCCAGTTCTGCGTGATCGAATCACCGAGGAAGATCAGCCGCGGCTGCTTTACGCGCAGCTCCGCCTGCTTCGCCTCGAAGCGCGTGCGCCACCAGGGCAGGTCCATGCGCGAGATCGGGGTCGCGGCGAGGATCGTGCGCGCCACCGCGGCGCCGGGTACCGCCAGCAGCGACAGCGCCAGCGCAAGGCGGAACAGCAGGCGCATCGGCGGACTTCCTTGGAGGCGGGACAGCATCGCTCTAGCATCGCACGCCAGAAGACAGGAGGCACGTCATGCGCATCGCAACGGTCGAGGACCTGCACTGCAACGCCGGCTGGCGGGACTTCTCCTTCCTCAAGATCACCACCGACGACGGGCTGGTCGGCTGGTCGGAATACATGGAGGGCTACGGCTCGCGCGGGCTGAGCGGCGTGATTCGCCAGCTCGGCGCGCTGCTGGTGGGCGACGACCCGCGCCCGGTGGAACGCCACAGCGCGCGGCTGTACGCCGTCACGCGCCAGGCGCCGGGCGGCGTCAACCAGCAGGCCATCGCGGCGATCGAGAACGCCCTGGTCGACATCAAGGCCAAGGCGCTCGGCGTGCCGGTCTACGAGATGCTGGGCGGGCCGGTGCGCCAGCGCATCCCGCTCTATTGGTCGCATTGCGGCACCTATCGCGTCGGCCGCGGCGAGCAGTTCGAGGCGATGACCGGCTGCGCGCCGATCCGTTCCCTGGCCGATGTCGAGCGCATGGGCCAGGAGGTGGCGCGGCGCGGCTTCAAGGGGCTGAAGACCAACATCTTCCGCTTCGACGGGCCAACGCCGCGGCTGCACATGCCGGGTTTCATGTGGGAACCGTCCGGGCCGGAGCTGAACATCGACGCCGACCTGGTGCGCGGGCTGGTGGACCAGATGACGGCATTCCGCGCCGGCGCCGGGCCGCGCGTCGGGTTGCACGTCGATCTGAACTTCAACTTCAAGACCGAAGGCTATATCCGCCTGGCGCAGGCGCTGGAGCCGCTCGAGCTGACCTGGCTGGAGATCGACAGCTACGACCCCGCCGCGCTGGCGCTGATCCGGCGGAGCGCGCGCACCCGCATCGCCTCGCTGGAATCGCTGTATGGCAGGCGGCAGTTCCGCCCGTTCCTGGAACAGCAATCGGTCAACGTGGCGATCATCGACGTGGCGTGGAACGGTATCCTGGAATCGATGAAGATCGCGGCGATGGCGGATGCCTACGAGGTGAACGTGGCGCCGCACAACTTCAACGGCCATCTCGCCTCGCTGATCAGCGCGCATTTCAGCGCCGCGGTGCCGAATTTCCGCATCATGGAGATCGACGTCGAGGATGTGCCCTGGAAGGACGATCTGGTGACGCACAAGCCGGTGATCGACGCCGGCGAGCTGCTGATCCCGACCGGGCCCGGCTGGGGGGCGGACGTGAACGAGGCGGTGGTGCGGGCGCACCCGCCGGCGACCGCGGCGTGGTACGCGCGGCGATAAGGCCGTAGAAGTCCGACAAGGTCGTGCGGCGCCGTCGCTGCGTGACGCCGGCCGCATCCTCCGCATCGCGTCATGGCCGGGACAAGCCAGGCCATAACGGGAGAGGAACGGTGTCGGCGATGGATCGTGTGCGGCGCGCGCCACGCCGCGCGGGGATCATTCGGATATTGATCGGATCACCGCTCCGCCCGCGTGATCGCGGCGATATCGGACGCGGTCAATCCGATCTCCCGCAACACTTCCTCGGTGTGCTCCCCCAGCGCCGGCCACAACCGCCGCACGCTCGGCGGGCTGGCGGAGAACTCGGGGGCGATCGAAGGCAGCACCACCTTGCCTTCGACCGGATGCCGCATTTCCTGGAAGAATCCGATTTCCCGCAGGTAGGCGTTGGACATCAGGTCCTGCAGCCTGTTGGCGGCACCGCACGGAATGTCCGCGGCACGCAGGATCGCCAGCCACTGCGCCGTGGTGCGCAGCCGCATCCCCTCGGTCAGCGTCGCATACAGCGCGTCCACGTGCGCCGACCGCGCCGCGATCGAACCGAAACGCTCGTCCTCGATCAACTCCGCCCGGCCCATCGCCGCGAACAGCCTGGTCCAGTGCGCGTCGCTGACGGCGATCACCGAGATGTAGCCGTCCCGCGTCGCATAGGGCTTGCGATGCGGCGTCAGCATGCGCGGATAGCCAAGGCCCTGCTCCGGCTCGCCATACACGCCGGACCAGAAATGCTCGACCAGCAGGAACGCGACCATCGTTTCCATCATCGGCACGCGGACCTCCTGGCCCATCCCGCTACGCTCGCGGTGGAACAGCGCCATGCCGATCATCGAGGCCAGGGTCTGCCCGGTCAGCTTGTCCACCAGCACGGTCGGGACGTAGCGCGGCGCGCCGTCGGGACCGGCGTTGAGGAACGCCGCACCCGACAGCCCCTGGATCAGGTCGTCGAACGCCGGATCGTCGCGCGCGGAGCTGTCCTGGCGAAAGCCCGCGGCCGAGGCATACACCAGCCGCCGGTTGCGCGCGGCCAGGCTGGCATAGTCCAGGCCGAGCCGCTTCGCCGCGCCGGGCCGCATGTTGTGCACGAACACATCGGCCGTCTCGACCAGCCGCAGCAACGCCTCGCGTGCGGCCGGGAGCTTCAGGTCCAACACGACGCTGCGCTTGTTGCGATTGAGCGAAGCGAAATACGCTCCCATGCCCCGCTCGCTGCGCGGCCCGATATGGCGCGTGTTGTCGCCGGCTTTCGTTTCGATCTTGATGACATCGGCGCCCAGATCGCCCAGCGTCTGCGTCGCATACGGACCGAGCACGACGGTGGTGACGTCGATCACCCGGATGCCGGCAAGCGGACCGGTCGCGCGTTCCGGCTGATCCATCCATTCCCCCCTGGCGTGGCTGCCCCGCCGAGACTGCGGTGCGCCGCCGTCGGTTGGCAATGCGCGGCCCGCCGCCTGACCCGGATTTCTCCCACTGTCGCGGGCGCTGGCTCGGTCCTTGCCGCGCCAAAAGGGTTTCGCGCCTTGCGAATACACCCAGTATTGGCGGCGGCGCGAAACCCTTTTGGCACGACAATGCCCTTCGCCATCATCCCGCGACAGTGGGGGAAATCCGGGCTAGCCTGCGCCAGCGGGGGAACGCGATGCCAGTGCACATGATCCTGACCGGCGACGTCAATCTGATGAACGTCGATGACCCAGCGGTGCCCTTCGCCCTTGTGGCGCCGCTGTTTGCCGACGCGGCGGTGGTGTTCGGCAACCTGGAATGCTGTCTCTACCAGCCGGAAACGGCGCATTCGTTCCACACCGAAGGGTTCTTCGCCGATCCGCTCCCCGGTGGCGCGGCGTTGCGCCGCGCCGGGATCGCCGCGGTCGGCATCGCCAACAACGTCAACTACGGCGAGGCGCCGATCCTGGGTTCCATCGCGCGGCTCGACGCGCTTGGCATCGGGCACACCGGCGCCGGCCCCGACCTGCCGGCGGCACGCGCGCCCGCGATCGTCGAACGCGCCGGGCTGCGCTTCGGCTTCCTGCAGCGCAGCTCGGTCTACTGGCCGACCAACCACGAGGCCGGGCCGCGCGATTCCGGCATCGCGGTGATCCGCGCGCACACCGCCTATCAGGTGCCGATGCACCGGACGCGACCGGAGCTCCCGCCGCTCAACCGCCCCGGCCTCCCGCCGCTGATCGTCACCTGGACCGATCCCGACTATCTGCGCGGCTTCGCCGACGACATCGCGGCGCTGCGCGCGCGCGCCGACGTGGTGGTCGCCTCCTGCCATTGGGGGCTGCACAAGGAGGTGATGACCTACATGCGCGAGATCGCGCACGCCGCGATCGACGCCGGGGCCGACCTGGTGATCGGCCACGGCCCGCATTTTTCGCTGCCGGTCGAGGTCTACAAGGGACGCGCCATCTTCTATGGCCTGGGCAGCTTTTCGTTCCACACCGGCCATGGCGGGCGCCGGCATGGCGACTGGATCGGCATGATGCCGAGCGCCGCCGTCGGCCGACGCGGCGTGGCGCGCGTCCGGTTCCGCTTCGTCCGCCACAACGACCGCAACCAGACCGTGCCCTGCGCGCTGGCCGAGGAGGCGGCGGAACTCGGCGACATCATCGAACGCAGCACGCAATGGGGCACGCGTTTCACGCTGCACGACGACGAGGTGGAGATCGAGGGCCCGTAACCCCGGCCGCGCCGTCCTATGGGCGGCCATGCGCCGGACCGTCTTCCACCGGCGCCGATCAGCGGCGATGCTGGGGCAATGCTCGAACCGGCTGAACGCCCACCGACCGCGCCGCCCAGTGGGATTCCCCGCGCCAGCCCGCGCGTCGTCTCGCTGATCGTCGCCAGCGCGATGTTCATGGAGCAACTCGACGGCACCGTGCTGGCGACGGCGCTCCCCACCATGGCGCGCGGCTTCGATGTCGATCCGCTGCACATGAACATCGCGCTTACCTCCTACCTGCTGACACTGGCGATGTTCATTCCGGCCAGCGGACGGCTGGCCGACCGTTTCGGCTCCCGCACCGTGTTCCGCGGCGCGATCGCGCTGTTCACGCTGGGCTCGATCGCCTGCGCGCAGGCGCCAAGCCTGGACTTCCTGGTGGTCGCCCGCATGCTGCAAGGCGTCGGCGGCGCGCTGATGTCGCCGGTCGGCCGGCTGGTGCTGCTGCGCGTGGTGTCGAAGGCCGAGCTGGTGCGCGCCATGGCCTGGCTGATGATCCCGGCGACGATCGGGCCGATCCTGGGCCCACCGGTGGGCGGCTTCATCGTCACCTACCTGTCGTGGCACTGGATCTTCTACATCAACGTGCCGATCGGCCTGCTCGGCATCGTGCTTGCCAGCCGGTTCATCGAGGAAATGCGCGAGCCGTCGGCCGGGCGTTTCGACGTGCTCGGGCTGGCGCTGTCCGGCACCGCGCTGGCCTGTCTGCTGTTCGGCATCGAGATGCTCAGCCGCGGCGTCGGCGTGTGGATCGGTCTCGGCCTGATCACGGCGGGGGTGGCGGCCGGTGGGTTGTATGCGTGGCACGCCGGGCACTGCGCGCAGCCGGTGCTGGATTTCCGCATCATGCGCATCGCCACGTTCCGCCTGTCGGTGATTTGCGGCTCGCTGTCGCGCATCAGCGCCGGGGCGCAGCCGTTCCTGCTGCCGATGATGCTGCAACTCGGCTTCGGGATGTCGGCGGCGCAGAGCGGGCTGGTCACCTTCGCCAGTTCCATCGGCTCCTTGATGATGCGCGTGACGGCGCCCGCGCTGCTGCGCCGGCTGGGCTTTCGCACCGTGCTGATCTGGGTGGGCAGCATCGCCGTGGCGCTGGTGGCCGGCATCGCGATGATCCGCCCGGCCTGGCCGCAGGCGCTGATCTACGTCCTGCTGGTGGCTGGCGGCTTCTTCCAGTCGTTGCAGTTCATGGCCTACAACACGATCGCCTATGCCGACGTGCCGCGGGCGCGAATGAGCGTGGCGACCAGCTTCTACACCACCTTCCAGCAGATGTTCCTGACGCTCGGCATCGCGGTGTCCGCCGCGGCCCTGGCCGCCTCACTGGCGATGCATGGCCGCACGCAGCCGCTGCTGGGCGATTTCTCCCTGGCGTTTCTGGTGGTCGCCGGGATCTCCGGCCTGGCGCCGCTGATCTCGCTGCAACTCGATCGCGCGGCCGGCGCGGAGCTCAGTGGACAAGCAGCAGCAGTCCCAGGCTCCCGGCGCCGATGACCAGGCAATAATACGCGAACGGATTGAGCGCCCAGGCGTCGTGATTGCGGAAATAGCGCATCAGGAACGCGGTGCTGGCGTAGGCGGTCACGCCGGCGGCGACCGCGGCCAAGGCGGCCACGCCCAAGGTGCCATGGGGGATGCCGGCGTGCAGCAGCTTCGGCACCTCCAGCACCGTGGCACCCAGGATGATCGGCGTCGCGATCAGGAAGGAGAAATGCGCCGCGCCTTCATGGTCGATGCCGCGCAGCAGGCCGCCGACGATGGTGGCGCCGGAGCGGGAGATCCCGGGGATCAGCGCGGTGCACTGCCAGCACCCAATGATCAGCGCGTCCTTGATGGTCAGGCTGGAAAGCGGGCGGTGGGTGCGGGTGCGCAGGCGCTCGCCGAACAGCAGCAGCGCGCCGTTGACGATCAGGAACGTTGCCGCGACGACGGGCGCGCCGAACAGGCTGCGAAAGAAATGCTCCAGCAGGAAGCCGACGATCACCGCAGGGATGGTGGCGATCACGATCAGCAGGAAGACACGCCGGCTTTCCCGTGCCTGATGAAGGTCGGCGAGGCCGAGGACGCCGACCAGCAGCGCCCACCAGTCGCGCCAGAAAAACGCCAGCAGCGCCGTGGCGGTGCCGAGATGCAGCATCACCAGGAAGGGCAGGAAGGCAGCGGCGCGCTGGTCGATCTTCCAGTGCAGCAGCGCGGGCAGCACGACGGCGTGCCCGAGGCTGCTGACCGGGAACAGCTCGGTGGCGCCCTGCAGGATGGCGATGACGATGGCTTGCAGCGTGTCCATGATCGGTTCCTGACCGAAACCCCGATTCTTGGCAACCTTTTGGGCAATTTTTTGGGCAACCCCGGGGCCCCTCGGTCGGTGCTTGTGACCGGTTGGCCGTGCGGTCCACACTGTGGCTTGTCACGTCAGCACCGGGCGGGCTCGCATGCCGGACCACCACCACGCGCACGGCCATCATTCCCCTGGCGGACAGTTGCCCGGCCACCCCCATGCGCCGCTGCGTCATGATCGCGCCTTCGCGATCGGCGTGGCGCTGAATGGCGGGTTCGTGATCGCCGAGGTGGTGTTCGGCCTGGCCGCCAACTCCATGGCGCTGCTGTCCGATGCCGCGCACAATCTGGGCGACGTGTTCGCGCTGCTGCTGGCCTGGGGCGCGGCCTGGCTGGGGCGACGACCGCCGAGCGCGCGGCGGACCTATGGCTGGGGCCGCAGCTCGGTGCTGGCGGCGCTGGTCAATGCCATGGTGCTGCTGATCGGCGTCGGCGCCATCGCGGTCGAGGCGATCCACCGCCTGGTGGCCCCCGAGCCGGTGGCGGCGCTCACCGTGATGGCGGTCGCGGCGGCCGGCATCGTGATCAACGGCGGCTCCGCCCTGCTGTTCCTGCGCGGCCGAGCGGGGGACCTGAACGTTCGGGCGCAGTTCATGCACCTGGCCGCCGACGCGGTGATTTCGGCGGGCGTGGTGATCGCCGCGCTGGCGATCCGGGCCACCGGCTGGCTGTGGCTCGATCCGGCGGCCAGCCTGGCGATCGCCGGCGTGATCGCGCTGGCGACCTGGGGGCTGTTGCTTGACTCGATCGGTCTGGCAATGGACGCGGTGCCGGGCGGCATCGCGCGGGCCGAGGTGCATGACTTCCTGACCGCCCAACCAGGCGTGGTCGAGGTGCACGACCTGCACATCTGGGGCCTGTTCGACCGCGGAGACCGCGCTGACCGCGCATCTGGTCTGTGCCGATGCCGTTGGCGGCGAGCGCCGTCTGCACGAGTTGCACGACGAGTTGCGCCATCGCTTCGGCATCGGCCACGCGACGTTACAGATCGAGACCGATACCGACGCGGCGCTGTGCCGCCTGCGCCCACATGACGTGGTGTAGGTTGGGATTGTGCAGGCTGCGCGCCTGGCGATGATTGGACAAGCCAGGCTACCGATCGGTATTCTACTGGCAAAGGGGAATGCCAAGGAAGGGGAAACGGATGGCGAGCGTCGCATGGACTGACAGCTCGATCGAGATCGCCGGCACCAGGATGCACCTCTCGCGCGGCGGCAGCGGCCCGCCGCTGCTGGTGCTGCATCACGATATCGGCACCCCGGACCGGCTACCGTTCTATGACGCGCTGGCGCGCAGCTTCGACGTTCTGGTACCGCATCATCCGGGCTGGGGCAGGTCGGAGCGACCGCAATGGTTGCGCAACCCGCGCGACATCGCGGCGATGCACCAATGGCTGCTGACCGAACTGGGCGCGCGCGACGTGTCGCTGGTGGGACTGGGCTTCGGCGGCTGGATCGCCGCGGAGATGGCGAGCCTGGCGCCGACCGCCTTCCACCGCCTGGTGCTGGTGGGCGCGATGGGCATCAAGCCGCCCGAGGGCGACATCGCCGACCAGGCGATCGTTTCGTATCTCGACTATCCGCAGGCTGGGTTCCACGATCCGGCAGCGTTCGAGCGTGTCTATGGCAACGTCAGCACCGATCAGCTGGAAGCCTGGGACATCGCGCGCGAGATGTGCTTCCGCACCGCGTGGAAACCCTACATGTACAGCCAGACCCTGCCGCATCTGCTGGGCGGCGTGCGGGCACCGGCGCTGGTGGTGTGGGGCGACGACGACCGCATCGTGCCGCGCAGCGCCGGCCGACGCCTATGTCCGCGCGCTGCCACCGCGCGACTGGAGACCGTGCCGGGCTGCGGCCACTTGGTGGACATGGAAAAGCCCGACGAACTGGCCAGGCTGGTCACCTCGTTCATCACCGCGCCCTGATCGCTGTCACACCCCTTCGAGGGAGGCCGCCATGCATCTGATGTATTTCACCGAGCAGCCGATGGCGCGCCTACGACGCCCAGGCAGGGCTGGACTACGGTGCCACCGCGCTGACCTTCTCCAACAAGCATTTCGATCCGGCGGAAGGCAGCCGGCTGTACAACGAATATCTGGAGGAGTACATCCTCGCCGACGAGTGGGGCGTCGACGGCATCATGCTGAACGAGCACCACAACGCGCCATTCTGCATGCAGGCGAAGTGCAACGTGTTCGCCTCGATCCTGGCCGCGGCGACCAAGCGGGCGAAGATCGTGCTGCTGGGCAACCCGCTGCCGCTGTCGGAGAACCCGATCCGGCTGGCCGAAGAGCTGGCGATGATCGACATGATCTCGAAGGGGCGGCTGGTCTCGGGCTTCGTGCGCGGCGGCGGGCAGGAGCAGTTGGCGAGCGGGGTGAACCCCGCCTTCAACCGCGAACGCTTCATGGAAGCGCATGACCTGATCCAGAAGACCTGGACGGTGCCCGGCCCGTTCCGCTGGGAGGGCACGCATTACCAGCACCGCGTGGTGAACCCCTGGGCGGTGCCGTTGCAGAAGCCGTATCCGCGCGTGTGGATACCGGGCGTGCTGTCGAAGGAGACGGTGATCTGGACCGCGCAGCAGCGCTATCCGTACATCGCGCTGAACACCTCGATCGATGCGACCAAAGTGATCTGGGACACCTATTCGAAGGCGGCAGCCGAGGTCGGCTACACCGCCGGGCCGGAGAATTTCGGCTATCTGATCCGCGTGCACGTGCAGGACACGGATGGAGAAGGCGCTGCGAAACGCGCGGCAGTTCATGTGGATGCAGGGCGAGTTCACCGGCCTGGCGCATCCGGTGTGGGCCAATCCGTCGGGCTATTTCTCGCCATCGGGGCGGCGCGACTTCGTCGAGTTCGCGGTGGGGCGCGCGAAGAACCCGCGCGGCAACCCGACCTTCGAGGATCAGATCGCCAGCACGATGATCATCGCCGGCACGCCCGATCAGGTGATCGCGCAGCTGAAGACGCTGATCGAGCACACGCCGCCCGGGCATCATGGGCATCTGGGGCAACGACGGCACCGTGTCCAGCGGAGGACCGCCGCCGCTGCATCGAACTGCTGGTGAAGGAGGTGATGCCGGCGGTACGCGAGCACGGCAAGACGCTGGGGTTGCAGGACCCGTGGGAGGCGAACGCGCCGGTCCATCTGAAGTATTCAACCGATATTCCGACCCAGCGCGCGGCGGCGGAGTAGGGCAGAAATGCCGTGCCCCCGGATCAGGTCCGGGGCACGGCGGTGCCGCCGTACACCAGTTTCGGATGCAACTTCGCCTCGGTGCGCGCCTGCAACGCTTCCAGCGTCAGGCCGGGCGCCATGTCGACTCACCTCGAAGCCGCGCGGCGTGACGTCGATCACCGCGAGGTTGGTGTAGACCCGCTTCACCGCGCCGAGCGCCGTCAGCGGATAGCTGCACTTGCGTACCAGTTTCGGCGTGCCGTCCTTGGCGGTGTGTTCCATCATCACCCACAGGCGTTTGGCGCCCGCCGCGAGGTCCATCGCCCCGCCGACCGCCGGCGCCGTATCGTTCTCGCTGGTCGCCCAGTTGGCGATGTCGCCGTTGTCGGCCACCTGGAACGCGCCGAGCACGCAAAGATCGAGGTGCCCGCCCCGGATCATCGCGAAACTGTCAGCGTGATGGCTGAAACTGCCGCCGGCGCGCAGCGTCACGTACTGCTTGCCGGCATTGATCAGCCAGCGGTCGATCTCGGCCTCGGGCGGTGCCGGGCCGATGCCGAGCACGCCGTTCTCCGCGTGGAACACCACCTCGCGCTCCAGCGGCACATGGTCGGCGACGGCGGTTGGCATGCCGATGCCGAGATTGACGTACCAGCCTTCGGGGATGTCGCGCGCGACGCGCGCGGCCAGCTGCGGGCGGCTGAGCGGCTTGGGCTCGGCGGTGGCGGCGTGGGACATCCTGGTGCCTCCTGTCAGAAGCCGGTCGGCTCACCGTAGGGCACGTGCAACACGCGGTCCACGAAGATCCCCGGGGTGACGACGTGGTCGGGATCGATCTCGCCCAGGTCGCGCAGACGCTGCGATTGCACGATGGTCAGCTTGCCGGCCATGGCGCAGATCGGGTTGAAGTTGCGCCCGGATTTGCGGAACGTCAGGTTGCCCCAGCGGTCGGCCTCCCACGCCTCGACCAGGGCCACGTCGCCTGGCAGCGATTTCTCCAGCACGTAGCTGCGCCCGTCGATCTCGCGGGTTTCCTTGCCCATCGCCATCTTGGTGCCGACACCGGTGGCGGTGAAGAAGGCAGGGATACCGGCGCCGGCGGCGCGCATCCGCTCGGCCAGCGTGCCCTGGGGGACGATCTCCAGCTCGATCTTGCCGGCGCGATACAGCGATTCGAACACCACAGGGTCGGAGGAACGCGGGAAGGAGCAAATGATCTTGGCGACGCGGCCGAGCTCCATCAGGTGGGCCAGGCCGACATGGCCCACGCCGGCATTGTTGCAAGCCACCGTCAGGTTGCTGGCGCCCTGCTCGATCAGCCCGTCGATCAGCGCGTTCGGCTGGCCGACGGCGCCGAAGCCGCCGACCAGCACGGTGGCACCGTCCTGGATGCCCGCCATGGCCTCGGCCATGGATTGGACGATCTTGTTGATCATGCGCCGGCTTTCCTGACCGTTTCCCGTTTGCGTCTGCTCACAGCGATTTAGTGCCGGATCGGGGCCGGCGCCAACCTGACGGGAGCATCACGCCGCTTGGTCATCCCCCGATCTCGATCACCGCATCGGCCGCGAACGCACCCTGCCCCGCCGGCATCGCAAACACCGGGTTCAGGTCGATCGACGCCAGGCTCGGCCCGGCGGCAACCGCGAACGCCGACAGGCGCGACAGCATCTCCGCCAACGCCTGCACATCCGCCGGCGGCCGGCCGCGCGCGCCCCGCAGCAGCGGCGCCCCCTTGATCGAGCCGATCATCGCCGCGGCGACATCGGTGCCGAACGGGCAGCGGCGGAACACCACGTCCTTGAGAATCTCGACGAAGATCCCCCCCAGCCCGAACATCGCCATCGGCCCGAACACCGGGTCGCGATGGATGCCCATGATGCACTCCACGCCGCCCTTGAGCTGCTTGGCCACCAGCACGCCCTCGATCCGCGCCGTGGGCGCCGCCTGCCTGGCGCGCGCCAACAGCAGGTCGTGGCCCTGGCGCACCGCTGCGGCATCGGCGACGTCCAGCAGCACGCCGCCGATCTCGGATTTGTGCAGGATGTCCGGCGACAGGATCTTCAGCACCACCGGGAAGCCGAAACGTTCCGCCGCCGCCACCGCTTCGGCGGCGCTGGCGCAGGCCTGCTCCGGCGCCGACTGGATGCCGGCCTGCGCCAACAGCCGCTTCGCCTCGGCCTCGCTCGGTGTCGCCGCGGGCAGCGCCACCTTGCCGACCACGGGCGCGGGCGCCGCCGGCGGGGCGGCGAAGGTCGCGCCGAAGCGCCCCATCGCGTCGATCGCCACCACCGCGCGCGTCGGATCCTCGTGACAGATCCAGCCGGCGGCCTCCAGCTCGCGCAGCCGTTCCTGTTGCGCGATCAACGACAGCACGTAGAGCCGATCGGGATATTTCGCCCGCACCATCTCGAGCTGCTCGCGCATCGCCGGCCAGCGACCGGACGATGCGACCATGGTGAAGAAGCCCAGCACCGAGCTGTAGCCGCCGTCGCGCACCAGCGATTCGGTGAAGGTGCCCAGCAGCTTGATGTCGTTGCCCACCTGCGCGGTCGCGTCCACAGGATTGCGCGGCGCGCAGAACGAAACCAGCTCCTTCAGCCGCGCCTGCGCGTCCTGCGGCATCTCCGGCATCGCCAGGCCGACGCTTTCCGCCACGTCGCTGATCAACACCCCGGCGCCGCCGGATACGGTGATCACCCCCAGCGTGTTGCCCGCCGGGTAGATGCGCCGCGTCGCGGTGTGTGCGATGTCCAGCATTTCTTCGGAGTTGTCCGCGCGCACCACGCCGAACTCGGCCATCACCGCCTCGGTCACCGCGTCGTCGCCGGCGATCGAGGCGGTGTGCGACTTGGCCGCCTTGGTGCCGAGCTCGCTGCGCCCGACCTTCTGCATGACGATCGGCTTCTTCGCCGCCCGCGCCGCCGCGAACGCGGCGATCAGGCCGGGCGCCTCGCGGATGCCCTCGGCATAGACCGCGATCACGTCGACCTCGGGGTTCTCGGCCAGCCAGCCGATGCATTCGCCCACCGTCACGTCGGCCTCGTTGCCGGTCATGATGCAGAGCGAGGCGCCGATGCCGCGGTTGCGCGCCAGGGTGTACAAGTGGGTGCCATAGGCGCCGGACTGGCTGGCGATGCCGATCCGCCCCGGCACCGGCCAGCCGCTGTCGAACGAGGACGAGAACGTCGCGTAATAGTTGGTGCGCGCATCGAACACGCCGAGGCAGTTGGGGCCCAGGATGCGCATGCCGTGCGCCCGCGCGATCGCCACCATGCGGTCCTGCTCGGCCTCGCCCGCCGCGTCGACCTCGGCGAAGCCGGCGGTGAACATCAGCGCGCCCTTGGTGCCACGCTTTGCCAGGTCTTCCACCGCCTGCACCGCCAGCTCGGCGGGCACCGCGATGATGGCGACATCCGGGGTTTCCGGCAGGTCGGCGACCGAGGCATAGGCCTTCACGCCCTGCACCTCGGCCCGGTTGGGGTTCACCGGATAGATCGCGCCGGCGAATTTCTGCGCCAGCATATAGGCCAACGGTCGGCCGCCGATGCGGACCGGATCGTTCGAGGCACCCAGGATCGCGACGGAGCGCGGCGAGAGCAGGGGCGTGAGGCCGGCAAAGCGGGATGCACCCGCAGGTGTCGCGGTGGGCATGGGCGTGGAGGTTCCCTCGTTATCCTGCTGCACGGTTGACCAACCGCACCTTTTGTCGCGCTCAGTCTGGCCTCGCTCCCCGCGGACGGCAAGGCAGCGGGCAATCAACCGATCGGGGGGAAACCCTGGCGAAAGCATTGCGGGCGCTCCGCAGCACGCCGCGGCACAGCGACGGAACGACAGAGGAATGGAAAATGTCAGGTCATGCGCGCAGCCCGGCAGGCGCTGTGGCAACAGCCCGCGCCAGGTTGGTGATGCTCCGTGCGGCGCCAACCCAGGCCATCCCTGCTGGCTTTTCAGAACCACGGGGGATTGACTATGTTTTGGCAGGGACTTCAGGGGGGACGCCGCCAATGCCGCCGCAATGGCCGACGAAGACGCGCGAACTGCACAACCACCACTTCGACAGCACGGTGTGGAACGGTTTCCCGTTCCGCGATGACGACATCGTGATCGGTACCTACGGCAAATCCGGCACCACCTGGGCACAGCAGATCATCGCCCAGTTGCTGTTCACCGGCGCCGACGATCTGCCGGTGGCCGACATGTCGCCCTGGCTCGACCTGCGGGTCCCACCCGCCGAGGTAAAGCTGGCGGCGCTGGAGGCGCAGACGCACCGGCGCTTCATCAAGACCCATCTGCCGGTTGACGCGCTGGTCTATTCGCCGCGGGCCAAATACCTTTACATCGCCCGCGACGGGCGGGACGTGGTGTGGAGCCTGTACAATCACCACGCCAATGCCAACGAGCTCTGGTATCGGTTGCTCAACGATACGCCCGGGCGTGTCGGGCCGCCGATTGACCAACCGCCCGCGTCCATCCGGCAGTATTTCCTCGATTGGCTCGCCCGCGACGGCCATCCGTTCTGGCCGTTCTGGGAAAACATCGCGCCGTGGTGGGCGATTCGCGACCTGCCGAACCTGATGTTGCTGCATTTCGAGGAGCTGCGCCGCGACCTGCCCGGCCAGATGCGCCGCATCGCCGGCTTCCTCGACATCGAAGTCGATGAGCTGCGTTTCCCGCTGATGGTCGAGCATTGCAGCTTCGCCTGGATGAAGGCCAACGCGACGAAAACCACCCCGCTCGGCGGCGCCATGTGGGACGGTGGCGCCGAAGTGTTCATCAACCAGGGGACCAACGGCCGCTGGCGCGATGTGCTCACGCCCGAGGACAACCGCCGCTACGAGGCAATGGCACGGGCGCAGCTGGGCGAGGCATGCGCGGCGTGGTTGGCGACCGGCCGGCGGACCGCCTAGCACCCCCGGCTCGCCAGGCGGAGTCCCCTGCCAGCACCGGCCGGCGGCGCGGCACCGCAGCGTGACCGAAGTTGCGCTCCGCCGCGGCTTCGGCGACGCCCAACAATGAACGAATCGACCGCGGTCGTGCAGCTTGGCTTCCCGTTGGGCAGGATGACCGATTTGGCCCGTATCGCCGGCTTGCCTGGTGCGCCCCCACCGGTGTTTCGGGAATCGCGGCAACGCGGGAAAGCAAGTAATCAAGCGGACACAGAGTTGCACAGAGTGTCCACAGAGTCTCACAGAGTGTCCACAGAGTTTCACAGAGAAGTATTTATTGGCGCTTCGCGCTGGTGACGGATGTGCAGGTATGAATACCTTGCGCGTAGCGCCATTTACTTTCTCTGTGTAACTCTGTGGACGCTCTGTGCAACTCTGTGTCCGCTTGATTACTTTCTTGCCTTGCTTGCCGCACGATGACACCTTCAGCCTGATGGGTCACCCTCAGGTTTGCGGGCGACCCGGTGCACCTGGACTGGAGCTACGCAGCCTGGCCCGGGCGCACCTCGAAGCGGCATTTATTCGTTGCCTTCCTTTGCCGCCGGCCACGGCGCATCCTGCCGGCAAGGAGGCCGCCCGCATGAAGATCATCGCCGTCGAGACCAGCCTGACCCGCATCCCATTCGACATGGGTGCCAAGCCCGTCTCGTTCGGCGGCGTCGGCTGGCAGGCGCTGAACACGCTGTGGGTCCGCATCGTCACCGACCAGGGGCTGGAGGGCTGGGGCGAGGGCTTCGGCCACGCCTGCGTCGCCGCCACCAAGACGGTGTGCGACACCCAGCTTGCGCCGGCGATCCTCGGCCAGGACGCGCGCGACATCGCCGGGCTGCGCGCGCGGCTGGCGAAGACATTGCATTTGTTCGGCCGCAACGGGCCGCATCTCTACGCGTTGTCGGCGCTCGACATCGCGCTGTGGGACATCGCCGGCAAGGCGGCCGGGCTGCCGCTGTGGCGGCTGTGGGGCGGCACGCCGCGCACCAACCTGAACGCCTATGCCAGCCTGCTGCGCTACGGCGCGCCGGAGCTGGTCGGCGCGGCCGCGGCGCGCGCGGTGGCGCGCGGCTATCGCGACATCAAGCTGCACGAGATCGAGGTGCCGATGGTGCGCGCCGCGCGCGAGGCGATCGGGCCGGACGTGCGGATGATGGTCAACGTCAACTGCCCCTGGACGGTGAGCGAGGCGATCGACCGGGCGCGCGCCTTCCGTCCCTTCGACCTGACCTGGCTGGAGGAGCCGGTCTGGCCGCCGGAGGACCACGCCGGCCTCGCCCGGGTCCGCGCCGAGGGGGTGCGGATCGCCGCGGGGGAAAATTCCGGCGGGCTGCACGACTTCCAGCACGCCTTTGCCGCCGGCGCGCAGGACATCGCGCAGCCCAGCGTGATCAAGATCGGCGGCCCCTCGGCGGTGTTCGAGATCGCCGCGCTGGCCAAGGCGCACGGCGTGCGGCTGGTGCCGCACAACGCCTATTTCGGTGCCGGGCACCTGGCGTCGCTGCACCTCAACGCCACGCTGGCGCCGGACGTGCCGCTGGAGCGGCTGTTCATCGACATGGAGGCGAACCCGTATCACGAGCTGGTGCTGGTGGAGGCCGGCAAGGCGGCAGTGCCGACCGGCCCCGGCCTGGGGCGCGATCCGGACGCCGCGGTGCTGCGCCGCTACCAGCTGGCCGAGCCGACCGTGCATCGCCTGTAGCGGCCGTCGCCAGCCATGGGCAGCGTCGGTGGCGGGCACCGCCTGGGGAGGCGCCCTCCCCAGCGCCCACGCCAGGGCAGGCCCCCATTCGTAACGCCCGGCGTCCGTGCCGGAAGCTGTCCGGCCAAGCCCGCTTGCCGTCAAAGGACCATGCCATGAAGATAACGAAACTGCGCACCCAGGTGGTGCATCTGCCGATCGATCCACCGATCCTGACGGCGATTCTCGGCAACATCGTCTCGGCCGATTGCGTGCTGACCTTCCTGGAGACCGACGCGGGCCTGATCGGCGAGGGCCTGGTGTTCAGCATCAACAACCGCCGGCTCGGCGTGATCCACGAAATGATCCGCAACCTGGAGGATCTGGTGGTCGGGCTGGACCCGAACCTTGGCGGCGGGTTGAACGCGCTTGCGTGGAAGGAGTTGAATTTCCTCGGCTACGAGGGCGTTTCGATCGTCGGGCTCGCCGCGATCGACAACGCGTTGTGGGATCTGCGCGGCAAGGCCGCCGGGCTGAACGTGGCGCATTTGATCGGCGCCTGCCGCCCGGCGGTGCCGTGCTATGCCTCGGGTGGGCTGTGGCTGTCCGGCTCGATCGACGACCTGCAGCAGGAGGCGGCCGGCTTCGTGGCGCGCGGCTTCCGCGCGATGAAGACCCGGGTCGGCCCGCGCGAGCCGGACAACATGGTCGCCCGGGTGCGCGCGGTGCGCGAGGCCATCGGCCCGGAGATCGCCTTGATGGTCGATGCCAACCAGCAAATGAGCGTGAAGCAGGCGATCCGCATCGGGCGGATGATGGAGGAGCTGAACCTCACCTGGTTCGAGGAACCGGTGATCTGCCACGACCATGCCGGCGAGGCACAGGTCGCCGCGGCGCTGGACACGCCGATCGCCTCCGGCGAGACGGTCTATACGCATCGCGGCGTGCTGGCGATGCTGCAGGCGCGCGCGGCCGACGTGGTGATGCCCGACCTGCAGCGGATGGGCGGGCCGACGGAGTTCCTCAAGGCCGGCCATCTGTGCGAGGCGTTCAACATCCCCTGCGCCGCGCATCTGTTTCCGGAGATGAGCCTGGCCCTGCTCGCGGCACTGCCCGGCGGCTCCTACCTGGAACACATGCCATGGTTCGAGAAGATCTACCGCGAGGCGATCGTGCTGGATGCCAATGGCGACGCCGTGGTGCCCGATCGCCCGGGCTGGGGCTTCAGTTTCGATCCGGACGCAATCCGACGTTTCGCCGCCTAGCCCGCATTTCCCGCACCGTCGCGCGGCAATGGCGATGGGCGTTGGCACGCCCCGCCGCCAGCATGGACCGTTGCGCGTCGCCGCCGATCCAAGCTGCATGCGCCAGGGACGAAAATCCCTCGACGTGGCAAGGCGCGAGCCCGCGCCGGCGCGCACACGGGAAATGCGCACCACGCCTTGCGATCATCCCGGCGGCGCTGGCGCTTGCCGGCTTCACCGCAGCAGCGGGGCCGGCGCCCCGGTCGTTGCCACCGCCGGTCAGCCCGACCTGCATCACCTCGCCGTACGGCCCGCGCGATCTGGCCGATCGACCGCTGGCCGGTACGTTCCACTATGGCATTGACATGCGGGCGCCGCTGGGGGCCGCGGTGCGCACCGTTGCCGCCGGGCAGGTGATCGGCATCGATCGCCGCGGGGCCGGAGGGCTGGAGGTGCGGGTGCGCCACCCTGGTTTCACCGCGCTGTATGCGCATCTCGGCACTCTGGCACCCGCCCTGCTGCGCGGCCGGCGCACGCTCGGCGCCGGCGAGAAGATTGCCGTTGTCGGCCATTCGGGCCTGACCTATGGCCCGCATCTGTATTTCGAGCTGAGCATCGACGGCCATCGGGTTAACCCGGCGGCGTATCTGAAGGTCGGCCCCTGCCAGTGATGGCCGCTCGATGGCCAGCTATCGAAGCAGGGCGAGTGGCGCCGGCTTGTCGGTGATGGCGGGTCCACGCCAGCGCCGCGGCGTCGGAGCCTGCTGTCGCGACGGGCGTCGCGCGGCGGTCAATCGATCCCGCCGTCCGGGTCCGGACCGCCGATCTCCAGCGCGTGCGCGTTCAGCCGCAACAGCGCTTTCTGCAGCGTGGCCCATTCGGCGCGGCCGAGACCTTGCGACAGGCTGGCTTCAAGTTCGCGCGCCAGCGGGATCACCCCCTGGTGCACTGCAACACCCTTGCGCGTCAGGCTCAGCAGCCGACCGCGGCCATCCTTTGGATCCGGTGCCTGCCTGAGCAATCCACGCGCCACCAGAGCGGCCGCGGCGCGGCTGACCTTCACCTTGTCCATCGCCGTCGCCTCACCGACCGCGCTGGGCGACAATGTGCCGAACCGGCCGACCACCGCGATCACCCGCCATTCCGCGATGCTGATGCCGAACGCTTCGGAATAGCGCCGGGCAAACAGGCGGGAAACGTGGTTCGACGCGATCGACAGCCGATACGGCAGGAAGTCTTCCAAGCGGAATCCATCGTCCGCCGGCTTTACCGCGGTACTCTGCCTTGACACTCGTTTCATTCCAAACTACCCCTCGCCTCCCGACCCTGTATAACCTGTATATTTCCGCGAGGGAACGGCCCAGCGGCCGGTACGCCGGGCGACCGCTACGTCGGGCGGCCGGCATGCCGGCCCTGGTTCCGGCAAGGTGCCGCATTCGTTGCCCGGGAGGACGCCATGAACGATCTGACATATCTTTCCGGCTTCGGCAACGAGCATGCCACCGAGGCCGTCGCCGCGGCTTTGCCGGTGGGGCAGAATTCGCCGCAGCGACCGCCGCTCGGGCTGTATGCCGAGCAGATCTCGGGCACGCCGTTCACCGTGCCGCGGCACGAGGCGCGGCGAAGTTGGCTGTACCGCACGCGCCCCTCGGCTGATCATCCGCCCTACCAACGGATCGGCAATGGATCATTGTGCGGTGCGCTTGCCGATCCGACGCCGAACCGGATGCGCTGGGACCCGCTCGCGCTGCCGGACGCGCCGACGGATTTCATCGCCGGCCTGGTGACGCTGCTGGCAGGGGACGAGGCAGCCGCCAGCGCCGGCGTCACGGTGCATCTCTATCGCGCCAATCGCGCCATGCAGCGGGTCTTCTGGAACGCCGACGGCGAGCTGCTGATCGTTCCGCAACTCGGGCGACTGGCGCTGGCAACCGAACTCGGCCGGCTGGAGGTGGCACCGGGCGAGATCGCCGTGGTGCCGCGCGGCATACGCTTCCGCGTTGCCCTGCCGGACGGGGCGGCGCGCGGCTACGTGTGCGAAAACCACGGCGCCATTCTTCGCCTGCCCGAACTCGGCCCGATCGGCGCCAACGGGCTGGCCAATCCGCGCGACTTCCAGACCCCGGTCGCCTGGTTCGAGGCGCGCGACGAACCGACCGAACTGGTGCAGAAATTCATGGGCGCCCTGTGGGCCACCGAGCTGGACCACTCGCCGCTCGACGTGGTCGCCTGGCACGGCACACTGGCGCCGTACAAATACGACCTGGCCCGCTTCATGGTGATCAACACCGTCAGCTTCGATCATCCGGACCCGTCGATCTTCACCGTGCTGACCTCGCCAACCGACACGCCGGGCGCCTCCAATGTCGACTTCGCGGTATTCGCGCCGCGCTGGATGGTCGCCGAGCACACGTTCCGCCCACCCTGGTTCCATCGCAACGTGATGACCGAGTTCATGGGCCTGATCCGCGGCGAATACGACGCCAAGGCCGGTGGTTTCAGCCCGGGCGGGGCCAGCCTGCACGGCTGCATGAGTGCCCACGGACCCGACGCGGAAAGCACGCGCCGCGCAACCGCCGCCGAGCTGGCCCCGCACAAGCTCGACAACACCCTCGCCTTCATGTTCGAGACCCGCCAGGTTCTTCGCCCGACGCGCTTCGCCCTGGAAACGCCGGAATTGCAACGCGACTACGACGCCTGCTGGCAAGGGCTGGGTAAACACTTCCCCCAGCGCAGCTGACCCGGAACGGCATAACCATGGCGTGAGCCAAAGGCGCCCGGGGACCTCGCCCCTGGCTTGGGTCAGCGCAGCGCCCCGGCCCTCCCGGTTTCACCCGACGGCCCCGTCGCGCCGGCGAAGACCGCGGCGACGAAGCTGAACAACACCGACGCGGGGGTCGAGATCAGCACGTTGTCGGTGGCTGCGTGGGCGGCGAAGGCGAGGAAGATCAGCCGCATGATCTGCCGCTCGGCGTGCGGCAGGCCGCGCGTGCGGCAGGCGGCCCAGGCCACGAAAGCGGCGATCAGCAGGCCGCGGCCGAGTTGTCCGCCCTCGACCGAAATCCGCAGGTATTCGTTGTGCGCCGCCCAGGTTTGCAGCAGCTCCGCCACCTCGCTGTCGGGCGGGATGATGAAATTGCCGGCGCCGAGGCCCCAGCCGAGCCAGTAGGATTGGCTGGCGGCCTGCTCGAACGGCGGCCACAGCATGTCGCGGCCGCTCAGGTCGGTCGAGTCGGTGGCGAGGAGGTTGAACAGCCTGATGTCGGCCAGCGCGTGGTCCATCAGCGCAAGCAACGGCAGCAACGTCGCCGCGCCGAGCAACAGCAGCCAGCGGCGCCGTGCCGGCATGCACGGCGCCGAAACGCAGGCGAAGCTGAGGGCGGTGACCAGCACGCCATAGGCGAGCGGTGCCCGCGCGCCGGTGAGCACGAGGATCACGAAATTGACCGCGAGCAGCAGCAGGTCACCACGGCCGCCGGCGCGATAGAGGCGGATCAGGCAGGCATAGATCGCCGCCAGGCAGACGCCGGCGAGGAAGGCCGGGTGGCCAAGCCCGGCCAGTCGCGCGCCCCCGGAATCGACGAACAGCGGCCGCAGCCCGGCGGCATACAGCGCCACGCCGCCCGCCAGGCTGAACAGCGGCGCCCAGCGCGTGGCGCGGATCATCGTGGCGGCCCAATCGCGCGGCAGGCGGCTGAAGCAGAACGCGAACGGCGCGGCCGATCCGGCCAGCGAGCGCAGGCTGTCGGCGACGGTCAGCCCCGGATACAGGCCGTGCCCCACCCCGACGGCGAAGATCGCGGCAAACGCCCAGGCGGGATTGAACGGGTCGGGCCGCGGGCCGTAGCGCAGGATGCACAGCGCCGCGAGGCCGATCTGTGCGGCCTTCACCACGGCGATCGTCGTCGTGTAGGCGGACGGATCGACCAGGTCGTGCATCGTCATTTCCAGCGACGTGCCGGCCACCAGCAACCAGGCGACGCAGAAGCCGATCAGGTGCCGGCTGGCGACGACCGCGACGCCGAGCACCGCAGTGACCGCCAGCAGCGGCCCGAGGGCGCCCGGCACCAATGCCGCCACGGCGAGCACCGTCGCGAAGAACAGGCAGACCAGGGCCATCGCCGGGGACGGCGGGCGCAGCATGCTGAGCATGCGGCACCCTAGCCGGCAGCAATGAACAATCCGCTAACCCCGCGCCGTTGCCTTGCCGCGTGCCAAGCGGAGCCGGAGTCTGCCGCAAATTCGATCAGATTGCCGCCCGCGTGACCCGGATTGGGCAGGCCGGCGCCGGGTGAAGCGCCCCGCCGGGCGAACCATCCGCCGACGCCGGGCCGGTCGCCATCGGAACGCGCCGCCAGTGCCGGGTCGGCGGCGCCCTTGAAGGTTTGGCATGGTCGTTGCGTAGCGACGTGCCGAGGCGGTTGGACGTGGGGTGCCGGCACAGGTCGGCGCACCGGGGATGCGTCTGACTGCGACCTCGGCACGGACAATTCCAAGACAGTACCAGGGAAACAGGAAAGACAATCATGGCACCTGGCGATACCACGATCACCCGTCGCGGCCTGGGCGGCCTCGGCGCCGCCGCGCTCACGCTGGCCGCCATGGGCGCGGCCAGGCAAGCGATCACGCCGGCCGCGGCACAGACCGCGCCGGCGGGCGGCACCATCAAGGTCGGCATCCTGCACTCGCTGTCCGGCACCATGGCGATCAGCGAGACGACGTTGAAGGACGTCATGCTGATGCTGATCGCCGATCAGAACAAGAAAGGCGGGCTGCTGGGCAAGCAGCTCGAACCCGTGGTGGTCGATCCGGCGTCGAACTGGCCACTGTTCGCCGAGAAGGCGCGGCAGTTGCTGTCGGTTGACAAATGCGACGCGGTGTTCGGCTGCTGGACCTCGGTGTCGCGCAAGTCGGTGCTGCCGGTGTTCGAGGAGCTGAACGGCCTGCTGTTCTACCCGGTCCAGTACCGAGGGCCAGGAATGCAGCCGCAACGTGTTCTACACCGGCGCGGCGCCGAACCAGCAGGCGATCCCGGCGGTCGACTACCTGATGAGCGAGGAGAAGGTCACCCGCTGGGTGCTGGCCGGCACCGATTACGTCTATCCGCGCACCACCAACCAGATCCTCGAGGCCTACCTGAAGCTCAAGGGCGTCAAGCCGGCCGACATCATGATCAACTACACGCCGTTCGGCCAGTCGGACTGGCAGAACATCGTGGCCTCGATCAAGAAGTTCGGCTCGGCCGGCAAGAAGACCGCCGTGGTCTCGACCATCAACGGCGACGCCAACGTGCCGTTCTACAAGGAGCTGGGTAACCAGGGGATCAAGGCGACCGACATCCCGGTGATGGCGTTCAGCGTCGGCGAGGAAGAGCTGGCCGGCATGGACACCAAGCCGCTGGTCGGCCACATGGCCGCGTGGAACTATTTCGAAAGCGTCAACACGCCGGAGAACAAGGCGTTCATCGATGCCTGGCACGGCTTCATCAAGAACCCGAAGCGCACCACCAACGATCCGATGGAGGCGCACTACATCGGCTTCAACATGTGGGTGAAGGGCGTCGAGAAGGCGGGCACCACCGAGCACAACGCGGTGATCGACGCGATGATCGGCGTCGCGGTCCCCAACCTCTCCGGCGGCTACTCGGCGATGATGCCCAACCACCACATCACCAAGCCGGTGCTGATGGGCGAGATCCAGGCCGACGGGATGTTCAACATCGTCTCGCAGACCCCGGGCCTGGTGGTGGCGCAGGAGTGGTCGCCGTATCTCGCCGACACCAAGGAGCTGATCGGCGACTGGCGCGAGCCGCTGCATTGCGGCGCCTACAACGTGAAGACCCATACCTGCGGCGCCGGCGGCGGCAAGAAGGCCTGACGCCGGTCCGCTCGCGCGGCGGGGATAGGCCGGCGCATCCTGCCCATCCCCGCCGTTGCAGGCCGGTTCGTCGCGGGCCGGTTCGTTGCGGGCCGGTTCGTTGCAGGCCGGTTCGTTGCGGGCCCGGTTGTTGCCGGCCCGCACCTCGCTGGTCCGCCCGTCGCAGGAAGGAAGCTGGATGCGCCGTCTCTCGCGCCTGCTGCTGATCGCCCTCCTGGCCCTGGCGCCAGCCGCCGGCCACGCCGACCCGGCCGACGCGGCGTTCGGCGATCTTGCCTCGACGAATTACGACACCATTCGCCACGGCGTCGACCTGCTGGCCTTCTCCGGCCATCCGCGGGCGCTGGCGATCCTGTCCGCGATGCAGGCCGGGCAGCTCTATGCGCGCAGCAGCGACCATGCGCTGTTCATCAAGACCGACGCGGGCGGTTTCCTCGACGCGGTCACCGGCAAGCCGGCGCCCGACGTGATGGCCAGCGGGTTGAAGCAGGTGCGCATGAACAACCCGGTGCGCGGCGAGATCGATGCCGCGCTGGGCAGCCTGCGCCTGTTGTCGGCGGATCCGGCGGCACGCCTGACCGCGGCCGAGGCGGTGTTTCACTCGCATGACCCGGCGGCGCTGCCGACGCTCGACCAGGCGCTGGCCCGGGAGACCGATCCGGCGGTGAAACAGCGCCTGGAGCAGGCGCACGCCGCCGCGCTGCTGTTCTCCACCGCGGCGACGGCGCCGGCCCGGCTGGCGGCGGTCGCCGTGATCCGCGCGCGCGGTGACCTGGACAGCCGGGCGCTGCTCGAGCCGCTGACCGGCCAGCCGCCGGCCGTCGCCGCGGCGGCGCGTGCCGCGGTGGTGGCGATCGACCGGGTGCTGGAACTCTGGTCGGTCGCGCAGAGCGTCTATTACGGTTTGAGCCTGGGTTCGGTGCTGCTGCTCGCCGCCGCCGGCCTCGCCATCACCTTCGGCGTGATGGGCGTCATCAACATGGCGCATGGCGAGATGGTGATGATCGGGGCCTACGTCACCTTCGTGGTGCAGCAGGTGATCCGCACCGCGGCGCCCGGGCTGTTCGGCGCCAGCCTGCTGATCGCGGTGCCGCTGGCGTTCATCGTCGCCGGCGCCTTGGGCATCATCATCGAGCGCACGCTGATCCGCTGGCTGTACGGCCGGCCGCTGGAAACGCTGCTGGCGACCTGGGGTCTGTCGCTGGTGCTGCAGCAGGCGGTGCGGTCGATCTTCGGCGCCAACAACCGCGATGTCGGCACGCCGGGCTGGATGAGCGGGGCGACCCAGCTTGGCGGACTGACCATCACGTTCAACCGCCTCTACATCATCGTGTTCGCCGTCATGGTGCTGGCGGCGCTGATGGCGGCGCTGCGCTACACGTCGCTGGGCCTGTCGATGCGCGCGGTGACGCAGAACCGGTTGATGGCCGCGGCGATGGGCATTCGCACGCCGTGGATCGACGCGCTGACCTTCGGGCTGGGGTCCGGCGTCGCCGGGATGGCCGGCGTCGCGCTAAGCCAGATCGACAACGTCTCGCCCAATCTCGGCCAGGGCTACATCATCGACAGTTTCATGGTCGTGGTGTTCGGCGGCGTCGGCAATCTGTGGGGCACCGTGGTCGGCGCGCTGACGTTGGGCATCGTCAACAAGTTCCTGGAACCCGTCGCCGGCGCGGTGCTGGGCAAGATCTTCGTCCTGGTGCTGCTGATCCTGTTCATCCAGCGCCGCCCGCGCGGCATGTTCCCGCTCAAGGGACGGGCGGCGGAGGCATGACCAGGCTCTCGGCGAGCACCACCCTCGTCCTGGTCATGGGCGGGGCGATCCTGCTTGCCGCGCTCAATCTCGGGGTCGCGCCGAGCTCGCAGGCGCATGTCTCGACGTATGTGATCTCGTTGGCCGGCAAATATCTCTGCTATGCCATGCTGGCGCTGGCGGTCGACCTGGTTTGGGGGTTCGCCGGCATCCTGACGCTGGGCCACGCCGCGTTCTTCGCGCTCGGCGGCTACGCCATGGGCATGTACCTGATGCGCCAGATCGGCGCGCGCGGCGTCTATGCCAATCCGATCCTGCCCGACTTCATGGTGTTCCTCGGCTGGGACCATCTGCCCTGGTACTGGCACGGTTTCGACTGGTTCGGCTTCGCCGCGCTGATGGTGCTGCTGGTGCCCGGCGTCCTGGCGCTGGTGTTCGGCTGGCTGGCGTTCCGCTCGCGCGTCACCGGCGTCTACCTGTCGATCATCACCCAGGCGCTGACCTATGCGCTGCTGCTGGCATTCTTCCGCAACGACATGGGCTTCGGCGGCAACAACGGGATGACCGACTTCAAGGACATCCTGGGCTTCCCGGTGCAGTCCGGGCGCACGCGGTGCGCGCTGCTGGTGGTCACCGCGGCGCTGCTGTGCGGGCAATTCCTGGTGGCGCGCTACCTGGTCACCTCGCGCTTCGGCAAGGTGCTGATCGCGGTGCGCGATGCCGAATCGCGCACCCGCTTCCTCGGCTACCGCCCGGAGACCTACAAGCTGGCGGTGTGGGTGGTCTCCGCGGTGATGGCGGGCATCGGCGGCGCGCTGTACGTGCCGCAGGTCGGCATCATCAACCCGTCGGAGTTCGCGCCGGGCAACTCGATCGAGGCGGTGATCTGGGTCGCGGTCGGCGGCCGCGGCACATTGACCGGGGCGGTCCTGGGCGCGGTGCTGGTCAACCTGGGCAAGACCTGGTTCACCTCGGCGCTGCCGGAATTCTGGCTCTACGCGCTCGGTGCGATGTTCATCTTCGTCACCCTGCTGTTGCCGCGCGGGCTGATGGGCCTGCTGGCGCGCCGGCGCGGCGCGACCGGCGTCGACCCGGTCATCGCCGCGCAGGAGGCGGCGATGGCGCACGAGGCGGCGGTGGCGCGGGAGGCGATCGAATGAGCGGCGCCATGGTGGAGAGCGGCGACACGCTGCTGTATCTGGATGGCGTGACGGTGAGCTTCGACGGGTTCCGCGCGCTGAACGCGCTGTCGCTGGTGCTGGAAGCCGGCGAGATGCGCGCGGTGATCGGCCCGAACGGCGCCGGCAAGACGACGATGATGGACGTCATCACCGGCAAGACGCGGCCCGACGAGGGCAGGGTGGTGTTCGGCAAGGACGCCGACCTGACGCGCCTGGACGAACCGGCGATCGCCGCGCTTGGCATCGGGCGCAAATTCCAGAAGCCGACCGTGTTCGAGCCGCACACGGTGTGGGACAACCTGCTGCTGTCGCTGGCCGCGGATCGCCGCCCGTACTTCACGCTGTGGGCGCGCGAGACCGCCTCGGAGAAACGGCGGATCGAGGAAATCCTTGAAACCACCCGGCTGACCGAGCAGCGCCAGCGGCCGGCCGCCGCACTGTCGCACGGGCAGAAGCAGTGGCTGGAGATCGGCATGCTGCTGGCGCAGGAGCCGCAACTGCTGCTGGTGGACGAGCCGGTGGCCGGCATGACCGATGCCGAGACCGAACAGACCGCCGCGTTGCTGCGCGAGATCAACAAGACGCGCAGCGTCGTGGTGGTGGAGCACGACATGGCCTTCGTGCGGGCGCTCGGCGTGAAGGTGACGGTGCTGCACGAGGGCGCGGTGCTGTCCGAGGGGACGATCGATCACGTCAGCGAGGACCCGCGCGTGATCGAAGTGTATCTGGGGCGATGATGCGCACTCCCGTCATGGCCGGCGAAGGCCGGCCATCCACGATTTGCCTCCGCGGCGCAAACGAAGTCGTGGCTGGCCGACCTTCGCCGGCCATGACGGAACAAGGACCCTCGGCTGATGCTGGAAGTTGATCACGTCGATCTGCATTACGGCGCGGCGATCGCGCTGCGCCAGGTCTCGCTCACCGCGCGGGTCGGCGCGGTGACCTGCCTGCTGGGGCGCAACGGGGTCGGCAAGACCTCGTTGCTGCGCGCGATCGTCGGCGCGCATCCGATCACCCGCGGGACAATCCGCTGGGAAGGCGCCGACATCACCAAACTGCCGACCTACGAGCGGGCGCGGCGCGGCATCGCCTGGGTGCCGCAGGGGCGCGACATTTTTCCCCTGTTGACCGTGCGGGAGAATCTGGAGACCGGGTTTGCCGTGTTGCCGCGCGGCCGGCGCAAAGTGCCGGACGAGATTTTCGCGCTGTTCCCGGTGCTGCAGACCATGCTGCGCCGGCGCGGCGGCGACCTGTCGGGCGGCCAGCAGCAGCAGCTGGCGATCGGGCGCGCGCTGGTGACCCGGCCGCGCCTGCTGGTGCTGGACGAGCCGACCGAGGGGATCCAGCCCAGCATCATCAAGGATATCGGCCGGGTGATCGCACTGTTGCGGTCGCGCGGCGACATGGCCATCCTGCTGGTCGAACAGTATTTCGACTTTGCCAAGGAACTGGCGCAGACGATCGCGGTGATGGACCGCGGCGACATCGTGCTGTCCGGGCGGCAGGAGGAGCTTGACGAAGCGGATGTACGACGCCGCCTGTCCGTCTGATCCCCGGGGCCTGCGCGCCGAGCCGCCGCCAGCCGCGACGCTGCAGCGCGCGGTCGGCGAGCTGGCGGTTTCGGTGCGCCGGCGCGACGATGCCTCGGTGCTGGAGGGGCTGCGCCAGGCCGGCTGCCTGAAGGCGCGGTTTCCGCGGCCGCTGGTGCCGGGGTGGATCGACGTGGTGACGCTGAACACCTCCGGCGGGATCGCCGGCGGCGATCGGCTGGACAGTACGTTCACCGTGCGTCCCGGCGCGCGCGCCTCGATCGCGGCGCAGGCGGCGGAGCGGTTCTATCGCGCGCTGCCGGGCGACGCGCCGTCGCGGCTGCGCACGCGCATCGCGGTGGAGGCGGGCGCGGCGGCGGAGTGGCTGCCGCAGGAGACCATCCTGTTCGACCGCTGCGCGCTGGACCGGCGGCTGGAGCTGGAGCTGGCCGAGGATGCCTGGTTCCTCGGCGTGGAATCGCTGGTGTTCGGCCGCGCGGCGATGGGCGAGGTGGTCGAGCTTGCGTCGGTGCGCGACCTGATCCGGGTGCGGCGCGGCGGGCGGCTGGTGTGGCACGACCCGGTGCGGCTGGAGGGCGCGGTGGCGGCCACCCTGCGGCGCAAGGCGGTCGCGGATGGCGCCCGCGCGCTGGCGACGGTCGTGCACCTGGCACCCGGCGCCGAAGCGCAACTTGACGTTGTACGAGAGGCGTTGGTGGCAACAACGACTCTCCCCCTCCCCTTGAGGGAGGGGGGCGGGGGGAGGGGTTCGGGCACGGAAGCCGCCGCCAGCGCCTGGAACGGCATGCTGATCGCGCGCATTCTGGCGCGGGACAGCGCGGCACTACGAACCTCGGTCATCGCCGTGCTGCACGTGCTGCGCGGCGACCGGCCGCTGCCGCGCGTGTGGATGTGCTGACAGGAAGAACGCCATGAACCTGACGCCCAGAGAGAAGGACAAGCTGCTGATCAGCATGGCCGCGATGGTCGCCCGCCGGCGGCTGGAACGCGGGGTGAAGCTGAACCATCCCGAAGCCGTCGCGCTGATCACCGACTTCGTCGTCGAGGGCGCGCGCGACGGCAAAACCGTTGCCGACCTGATGGAGGCCGGCGCGGCCGTGATCACCCGCGCGCAGGTGATGGAGGGCGTCGCCGAAATGATCCACGACGTGCAGGTCGAGGCGACATTCCCCGACGGCACCAAGCTGGTCACCGTGCACGAGCCGATCCGGTAGCGCCATGAGTCCGCAGCGGCGATTCGCGGACCGGCGATGATGCCGTCGATCGACGCACGGCCCCGTAGGGCGGAAAAGCGCAGCGCCTTCCGCCGTCGGACGGTGGCGGGATATGTTGTTGGGGACGTCGGCAGATGCGAGCGGCTCGCCCGGCGGTGGCGGAAGGCGCTGCGCTTTTCCGCCCCACGGGCCGTCCAACAGTCAACGCCATAAGAGCGCAAGATTTTAACCCAGAGCAGCCAGGAGAAGGCACGGAGGCCACAGAGCAGATAAGGATTTTGGCGCCTGGCGCAGGCGTCCGATACCGCTCGCCCGAAGGATCGATGCTTCGGCGATGCCCACCCCGCCATGCCCGGGGGCGCGGCACCAATGGGTCAATCCTTCCGCCGCCTGGAATCACGGATCACCTCTCGGCGACCTTCTCCGCCAGCCACATCTTGATCAGCGACTGGTACGGCACGTCCCGCTTGTTCGCCGCGATCTTGATACGCTCCAGCAGAGGCAGGGGCAGCCGTAGCGAGATCGAAGAGCTCGACGGCCGCAGGTTCGGCATCCGGACTCGCACGGCCTTGCTCCAATCCACGTACTCGGTCGAGTCGTGGGTTTCCCAGAACCGCCGCTCCTCCGCCTCAGTGGCGAAATCCGGAATCGGCTTAAGCGCTTTGCTCATAGCGCACCCTTTCCTTACGATTTGCGTCGCGTGCCGATATGACCCGCAGTAGCCGCCGATCGTCGCGAAGTGTGAACACCACAAGGAGAACTCGACCATCGTCCGTGCGACCAAGTGCCTGGAACCTCGCTTCCCGGCGGCTGTGGCTGGCGTCGGTCGCGACCAGCAAGGGCGCGTTGAAAAACACCTGCTCGGCCTCGGCTCGGGAGACCCCGTGCTTGTCCGCGCTCTTGCGATCGTTTCCCGCGTCCCACTGGAAGCCCACCAGACGCGGAAGATCGAGCATCGATTGTATATGGCACAAATATACAAGATCACGCAAGGGCATTCTGGCCTGCCGGCCGGGTTATTGCTAGCCTGTCTGGCGCCCCATCGCAGGAACCCCCAATGATCCCCGGCGAAATCCTCACCCAACCCGGCGACCTCGACCTCAACGCCGGCCTGCCGCGCACCACGCTGAGCGTCGCCAACACCGGCGACCGGCCGATCCAGGTCGGCAGCCACTACCACTTCGCCGAAACCAACCCGGCCCTCGCCTTCGATCGCGCCGCCGCGCGCGGCCAGCGGCTCGACATCGCCGCCGGCACCGCAGTCCGTTTCGAGCCCGGCCAGACCCGCGAGGTCACGCTGATCCCCTATCGCGGCAGGCGCGTCGTGCAGGGCTTCCGCGCCGCCGTCATGGGAGCACTCGACTGATGGCCCGCATCACCCGCGCCGCCTATGCCGACATGTTCGGCCCCACCACGGGCGACCGCGTGCGCCTGGCCGACACCGAGCTGTTCGTCGAGGTCGAGCGCGACCTGACAAGCTACGGCGAGGAGGTGAAATTCGGCGGCGGCAAAGTGATCCGCGACGGCATGGGCCAGTCGCAGGCATCGCAGGCCGAGGGCGCGGTCGACACCGTGATCACCAACGCGCTGATCATCGACCATTGGGGCATCGTCAAGGCCGACGTCGCCATCACCAACGGGCGCATCGCCAGGGTCGGCAAGGCCGGCAATCCCGACATCCAGCCCGGCGTCGACATCATCATCGGCCCGGGCACCGAGGTGATCGCCGGCGAGGGCAAGATCCTCACCGCCGGCGGCGTCGACAGCCACATCCACTTCATCTGCCCGCAACAGGTCGAAGAAGCGATCGCCTCCGGCGTCACCACAATGATCGGCGGCGGCACCGGCCCGGCCACCGGCACCGCGGCGACCACCTGCACGCCCGGCCCCTGGCACCTCGCGCGCATGCTGCAGGCCGCCGAGGGCCTGCCGGTCAACCTCGCCTTCGCCGGCAAGGGCAACGCCTCGCAACCCGCGGCGCTGGAGGAGATGATCCGCGCCGGCGCCGCCTGCCTGAAGCTGCACGAGGACTGGGGCACCACGCCGGCGGCGATCGACACCTGCCTGTCGGTCGGCGATCGTTACGACGTCCAGGTGATGATCCACACCGACACGCTGAACGAATCCGGCTTCGTGGAAGACAGCATCGCCGCCTTCAAGGGCCGCACCATCCACACCTACCACACCGAGGGCGCCGGCGGCGGCCACGCGCCGGACATCATCAAGGTCGCCGGCCTGCCCAACGTGCTGCCCAGCTCGACCAATCCGACCCGGCCATACACCGCGAACACGCTGGACGAGCATCTCGACATGCTGATGGTCTGCCATCACCTGGACAGCGCGATCCCGGAGGACGTTGCCTTCGCGGAAAGTCGTATCCGCAAGGAGACCATCGCCGCCGAGGACATCCTGCACGATCTCGGCGCGCTCTCGATGATGTCGTCCGACAGCCAGGCGATGGGCCGCGTCGGCGAGGTGATCATCCGCACCTGGCAGACCGCGCACAAGATGAAGACGCAGCGCGGCGCCTTGCCGGGCGACGGCGCGGCGGACAATGCACGGGTGAAGCGCTACATCGCCAAATACACCATCAACCCGGCGATCGCGCAGGGCATGGCACACGAGGTCGGCTCGATCGAGGCCGGCAAGCTGGCCGACCTGGTGCTGTGGTCGCCGGCGTTCTTCGGCGTGAAGCCCGATCTGGTGATCAAGGGCGGCGCCATCGCCTGCGCGCCGATGGGCGATCCGAACGCGTCCATTCCGACGCCGCAACCGGTGCACTACCGGCCGATGTTCGGCGCCTTCGGCCGCGCCCTGGCGGCAACCTGCGTCACCTTCGTTTCGGCGGCGGCATTGCAGGCGGGGATCGGCGACGCGCTGGGCCTGCAACGCCGGCTGGCGGCGGTGGCCGACACCCGCGGCGGCATCGGCAAGCGCAGCATGATCCACAACAACGCGCTGCCGGTGATCGAGGTGGATGCCGAAACCTACGAGGTGCGCGCCGACGGCGTGCTGCTGACCTGCGAACCGGCAATTGTGCTGCCGATGGCGCAGCGCTATTTCCTGTTCTGATGCGCGCGCAAAACGTGTTGCCGGGCGGAACCTGGGACCCGGCCAGGGAAGTCGATCGCGTGCTGGTCGATTTCGACCGCCGGCACCGTCGCCGCCTGCTGCTGGCGACCGAATTGGGGCATGAGGTGCTGCTGGACCTGCCCCAGGCTGTCCGGCTGCGCGACGGCGATGGCCTGGCGCTGGACACCGGCGGCATCATCCGTGTCTGCGCCAAGCCCGAAAACCTGCTGGAGATCCACGCGCATGACGACGGCGAACTGGTCCGCATCGCCTGGCATCTCGGCAACCGCCATCTGCCGGTGCAGTTGCTCGGCGATCGCATCCGCATCCGGGCCGATCATGTGATCGCGGAAATGGTCGAGGGCCTCGGCGGCCACGTCGAGGCGATCGAGGCGCCGTTCGATCCGGAACCCGGCGCCTACGCCGGCGGACACCAGCACCAGCATCAGCACCATCACCACGATGATGACGATGGGCACGATCATGGATAACGGTCCGGACACTCCCCCTCCCCTTGAGGGAGGGGGGTGGGGGGAGGGGTCGGCGCGCGCGCGAAGCTTTGGTGCGACGCTGGCACCGCCCCCTCCCCCCAGTCTTGGTCCGCTTCGCGGCCCAAGCCCGCAAGGGGAGTGTGTGTCTATCTCTGATCCCGCACTCCTCCGCCTGCTGACCTGGCTTTCCCCCGCCTTCCCCACCGGCGCCTTCGCCTACTCGCACGGCATCGAATGGGCGGTAGACGCCGGCGACATCGCCGATGGCGACACGCTGCACGACTGGCTCGCCGACCTGCTGGCGCACGGCGCGCCACGCAGCGACACGATCCTGCTGCGCCACGCCCATGCCCGGGACGCCGATCTCGCCATGCTCGCCGAACTGGCCGCCGCCACCGCGCCCGCGCGCGAGCGCCAGGCCGAGACGCTGAACCAGGGCGCCGCCTTCATGCGCGCGGCCCGTCCCTGGGGCTGTCCGGCCTTGCCCGATCCCGTCGCCTACCCGGTCGCGGTCGGCGCGCTCGCCGGCCTGCACGGCATCGATGCCGACGCTACCGCGATCGCCTACCTGCACGCCGTCACCGTCAACCTCATCTCCGCCGCCGTCCGCCTGGTGCCGCTCGGCCAATCGGCCGGCCTCGCCGTGCTGGCCGCGCTGGAACCGGTCATCCTGCACGTCGCCGCGGAAACCCGCAGCACCACACTGGATGATCTCGGCGGCGCCGGGTTCCGCGCCGACCTCGCCGCCATGCGCCATGAAACCCAGTACACAAGGCTGTTCCGCTCATGAAGACTTCCCCGCACGGCCCCTTGCGCGTCGGCGTCGGCGGCCCGGTCGGCACCGGCAAGACCGCGCTGATGGACGCGCTGTGCAAGACCTTGCGCGACCGCTACGACATCGCCGCCATCACCAACGACATCTACACCAAGGAGGACGCCGAGTTCCTCACCCGCGCCGGCTCGCTGCCACCGGAACGAATCCTCGGCATCGAGACCGGCGGCTGCCCGCACACCGCGATCCGCGAGGACGCCAGCATCAACCTGGCCGGCGTGGCCGAACTGGCCCATCGCTTTCCCGGCCTCGACCTGATCCTGATCGAATCCGGCGGCGACAACCTGGCGGCAACCTTCAGCCCGGAGCTGGCGGATCTGACGATCTACGTCATCGACGTCGCCGCCGGCGACAAGATCCCGCGCAAGGGCGGCCCCGGCATCACCCGCAGCGACCTGCTGGTGATCAACAAGATCGACCTGGCACCGCATGTCGGCGCCAGCCTGGAGGTGATGGACCGCGACGCGCGCAAGATGCGCGGCGAGCGGCCGTTCGTGTTCAGCAACATTCGCGCCGGCACCGGCGTGGCCGAGATCGCCGCCTTCATCGAACGCCAGGGGGGACTCCGCCGGGCAATCGGGTGAACCAAGGAAGGCTGGGGCTCCGCCCCAGACCCCGCCAGGGGGCTTTGCCCCCTGGACCCCCACCAGAGGCAGCGGCCTCTGGACTCCATGACTGGGAGCGGGTGAGGGGGAGGGGGCGCGTGGGCAGGGCGCCGGTGCCGTCGGTCGCGACCGACGGCACCGGCGCCCTGCCCACGCGCCCCCTCCCCCTCACCCGCTCCCAGTCCGGGGTTCCAAGGGCTCTGCCCTTGGCGGGGATCCAAGGGGCGGCGCCCCTTGGCGGGGTCTGGGGCGGAGCCCCAGCCTTCCTTGGTTCACTCGGCCGCCCGGCACCGGGCTGGCGCGGGCTGCTGCGCCCGGTGGTGCAGGCGTCGGACTACACCTCGGGCAGCCTCCAGCGCGTCGATCCCGCCACCGGCAAGGTCGAGCTGCTGTACGACAGTTGCAACGGCCACAAGCTGCGCGGCCCCAACGACATCGTGTTCGACGCCCACGGCGGCTGCTACTTCAGCGACCTGGGCAAAACCCGCGCGCGTGATCGCGACCATGGCGGGCTGTACTACGCCCTGGCCGACGGCTCGAAGATCGTTGAGGTGGCCTATCCGATCCTGACCCCCAACGGCGTCGGCCTGTCGCCCGACGGCGGCGTGGTCTACGTGGCGGAGACCGAGACGGCGCGGCTCTGGGCCTTCGACATCACCGCCCCCGGCGTGGTGCGCAAGCAGCCCTTCCCGTCGCCGCATGGCGGGCGGCTGGTCGCCGGGCTTGGCGGCTACCAGCGGTTCGACAGCCTCGCGGTCGACGCGCTCGGCAACATCTGCGTGGCCACGCTGATCACCGGCGCGCTCACCTCGATCGCGCCGGACGGGCGGATCGTGCGGCAGGTGAAGATGCCGGACCCGGTGACGACCAATATCTGCTTCGGCGGCGCCGACCTGCGCACCGCCTATGTCACGCTGTCGGGCACCGGCAAGCTGGTCGCGCTGACCTGGCCCGAGGCCGGGCTGAAGCTCAACCACAACGGCTGATCCCACCCGGCTCGGCTGCGCCGCCGCCCGGCCGGTGACGAGGTCCTGCACCGATCCTGAGCCTGAGGCCGGTCGCGCGCCGACCTGCGCTTTACGGTGACGCTGCCGCGATGCGCCGCGCCTGATCCGCCACTTCGCCGGCGAACACCACGCCGGCGGCGTGGATCGGCAGGCCGGCGGTCTGCAGGCCCTCGGCGGTCCAGGTGTTGCAGGTAAACCCGCCGCTGTAGCTGTCCGCCGAGGCGTAGAGGCGACTTTCGGGATCCGGCCCGCCGGCGATCGGGCGCAGCGCGCCGTCGGTGGTGCGTGCGAATGACCCCGCAATGAAATCGGTCAGCCGCGCCAGCCCGCGCGCCGAGACATGCAGTACCACGACATCGTCGGGTGGGAATGCCGTCTGGGGCGTCCCGCGCAGCGCGGTGACCAGCATCGCGCCGGGACCGGGCGTCAAGGCCGCCAACATGTCGCCGGAGCCTGGGTGGGGTTGCAGCATATAGGCCTGCTGGCCGAAGCCGATGACCAGGGTGCGGGCGCCGGGGAACGTCGCGCGAAGCTGGCCCAGCCGGTCGCCAACCGGTGTCGCGCTCAGGCCGATATCCGAGTGCCAGCCACGCTCGATCAGGAAGATCGTCTCGGTCCTGGGGCCGGCTGTCAGCTCGCGCGGCGGGGCCGGCGCGGCACACAAGGCAAGCAGCAGACAGGACAGCCAGACCACCATGGCGCGCCAGTCCCGGCGTGTGTCCGCCGTCGCCCGGCGCATCAGACGATCGGCCCGCTGATCTCGCGGGTCAGTTTCTGACGCATCGCCTCGGTGAAATCCGCGTAGGTCGCGCAGGTCAGCGCGAAGGCGCCTGGGCCGCCGATCACCTCATTGATGTAGGACTGCAACAGATCCGCTTCCTCGTGCAGGATGCACAGGCCGTTGATGGTGATGCCGGCTGCGGCCATGCGATCGCGGATCGGACCGGGCGCCACGCCGTCGTTGGACCGGCCGTCGCCGATCACGTCCACCACCTGGCGGCCCGGCTGAGCCGGCAGATGCGCCAGCAAGGTCAGCGACGCCAGCAGCGCCTCACCGATTGCGGTCTGCCCGGCGCGCACCAGGCGCGACATGTTGTTGACGGTCTCGGCAAACGCCGCCGCGTCGGCGGGCGAGGCGATCAGCGTCCAGTTGGTCAATACCTCCTGCGCGCCGGCGCCGGACCATAGCAGCAGCGCGCACAGGCTGGCGCGCGCCGGCCCGCCGACCAGGCCGCGCACCACCACCGGATCGCGCAACGCCGCCGCCATGCCGCCGGCGATCAGGCCGAATTCGTCATAGGTCACGCTGGCCGAGCCATCGACCGCCAGCACCAGCGCAAGATCAACTTTGTCCATGCCACCATTCAAGCCGATCCCCCGCCGCCCGCACCAGGCAATTGCGTGAAGCAAGCAAGGCAGGGGTATCGCCCTGTGCGGTTTTTACCGAACTGACGGCCAAGGCAATGGCCGGACCGGCTGTCGCGTTCCCCGGGCGGTGCGGCGGCCCATCGACCGCCGTCGTCACGCCGACACGGGGCTATATCCGGGCGATCGCCTTGACGATGTTTCAGTCGTTTACTTAACGGTCGCCCGGGCCGAGCCGGGCAGTGCGATGCCGAAGCCGTGCGGCAAGTGCGTCAGCGCCGCAAGGCAGCGACGCGTCCCCGGGCCGGTGCCGATTGGTCACGGGGTGGGCCTATCTCGCGTGGCCAGGTCAAAAAATGCCGCGGTCAGCGGGGTCGTGTTGTGGCGATGGCGCACGATCCAGACCGCGGTGATCGCAGCCGGCTCGGCGATCGCCCGGGTCACCACCGCATCGTGGCGCAGGCGCGACATTGCCTCGGGCACGACGGCGAGCCCGAGGCCCACGGCCACCAGGCCGAGGATGGTGGCGTTGGCACTGGCGATCTGACTGACCCGCGGTTCGAAACCGGCGGCTCGGCACAGGACGAGCACCTGAGTGGGCAGCGCCGGCCCCATGCGCGGGCCATAAAACACGAATGCCTCATCGGCGAGCGCTGCCATGGGCAGCCGGCCGCGCCGGCGTGCCAGCTTGTGGTCGGCGCGCATCACCACGACAAGCCTCTCGCGCAGCAGCTCGGTGGCGGCGAGCTCCGCGGGCAGCACCGGGGTAGCGGCGGCACGGATGATGGCGATCTGCTCGCGGCCCTCGGCCAGCGCCTGCACCTGCTGGCGGCTTTCAAATTCGTTCAGCGAAAGCTGGACGTCGGGGTAGCCGCGGCGGAACGCCAGGATGCTGCGTCCGACCAGCGGGATCAGCGGGGCGGAGGGGAACATGCCGATGCGCAGTTCGCCCAGCTCGCCACGCTGCGCGCGCCGGGCGACCTGCGCCGCACGCTCGGCCTGGGCAAGAGTGGCGCGGGCCTCGCTGAGGAACATGCGGCCGGCCTGGGTGAGGGCGACGCGGCGGCTGGTGCGCTCGAACAGGCGTGCCTCGAGTTCGGCTTCCAGCGCCTTGATTTGCTGGCTGAGCGGCGGCTGGGAGATGCCGAGGCGCAGCGCGGCGCGGCCGAAGTGCAATTCGTCTGCCAGGGTGACGAAGGAGCGCAGGTGGCGCAGTTCCATTTGCCAGACCTCTCAATCCCGTCGAAAAACATATTGGACGCTATCATTGGCCCGCGGCAATCTGGCATCCGCAGTGTCGGGGAAGGGGTGGACATGGCGCTCGCCGCCGCACGTCTCAATCGCATCGTCGCCTCGCCGACGCTCGCCATCCGCATGGCGGCGGCGAAGCTGAAGGCGGAAGGCAAGGACATCCTGCGGGTGTCGTCCGGTGAGCCGGATTTCGACACGCCGCAGCACATCAAGGACGCGGCGATCGCGGCGATCCAGGCAGGGGCCACGAAATACACCGATGTCAGCGGCACGCGCCCGCTGCGCCAGGCGGTGGCCGACAAGTTCCGCCGCGACAGCGGGATCGACTACAGCGCCGAGGAGGTGATCGTCGCCACCGGCGGCAAGCAGGTGATCTTCAACGCCCTGCTGGCCACCATCGACGACGGCGACGAGGCGATCATTCCCGCGCCGTGCTGGGTGTCCTATCCCGACATCGTGAAGCTGGCAGGGGGCGTGCCGGTGATCGTCGATTGCGACCCGGCGCGGGGGTTCAAGCTGACGCCGGCGCAGTTGGAGGCCGCGATCACCCCGCGAACCAAATGGTTCATCCTGAACAACCCGGTCAATCCGACCGGCGCGGTGTACAGCGCCGAGGAATTGCGGGCACTCGCCGAGGTGTTGTTGCGCCATGCGCAGATCTGGGTGTTCACCGACGACATCTACGAGAAGCTGGTGTTCGATGGCGCGGAGTTTGCCACCATGGTGCAGGCCGAGCCACGCCTGCGCGATCGCACCACCACGATGAACGGGTGTTCGAAAAGCTACGCCATGACCGGCTGGCGGATCGGCTTCGCCGGCGCGCCACGCGACCTGATCGTCGAGATGGAGAAGCTGCAGGGACAAAGCACCTCCAACACCAGCAGCATCAGCCAGGCCGCCGCACTCGCGGCGCTGAGCGGTCCGCAGGACAGCATCGAGGCGATGCGGCTGGCCTTCGAACGGCGGCGCAACATGGTGGTGCCGCTGCTGAACCAGGCCTCCGGAATACGCTGCCATTCCCCCGAAGGAACATTCTACGTATTTCCCGACCTGCGTGCGTGCCTGGGGAAAACCAGTGCCGGCGGCACTTTGATCGACACCGACACGAGTTTCGTGGCGGCGCTGCTGGCCGAGCAGGGCGTCGCCATCGTACCCGGATCGGCCTTCCTGGGCCCCGGCCATTTCCGCCTCAGCTTCGCGGCCGATGATGCGACGCTGCGCGAGGCGTGTCTGCGCATCCGGCGCTTCTGCGCTGAGCTCGAGCTGAGCTGAACAGGAGCCACCTGCGTGCCCGACACCAGCCCGAACATTTTCGATCCGATCACGCTGGAAATCTACTGGAACCGGCTGATCTCCATCGCCGACGAGGCGGCCACCGGGCTGCTGCGCACCGCGTTCTCCACCATCGTGCGCGAGTCGAACGACTTTGCCACGGTGCTGATGGACCGTAACGGCGACAGCGTGTCGGAGAATACCGGCGGCATCGCCTCGTTCTCCTGCATTCTGCCAAAGACGACCAAGGTGTTCCTGGAGAAATTCCCGGCAGACACTTGGCGGCCGGGCGATTCCGTGGTGACCAACGATCCCTGGCTTGCCACCGGGCACCTGCCGGACTTCACCGTGGTGACGCCGATCTTCCATCGCGACCGGCTGGTCGGCTTCGCCGGGTCGATCTCGCATTCGCCCGATGTCGGCGGCTCGCTCTGGTCGGCCGATTGCCGCGAGCTGTTCGAGGAGGGCATCCGCATCCTGCCCGCCAGGCTGCTGCGCGCCGGAGAATGGAACGAGCAATTGCTGGAGGTGCTGCTGGGCAATGTCCGCCTGCCGCGCCAGGTGCTGGGCGATCTGCAGGCGCAGGTCGTGGCCAACGAGGTCTGTGTCCGCCGGGTCGATGAATTCCTCAAAGACACCGGTCTGGACAACCTGCAAGGCCTGTCCGCGGCGCTGGCCGAACGAGCGGACCGCGCCATGCGCCGGGCCATCGCGACGGTGCCGGACGGCACCTACCACGCCACGATCGAGGCCGATGGCTACGACGCGCAGACCACCCGCATCGTCTGCTGCGTGCAGGTGCATGGCGACACCATGCATATCGACTACGACGGCACCTCGGGGCAGATCGATCGCGGCATCAACTGCGTGCTGAACTACACGCATGCCTATTCGGTCTATCCGGTGAAGTGCGCGCTGGATCCGTTCACGCCACGCAACGAAGGCTCCTACCGGGCGATCACCGTCAGCGCGCCGGAGCGCTCGATCCTCAATCCGGTCTACCCCGCCCCGGTCAGCGCGCGCCAGCTCACCGGGCATCTGCTGGCCGGGGCGATCTACCAGGCGCTGGCGCCGGTGCTGCCGCGGCACATCATCGCCGAATGCGGCGGCGCGCCGACCATGCGCGCGCTGTTCAGCGGCATCAACCGCGACGGCGACCGGTTTTCCCAGGTACTGTTCGCCAGCGGCGGCATGGGCGCGCTGCCGCACCGCGACGGCATGTCGACCACCGCATTCCCGACCAATGTCGGCGCCGGCAGCATCGAGGCCTATGAGAGCGTCGCGCCGCTGCTGGTGTGGAAGAAGCGGCTGCGCACGGACAGCGGCGGGGCCGGAACGTTCCGCGGCGGGCTGGGACAGGAGGTGGAGATCGAGCTGCGCACGGCAGGCCCGGCGCGGCTGTCGCTGCTGTCCGACCGCCATCAGCATCCGGCGGCGGGCGTGCTGGGCGGGCTGCCCGGCGCGCCGTCGTTCATCACGCTGGATGATGGCAGCCGGCCGCATCCGAAGTCGCGCAGTTCGGTCAATCCTGGCCAACGTATCACGCTGCTCTACGCCGGTGGCGGCGGCTACGGCGATCCGAACCAGCGCGACCGCGACGCGGTGCTTGCCGACCTGCGCGACGGCTACATCTCGGCCGAAGCCGCGCGCCGCGACTACGGGCTGGAGTGAACCGCATGACCACGTCCACCCGCACCGCCCGCGTCGGCGTCGATGTCGGCGGCACCTTTACCGACCTGGTGCTGCACGATCCGACGCGCGACCTGGTCCACACCGGCAAGCTGCTGACCACCCCGGACGATCCCTCCGCCGCGATCATCACCGGCATCACCCGGCTGATGCGCGAGGTCGGGATGCATCCCGCCGAGCTGCACAGCCTGGTGCACGGCACCACACTGATCACCAACACGATCATCGAGCGCACCGGCGCTGCGGTCGGGCTGCTCACCACCGACGGCTTCCGCGACAGTGTCGAGATCGGCCGCGAGACGCGCTACGATCTGTACAACCTGTTTCTCGATCCGCCGCCGACCCTGGTGCCGCGCCATCGTCGGCTGGAAATCCCCGAACGCGTCAGTGCCGATGGCGAAGTGCTGCTGGCACTCGATGAGGACGCGGTGGCCCGGGCCGCACGCCAGCTTGTCGAGCAAGACGGCTGCGAGGCGTTGGCCATCGCCTTCATGCATTCCTACCGCCTCCCGGCCCACGAACAGCGTGCGGCGGCGATCGTGCGCAACCTCTACCCCGAGCTGCCGCTGTCGCTCTCCGCTGAGGTCGCCCCCGAGATCCGCGAGTTCGAACGCAGCAGCACCGCCTGCGCCAACGCCTATGTGCAGCCGCTGATGCGCCGCTACCTGGACCAGTTGGAGACCTCGCTGGCCGGCATCGGATTTGCCGGAAATCTCTATGTGATGCTGTCCGGCGGGGGCATCACCACGGTGCGTGAGGCCAAGGAATTTCCCATTCGCCTGATCGAGTCCGGACCCGCGGCGGGCGCGATGGCAGCCTCGTTCCTGGCGAAACTGACCGGGCTCGACCGCGTCGTCTCGTTCGACATGGGCGGTACGACGGCGAAAATGTGCCTGGTGGAAGACGGCGCGCCCGACCACAAGTTTGACTTCGAGGCCGGGCGCGTGCGCCGCTTCCAGAAAGGCTCCGGCCTGCCGCTGAAGGTTTCGGTGGTGGATATGATCGAGATCGGCGCCGGCGGCGGCAGCCTGGCGCATGTCGATGCCGGCTCCGGCCTGATGAAGGTCGGGCCGCGCAGCGCCGGCGCCAGGCCGGGGCCGGTCTGCTATGGGCGCGGCGGCACCCAGCCCACGGTGACGGATGCCGATCTGGTGTTGGGGCGGCTTGACCCGGCGTATTTCCTGGGTGGGGAGATGGCACTCGACGTCGCCCATGTCCGGCGTGCGTTTGCCGAAACGATCGCGCCGCAGATCGGTGCCGATGTGGAGACCGCAGCGCTGGGCGTGCAGCGCATCGTCGACGAGACGATGGCTGCGGCGACCCGCATGCACCTGGCCGAGAAGGGCAAGGATCCGCGCAAATACACGCTGATCGCCTTCGGCGGCGCCGGGCCCGTCCACGCACACAACCTGGCGCGGCTGCTGAAGGTACGGAAGGTAGTGGTGCCGCTGGGCGCCGGCGTCGCCTCCGCGCTCGGCTTCCTGGTGGCGCCGCCGGCGACCGACATGGTCACCAGTTACGTCACGCGGCTGGAACGGGCCGATTGGGCGCACATCAATGCGGTGTTCGCCGGAATGCGCGAACGCGGCCGGCGGTTGCTGACCGAGGCCGGCGCCGACCCGGCGCAGATCGCCTACCGGCCCAGCGCCGAGATGCGCCATGTCGGACAGGGGTTCGAGATCCCGGTGGCGCTGCCCGCGTTGGCGTTGTCGGCCGCGGATCTGCCGGCGATCCGCACCGCTTTCTTCGACCTCTATCGCCTGCGCTTCGGCCGCACCCTGGAAGAGGCGCCGATCGAGGTACTGAGCTGGCGTCTGGCCTGCGTCGCGCCCGGCCAGGACATCCGGCTGGGCGGCAACGACCGGGTGAAGGGCACCAACCTGGACGCCGCCCGGCGCGGCGCGCGCAAGGTGCTGTTCGAGACGCATGGCTGGCGGGACTGCGTGGTGTACGACCGCTACCAGCTGCCGGTGGGGGCGCAGTTTGCCGGCCCGGCGTTGATCGAGGAACGCGAGTCCACCTGCGTCGTCGGCCCCGATGCGACGGTGCGTGTCGACGCGCTGCGCAATCTCGTCGTCGAGTTGGCGTGAACATGGGTGGTACGCGGTTGGCGTTACTGCATCGACTTGACTGCTTTGACCTGACCGCTTCGACTGGATTTGCCGGATCGGGCGTGATGGCGGGAGACGGAATGGGGCGCAGCGGAGAACCGGGGCGATGGCGGGCACCGCGCGCCTGACGCCGGATGCCATCCGTCCCGCCGCCGCGGCGTCGGGACGCGTCACGCTGCGCGGGCTGCTGATGCTGCCCGCCCTGCTGTTCGTGCTGGGGTTCTTTCTGGTGCCGGCCGCCACGCTGTTCTCCTACAGCGTGCTGACGCAGGCGCCCGGCGGACACATCGGCCTGCCCATCACCCTGGCCAACTATGCGCATCTGTTCAGCACCCCGGTGTATCGCAGCGTGCTGCTGGCCACGTTGCGGGTGAGCGCCGCCACCGCCGCGCTGTCGGTGCTGCTGGGCTATCCGCTGGCGCTGGTGATCGTGCGCGGCGGACCGGTGATCAGCCGGCTGACCACCATCATCGTCGTGGCGCCGCTGGTGGTCAGCGTCGTCGTCCGCACTTATGGCTGGCAGCTGCTGCTCGCCAACAGCGACATCGGGGTGGTGAACTGGCTGCTGCATGCCAGCGGCTTCGGCCCCGCGCCGGTGCGCGTGCTGTATTCCGAAACCGCGGTGGTGATCGGCTCGCTGCACGTGTTCCTGCCGATGATGGTGTTACCGCTGTCCTCGGCGGTGGCGCGCATCCAGCCGGTGCTCGAGGAGTCCGCGCGCACCCTCGGCGCCCCCGGCTGGCGGGTGTTCTGCCGCATCACGCTACCGCTCAGTCTGCCGGGCCTGATCGCCGGATTGACCATCGTGTTCTCGTTGACCTCGGCTTCCTATGTCACGCCGGCGATCCTGGGCGGCAATCGTGGCCAGATGCTCGGCAACCTGCTCGAGCAGCAGGTGGTCACCGTCTACAACTGGCCGTTGAGTTCCGCGATCGCGGTCCTCATGGTCGCGCTGAGCGTGGCGGTCAGCCTGGCGCTGGTGCACTTGCTGGAAGGCCCGATGCGCCGGCTGCGGCGCGTGGCCGAGGCGGCGTGAGGATGGCACGGCGACGGTGGGTCGGCGGCAGTCTCTCCGGCGCGAGTGCGGTGGTGGTGTATGGCGCGAGCTGCGTGGCGCTGCTGTTCGTGCTGGCGCCACTGGCGGTGGTACTCGCCCTGTCGGTGTCGAACACGCCGTTCGCCACCTTCCCGCCGCGCGGCTTCACGCTGGGCTGGTACTGGAAGGTGCTGAGCGATCCCGACTTCCAGAATTCCGCGGCGTTGAGCATCGGCCTGGCGCTGGCAGCGACGCTGGCCGCGCTCGCGTTGGGCGTGCCGGCGGCCTTCGTGCTGACCCGCACCGCGTTGCGCGGACGCGCGCTGATCCAGGGCCTGCTGCTGTCGCCGCTGGTCTTCCCGACGCTCATCACCAGTCTGGCGCTGCTGCAATTCTTTGCCTGGCTGCGCATGCAGGATGCGGTGGTCAATCTGTTCCTGGGCCACGCGCTGGTGACGCTGCCCTATGTGGTGCGCGCGGTTGGCGTCAGCCTGCTCCTGGTTGATCCGGCGCTGGAGGAGGCGGCCTGGACGCTGGGCGCCAACCGCTGGCGCGGCTTCTGGCGCATCACGCTGCCGCAGATCGCCCCGGGGGTCGCCGCGGGCGCGCTGTTCGCTTTCATGGTTTCGCTCGACAACTATCCGGTGTCGATGTGGCTGTCGGATGCCCGCGCGGTGCCGCTGCCGCTGCTGCTGTTCAACGACATGGCCAGCCTGTTCGATCCGTCGATCGCGGCGATGGCCAGCCTGATGATCCTGGTGGGGGCCGCGGCGGTGATGCTGCTGGAACGGCTGGTCGGTCTGCGCCGGGCCATGGGAGTGTGACAGGGAGACATGATAATGACCAAGCAGACTGCCAACGGGACGTCCCGCCGGCGGCTGATCGCCGCCGGCCTGGCCACACCACTGTTCTATATCCGGAATGGATGGGCGCAGGGCAAGTCGATCAATGTCGGCACCTATACCGGGCCACAGGGCGAGTATGTGCATCGCTCGGTGGTTCCGAAATTCGAGGCTGATTTCGGCTGCAAGGTGTTCCAGACCCAGGGGGTGACGCTGGGCCAGATCGCCATCATGCGGGCGCAAAAGGCGGCGCCGACCTATAGCGTGATGATGATGGACGACACCGGCATCCCGATCGCGCGCGGCGAGGGGCTGATCGCGCCACTGCCGCGGGACAAGATCCCGAACCTGGCCAATGCGCTGCCGCGCTTTCTGCTGGACGACGGCTATGCGGTGGCTTTTGCCATGTCCGCCTGCGCGCCCTGCTACAACACGCAGACCGCCAAGCCGATCGCCTCCTACGCCGAGCTGTGGGACCCGCGGTTCCGCGGCCGGATGGTCGCCGCCAGTGCCAAGTTCAGCCAGAGCGTGATGCTGCTGATCGCGGCTGCCGCGGTGGTGACCGGGAAGTCGCTGCACCAGGCGCAGTTCCTGACCGACCAGGCATGGTCGAAGATGGCCGAACTGAAGCCGAACATTCAGACCCTCTACGACAATTCCACCACCGCCATTCTGCAGCTCAGCCAGGGGCAGTTCGATATCGACGGGCCGGAATTCTCCAAGACCGTGCTGCCCTACAAGATGCGCGGCGCCGCGGTGGACATGTGCTACCCGAAGGAAGGCGCCTTCGCCGGCGTCAACTGCATGACGCTGGTAAACAATGCCCCCGAACCCGATCTCGGCGCCGCATTCATCAACCGCATGCTGGAGGCCGCGGTGCAAAAGGGGCTGTCCGAGGCAACCTTTGCCGCGCCGACGGTGCGCAACATCACGCTGAACGCCGCCACCGCAAATCTGGTTGCCTACCCGGAATCACGCATGGACGAGATGAATTTGACCTTCATGAACTGGTCGGCGCTGAACCCGAAGCGCGGCGCCATCGTGGAGAAGCTCAACCAGGTGTTCGGAACCTGAGGCGTTGCATCCACGCCACGCCGAGCTCGCGCTGTCCGGACTGACCAAGGCGTACGGCGCGACCGTCGCGGTTGACAACCTCACGCTTTGCATCGCGGCGGGCGAGATGGTCGCCCTGCTGGGGCCCAGCGGTTGCGGCAAGACCACCACGCTGCGCATCATCGCCGGGCTGGTGCGCCCCGATGCCGGGGAGGTGCTGATCGGCGACGAACGGATCACCCGGCTGCCAGTACACCGGCGCAATATCGGCCTGGTGTTCCAGAACTACGCGCTGTTTCCCCACCTGAGCGTGGAGCAGAACGTCCGCTTCGGGCTGGAGATGCGCCGGGTCAACCGGGCCGAGGCGGCGCGGCGGGTGCAGGAGGCGCTGGAATCGGTGCGGCTGGAGGGGCTCGCCGAGCGGCTGCCCGCAGCGCTGTCCGGCGGACAGCAGCAGCGCGTGGCGCTGGCGCGCGCACTGGTGATCGAACCCTCGGTGCTGCTGCTGGACGAGCCGCTCGGCGCGCTGGACAAGAGCCTGCGCGAGAACATGCAGGTCGAGCTGCGCCAGTTGCAGCAGCGGCTCGGCATCACCACGGTCATCGTCACGCATGACCAGGAGGAGGCGATGACGCTGGCCGACCGCGTCGTGGTGATGCGCGGCGGGCGGATCGAGCAGATCGGCACGCCGCAGCAGGTCTATCGTCGCCCGGTTTCGCGTTTCGTCGCGGGCTTCATCGGCGCGGCGAATTTCCTGCGTGGGCAGGCGGTCGCGCATGCCGGCGGCTCGTCGGAGATCGCCGCGGAAGGCGGGCTGCGCCTGGCGGTGGCGGCGGCCGTGGCAGGTGAGGCGCTGGTGGCGCTGCGGCCCGAGGCAATCGCCCTGCATCCGCCGGCGGCGGACGCGGTGCCGGTGCCGAACAGCGCGCAGGCGACGATTGAGCAGGTGATCTTCAACGGGCTGCTGAGCCGCGTGCATCTGCGGCTGGATGGCGGGACCCCGCTGGTGGCACTGCATCAGGACCGCGACGGAACGGGGATCAGGCTGGTGCCCGGGGCCAGGGTCACCGCGCGGTGGGAGGCGGCCGACAACAATATCGTTACCGATACGTAAACCGCCGCAGTCGGCCTCGCCTTGCGCCCTGGGCACGGCGCCGATCCGGCGAGTGCCGCCTCGCCGATGCAAGCGGCCCATCATTTCGGGCCGCTTGCATCACAGCTTCAACAACCGCCGCGCATTGCCGCTGGCGATCTTCGCCCGGTCCTCGGCGCAGAGCGGGATCTTGTGCAGCCACTCGGTCGCCGGCACGTTCGGCGCGAACGGGTAGTCGACCGAGAACATGATGCGGTCCACGCCCATCTCCTGCACGCAGCACAGCAGCGCGGGATCCGACCAGAAGCCGCTGGTGGTGATCCAGAAGTGCTCGCAGAACACCTCGCGGAATGATCGCCCCGCCTTGGCCTCGCGTGCGAAGCCCATGTTGACCCGCCACAGCAGGAACGGCAGCCCCTCGCCGAGATGGCCGAGGATGATCTTCAGGTTGGGATGGGCGTCGAACACGCCGCTGAGTACCATGCGCACGCCCTGGGTCGAGGTCTCCACGGTGAAACCCCAGGCGGCGCGCAGGATCGAGGGCCAGTCCTGCACGTAGTCCTTGTAGTAAGCCTCGATCACCGCCGGCTGCGGAACGGCCGGGTGCAGGTAGATCGGCACATCCAGCGCGGCGGCGCGTGCGAAGATCGGCCAGAACCGCTTGTCGTCGAAGAACACGCCGTTGGTCAGGCCGTTGATCAGCGCGCCCTTGAAGCCGAGCTTCGTCACCGCGCGTTCCAACTCGTCGGCCGCGGCTTTCGGATCGGGGGTCGGCAGCGCGGCGAAGGCGGCGAACCGGTCGGGTCGCGCGGCGACCGTGGTGGCGAGGCGATCGTTGGCGATGCGCGCCAGGCGCACGGCGCTTTCGCCGTCCATGGTCTGCAGCCCGGGGTTGCCGTGCGAGAGCACCTGCAGGTCGATGCCGGCGTCGTCCATTTCCTCGACGCGCAGCTCGGCGACGTCGTTCAGGCGCTGGGCGATGGCGGGGGCCTGGCGCGCGTCCTCGGGCGCGTAGGCGCGGACCACGTCGGGGTCCTGGTAATGTTCTTCCAGCGCGATGACCTGCGGCTTGGTCGGCATCGGTTCCTCCGGTTTGTTGCGTCTGCCGGGGGTTGTCGCACGGCGGGGCGGGTGGTCGCCAGAGCGGGCGCGGTGTGCGACGATCGGCGGCCGGCGCAGGGCCGCCGGAGGTTCGGACCCCGGCGTTTCGTATCAAGGAGGCAACCATGACGGCACTGCAACCGATCGACCGGCTTGAGATCGAGGTGCTGGTGGACAACGTCACCGACGGCCTGTCCTCGGCCCCGGGTTTCGTGACGCGGGAATGGGTGCAGTTGCAGCGCCAGGGGATGCGCATTCAGGCCGGCGGGTCGCTGTGCTGCGCCAATCACGGGCTGTCCCTGGTGATCACGACACATGGCCCCGGCGGCGCGCGCAGCCTGCTGTTCGACGGCGGGCCGGTGGATTACGCGGTGGAGCGCAACGGCGTGCGCCTCGGCATCGACTTCGGTGCGATCGGCGCGGTGATGCTGTCGCACGGGCACTGGGACCACGCCGGCGGCCTGCCGCGCGCGCTCGGGATGATCGGGCAGGCCAATGGCGGGCGGCCGGTGCCGCTGTTCCTGCATCCCGGAATGTTCCGCCCGCGCGGCCAGCGCCAGTCGGACGGCGGGGTACTGCCGATGGACCCGATCCCGCTGCCGGATGCCTGGGCCGGATTCGGGGCCGAGCCGGTGGTCACGACGGACGCGCGGACCTGCCTGGACGGGACGTTCTACGTCAGCGGCGAGATCCCCCGCCGCACGGCCTACGAGAAAGGCGTGGTCAGCCAGGTGTGCCGGACCGCCGACGGCACCGGCTGGGAACCCGACACCTTGCTGATGGACGAGCGGTTCCTCGCGGTGCACCTGCGCGGCAAGGGGCTCGTGGTGTTCAGCGCCTGCTCGCACGCCGGTATCGTCAACGTGCTGCACCATGCCCGCGCCTGCTTCCCCGACGTCAAGCTGCACGCGGCGATGGGCGGGTTCCACCTGTCCGGGGCGACCGAGGCGATCATTCCGGAGACAGTGCACGATCTGGGCAGTTTCGGGCTCGATCTGATGATCCCGGCGCACTGCACCGGCTGGCGCGCGGTGAACGCGCTGGAGCGCGCCTATGGCGAACGGATCGTCGTGCCCTCGGCGGTGGGCAAGCGGTTCAGCCTGTGAGGGCGCGCGACGTCAGGCGCAGGGCTGCGTGTTGGCACGCACCCAGTCGGTGAATTCATCGTCGGTTGCTTCGCTGGCCGCCAGCCGCAGAACGGCCATCGTCGCATCGACCTCGGGCGGCTCGAACACCATGCCGTTCAACGCCAGGAACGTGACCAGCGCGGCGAAGGCGGTGCGCTTGTTGCCATCAACAAACGGATGGTTGCGCGCGATGGCGATGGCATAGAGCGCCGCCAGTTCGGCCATGTCCGGCTCGCCATAGCCGGCGCGGTTCAGCGGCCGGGCCAGCGCGCTGTGCAGCAGCCCGTCATCGCGCACGCCAAGGGCGCCGCCGTGTTCGGCCAGTTGCTCGTCGTGGATGGCGAGGATGAACTGGCGCGACAGCCAGATCGTCACTTCGCCAGCTCGCGCAGGTACGTTCCGCCACCGCTTCATCAGCTTGCGCGCCACCTCCATCTGGGCGGCGAAATCCGGATCGGCCGTGGTCAGCCGCACGCCGTCGGGCTGCTCGATGGCATAGATCGTGTCGCCCTTGCCCACGCCAAGTTTCGCCAACAGCTCCTTCGGCAGGATCACGCCGACGGAATTGCCGATCTGGGTCAGTTTCAGCGCGTTCATGGCACTCTCCGGGGATCGCAGCGGCGTTCTAACATATGTCTGAACCGCAAGCCAGCGAACAACCCCAACTCACGCCCACCCGCACACTCCACCCGCACACTCCACCCGCACACTCCACTCGCACACTCCACTCGCACTCTGGCGCCACGCCCGCCGATGGCCGTAGGATAGCGCCAAATCAAAGAAACGCCTGAGGGGGAAACCAACCATGCCGCGGACCACGCGCATCCTGCACCACCTGCTGCTTGGCCTGTTGGCCGCCGGCGCGGTCACCGCCGCGGCACGCGCCGCCGAGCCACTGACCATCGGTTTCGACACCGAGGCGACCGGCGGCCTGGCGCCGAACGGCAGGGCAGCGCTGCTGGCCATGCAGATCTGGGTCGAGGACACCAACGCCAAGGGCGGGCTGCTCGGCCGTCCGGTGAAGCTCGTCACCTACGACGACCAGAGCAACCCGGCCCTGGTGCCCGGCATCGTCACCAAGCTGCTGGACGTGGACAAGGTTGACATCCTGATCGGCGGCAACGGCACCAACGTGGTGGCGCCCGCGATGCCGGTGGTGATGCAGCGCAACCTGACCTTCCTCGGTCTGTTCGGCCTCGATGTGAACAGCGAGTTCCACTACGACCGCTACTTCTCGATCATCCCCGCCGGCGGGCTGCACCCGAAGGAGGCGTTCTCCCAGGGCTTCTTCGCGGTGGCCGCGGCGATGAACCCGCAGCCGCGCAGCATCGCGCTGGTCGGCGCCGACGCCGAGTTCCCGAAGAACGCACTGGACGGGGCGCGGACACAGGCGACGCGCGCCGGGTTGAAGATCGTCTACGACCACACCTATCCGCCGACCACCGCGGACTACACGCCGATCGTGCGCGCCATCCAGGCGACCAGCCCGGACATCGTCTACGTCGCGTCCTACCCGCCCGACACGGTCGGAATGATCCGTGCAGCCAACGAGGTCGGATTGAACGCCATGCTGTTCGGCGGCGGCATGGTCGGGCTGCAGGCGACCGCGATCAAGCTGCAGCTCGGGCCACTGGTGAATGGCATCGTCAACTATGATTTCTGGCTGCCGGTCGGCCCCTACGCGACGCCGGAGGCGCTGGACTTCCTGAAGCAATACCAGGCCCGCGCGGCGTCCGCCGGGGTCGATGCGCTGGGCTACTACCTGCCGCCCTTCGCCTATGCCGACCTGCAGGTGCTGGGCGCCGCGGTCACGGGCGTCGGCAGCCTCGACCAGGCCAAGCTCGCCGCCTATCTGCGCAGCCACACCTTCCACACCGTGGTGGGCGACATCACCTTCGGGCCGAACGGCGAATGGACCGAACCGCGCGTGCTGGCGGTGCAGTTCCAGGGCGTGCAAGGCCACGACCTGGCGCAGTTCAAGGACCCGAAGACCGAGGTCATCCTGTGGCCGCCGGCACTGAAGTCCGGCGAACTGCGCGCGCCCTACAATGATGCGAAGCACTGACGCCGCGCGGCGCCGCGGGGCACGAAGCAACGGGGAACACGGCATGCAATTCGGACTGCTGATCCGCGGCCAGCATCCGGCCGGCGACGACATCCGCACCCGCGCGCGCGAAGACCTGGAGATGGCGCGGCGGGCGGAGCAGCTCGGCTTCGCCAGCCTGGCGCGCGGCAGCCACTACAGCGCGCATCCGCTGCTGGGGTTGCAGCAGATTCCCTTCCTCGCCCAGGTCGCGGTGGTGGCGCCCAAACTGCGGCTGATCCCGGGCGTGGTGCTGTTGCCGCTGCACAAGCCGCTCGACGTCGCCGAACAGATCGCCACGCTGGACGTGATGAGCGACGGCAAGGTGGTATTCGGCTGCGGCATCGGCTACCGCGAGGTGGAGTTCAAGGCGTTCGGCACGACATTGCAACAGGCCGGCCCGCGCTTCGAGGAATGCCTGGCAGCGGTCAAGCGCCTGTGGACCGAGGATTTCGTGACCATGCAGGGCTCGCATTTCGCGCTCGACGGCGCGAACTGCACGGTCAAGCCGGTGCAGAAACCAATGCCGCCGGTGTGGATCGGCGCCAATGCCGATATCGGCATCCGTCGCGCCGCGCGCGTGGCGGATTGCTGGTTCGTCAACCCGCACAACAAGATCGAGACCCTGGCGCGGCAGATGGACATCTACAAGCGGGAGCTGGACGCCTGCGGCAAGCCGTTCCCGGCGGAGTTCCCGATGCTGCGCGAGGTGTTCGTGGCGCGCACGCGGGCCGAGGCGATGCGCCTGGCGAAACCGTCGCTGGAAGCGAAGTACCAGGCCTATCGCGCGTGGGGCCAGGACAAGGTGATGCCCGCGGAGGATCATTTCGATCTCGCGTTCGACGAGCTGGTGCGGGATCGCTTCCTGTTCGGCTCGCCGGCCGAGGTGACCGAGCAGATTCTGGACCTGCAACGGCGGTTCCATGTCAACCACATGGTGGTCGGCGTGCACTGGACCGGCATGCCGGCCAGCCTCGCGCTGGAACAGATGCAGTTGCTGGCGGAGGAGGTGTTCCCGGCGGTGCGCGCCGCGTAGCCCCGGTCGGGCTGATCGCGGGGCGAGCAAGGCCGGGGCTCCGCCCCAGACCCCGCCAAGGGCGAGCCCTTGGAACCCTTCACCGGGAGTGGGTGATGGGCAGGGGGGCAGGTCAGAACTCGACCTCGAGTTCTTCGATCTCCTCGGGCTCCAGCTTTGCCGCCGTGATCCACTCCACCATGTGGGGCCAGGCCATGACGTGATCGCAGTAGGCGCGGCAGGCGGGGTTCAATCGCACGTCATACGTCAGGAAACGGGTCACCACCGGGGCGTACATCGCATCCGCGATCGAGGCATGGGCGCCGAACAGCCAGGGACCTTTCCAGGTTTCCAGGCACTCGCTCCAGATCTCGGTGATCCGGTCGATATCCGCCTGCGCCGCGGACCACACGGTGAAGCCGGCACGAAACGCCCGCAGATTCATCGGCAACGAGGCACGCAGCGCGGAGAAGCCGGAATGCATCTCGCCGGCGATCGCGCGGCAGCGGGCGCGGGCGGCGCGGTCTTTCGGCAGCATGTGCGCCGCCGGGCGAAGCTCGTTCAGGTATTCGGCGATCGCCAGCGTGTCCCACACCTGGATCCCGTCATGCATCAGGCATGGCACGCGGATCGAGGACGATTGCATCAGCAGCTCGGCCTTGGTGACGGGATCGCTCGGATCGACCGCGCGTTCCTCGAACGCCAGGCCGGACAGGCGGGCCAGCAGGAAGCCGCGCAGCGACCAGGACGAGTAATTCTTGCTGCTGATCAGAAGCGTGGCCTCGGCCATGGGATCCGTACTCTCGTCGCCAGGGATGTTGCGGTGCAATATGGCACATGCGAGGCTACGCGGGAAAGCCGGGTTCCGACACCAGGGCGGCGAGCGGCTACAGGATGGAAAGTACAGCAACGGCGCCCATGATCTATCAGCTCTATCAGGCGCAGGCGGATGCCCTGGCCCCGATTCGCGCGCTCGCGCAGACCGGCGCGGGGTTTCTGCGCCAGTTCGACTTCGGCGCGCTGACCCCGCCGCTGATGCGCCATGCCGCCGCGTTGTTCGACATGATCTCCGACTCCAGCCTGACGCATCATCGCCCGCCTTTCGGGGTCGCGACGGTGCAGATGGGCAACGCCCAGGTGTCCGTCACCGAGGAAGTCGCCGACGACACGCCGTTCGGCACGTTGCTGCGGTTTCGCAAGGACATCGCGGTGCGCCAGCCGCGCGTGCTGCTGGTGGCACCGATGTCGGGGCACTTCGCCACGCTGCTGCGCGGCACCGTGCGGACGATGCTGCCCGAGCATGACATCTACATCACCGACTGGAAGAACGCGCGCGACACCAGCCTGGAACACGGCCCGTTCGGCGTGGACGCGTTCGTCGAGCACGTGATCCGCTTCCTCGAGGTCATGGGGCCCGGCAGCCACGTGGTCGCGGTGTGCCAGCCGGCGGTGGCGGTGCTGGTGGCGGTCGCGGTCATGGCAGCGTCGGGCAACCGCGCCCAGCCTCGCAGCATGACGCTGATGGCCGGACCGATCGACACACGCATCAAACCGACCCAGGTCAACCAGATGGCGATGGGAAAGCCGATCGGGTGGTTCGAGCAGAACGTGATCGGCACCGTGCCGCGGCGCTACAAGGGGGCCGGGCGGCGGGTCTATCCCGGCTTCATGCAGCTCTCGGCGTTCGTGTCGATGAACCTCGACCGGCACATCGGCGCGCATCTGGGACAGTTCCGCGCCCTGGTCAGCGGCAATGACGAGGCGGCGGCGGCGCATCGACGCTTCTACGGCGAGTACCAGGCGGTGATGGACCTGCCGGCGGAGTTCTACCTGGAGACCATCAAGCGCGTGTTCCAGGACCACGACCTGCCGCTGGGCCGCTTCAGCTATCGCGGCGAGACGGTACGGCCGGCGGCGATCAGGCGCACCGCGTTGCTGACGGTGGAGGGCGAGCGCGACGACATCTGCGCCAATGGCCAGACCATGGCGGCGCTCGATCTGTGCTCGGGCGTGCCGATCTCGATGCGCCGGCACCATCTGCAGCTCGGCGTCGGGCATTACGGGGTGTTCAGCGGCAAGCGCTGGACCAACGAGACCTATCCGCTGGTGCGCGAGATGATCCAGGCGACGAGCTGAGCCGGCACGTTCCGCGTAGGCCTGTCCCACACTGGCTCGCCCCACGCTGGCCCGCCCCGCATTGGATCGCAACATGCGAGGACCAACGCGAGCAACATGGTCAGGGCACGCTTTCGGCGTGACGCGCGCAGCGCGGCGCGAGGGCGCGGATCACCGCCTCGGGGTCTGCTTCGATCACGCGCAGCAGGGTCGCGGCCGGTCCTGACGGAGTCCGCCTGCCCTGTTCGGGTGCTGCAGGGTGTCCACCGTGCAGCCGAACCGCTGGGCGAACGCCGCCTGGCTAAGTCCCAGCCGGCTCCGCAGGGCACGCACCTGTTCGGCCGTGGGCGGCGGATAGACCGCGATGGCCCGAGCCACATCCGCTTCAGTCCAGGCGTTGCCGTCCTCCGCTGCCTCCGCGTCGATTTCGGCCTCGGTTCGCCGCCGAGCCGCACCCAGGCCCGCCAACAGCTTTCGGCTATCGATGTCAGCCCGGGAACGTCGTACCATAGGCATCTCGTTCTCTCCTGGTGGCACGGCGCAGGCTGATAATCCGTCGCACCGGACCACGATCCGTGTAGACGCAGAGCAGGACCAACCCGCCGACCATCCCAACCGCCTGCATGCGCGTCGCGCCGTAGTCGCGCCGACGATCGACCAGATCGATCGTCTGGCCGTCGAACATCTTGATCGCCAGCACGAATGGCAGGCCACCTGCAGTCCGATCGCGCTCGTTCGTGGCGGTGTCCCACACGAAGCCCATGGCGCGCTATGCGTCAAACACCGACAGTCACCGAGGCTCGCGCTTTTCAGCGCGCGGCCTGTGGGCACCGCCGAGGCGCCAGGCATCGTCGCCGTCGGCGCTCGTTGCTTGTGGCCTTGATGATGCTTGAGATGCCTCGGGGCGGGAGGATGAAGCGGAATTTGCATCGCGCTATCTTAACATGGTATGTTAACCTATGGAGGATGACGAGCTCGAACCGCTGCTTGCTTTGGACGGTGCGAGCTTCGAGATGGCTCCGGGCCTGGTTGTGGAATTCACCGCGCGGCGCACCGACAGGACACCGGAACGCCCGCACGGCATCAGTTACGCGCTCGTGCTGCGTCCGAAGCGAGGTGGCCCACCGTGGGTGCGCTTCGACAATGCACACGGTGTTGAGAAGGGCGGTCGCGGCTATCGGCGCAGGCGCATCGTCTACGACCATTGGCACAGGACGGCGAGAGACGCGGGCCGCCCGTACGACTTCACGACGGCGGCCCGGTTGCTCGATGATTTCTGGCGAGAGGTGAAGAGGACACTCGATGAAAAATCCATCCCCCACACCCTATAAGGTCGGCTCGTTGCGCGACTTCGCCGCATGGACGAAGCGCGTCGTGCGCGACCCAGGCGGCGCGGACGACGTGCCCAGGATGTGGTTCGACAGCGAAGCGACGGCGCATCGCGCCGCGACCGAGCAGGTGTCGGCCGAGGCGATGGTCAAGCTGTTGTCACCCGGCAATCTGTCCGTCCTGGCGGCGATCCGCCGCCACCGGCCGGCGTCCGTGCGCGAACTCGCCACGCTGACCGGGCGCAAGGAGGCCAGCCTGTCACGCACGCTCAAGCGCTTCGCGGAACTCGGGATCGTGGGCTTTCGGGACGGCCCCCATCGCACGCGCATCCCGGCGCTGATCGCGCGACGGGTGCATCTGGAGATCGATCTCACCGGCCAGCACAGCGCCGTCGCGGTCGACTTGTCGCGCTGACACCGTCGGCGCGGACTGCCGCCTGGCGCACCCGCGCGGCCCCGGCCTACCGCGGCGACAGAGTCTGTTGCAGACCGGCGGCCCGGCGGATAGTTTCTTGCGGCGGTGACTTGGCCTGGCCACGTGACGGCCCCGGCCGGGCGCTGCTTGCCCTACAAAGACGATAGCAACATGCCGTGCAATTCCGCAGACGGCGATCGACGCAAAGCGACTGATGATGGGCCTTCCGCAACGCCAGGGACTCTACGATCCACGCAACGAACACGATGCGTGCGGGGTCGGCTTCGTGGCCAATATCAAGGGCCGCAAGTCGCACGAGATCATCGGTCGCGGCCTGGAGATCCTGGTCAACCTCGACCATCGCGGCGCGGTCGGGGCCGACCCGCTGGTGGGCGATGGCGCCGGCTGCCTGATCCAGATGCCCGATCGCCTGCTGCGCCACTGGGCGGACACGGCGGGCGTGAAGCTGCCGCCCCCCGGGCGCTATGCCGTCGCGATGTGCTTCCTGCCGCGCCAGGAAGCCGCGCGCGACTACGCCATCCGCCATTTCGAGACGGTGGTCGCCGCCGAGGGCCAGGCCGTGGTCGGCTGGCGCGAGGTGCCGACCGACATCACCGGACTGGGCGAGCGGGTGATCGAAACCATGCCGGTGATCCGCCAGGCGATCGTCGCCGCCAGCCCGCGGATCAAGGACCAGGACGCGTTCGAGCGGAAGATCCTGGCGATCCGCAAGCAGATCCTCAACAATGCGCGGGCGATCGGCGAGCAGAAGCACCTGCCCGGCCTCGGCGACCTGTACATGCCGTCGTTCTCCACCCGCACGATGGTCTACAAAGGCTTGCTGCTGGCGCCGCAGGTCGGCAGCTTCTATCTCGACCTGCGCGACCCGCTGACGGAATCGGCGCTGGCGCTGGTGCATCAGCGCTTCTCCACCAACACCTTCCCGTCGTGGAAGCTGGCGCATCCGTACCGGTTCCTGGCGCACAACGGCGAGATCAACACCGTCCGCGGCAACGTCAACTGGATGTATGCAAGACGGCGCTCGATGTCCTCGGAGCTGATCGGACCGGACCTCGACAAGATGTGGCCGATCATTCCGCACGGCCAGTCCGACACCGCCTGCATCGACAACGCGCTGGAGATCCTGGTCGCCGGCGGTTATTCGCTGGCGCACGCGATGATGCTGCTGATCCCGGAGGCCTGGGCCGGCAACAAGCTGATGGGTCCGAAGCGGCGCGCCTTCTACGAATATTACGCCGCGCTGATGGAGCCATGGGACGGGCCGGCGGCGATCGCCTTCACCGATGGGCGGCAGATCGGCGCCACGCTGGACCGCAACGGGCTGCGCCCGGCGCGCTACATCATCACCGACGACGACCACGTGATCCTCGCCTCCGAGGTCGGCGTGCTGCCGGTGGCGGAGGAAAAAATCGTCCGCAAATGGCGCCTGCAACCCGGCAAGATGCTGCTGATCGACCTGGAAGAGGGCCGCATCATCGACGACGCCGAGGTCAAGCGCACGCTGGCCAACGCGCATCCCTACGCCGACTGGCTGAAGGCCACGCAGTTCAAGCTGGAGGAGCTGCCCGACAGCCCCGACCGCCACGCGCTGCCGCGGCCGAACGATCTCGGCACGCTGCTGCACACCCAGCAGGCGTTCGGCTACACGCAGGAGGACGTGCAGTTCTTCCTGGAGCCGATGGCGCTCACCGGCGACGATCCGGTGGGCTCGATGGGCACCGACACGCCGCTCGCGGTGCTCTCGGCCAGGCCGAAGCTGCTGTACAACTATTTCAAGCAGAACTTTGCCCAGGTCACCAATCCACCGATCGATCCGATCCGCGAGGAACTGGTGATGTCGCTGGTCTCGATGATCGGGCCGCGGCCGAACCTGTTGGGCCACCAGGCGGGTGCGCACTACCGGCTGGAAGTGTCGCACCCGATTCTGACCAACGCCGACCTCGAAAAGATCCGCGCCATCGACACGCTGGCCGGCGGCGCGTTCCGCACCCGCACGCTCGACACCACCTGGAAGGCGGCCGAGGGCGCGGCGGGGATGCAGGGAGCGGTGGAACGCATCTGCCGCGAGGCGACGGACGCCGTGCTGGACAACCACAACATCCTGGTGCTGTCCGATCGCGCGGTCTCGGCCGAGCGCATTCCGATCCCCGCCCTGCTCGCCACCGCCGCGGTGCACCACCACCTGATCCGTCAGGGGCTGCGCACCAGCACCGGCCTGGTGGTCGAAACCGGCGAGGCGCGCGAAGTGCATCATTTCTGCGTGCTCGCCGGCTATGGCGCGGAGGCGATCAATCCCTACCTCGCTTTCGAAACGCTCGAGCAGTTGCGCGTGCAGAACGGCCTGAAGCTGAAACCGTATGAGGTGCAGAAGAACTACCTCAAGGCGGTCGGCAAGGGGATGCTGAAGGTGATGTCCAAGATGGGCATCTCCACCTACCAGTCCTATTGCGGCGCGCAGATCTTCGACGCGGTCGGCCTGTCCAGCGCTTTCGTCGAGACCTGCTTCACCGGCACCGCAACGACGATCGAGGGCGTCGGCTTCACCGAGATCGCCGAGGAGGCGGTCGCCCGCCACCGCAACGCCTATGGCGAGAACCCGATCTATCGCGGCATGCTGGATGTCGGCGGCGACTATGCGTTCCGCCTGCGCGGCGAGGCGCATGCCTGGACGCCGGAATCGGTGGCGACGCTGCAACACGCCGCGCGCGGCAACATCGCCGAGGATTACGCCGCCTTCGCGCACGGCATCAACGACCAGAACGAGCGGCTGCTGACCATTCGCGGGCTGATGGAACTGCGCTTCGCCGAACAGCCGGTGCCGATCGAGCAGGTCGAACCCGCCGCCGACATCGTCAAGCGTTTCGCCACCGGCGCGATGAGCTTCGGCTCGATCTCGCGCGAGGCGCATACCACGCTGGCGATCGCGATGAACCGCATCGGCGGCAAATCCAACACCGGCGAGGGCGGCGAGGAATCCGATCGCTACAAGCGCCTGGCGAACGGCGATTCGATGCGCTCGGCGATCAAGCAGGTCGCCTCCGGGCGGTTCGGCGTCACCGCGGAATATCTGGTCAACGCCGACGATCTGCAGATCAAGATGGCGCAGGGCGCCAAGCCCGGCGAGGGCGGCCAGTTGCCCGGCCACAAGGTGGACAAGAACATCGCCCGGGTGCGCCACGCGACACCGGGCGTCGGGCTGATCTCGCCGCCGCCGCACCACGACATCTACTCGATCGAGGACCTGGCGCAGCTCATCCACGATTTGAAAAACGTCAATCCCGGGGCGCGCATCTCGGTGAAGCTGGTCGCCGAGGTCGGCGTCGGCACCGTCGCCGCCGGCGTGGCGAAGGCGCGTGCCGATCACGTAACCATTTCCGGGTTCGAGGGCGGCACCGGCGCCAGCCCGCTGACCTCGCTGACCCACGCCGGCTCGCCGTGGGAGATCGGCCTGGCCGAGACCCAGCAGACGCTGGTGCTGAACGCGCTGCGCGGACGCATCGCGGTGCAGGTCGATGGCGGGCTGCGCACCGGGCGCGACGTGGTGGTGGGCGCGCTGCTGGGCGCCGACGAGTTCGGTTTTTCCACCGCCCCGCTGATCGCCGCCGGCTGCATCATGATGCGCAAATGCCACCTGAACACCTGCCCGGTCGGCATCGCCACGCAGGACCCGGTGCTGCGCAAGCGCTTCACCGGCGCGCCGGAGCACGTGATCAACTACTTCTTCTTCGTCGCCGAGGAAGTCCGCGCGCTGATGGCCAAGCTCGGCTTCCGTCGCTTCACCGACATGGTCGGGCGCGTCGACAAGCTGGACACGCGCCGCGCGCTCGAGCACTGGAAGGCGAAGGGCGTCGACCTGACGCGCATCCTGCACCAGGTGAAGCCGGCGCGCGGCGTGGCGATCCATAACGGCGAGACGCAGAACCACCACCTCGACAAGGCGATGGACAATGCGCTGATCGAGGCGGCGAAGCCGGCGCTGGACGCCGGCAAGCCGGTGCGCATCGCGCGCGAGATCCGCAACGTCCACCGCACCGTCGGCGCCATGCTGTCGGGCGAGGTGGCGCGGCGCTACGGCCACGCCGGGCTGCCGGAGGACACCATCGCCATCCGGCTGACCGGCACCGCCGGCGGCAGTTTTGGTGCGTTTCTGGCGCGCGGCGTGTCGCTGGAACTGATCGGCGACGCCAACGACTATGTCGGCAAGGGGCTGTCCGGCGGGCGCATCACAGTGCGCCAACCGCCGGAGGCCGCGCGCGATCCGGGCGAAAACATCATCGTCGGCAACACGGTACTGTACGGCGCGATTGCCGGCGAGGCGTATTTCCACGGCGTCGCCGGCGAGCGCTTCGCGGTGCGCAACTCCGGCGCCATTGCGGTGGCCGAAGGCTGCGGCGACCACGGCTGCGAATACATGACCGGCGGCGTGGTGGTGGTGCTGGGCGAGACCGGTCGCAATTTCGCCGCCGGCATGTCGGGCGGCATTGCCTACGTCTACGACCCGAAGAATCGTTTCGCCAGCCTGTGCAATCCGGCCGGGGTCAAGCTGGAGCCGGTGGCCGCCGCCGACGCGGCGCCGGTGGACCATCCCGACCGGCCGCGCCAGCGCTCGGTCAGCGTCGAGGACAGCGGCATGGGCGACCTGCTGCGCTTCGATGCCGAGCGGCTGCGCATCCTGGTGGAGCGCCACCTGTTGTTCACCGGCAGCGAGCGCGCACGCGAGTTGCTGGAGAACTGGGACGCCGTGCTGCCGGGCTTCGTCAAGGTGATGCCCACCGAGTTCCGCCGCGCGCTGAACGAACTGGCCGCCGAGCGCGACGCCAAGGCGGCGGCGGACTGACGATGATCCGGAAACCCGACAGCGTACACCTCTCCCACGGAGTGGGAGAGGTCGGCGAGCGAAGCAAGCCGGGTGAGGGTGGTGCCGCGTGCACCATCCTCACCCGTGTCGCTTCGCTCCCCGACCTCTCCCGCAAGCGGGAGAGGTGAGCCCCACGGACGCAGGGACACCAAATCGCATGGGCAAGCCGACCGGCTTTCTGGAGATCGAGCGCCACGACCGCGGCTACGACAAGCCGGAGGTGCGGCGCAAGACCTGGCGCGAATTCCTCAAGCCGCTGACGCGGCCGGAGCTGCGCGAGCAGGCGGCGCGCTGCATGGATTGCGGCATTCCGTTCTGCCACCAGGGCTGCCCGGTCAACAACATGATCCCGGACTGGAACAACCTGGTCTACCGCGACCAATGGCGGGCGGCGCTGACCACGTTGCACTCGACCAACAATTTCCCGGAATTCACCGGCCGCGTCTGCCCGGCGCCATGCGAGGCGGCCTGCACGCTGAACATCGACGACAACCCGGTGACGATCAAGACGATCGAGTGCGCCATCGTCGATCGCGGCTGGCAGGAAGGCTGGATCGTGCCGCAGCCGCCGTCGCACCGGACCGGCAAGCGCGTCGCGGTGGTGGGCTCGGGACCGGCGGGCCTGGCCTGCGCCCAGCAGCTTGCCCGAGTCGGCCACGCGGTGACGGTGTACGAGCGGCAGGATCGCATCGGCGGGCTGCTGCGCTACGGCATCCCCGACTTCAAGATGGAGAAGGCGCAGATCGATCGCCGGATCGACCAGATGATCGCGGAAGGCGTGATGTTCTGGACCGGAACCGAAATCGGCGCCGCGCTGCCGATGGCGACGCTGCTTGCCGAGTTCGACCAGGTGGTGCTGGCCGGCGGGGCGGAGTGGCCGCGCAATCTGGAGGTGCCCGGCCGCGAACTGGAGGGCATCCACTATGCAATGGATTTTCTGATCCAGCAGAACAAACGCGGCGCCGGCGACGACGAGGCCCGCGCGGCGCCCGACGGCACGATTTCGGCCAAGGGCAAGCATGTCGTGGTGATCGGCGGCGGCGACACCGGCTCGGACTGCATCGGCACCTCGATCCGCCAGGGCGCGGCCTCGGTGACGCAGCTCGAGATCCTGCCGAAACCGCCGGTGCACGAGAACAAGGCGCTGGTCTGGCCGGACTGGCCGACCAAGCTGCGCAGCTCGCACGCGCATGCGGAAGGTTGCGCGCGGGACTGGGCGGTGACGACGCAGCGCGCGGTGGGCGAGAAGGGCCGGGTGACGGCGCTGGACTGTGCGCGGGTCGAATGGGTGAAGGGCGCAGATGGCCGCACGACGATGCGCGAGATCGCGGGCAGCGACTTCCAGCTCAAGGCCGATCTGGTGCTGCTGGCGATGGGCTTCCTCGGCCCACGCAAGCCGGGCCTGCTGGACCAGGCCGGGATGGCGCTGGATGCGCGCGGCAACGTGCGGGCGGATACCAGTGCGTATGCGACCTCGGTGCCGCGGGTGTTCGCCGCCGGCGACATGCGGCGCGGGCAGTCGCTGGTGGTATGGGCGATCCGCGAGGGGCGGCAATGCGCCCGCGCCGTCGATCGCGCGTTGATGGGGGCGACGGTGCTGCCGGCGTGATGGGGTCGGGGGCGTCTGCGGGGACAACGTAGGGCGGAACAGCGTAGCGCATTCCGCCGTTCGCGCCGGACCGACGGCCTCCTGCGCCCCTTGAGAGATGGCGGAATGCGCTACGCTGTTCCGCCCTACGTGGCAGGTCGCGACTCCCCACCAAGCAGCGTGTTCAGCACATACTCCGTGTGCGCCCCGACGGCGGGACCCGGCCAGGCCACCACAAGCTCCGGCGCGTCGCCGTCCAGGCGGATCGTCGGGCCGGGGTGCAGGGTGCGGCCGATCAGTGGGTCGTCGATCGGCTGCACGCTGGCGCGCGCACGAAAATGCGGGTCGGCGGCGCAGTCGGCGATGTCGTACAGGCGCGAGCAAGGCACGTCGGCGGCTTCCAGCCGTGCCTCGGCGTCCTTGGCCGGCAGCGTGGCGGTCCAGGCGCCGATCACCGCATCCAGTTCCTCGCGCCGGGCGCAACGGTCGGCGTTGGTGGCGTAGGCGGGGTCTTTCGCCAGGGCCGCCTGGCCGATCGCCGTCATCAGCCGGGCAAAGATCGGGTCGGAGTTGCCGGCGATGCACAGCCACTTGCCGTCGGCGCAGCGATAGGTGTTGGTCGGCGCCGCGGTGGGGATCGCCGCGCCCACCGGCTGGCGGATGCGCCCGTCCAGCGCGTATTCCGGCAGCATCCCCTCCAGCAGGCTGAACACGGAATCGACCAGGTTGACGTCGATGACGCGGCCGCGGCCGGTGCCGATGCCCGTATCGGCGCCGGGCTTCTGCGCGACGGGCGAGGCATCGCGCTGCCACAGCGCCGCCAGCAGCCCGATCGCGGCATAAAGTCCCGCCAGGTCGTCGCTGATCGAGATGCCGCAGCGCGGCGGCGGCAGGTCGGAGGTGCCAGGCGGATACCCGGTCAGGTGGCGCAGCCCGCCCATCGCCTCGCCGATCGCGCCGAACGCCGGGCGGTCGCGATACGGCCCGTCCTGGCCGTAGCCGGAGATGCGCGCGATCACCAGGCGCGGATTCTCCCGGTGCAGCACCTCCGGCCCCAGGCCGAGGCGTTCGAGCTGCCCGGCGCGCAAATTCTCCACCAGCACGTCGGCCCGCGCGGCCAGCTTCAGCGCGGTGGCGCGCTCCCGCTTCAGGTCCAGCACCACCGACAGCTTGTTGCGCCCGTGGATGCTGAACCAGACCGAGTTGCCGTCCACCGCCGCACCCCAGCCGCGGAACGGGTCGCCCCCGGGCGGCTCGATCTTGATCACCTCGGCGCCGAGATCGGCCAGGATCCGCGTGCAGAACGGCGCCGCGACATAGTGGCCGATCTCCAACACCTTGAGGCCGACGAGGGGACCGGTCCGTCTGGGCAGGATGGGCATCGCAGGCTCCTTGTCGTTCCATGGGGTCGTGTCCATGGGGTCGTCCATGGGGTCGGTCCATGGGTCGGTCCATGGCGGGCGGTCCATGGCGGGCGGTCCATGGGGTCGGTCCATGGCGGGCGGTCCATGGCGGGCGGTCAGCGGGGGAGCAGTCAACTTGGGTCTCGGCGCGCCGGGGGGCCAATTTGGGGCAGAGGCGGGGCCGGCCAGATGTGCAGGCGGCGAGAGGGAGCCTTTAGAATAACGGTTGAAAATCACACCAGGATGAACAACTATGGGTTGCGTTAACCTTTTATTAGGAAACTTGGTTCATACCATTGCGTCGGAGCCGGCCTCGCCGGTGTCCTGTTTCCTCCCCGATGTCGCGCCTTCCCCCCGAACGGCGTGACGACCTTGGCGGTGCGCCTGAAATACCGGCGCACCGCCCTTTTTTTGCCCGGCGCCGGTGCGCGGCGTGGCCCGGCCAGGCTTGGCCCGATGCATCCGCGGCGCGCTCATACCCAGGCGCCGGCGCGCAGCAACGGCTCCGCCGTGCCGTCGGCCGCGATGCCGTCCACGTCGACCTGGGCCGAACCGATCATCCAGTCCACATGGATCAGGCTGCTGTTGGCGCCGCGCGCGCGCAGCGCCTCCGCCCCGGCCGCGCCGCCGTCGGTGAAGCATTTGCTGTACGACTGGCCCAGCGCGATGTGGCTGGCGGCGTTCTCGTCGAACAGCGTGTTGAGGAACAGCAGGCCGGTCTGCGCGATCGGCGAGGCGGCGGGCACCAGGGCGACCTCGCCCAGCCGACGCGCGCCCGCGTCGGTGGCGATCATGCGCTCCAGCACCGCCTGGCCGCGCCGCGCCCGCGCCTGGACGATGGCGCCGGCTTCGAAGCGGACCTCGATGCCCTCGATCAGCGTGCCCTGGTGGGCGAGCGGCAAGGTCGCCGCCACGGTGCCGTCGGTGCGGCGGCAGTGCGGCGTGGTGAACACCTCCTCGGTCGGGATGTTCGGGTTGCCGGTGATGCCGTTCGCCGCGGTGGTCAGGCCGCCCATCCAGCGGTGCGCGTCGGCGAGGCCGACGCGCAGGTCGGTGCCCGGGCCGCGATAGTGCAGCGCGGCGTAGCGCCTGGCGTTCAGCATCTCGCGCCGCGCCATCAGCGTGGCGTTGTGCGCCGCCCAGCCGGCGATCGGGTCGTCGGTGGTGACGCGGGAGGCGACGAAGATCGCCTGCCACAGCCGGGCCATCGCCGCGTTCTCGGGCAGCGCCGGGAACACCGCGCGCGCCCAGGCCGGCGTGGCGGCGGCGACGATGGTCCAGTTGATGGCGGAATTGGTGATCAGCTCCAGCGCCGGGCGGTAGGCGATCGAGCGGGCGCGGTTGGCGCGGGCAACCTTTTCGGGGTCCTGGCCTGACAGCAGGTTCGGGTCCTCGCCGACGATGGCCAGGCGCGCCGCGCCGGCACGAAAGGCCGCCGCCATGCCGTCGTACAGCCAGCCCGCGGCGGTGTCGAAACCGGCGTCCGCGGCGTGCTGATAGCGCAACAGGGTGGCGGCATCATCGGCGAAGCAAGGTGGTGACCAGCGAGGCGCCGGCGCGATAGGCGTGCCGGGTGATGCGGCGGGTGAGGGCGACGGCCTCGAGCGGCGCGGTCATCACCAGTTGCTGGCCTGGCTGCAGGCCGCCGAGGCCGACGCACACGGCGACCTCGGCGAGGCGGTCGAGCAGGCTGGCGTGGGACAGGCCGGTGCTGTCGTTCATGGCGGGACTCCGACTTGGGGCGGGATGGTAGCCGAAAGCCGATGGCGGCGGCAGCGCACCGCGCGGCAGCCCCAGTTCTCG
>CAWKAN010000027.1:0-100212 GCA_963847615.1 uncultured Alphaproteobacteria bacterium
ATCGTAGCAGGCGCCGCCGAGGGGTCAATCTTTCCGCCGGCTGGTATTAGCTGTTCGGCCCGCGCTCCATCGAGACCGGCTGCCAGCGCCGCAGCTCGGACTTCATCAGCACCGCCGGGTTGACGCAGCTCATCGGCCACTTGCCGCGCAGCACCAGCGCCAGCTCGCGCCCGACATGGCGTTTCCGGGCCGGATCGAACCGGGCGGAGGCCGACGCCGTGTGCGCGCTGAGCGTCACGTTCGCCATCCCCAGGATCGGGTTGTTGTTGCCCGGCGGCTCGATCTCCAGCACGTCGAGGCCGGCGTGCGCGATCCAGCCCTCGGCCAGCGCCTTGATCAGCCCGGATTCCTGCACCGTCGGGCCGCGGCCGGTGTTGATGAAGATGGCGGTCGGCTTCATCAGCCGGAAGTGCTTCTCCATCAGCATGCCCTCGGCCTCCGGCGTCGCCGGGGCGTGCATCGACACGAAGTCGGACTGGCTCAGCACCTCCTCGAGCGTGGCGGGGATCACGCCGTGCTCGATCATGATCAGTTCCTCGATGAACGGGTCATAGGCCATCACCCGCAGGCCGAACGGCTTGGCGCGCTTGGCCACCGCGCGGGCGACATGGCCGAAGGCGATCAGGCCGAGCGTCTGGCCCAGCAGGCGCGGGATCTGCAGCAGCGCCGGGCGGCCTTCGCGCCAGCGCCCCTCGCGCACCATGCGGTCCTGTTCGAGCGTCCGGCGATGCGACGCCAGCAGCAGCATCATCGCGTGATCGGCGACCTCCTCGATGAAGGTATCGGGGCAGTTGGTCACCGGCAGGCCGCGCGCGGTGGCGGCGACGACATCGACGCTGTCGACGCCGACGCTGCCCAGCACGATGGCGCGGCACTTCGCCGGCAGCGCGTCCACCACCTTCCTGGTGAAGCGCATGCCCTTGGCATAGATCGCGTCGGCGTCCTGGGCGAATTTGATGAAGCCGTCCTCATCCGCGGGGCCTTCGACGATCTCGGCGTCGAGGCCGGCGAGGTCCTCCATCTCGTATGCGTAACCGCCGCCCGCGACGGTGAAGCTCGCCCCGGCGGGCGTCGCGATCTTGAATTTGGCCAAGTTCAGTCTCCTCGGTTGTAGTGCCTCAACAGGATGTGGGTGGGTACGAGCTATCACTCCCCCTCCCCTGGCGGGAGGGGGCTGGGGGGAGGGGGCCCGCGGCTTCAATGGTGCCGATCGACCCCTCCCCCCAACCCCCTCCCGCCAGGGGAGGGGGAGAAGTGAGGTCAGCCCTTCGGCGGTCGCGCGCGCACCGCCGTCTCGTTCACATCGATCCCCCAGCCCGGCCCCTTCGGCAGCACGAATTCGCCGTTCTCGATCGCCGGCACCGTGGTGTAGAACTCGTCGCGCCACGGCGCGCTGTCGATGTCGATCTCCATCACCCGGAAATTCGGCGCCACCGCGCTGAACGTCGCGCTGATCGCGCTGCACAGATGCCCGTAGAAATTATGCGGCGCGCAGTTCACCTCGTAGACGTCGGCCATCGCCGCGATCTTCAGCGATTCATTCAAGCCGTTCCAGATCACGTCGATGATCGCCACGTCGGTCGCGTAGCTGTCGAAGAACGGCTTGAACTCGCGCCGTCCGTGCAACGTCTCGCACGAGGCGATCGGGCAGGGCGCGCCGCGCTTGATCTCGGCCAGCGACGGCGCGTCGTGCGTGTCGATCTCCAGCCAGGTCAGGTTGGCCGGCGCCACCGCCGCGGCGATGCGCTTGAAGCCCTCGGTCTTGAAATGGAAATTGACGTCGAGATGGATGCCCATCTCGGGCCCCACCGCCGGCGCGGATCGCCATCAACTGCTCGGTCACGCCGCGGGTCAGCCGGTTGTCCCAGTTCAGCTCCGGCCAGCCCGGCGTGCGCCCGAACCCCGGCGTGAACGAGGCCAGCGCGCCGTCCACCACCGGCAGGATGTTGGTCTTCAGCGCACGGAAGCCGCGCTGCTTCACCTCCTGCGCATGCCGCGCCAGGTCGTCGTAGCTGCGCAGCGCGGGCACGCCCAGCAGCGCGGCGCTGCGCACCCGATAGGTGCCGAAATGCGACCAGTAGACCGGAATGCGCTCTCGGATCGGCCCGCCGAACAGCGCGTAGACCGGCACGCCGTACGCCTTGCCGGTGACGTCGAGCAGCGCGTTCTCGATCGCCGCGATCGCCTGCTGGTTGATCCCGCCGCGCGACTGCCGCGTCAGCACGTGCAAGTGCTGCGTCACCTGCTCATAGCGGCGCGGGTCCTTGCCGATCAGCGCCGGCGTCAGGCCGCGAATCACGTCGGACAGGCCGGTGGAGCCGAAGCTCTCGTTGAACTCCGACCAGCCGACGATCCCGTCGTCGGTGCTGACCTTGAGGAAGGAGAACATCCGCCACCCGGCGTCCGCCTGCAGCGTCTCAACCCGTGCGATCTTCATGCGTTCCCCCGGTCTGGCGTTGCAGCGACCTTGGCGGGCGATTCCAAGCACGCCGGGGGGAGGAAGGGAAGGCCAGGGGGGTCCCGTTCCCGCCCCCCGCCGAGGCTACGGGATTCACCCACCCCCTGCCCGCGAGTGTCAACCGACCGGTCGGCCCTGGGCGGGTTCGCAGCGTCCGCAGGCAAGCAAGCAAGCAAGAATTTGGCTCTTATGGCGTTGACTGTTGGACGGCCCCGTAGGGCGGAAAAGCGCAGCGCCTTCCGCCACCGCCGGGCGAGCCGCTCGCATCTGCCGACGTCCCCAACAACATATCCCGCCGCCGTCCGATGGCGGAAGGCGCTGCGCTTTTCCGCCCTACGGGGCCGTCCAACCGTCAACGCCATATGAGCCAAGAATTTCAACCCGGAGGAAGCGCGGAGGGCCACGCAGGGCCACGGAGAAGGCATCGATGCGCTGCGCGCGGTGCCGGCACCGACGACCGCGCGAAGCGCCCAAATTTCTTGCTTCTCCGTGGCCCTGCGTGGCCCTCCGCGCTTCCTCCGTGTTGGAATCCTTGACTTGCTTGCGATGCAGCCAGCGCCCAGGTCGCATCACCGGAGCGCGCCGACCGCCGCGGGCAACGATCGGTGAATGCCGTAGCCCGCCGAGGGGGGCGTCGGCGGGCTTGCAGGCGGGACCCGGAGCTTCGCTTTGGTTCAAATGATCGCCAGGGCCGGGTGCGCCAGCCTCTTGAACCGCGGTCGGTGCTGACTAGATTCAGGATGTCCGGAGCGCCCAATTGGGGTTTCGGGGCTTGCGTGGGGTCGGCCCAGCCGGGCGGCCCGAACCATAGGCCTTGCTAATTGCAGGAGGTTTGCCATGACGACGTTCGACTTTGCACCACTGTTCCGTACCGCCATCGGTTTCGACCGGTTGGCCCGCCTGGCGGACACCGCCAGTGCCAGTGCCGACGCGCAGAGCTACCCACCCTACAACATCGAGCGGACCGGCGATGACACCTACCGCCTGACCATGGCGGTGGCCGGATTCAGACCATCCGACCTCGACATCACCGTGAAGGACAACACGCTGCTGATCAGCGGTCGGGTGACCGCGGAGGGCGAGGGGGCCGAGATGCTGTATCGCGGCATCGCCGGGCGGGCGTTCGAGCGCCGCTTCGTGCTGGCCGACCACATGGTGGTCGAGGATGCCGATCTGCGCGACGGATTGCTGCATGTCGGCCTGAAGCGCGTGGTGCCGGAGGCGCTGAAGCCGCGCAAGATCGCGATCGGCGGCGCGTCTCCCTCGGCCATCGCCAGCGAGCCGGTCGCCAAGGCGGCCTGACGCGTCGCGGCGCGGGGGTGAACGAAGGGGCCGGGCAACCGGCCCCTTTTTCGTGGCGCAAGGCTTAATATTTGCTGATAGCGAAAATTCCCCTTGACGCCTCTTCGCCATCAGCGAACAAATCGGCGCGCATGGGGCTCATCATCCCGCCGGACGTGCTTCAGCAGTTGGCGGCGGTGCCGAAACAGGACCGGGAGCGCCTGCTGAAGGCGCTTGAAATGGTGGCGGCGGCGCCGAAAAGACGATTCTCCTTCGTCACGGAACTCGTCGCCCAGCCAGGGGTGTGGCGGTTGCGCAAAGGCGATTGGCGCGCCGTGTTCCGCCGACGTGGTGGCGACGTGGTGGTGGACCGGGTCGGCAATCGAAAGGATGTCTATCGATGAGTGCCGCTGCGAACGCCTTCAAGCCGCTGGCCCAAACGCGGGACACCATCACGCTCAGGCGGGCGGATTTCGAGGCGTTGGTGCGCTCTGCCGAGGATGCGATCGATCTCGCCGCCGTGACGGCGCATCGCGCGTACGAGGACCGCGTCGGCTGGGACGACGCGCGACGCAACTACCTCACAGCGGATGAGGCGCGCCGATTGCTGGATGGCGAAAGTCCGGTGCGGGTCTGGCGCGAAAAGCGGGGGATCAAGCAGCGGGCTTTGGCCGAAGCGGCCGAGGTCGCGGCGAGCTATCTGGCGGAGATTGAAGGGGGCAAGAAACCGGGAAGCCCGGGTGCCCTGCAGCGGATCGCCAGCGTACTGGAAGTGCCGATGGGGGACCTCACCGGACAGCCAATCGCCGCGGTGGGCTTACAGCCGGTGCATCGCGCCGAGGCGGCAGCCAAGCGGCTGGCAGCACTGGCGGCGGATGTGGGAGCCAAGCGGGATCGGGTCGCCGACGAGGCGCACGCGGTTGTCGCCGAATGGCTGACGGTCGCAAGTCGAAGAGGGGGCGGACATCGGATTGGAGCGGCGCTGCAAGCTTTGACGTTTCGTCTGAGAGACATCGCGTCCGACTGGAGACGTCGATCGATCGAACTGGAGCAGACCGACGACCCGCAAGCAGCGATGCGGATGCGGGGCGGATTGGACGCGCTGGAAGCGGCAATCGATGTGTTGCGCGAGGAATATCGGAAGCGCTGACCCTTCCCTACGCGTTCATCCCGCGCACCGCCTCGCACACCGCGCGCGTCACTTCCTTGGTCGTCGCCTTGCCGCCAAGATCCGGTGTCAGAATCCCCGCCGCGCAGACCTGCTCCACCGCGCGCATCAGCAGCGCGGCGGCTTGCTTCTCCCCCAGATGCTCCAGCATCATCGCCCCGGTCCAGAAGCTGGCCACCGGGTTGGCGATGCCCTTGCCGGTGATGTCGAAGGCCGAGCCGTGGATCGGCTCGAACATCGACGGACCGCGCCGCTCGGGGTCGACGTTCGCGGTCGGCGCGATGCCGAGCGAGCCGGCCAGCGCGGCGGCCAGGTCGGACAGGATGTCGGCGTGCAGGTTGGTCGCCACCACCGTATCGATCGTGCGCGGGTGGCGGACCATGCGCATGGTCATCGCGTCCACCAGCTCCTTGTCCCAGCTCACGTCTTTGTAGTCGAATGAGACCAGCGCGGCGATCTCGTCCCAGAACACCATGCCGTGGCGCTGCGCGTTCGACTTGGTGACCACGGTCAGTTGCTTGCGCGGCCGGCCGCGCGCCAGCTCGAACGCATAGCGCATGATCCGCTCGACGCCGGCGCGGGTGAAGATGGCGGTCTCGGTGGCGACCTCGATCGGCAGGCCGCGATGCGCCCGCCCGCCATGGCCGGCATACTCGCCCTCGCTGTTCTCGCGCACGATCACCCAATCCAGGTCGCCCGGCCCGACATCGCGCAGCGGCGAGGTGATGCCGGGCAGGATGCGCGTCGGGCGGACGTTGGCGTATTGGTCGAGCCCCTGGCAGATCGGCAGCCGCAGTCCCCACAGCGTGACGTCGTCGGGGATGTTGGGATCGCCGACGGCACCGAAATAGATCGCGTCCGCGGTGCGCAACCAGGCCATCGCGTCGGCCGGCATGAAGCGGCCATGCTTGCGGTAGTAGTTCGAGCCCCAGTCGTAGTGCGCCACCTTCAGCGTGAAGCCGCCGTCGCGCGCGGCGACCGCGTCGAGCACCTCGAGCCCGGCGCTGATCACCTCCGGGCCAATGCCGTCGGCGGGTATCGAGGCGATGCGGTGCTCGGCCATGGGTCTGTCTTCCGGCTGTGATAGGACTTGGGTGGGTTGTACCAAGCCGTCCCGCCGCTGACAACCGGCGTTGGCGGGAGACGGCCAGGGGGTCCGTCCCCGCGTCGGCGCAGTTGACGCCACGCCGGCCCGGAAGCTGCCTGGCCGGTGGCAGTGCGCGCGGTTTGCCGTGTCGGATTTGCTTGACACGGAACCGCCGGGAAGCGCAGGATTTCGGTGTCGTCAACAGAGACAGGAGGGTGCCCAAACAGCATGACTCCACCGGGTATAGTTGGAGTTGCCGACTGTCGTGGCATCGGCAACCAAGTGACAAGTCCACGTTATCATCGGGGCTTTTGCTCCGAGAGCGAAGCAGCGCTTCGCACAAGGACCCCCGCTTAACGCCGAGTGCGTGCGGGGGTCAGTGCGTTCCGACATTTTCATTATGGTTGGTGCCCGCAACGATAATGCGATCGTCGCGGGTGAGTTGGCGCATTGGCACATCATCGTCGACTCGCGTACCGGCCATAGCGGCTGGCGCCGCCATGGTGACCCAACAATCGGATCGGTTCGGACGCCGGGGTTGCGCCGGCCGTCGCCCCAGGGGCGCGCCGCGCCGGGTTGGCCGGTTTACGATGCTGCATCAATATGACTTGCCCTGGCTGGTTGCCCGGGCGTTCTGCCCGGCGGCTGGGTGATCCGCTTGGCGGCTGCTTCAGCGCTGACCCGGATTTCTTCCACTGTCGCGGGATAATGGCGAAGGGTATTGTCGTGCCCCAAGGTAGCCCCGGGGCTTTTCCTGCCGCCGCCGACACGGGGCGTATTCGCAAGGCGCGAAACACTTTGCCCCGGCAAGGACCAAGCCAGCACCCGCGCGAGTGTGAGAAACCCGGGCTGCAACACGCCGCAAAGATGCTCGGTCGGTTAACGCCGGTCGCAAAACCCAACCGCATGAGGATAACGCTATCGAATTTCAGACGGAATGAATTCGTCGAAGCAGCGGCGCCCCGTCGTCCGACCGCGGAGCGGACCAAGGCAGATTTGACGCAGGTCAATGCGCTGCACCGCGGCGTTCGTCCATTCAGCAACAGAAGAAATCCGCAACAGCCGGCGCGCCATCAAATTGCCTGCTTTACCGTGTGTTAAGCGAAGTCAGCGCCAATTTCCTGGTCAATCAAGGAATCCGCGCCCCTTGCCCGCATGCTTCCGGTTGCCGTGGACGGGAGGCAGTCCGGTCTTCGCGTCGGGCGGAGACAGAAGGCGTTTTTCGGTTGGAGCTGTGACACGTTTTCGCGAGGAGACTTCAGATGATGCGCCGTCTGCTCACCAGCGTGGCGAGCATTGCGTTGCTGATCTCGACGACGCCTGCGCCGTTGCAGGCCCAACCCATGGTTCCGCCGCCGGGGCCGCCGGCCGCCGCACCCGCGGAGGCGTACAGTGCCGAGCAGCTTGATGCCATCCTGGCACCGATCGCGCTGTATCCGGACCAACTGCTGACACAGGTGCTGATGGCTTCGGCCTATCCCGAGCAGGTGACGGAGGCAGCGAACTGGGCGCAGGCACAAGGGAACCAGGCGCTGCGCGGCGACGCGCTGGCGCAGGCGCTGGCGCCACTGCCCTGGGATCCGAGCGTGAAGTCCCTGGTACCCTTCCCGCAGGTCCTCGGGATGATGAACGCCAACCCGGGTTGGGTGCAGCAGCTTGGTTTTGCCGTCGCGGTGCAGCAGGACCAGGTGCTCGACTCGATCCAACGCCTGCGCCGGCAGGCCGAGTTGGCCGGCAAGCTGCGGTCGACGCCGCAGCAGATCGTACGCACCGAGCAGCAGTACATCTACATCGAGCCGGCCCAGCCGGACGTGGTCTACGTGCCGGTCTACGATCCGCGGGTGGTGTACGGCACCTGGCTCTACCCGGCCTACCCGCCAATCTACCTGCCGCCGCCGCCTGGCCTCTACATCGGCGCGGCGCTCGTCGGCGGATTGTTCTTCGGTGCTGGCATAGCGATTGTCGGCGGGTATTGGGGCTGGGCGACCCCGCGTTGGCACGACCATTACGTCTATGTTGATCGTGGCCGCTGGGAAGGCTTCTACCACGGCCGCCCACCACCCGTTTGGGGGGGCGATCGCTGGCGGCCGCCGCCGCCGCCACGCTACGGCGGCGGCTTCCGTCCGCCGCCATTTGGTGGGGGCGGGCATCTGCCGGGTGGCTACCCGGGCGGGCATCCGCCATCAGGTGGTGGTGGACACCCGCCGGGCGGCTATCCGGGCGGGCACCCGCCGTCTGGCGGTGGCGGGCATCCGCCATCGGGTGGTGGCGGGCACCCGCCGGGCGGCTATCCGGGCGGGCACCCGCCGTCGGGCGGTGGTGGGCACCCGCTATCGGGTGGCGGCGGGCACCCGCCGGGCGGCTATCCGGGTGGGCACCCACCATCGGGCGGTGGTGGGCACCCGCTATCGGGTGGCGGCGGGCATCCGCCGGGCGGCTATCCGGGTGGGCACCCACCATCGGGCGGTGGCGGGCATCCGCCATCGGGTGGTGGCGGGCATCCTCCGTCCGGTGGTGGCGGGCACCCGCCCTCCGGCGGTGGCGGGCACCCGCCCTCCGGCGGCGGTGGGCATCCGCCCTCCGGCGGTGGCGGGCACCCGCCATCGGGCGGTGGCGGGCACCCGCCATCGGGCGGTGGTGGCCATCCGCCCGCCGGCGGGGGCGGGCATGCACCTTCGCCATCGCAGCATAAGGATCATGATCAGCATTGAGCGGAGCTATTCCAAACCGGCTGCGGGATGACGGTCTTGGCCAGGCGTCTATTGGCCGTCGTCCCGCTGCCGCTCGTTCTGCTGATCGTGCTGATCGTGCTGATCGTGCTGGTCGATGACCATCGGTGGGGCCTGTCGCGATGCTACGCCGAGGTAGGCCGGGGCCACCCGGCAAGCGGCATCGCGGCGGATCGTCGGTGCCAGCTTGGGATCATGCCAACCGGCCATGAACGATGCGTGTCATCATCGCGGCCAGCCGGCCTTCATGTCGATGCAGGACGCAGGGGAAGGGCCGCTTTATGCCGCGCCCAACCGGTCCAGCACCGCCGCCACCAGAGCATCGAGTTGGGCAACCAGCCGCTGATACGTTGCCACCGGCGCACCGAAGGCGTCGGCCACGTCCTGCCCGGTGCCGTGCGCGGCTTCCGACAGCATCTGCGTCTTGCCGCCGGCCGCCGGGAACCGGCCGAGCACGGTCCGCTGGTGCGCCGCGGTCATGGTCAGGATGCGGTCCGCCGCTCGCACGTCCGCGTCCGTGAGCGGTGCCGCGCGGTGCGCCGAGACGTCGATGCCGCGCGCGGCGAGCAGCCGCGCCAGAGGCGGCTCCGCCACCGTGTTGGCCGGATCCACGGCGACGCCGCGCGAGGCGACCGTCAGCAGCAGGCCGCGCGCCGCGATCCGCTGGCGGCCCAGCGCCTCGGCCGCCAGGCTGCGCCCGGTGTTGCCGGTGCAGACGAACAAGATGTGGCGGAGCGCCACCGTGCTAGCCCGGATTTCTCACACTGGCGCGGGATGATGGTGAAGGGCAACGTCGTGTCAAACGGTTTTCGCGCCGTCGCCAAGAGGGGGCGGATTTGCAACAGGCGAAAGCTACCCAAGGTACTCCTGGGATACGCCAATCCCCTTCGCCATCATCCCACGACAGAGTGAGAAATCGTGCGCCAGGAAGCTGGCGTGTTCCAGCCGGTGAGAGTCCGGTCCAGGGACGGGCCGGCGCGTGCCTGGCAGCGCCTGTTGCGTTGGTCCATCGGTGCCGCGGCCACCAGGCGTACACGGCAATCGAATGGGGTGGGGCATTGAGTTGCGAAAATCCGACATCGCAGAGGCCGAGGCCGTGATTTCAGCCGAAGGCAACATGTGTGGCACCGTCACGCCAGGCGCCGTCGCCAGCAGCGCAGAGGTCCGCGAACAACCGGGTAGAACCGGGACCGGAGGGGGGAGCGAGAGACGGGGGCCGGGGGGAGCGCGGGCCGGCGTAACACGCACCAGGCGCGGAACCGGGAGCGCGCAACCCAGGCACTGACGCGCGGGAGCCCGCCGGCGGACTTGTTCCGGCAGGCACGCCGCAAGGCAGCGGGGGAAGCAACGGTTCATCGCGCTGCCGCATCACGTCAACCACGACCCGCCGCGGATGGCACTCTGCGCGCCGCAGCGAGGTGCCGCCCCGGGCATGGGCAGCCTGACGTGGACGGACGACGAGGCCGACCGTGCGCCGAGGCGCGCGGACCTGCGCGGCCGGGTCCACCGCGGCGCCCTGGCCTTGCTTCCCCCCCAAGACCCAGGTGGCCAAACCTTGCGCGCAGGGGCACCAGGTCGCAGCATCGCGCCGACCACCGCCGGGAGGAACCATCGCGCCATGCCCACCATCGTCCTCTGCCGTCCGCTGCATGCCAGCGGGATGGCCCTGCTCGAAGCCCGCCACGACGTCACGATCCGCCAGCTCACCCGCCCGAGCCCGGCCGAACTGGCCGCCGCGGTGCCGGGCGCGCAGGCCGTCCTCGTGGGCCTCGAGAAGGTGGACGAGGCGCTGCTCGACCGCGCGCCGGATCTCAAGGTGGTTTCTCGTTTCGGTGTCGGCTACGACACCGTCAACATCCCCGCTTGCACGCGCCGCGGCGTCGTTGTCGGCGTGACCAACGGCGGCAACAACCTGGCGGTGGCCGAGCACACCATGATGCTGCTGCTCGCGGTGGCCCGACGCACCATCGAAATGGACGCCTCCGTGCGTGCCGGCGCCTGGATGATCCGCGAGGGCAGGCCGATGGGCGAGCTGGCCGGGCGCACCATCCTGGTGATCGGCTACGGCCGCATCGGCACCAGGGTCGCGCGCTTCTGCGCCGCCTTCGGCATGCGGGTGATGGTCTGCGACCCGGCCTTCCCGGTGCCGCGCATTGCCGCCGACGGCCACATTCCGGTCACCGACATCGCCGCCGCGTTGCCCGAGGTCGATGTGCTGACGCTGCACTGCCCGCTCAGCGAGACGACCCACCACCTGATCAACCGCGAGATGCTGGGCCTGCTGAAGCCGACCGCCTGGCTGATCAACGCCGCGCGCGGTCCGCTGGTGGACGAGGCGGCGCTGGTCGCCGCGCTCAGCACCGGCAAGCTGGAAGCCGCCGGCCTGGATGTGCAGATGCGCGAACCGCCGGACCCGGCCAATCCGCTGCTGCAACTGAAAAACGTCGTGCTCAGCCCGCACAACGCCGCAGCGCCGATCGAATGCTACGAGAAGATGTCGATCCGCGCGGCGAAAAACATGCTGGAACTGTTCGACGGCGTGCTGGACCCCGGCTACGTGGTCAATCCCGAAACGTTGCCAAACCGCCGCAATCTCTGACGGCGACCTGACCCAACGGCCGCGGGGGGTGAAACAGGCAAGCAGGCCAGGGGGCTTTGCCCCCTGGACCCCCACCAGAGGCGGAGCCTCTGGACTCCATGACTGGGAGTGTGGGGAGGGGAAGGGGGCGTGCGGGCAGGGTGTCGGTGCCGCCCCTCGCGAGGGGCGGCACCGACACCCTGCCCGCACGCCCCCTTCCCCTCCCCACACTCCCAGTGAAGGGTTCCAAGGGCTCGCCCTTGGCGGGGTTCCAAGGGGCAGAGCCCCTTGGCCTGCTTGCCTGCGTCAGCCCCCGCGGCCGTCGGGTTCAGGCCCCGCGCAGGAAGAAGCTCAGGGTGATCGCGCTGGAGATGGCGATCACGCCGGCGCGCAGCCAGCGCGCGTCAAGCCGCATCGCCAGGCGCGCCCCGGCATAGCCGCCGAGCGCGGCGGCGAACAGCATCGCCAGCGTCTGCGGCCAGGCCACCGCGCCGGCGGCGACGAAGTACAGCACCGCCATCGCGTTCATCGCACCGACCAGCACGGTGCGCGTCGCGGTCATTTGTTTCAGGTCGCTGGTGCCCAGCAGCCCCCAGATTGCCATCATCATGATGCCGACCGCGCCGCCGAAGTAGCCGCCGTAGACCGCCAGCACGAACTGCACGGCGAGTGTCGTGGCGCGGCCGATGCGCACGATGCGGCGCAACGCCACGCCGGCCTGGCGGCCGAACGCAAAGGCCAGTGTCGCCAGCAGCAGCAGCCACGGCACCAGCGCGGCGAACGCGCCCGCCGGCGTCGCCAGCAGCAGTGCCGCGCCGAGCAGGCCGCCGAGCACGCTCACCGCCAGCAACACCGGCAGCGTCACGCCGCCAACCCCACCCAGTGCCTTGCGATAGGCCCAGCCACTGGTGACGGCGCCCGGGAACAGCGCCACCGTGCTGGACGCATTGGCGAAAACCGGTGGCACGCCGGCGAAGATCATCGCCGGGAAACTGACGAACGAGCCGCCGCCGGCCGCGGCATTCATTGCGCCCGCCAGGAAGCCCGCGCCGGCCAAGAGCAGCAAAGTTGGCATGCAGTCTTGCATGAGCGCATCGCGGCGGCCAGGCAACCCGGACGGTCGCCGCCTTGGTTCGGGCCCCGCCGAAGCATTGGTCTTGTCGAAGCGTTGGTCTTGTCGAAGTGCTGGCGTTATCGAAACGTTGAGGAAACCGCAACAGCAAGGCATCGAAACACCTTCTACTTCGGACCACTGACGAAATCGAAACGCCGGCCGCGACGACGCGGTGTGCCTGCGATGGGTTGGGCGGTTCGCCGGCGGGTCACGAACGCTCCCGGGTCCGCCGCCCGAGCGTCATCGGATGATGCCGTTGGGCTTTACCAGGCCGACGCGTGGGCGATCTACGCCAGCTCGCGCCGCGCGGCCTGATACGCCGCCAGCACCTCGGCGCCGAAGCAGGCGAAGATCACCCGCGTGATCGACGGTGCCGCCGCCAGGAACGCGGCGGTCTCCGTCACCGCGATCCGCGCCGCCGCCGGGATCGGATAGCCATAGACGCCGCAACTGATCGCCGGGAACGCGATCGAACCGATGGCGTGCGCGACGGCGAGTTTCAGGCTCTCGCGGTAGCAACTGGCGAGCAGCGCCGGCTCGCCGTGATGGCCGCCGCGCCAGATCGGACCGACGGTGTGAATGACGTAGCGCGCCGGCAGGCGATAGCCCTTGGTGATGCGCGCCTGGCCGGTCGGGCAGCCGCCCAGCGTGCGGCACTCCGCGAGCAGCCCGGGCCCGGCGGCGCGGTGGATCGCGCCGTCCACGCCGCCGCCGCCCAGCAGCGATTCGTTCGCGGCGTTGACGATCGCATCCACCGCCAGGCGGGTGATGTCGGCCTCCAGCACCTCGATCCGTGCGCTCATGTCAAACATCCCTGCTGGAATGCCGCAAGAAAGCAAGGTTCACCGCAGAGCCCGCAGAGAAGATTCCAGGTGACCGCACCGCGTCGCCGACATCGCCAAGAACCTCCGCGAGCTTCGCGTGCCCTGCGGTAGATCTTTCCTGCCGAAGACCACACCGCATCGATCGCGCCGCGACGCACGAGCGTCGCAGCACGAAACGGGGCAGGGGGGGGGACAAAAGCTCAGTTCTTCGTCTTGTCCACCAGCGCGTTCTTGGCGATCCACGGCATCATGGCGCGCAGCCGCTCGCCGACCTGCTCGATCGGGTGCTCGCCCATGCGCCGGCGCATGGCGCGGAAATTCGCCTGGTTCACCTTGTTCTCCAGCATCCAGTCGCGCGCGAAACGACCGCTCTGGATGTCGTCCAGCACCCGCTTCATCTCCGCCTTGGTCGCGTCGTTGACGATGCGCGGGCCGGAGACGTACTCGCCGTACTCGGCGGTGTTGCTGACCGAGTAGTTCATGTTGGCGATGCCGCCCTCATAGATCAGGTTGACGATCAGCTTCACCTCGTGCACGCACTCGAAATAGGCCATTTCGGGCGCGTAACCCGCCGCCACCAGCGTCTCGTAGCCGGCCTTCATCAGCTCGACCAGGCCGCCGCACAGCACGGTCTGCTCGCCGAACAGGTCGGTCTCGCACTCTTCCTTGAAGGTGGTCTCGATGATGCCGGCGCGCCCGCCGCCGATGGCAGACGCATAGGACAGCGCCACCTCCAGCGCGTTGCCCGAGGGGTTCTGCGCCACCGCGACCAGGCAGGGCACGCCGCCGCCGCGCTGGTACTCGCTGCGCACGGTGTGGCCGGGGCCTTTCGGGGCGATCATGAACACGTCGATGTCGGGCCGCGGGTCGAGCAGGTTGAAGTGCACGTTCAGCCCGTGCGCGAAGGCCAGCGCGGCGCCGTGCTTCATGTTGGGGCCGAGCTTCTCGCGATACAGGTCGCCCTGGCCCTCATCGGGGGTCAGCATCATCACCACGTCGGCCCATTTGGCGCAGTCGGCCGGGTCCATCACCTTCAGCCCGGCGGCCTCGGCCTTCGCCACGCCGGCGGAGCCCGGCCGCAGCCCGACGGCAAGCTGGCGGGCGCCGCTGTCCTTCAGGTTGTTGGCATGGGCGTGGCCCTGGCTGCCGTAGCCGATGATGGCGACGTTCTTGGCCTTGATCAGGTTCACGTCGGCGTCGCGGTCATAGTAGACGCGCATGGTGTTGGTCCTTTCTCGATATCAGCGGGTCGGATGGTACGGGTGTCAGATCGTCCGGATGTCAGATCGTCCGCGCACCGCGCGCCAGCGCGGCAACCCCGGTGCGGGAGACCTCGGCCAGGCCGAGCGGGCGCATCAGCTCGATGAACGCATTGAGCTTGTCGGTGGCGCCGGTCAGTTCGAACACGAAGCTTTCCATCGTGGTGTCCACCACGCGGGCGCGGAACGTCTCGGCGATGCGCAGCGCTTCCACCCGCGCCTCGCCCTTGCCCAGCACCTTCACCAGCGCCATCTCGCGCGCCACGTGCGGGCCCTCGCGCGTCAGGTCGGCGACGCGGTGCACCGGCACCAGCCGGTCGAGCTGCGCCTTGATCTGCTCGATCACCATCTCGGTGCCCGAGGTCACGACGTTGATGCGCGAATGCGTGCCGTCGGCATCGACCGGGGCGACCGTCAGGCTGTCGATGTTGTAGCCGCGGCCGGAAAACAGCCCGATGACGCGCGCCAGGACGCCGGCTTCGTTGTCCACCAGGACCGAGATCGTGGCGCTGCGCAGGGTGGCATCGGGCGAGGTCAGGATCGGATAGACGGGGGATGACACTTGCTCGTCGTGGCCGGGCTTGACCCGGCCATCCTCTTGCTGCGGCGGTGCGTGGATGGCCGGCAGGGGGCCGGCCATGACGTCGCGGGCTGGGGGCTCGCTATACCAGGACCAGGCCCTCGTCGGTGAGACCGACCGCCTCGTCCTCGTGCTCCGGCCCCAGGATCATCTCGTTGTGCGCGGCGCCCGACGGGATCATCGGGAAACAATTCTCCTTCGGATCGACCGCGATGTCGGCGATCACCGCGGTGTCGCACGCCAGCATGGCGCGGATCACGTCATCCAGTTGCTCGACCGTCTCCGCCCGCAGCCCCTTGGCGTGGAACGCGTCGGCCAGCTTGACGAAATCCGGCAGCGCCGCCGAGTAGCTTTCGGAATACCGCCCGCCGTGCAGCAGTTCCTGCCACTGGCGCACCATGCCCATGTACTGGTTGTTCAGGATGAACACCTTCACCGGCAGCTTGTACTGCGACAGCGTGCCCATCTCCTGGATGTTCATCAGCACCGAGGCCTCGCCGGCGATGTCGATCACCAGCGCGTCGGGATGCGCGATCTGCACCCCCATCGCCGCCGGCAGCCCGTAGCCCATGGTGCCCAGTCCGCCGGAGGTCATCCAGTGGTTCGGCTGCTCGAACCTGAAGTGCTGGGCGGCCCACATCTGGTGCTGGCCGACCTCGGTGGTGATGAAGATGTCCTGCTTCACCGCGCGGGTCAGCGCATACAGCCGCTGGACGGCGTATTGCGGCTTGATGATCGACCCCGGCCGCATGTCCTGGGTGAACTTCAGGCTGTCCTTCGCCCGCCAGGTGTCGATCTGCCGCCACCACGCGGTCAGCGCCTGGCTGTCCGCCGGCGTCGGATCGGCATGCCAGGCCGCCAGCAGCGCGGCCAGGGCGCGCCCGGCGTCGGCGACGATCGGCAGCTCGACCGGGACGTTCTTGTTGATCGAGGACGGGTCGATGTCGATGTGGATCTTGCGCGAGCCGGGGCTGAACGCGTTCAGCCGCCCGGTCACCCGGTCGTCGAACCGTGCACCCACCGCCAGCAGGGCGTCGCAGCCGTGCATCGCCAGGTTCGCCTCGTAGGTGCCGTGCATCCCCAGCATGCCGAGGAAGCGCGGATCGCTGGCCGGGAAGCTGCCCAGGCCCATCAGCGTGTTGGTGATCGGGAACCCGGTGGTGTGGACGAATTTGGTCAGCAGCGCCGCCGCCTCGGACCCCGCGTTGACCACCCCGCCGCCGGCGTAGACCATCGGCCGCTTCGCCGCCTTCAGCAGGGCGACGGCCTTGGCGATCTGCGCCGGGTCGGGCTCGGTCTGCGGGCGGTAGCTGCGGTGCGTCGCCGCCGGCTCGGCGTACGGCGCCTTGCCGATCACGATGTCCTTCGGCAGGTCGATCACCACCGGGCCGGGCCGGCCGGTGCGTGCGACATAGAACGCCTCGTGCACCACGCGGGCCAGATCCCCGGCCCGCTTCACCAGGTAGTTGTGCTTGGTCGCTTGGCGGGTAATTCCCGTGGTATCAGCCTCTTGGAAGGCGTCGTTGCCGATCAGGTGGGTCGGCACCTGGCCGGTCAGGCAGACCACGGGGATGCTGTCCATCAGCGCGTCGAGCAGTCCGGTCACCGCGTTCGTCGCCCCCGGCCCCGAGGTCACCAGCACCACGCCGACCTTGCCGGTGGAGCGGGCATAGCCCTCGGCGGCGTGCACCGCGCCGCCCTCCTGGCGGACCAGGACGTGGCGGATGGCGTTCTGCTTGAACAGTGCGTCGTAGATCGGCAGCACGGCGCCGCCCGGGTAGCCGAAGATCACCTCGACGCCCTGGTCCTTCAGGGCGCGCAGCAGGATGTCCGCCCCGGATTGGCTGGCGTCAGCTTCGGCGGCCGATGCAGGAGCGGCCGATGCAGGAGCGGCCGATGCCTGGGGGGCCGATGCCTGCGCGGCGGGCGCCTGCCCGGCCTCGGCCGGGGTGGGCTTCGTGTGAGTAGCCTGGGGCGACATGGCCGCGTTCCTTTGGGTCGCGTCTGACCGCCCGGACGGCGCCCAGGCGGCGAGGGGCGCACGGATAGGCCGGCTTGGTGCGGTGCGTCAAGCCGGGGATTCAAGAAAATTCAATAAATCCCCCCTCTGACATTCCGAAAATTGCGCCAGACCCGTAAATCGCGCATGGATCGTATGCACTGCCTCCGCATCGCCCAGCGCGTGATGGCGGAACCACGTCGCCTGCCGCTTGGCGTATTGCCCGGTCACCAGCCGCGTCCGCCGCGCCGCCTCCTCGATCGAGATCTCGCCGCGCAGATGCGCCGCCAGCTCCGGCACCCCGTGCGCCCGCATCGCCGGCAGCGCCGGATCGAGCCCGAGGTCGAGCAGCGCCCGCGCCTCGGCCAGCGCGCCGGCGGCCAGCATCGCCGCGAACCGCCCGTCGATCGCCTGGCGCAGCACCTCCCGCGGCGGATCGAGCAGCACGGCGCGGAAGCGCCAGGCCGCCGGGGCGCCGCGCTCGGCCTGCCACGCCGCCAGCCCGCGCCCGGAACTGCGCCACACCTCCCAGGCGCGCGCCAGGCGCTGGCTGTCGGTCGGGCGCAGCCGCGCCGCGGTGGCCGGATCGACCGCGGCGAGCCTGGCGTGCAGCGCCGCCGGACCGATCGCCCGCAGCAGCCAGCGGGCTTCCTCCCGCGCCGTCCAGGATACCTCAGGAATTGGCGATAGTCCATTGATAAGAGAAGAAAAATACAGGCCCGTCCCACCGCACAACAGCGGCACGAGGCCGGCGGACGCCGCTGCTGCGAGCGCCGCCAGCGCCGCCTCGCGCCACCACGCGACGCTGCCCGGCTCGCGCGCCGGGCGCACGCCGTACAATGCGTGCGGCACTGCGGCTTCCTCCGCCGGCGTCGGCCGCGCGGTGAGGATGCGCAGCTCGCGGTAGACCTGCATGCTGTCGGCGTTGATCACCATCCCGCCGATCCGCGCGGCGAGCGCCAGCGCCAGCGCCGATTTCCCGCTGGCGGTCGGCCCGGCGACGATGAGCGCCCGGGGCCGCGCTCCGGCCGGTGCCTCGGCCGGTCGGTTGGTCAGGACCGCGGGCACGCCGCTGGCCCCTCCCGCGGCCGCTCCGCCTCGGGCGTTCGTTTGGATGTTCGTCTGGACGTTCGTCTCGACATTTCCTGGGGCGATCCCCGGCGGCGCTCCCGGGGGGCCTTGGGCTGCTCCCTGGCGGGCTCGCTCGGAAGGCCGGTTTTGGCGCTGGCCCGGACGGCGCGCGGGGTCACCGGCGCAGGCGGACGTAGCGCCGCTCGCCGGTAGGGGCATGGAAGAACACCGCCACCGGCGCGTCGGTCTCCGGGTCGCGGAAGCGCTCGCCGGTGTCGGTCCAGCCGGGGCCGGTGGGCGCCTCGCCCAGCCGCCGGTAGCGGTGGCGCTCGAACAGCGTGCCGAGCAGGATCAGTGCGCCGGCCACGCCGGGCGCCAGGGCGGCGAACCCGCTGCCGGCGCGCAGCGCGAGGCCGCCGCCAAGCGCCAGCAAGCCCAGCCCCAACACGATCGGAACGGCGCGTAACACGGTGTTCCTACGTCATTGGATCGAGGATCACGGCGGTGCCGTAGGCGACGATCTCGCTCATGGTCTGGCCGATCTCCGAGGAATCGAAGCGCATCATCAGGATCGCGTTGGCCCCCATCATCGTGGCGTTCTGCACCATCCGGTCGACTGCGTGGCGGCGCGCCTCCTCCAGCATCTGGGTGTATTCGCTGATCTCGCCGCCGACGATGCTGCGCAGGCCGGCCATGATGTTGCCGCCGAGGCCGCGGCTGCGCACGGTGACGCCGAAGCACTGGCCGAGCGTCTGGCGCACGTGGTGGCCGGCGACCGTTTCGGTGGTGGCGACAAGCATGGTGAACCTCCGCTGCGATGGGCCGTACGGACGGTCTAGCACAGGGGAGTGGCCTCGGGGGGGCGTCCCCTACGGCATTCACCGATCGTTGCCCGCGGCGGGCGGCGCGCTCCGGTGATGCGACCTGGGCACTGGCTGCATCGCCAGCAAGTAAGGATTCCAACACGGAGGAAGCGCGGAGGGCCACGCAGGGCCACGGAGAAGCAAGAAATTTGGGCGCTGCGCGCGGTCGTCGGTGCCGGCACCGCGCGCAGCGCATCGCTGCCTTCTCCGTGGCCCTGCGTGGCCCTCCGCGTTTCCTCCGGGTTAAAATTCTTGGCTCATATGGCGTTGACTGTTGGACGGCCCCGTAGGGCGGAAAAGCGCAGCGCCTTCCGCCGTCGGACGGTGGCGGGATATGTTGTTGGGGACGTCGGCAGATGCGAGCGGCTCGCCCGGCGGTGGCGGAAGGCGCTGCGCTTTTCCGCCCTACGGGGCCGCCCAGGGCCGACCGGTCGGTCAACAATCGCGGGCAGGGGGTGGGTGAATCCCGTAGGGGAGTGGTCCCAGGGGGTGGTCCCGGCGCAGCGCCGCCGTGCGTGCCGGCACGCCGGTCTGCGCGGCCCGACCGAGGCCACCCGGATTGGCCGGTCCCGCCGGCCCGCATCCCACACGCGGCCAGCATTGCCGCGGACGCCAGGCTGCCGCATCGGGCCCAAGGGCCCGGCCGGGCTCCCGCGACCCGGTGGTCAGTCGGCGGGGCAAGCCGCGCGCGGTGCCGCCGGCGCGGACGCGCCGGCCTCAATCGTCGCGGTGGACCCGCTCCATCCGCTCGTGGCGCTCCTGCGCCTCGATCGACAGGGTGGCGATCGGGCGCGCCTCCAGCCGGCGCAGGCCGATCGGCTCGCCGGTCTCCTCGCAGTAGCCGTAGGAGCCGGTCTCGATGCGGTTCAGCGCCTGGTCGATCTTGCTGACCAGCTTGCGCGCGCGGTCGCGGGTGCGCAGCTCCAGCGCCCGGTCGGTCTCCACGCTGGCGCGGTCGGTGACGTCCGCCTCACGGATCCCCCCCTCCGACAGGCTGGCCAGGGTGCCGTTCGCCTCGCGCACCAGGTCGTTTCGCCAACGCAGCAGCTTCTGGCGGAAATACTCGACCTGGATCGGATTCATGAACTCCTCGGCCACGGTCGGTCGGTAGTCCGGGGGAAGAGTCACCATCATGCGCGATCGATCCTGCCTTCGTTGTTGCCGCGGCATCCCATCGGCGCGGGGTGCCGCGGGACCTCTGGCGAAGTCACGAACCCGCAGGCCTGCCATTGCATGCCAACGCCGTGCCAACGCAAGCCCGGTCACCAACGTGCGGGCTTATAGCGGTGCGCCCGGCCCCCGCCAAGGGGACATCACGAGGCTTCAAGCGGCTGACATGAAACTATTTCGCCCATATGGCGTTGACGGTTGGACGGCCCCGTAGGGCGGAAAAGCGCAGCGCCTTCCGCCACCGCCGGGCGAGCCGCTCGCATCTGCCGACGTCCCCAACAACATATCCCGCCACCGTCCGATGGCGGAAGGCGCTGCGCTTTTCCGCCCTACGGGGCCGTCCAACCGTCAACGCCATATGAGCCAACTATTTTGCGTGCCCCGAGGGCTCCAACCGGGCCAGTTCCACCCGGGCGCGCAGCACGATCGTGCCCAGCAGCGCGGCAAGCCGCTGGTCCTCGGCCTGCGGCATCTCGGCGATCAGCGCACCGAGCCGCTCCAGCGCGGCGGCACGGTCGGCGGTCCGGACGCCCGCTTCATCGCTTGCTTGGACGCTCCCTGGACCGCTCCCTGGATGGCCCCCTGGGGCGCTCCCTGGACCGCTCCCTGGGGCGCCGCCATCCAGCAGCGCGCGTTGCAGCGCGGTCAGCCCCGCGAGCACCGCCTGGCCATGCCGCCGCGCCGCCCGGTCGCGGCTCGCCCCGCGGTCCAGCGCCTCCGCCGCCAGCATCGCGCCGAGGGCCACCGCCGCGACGTCGGCCAGCGGCGCCGCGGTTTCCGCGGCGGCGGTGGCGGTCTCCTCGGGTACCTGGAACGCGGCGCCCGGCTGGCGTGTGCCGGACAGGGCGGCGGCGCCGGTCCCGCCCAGGCGCGCGGGAGTGGTCCTGCGGAGGCCCGCGGGAGCGGTCGCGCCAAGGCCCGCGATATCCATGCTGGTCATTCGCCCGGCTCCTTTTTCAGCGCGCGCCTTGCCGATCGGCAGAGTTTGCCGGGGCCCGCCGCGCCCGAAGCCGCGGAATCCTGCCGACCCAGCCCTGGCACGCCGCTTGCCCTCATGGTCCGCAGACTGAACGCAATTTGTTAACGGACCCGCTACCACACTTGCTTTGTCCGCGATGCGACCGCTCCGCGGGGTGATCGCCCCTGGCCGCGGCGTGATCGCCCCTGGCCGGGGCGTCCGCCCACGGCACCGCCGCTCACCCGGACCGTGGCTTACCGGGACCGTTGCCGACTGGGATCGCCGCTCACTGGGACCACCGCTCACTGGGACCGCCGCTCACTGGGATCGCCGTGCACCGCAAGTTCCTCGCCCTGCTGACCTGCCTGTCCCTGCTGCTGGCCGCCTGGCCGGCGGTGGCGCAGGTGCGCATCAAGGACATCGCCGACCTGGAAGGCGTGCGCGACAACCAACTGGTCGGCTACGGCCTGGTGGTCGGGCTGAACGGCACCGGCGACAAGCTGGATAACGCGGTGTTCACCCGCGAATCCCTGGTCGGCATGCTGGAACGCCTCGGCGTCAACACCCGCGACCAGATCGCCAAGCTGGAGACCAAGAACATCGCCGCGGTGATGGTCACCGCCGAACTGCCGGCCTTCGCGCGCAGCGGCAGCCGCATCGACGTCGCGATCTCCTCGCTCGGCGATGCCACCAACCTGACCGGCGGCACGCTGCTGGTCACCCCGCTGCTCGCCGCCGACGGCGAGGTCTATGCGGTGGCGCAAGGCGCGCTCGCCACCGGGGCGATCGCGGCGCGCGGCGCGGCCGGCTCGGTCACCCGCGGCGTGCCCACCGCCGGGCGCATCGCCAACGGCGCCACGGTGGAGCGCGAGATCGCCTACAACCTGGACAAGGCCGGCGCCCTGCGGCTGGGCCTGCGCAACCCGGACCTGACCACCGCGCGGCGCATCGCCGCGGCGATCAACCAAGCCGTCGGCGCGATCGCGCGCGCCACCGATCCGCGCACCGTCGCGCTCGATTTCGCCGGGCGCGACCCGGTCGATACCCTGGCCGCGCTCGAGGACCTGCGGGTCGTGCCCGACAGCCCGGCCGTGGTGGTGATCGACGAGGCCTCGGGCACCATCGTGATGGGGGCCAATGTGCGGGTCAGCACGGTGGCGATCGCCCAGGGCAACCTCACCATCCGCGTCACCGAGACGCCGCAGGTGAGCCAGCCCGGCGCGTTCTCCAACGGCACCACCACCACCGTGCCGCGCACCCAGATCCAGGTGGACGACCAGCACGACAAGAAGCTGGGCATCCTGGACGGTAGCGTGACCCTGCGCGACCTGGTGGCGAGCCTGAACGCGCTCGGCGTCGGGCCGCGCGACCTGATCTCCATCCTGCAAGCGATCAAGGCTGCCGGCGCGCTGCAGGCCGACCTGCTGGTGCGCTGAGATGAGCGATGCGATCGCGCCGGCCCCCGCCGCCGAGCCCAGCGTGCCGCGGGATGCGCCGCCGGATCCCAGGATCGGGGACCCGAAGATCGGCTCCCCCGGGACGGTGGACCCCAGGACGGGGGACCCCAGGACGGTAAACCCCAGGATCTGGGCGGCGGCGAAGAAATTCGAGGCAATGGCGATCGGCCAGCTGCTGGCGCCGATGTTCGACACGGTGGACACGGCGCATTCCCTGTTCGGCGGCGGCGACGCGGAATCCAGCTGGAAGCCGATGCTGGTCGAAGCCATCGGCAAGCAGATCGAGGCGCATGGCGGGTTGGGCCTGGCGCAGCCGGTCTATGCCGCGATGCTGCGCGCCCAGGAGGGGCGGACGCAGCAGGCGGGCGCCCAGGAGGGGCGGACGCAGCAGGCGGGCGCCCCAGCGGGTGGCGCTCCAGCCGGTCCCCAAGCGGGTGCTGTCGCGCTGGGTGTCCAAGCGGGCGCTGTCGCATTGGGCAGTGCTCTGGTGGGCACTCAGGCGGTGGCCGCCACGGCGGGCACCGCCGGCCAGTCCGCCCCGCGCCCTGTCACCCCCCAACCGAGGAAGACCAGATGACCGAGGACCTCGCGATCGCCGCCGCCCGCCTCGCCGAGGTGCTGACGGCCGAGAACGCCGCGCTCGCCGCGCTCGACCTGCCGCGCGCCGGGGCACTGCTGGCCGAGAAGATCAGCGCCGCGGACGCCTTTGTCGCGGCCCACGCGCGGTTCCAGGCGGGCCCGGTTGACGCGTCCCCCGGCGCCTCCTCGCGTGCCGCCCCAGCCAGCTCCGCGGGCGGCTCCGCTGGCATGTCCGCTGTCACCGCCACGGGCCTGTCCCAGGGTCTGTCCCAGGGGCTGTTGCGGGGCCTCTCCCCCGGCGGCGCCGCGCGGCGGGCCACTCCGGGCGCCGGCACCGCTCTGCCGGCGCAGCTGCGCGCCCTGGTGGAGGAGAACCAGCGCCTGCTCGCCACCGCCATCGCGGCGCAGGGCCGGGTGGTCGGCATCGTGGCCAGCGCGTTGAAGCGGGCAATGCAGACCACCGCGCCACGCTACGGCGGCGGCGGGCGGACCCTGGCCCCGCCGCTGCGGGCCGTCGCGATCTCGGCCCGGGCCTGAGCCGGGGCAATCGGGCGAACGAAGCAAGGTCGGGGCCTCGCCCCGAACCCCGCCAGGGGGGCGTTGCCCCCCTGGACCCCCCACCAGAGGCGAAGCCTCTGGACTCCATGACTGGGCGTGGGCGTTGGTGAGGGGAAGGGGGCTGGTGCGCCGTGTCGTTGATAGTGCCTGGATGCATGCGCCAACGATTGTCAGTGATGGCGTCGCAAGCAAGCCGCGCCGTCGCCAAGAGATCGCTGACGCAGATGACCAGTACCCCTGCACCGTGATCCTGACCGGTTCAGCGCACTCCGGCCGTGGCTCGGAGAGGCTGCGATCGCCTACTGCCTGACCCGCGTTGCGCGCTTGCGGCGCGGCAGGACAAGAAAGAATTTACCGCAGATGAAGCAAGGCGATGGACGCCGATGCACGCCGATGGGTCCGTGCGGTTCACCGGTCGTGCGCCACGCGTTTGGTCGCCCGGCGCGGTTTGGCGAAATCAACCAGCGGGCAGGACTGCAGGCCGGTCGCTTTGCGGTCCTTGGCACATTGCATCCGACTCCCGGGTCAATCAGCCCCGGGGCATGCCTGCGTCGTCCAGCGCCTTGACGGTGTTCAGCGCAGCCGGAGGCGCGTCCTCGACCCGCAGGTCCACGAAGTCGCCGCCGACCACCACGTTCCTGCGGTACACCCAGGCGGCACATGGTTGCATAACCGATAAGACCTCGGCCTTCGCCGGGGCAGGCTCTCGCACGAACTGCAAATGCCGGCGCGTTCTCATCGACCTTTGCCAGGACCCCGGTCACAGGCGTATCGAGCACGGCGAACGCGCCGCCGATCACCTGCCCCGACAGATCATTCAGCCGCTCGCCATCGGCGTGCATCGGCGTCCATCGCCTTGCTTCATCTGCGGCAAAATTCTTGCTTCGCGGTGCCGCGGGCATATGGTCGCGAAACCGTAACGTTCCTGCGATGCACCACATCGTAACCGGCCCGGAGATGCCGAGGTGATGCAGCGCAAGCCCGGCGCGCCTCTCCTGCGCTCGCCCGTTCGTCGAGCGCCAGGCCTTCCCAGCGCTGCGATCAAGCCACCGGCAAGCGGGCAGCCCCCTGCGCCGCGGTAGCAGTGCCCCGGGTTGCTCATATCGGGCGGGTACCGCGTCCGCCTGCGACCTCGGTAGAGTATCGCAAGCAGGTCGCGAAATCGCCGCAGAGTCGCAGAGTCGGTGACGCAGGGCGCTAGTACCCCGGCAGCTCGTTCACGCAGACCACGCGCCAGCCGTCCTCGTGGCGCTCCAGCCGGGTCAGCGACAGGTTGTTGACCGACAGATGCAGCGCGTTGTCGGCGCCGATGCGCAGGCAATGCGCCACCGCGGCGCGGATCGCCCCGCCATGGCTGACCGCCACCACGTCGCGCCCGGCGTGCCGCGCCGCCAGCGCCTCGATCGTCGGGCCGACGCGGGCGATCATCTCGACGAAGGTCTCGCCGCCCGGCGGGCGCTCGGTGCCGGCCAGCGGCCAGAACGGGTGCTTCGGCTGCGCCAGGCGGGGCGGCAGCGCGGCGTGCACCAGGCCCTGCCATTCGCCGAGGTGCTGCTCGATCAGGCCCGGCTCCACCGCCAGCTCCTGGGCCGGATAGCCGGCGGCGAAGATCGCCTCGGCGGTGCGCCGGGTCCGGCTCAGCGGCGTCACCACCCAGGCGGCGGGGCGCGGCAGGCGGGCGGCCAGGGCGCGATACATCGGCGCCTGCTCGAGCAGCGTGGCGGGGCAGAGTTCCACGTCCATCGTGCCGTACAGGATGGCACGCGCATTCTCCTCCACCAGCGCGTGGCGGATCAGCCAGAGTGTGGTCGGTTGCATCATTCCCCAATGTTCAGCAGCGCGCCGCGGACCCGGGCGGCGCGGAACTGCTGGGCGAAGACCAGTGCCGCGGCGACGGTCCACAGCAGGTTCAGCCCGACCGCCCAGGCCATCTGGTCCCAGCGGACCTCGCCCTGCAGCAGCACCGCGCGCATCCCCTCGAACACATGGGCCGAGGGCAGCGCCAACGCAATCGGGCGCAGCGCGGCGGGCAGCACCGAGACCGGGTAGAACACCGCGGAGAACGGCGTCAGGCCGAACAGCACCGACCAGGCCAGCGCCTCGGCCCCGGCGCCATGGCGCAGGATCAGCGAGATCACCGCCAGCGCCACCCACCAGCCCATCACCATCAGGTTGGCGAAGAACAGCACCAGGATCGGGCCGAGCGCGAACAGGTTGAACGCGTAGAGGCCCCAGGCCAGCAGGATCGCCGGCGCGACGCCGACGCACATGCGGATCACCGACATGCCGATCAGCGCCGCCACCAGCTCGCGCGGGCGCAGCGGGCTGACAAACACGTGGCCGAGGTTGCGCGACCAGATTTCCTCCAGGAACGAGATGGCGACGCCCATCTGGCTGCGCAGCGCCACCTCCCACAGCAGCACGCCGCCGAGCAGCCCGCCGGCGGCGAGGGCGACGGGGTTGCCCATGCGGCTGGCCAGGTAGCTGGCGGTGAAGCCCCAGATGCACATCTGCAGCACCGGCCAGTAGGCGAGCTCCAGCAGCCGCGGCCAGGAGCGGCGGTACAGCGCCAGGTGGCGGTACATCATGCCCCAGATGCGGCGCAGCGAGGCCCTCATGGGATCAGCTCGGCCGCCCGGCGGCGATCGCGGGCGATGTCGAGGAACACCTCCACCAGGTCCTCGCGGCCGTAGCGCGCCAGCAGCTCGGCCGGGCTGCCGCGATCGACGATGCGGCCCTGCTTCAGCATCAGCACGTGGTCGCACAGCCGTTCCACCTCGGCCATGTTGTGCGAGGCGAGCAGGATGGTGCAGCCGCTGTCGGCGCGGTAGCGCTCCAGCCAGCCGCGCACCCAGTCGCCGGTGTCGGGGTCGAGGCTGGCGGTGGGCTCGTCCAGCAGCAGCACGGCGGGGCGGTTGATCAGCGCCTTGGCCAGCGCCACGCGGGTTTTCTGGCCCGCCGAGAGTTCTCCCGCGGGGCGGTGCAGGAAGGCGTCGAGGTCCAGCTCGCGGGAGAGTTCGGCGATGCGCTGGCCGACGCGGGGGACGTCGTACAGGTGGCCGTAGACGCGCAGGTTCTCGGCCACCGACAGGCGCGCCGGCAGGGCGACGTAGGGGGAGGAAAAATTCATCCGCGCCAGCGCGGCGAAGCGGTCGCGCGCCATGTCGTGGCCGAGGATGCGGATGGCCCCGGCGGTGGGGATCAGGATGCCGAGCAGCAGCGCGATGGTGGTGGTCTTGCCGGCACCGTTGCCGCCGAGCAGGCCGAGCGTCGCGCCGGCCGGCACGGTGAAGCCGATGTCGTCCACCGCCAGCGCGGTGCCGTAGCGCTTGGTCAGGTGCTCGACGGTGATGGCGTCCCGGGGGGCGTTCGGGGGGGCGGCGGCGGGCGCGTCCATGCAGCGGGAGATAGGCGATCGGCGGCGGCGGCGCCATCCCGGCGGCGACCAGGGCAATCGGCTGAACGAAGCAAGGTCGGGGCTCCGCCCCGAACCCCGCCAGGGGGCTTTGCCCCCTGGACCCCCACCAGAGGCAGCGGCCTCTGGACTCCATGACTGGGCGTGTGGGGAGGGGAAGGGGGCGGGTGGGCCGGGTGTCGGTGCCGCCCCTCGCGAGGGGCGGCACCGACACCCGGCCCACCCGCCCCCTTCCCCTCCCCACACGCCCAGTCCGGGGTTCCAAGGGCTCCGCCCTTGGCGGGGTTCCAAGGGGCAGCGCCCCTTGGTGGGGTCTGGGGCGAAGCCCCAGCCTTGCTTTTGTTGCACCCGATAGCCGTGGACGGGCACCTGCCCCGGGATCGTCCGTTACCCTGTACCGCATATCGACAACGATCCGCATGACGCGGACCGCGGTCCTTGTTGGATTTTGTTCCATTGCATACTATACGATTTATACGTGGCGGATGCGACACGGCGGAGGTTACGGCGGGACGTTCCCAGGACCTCAACGCCAAGCCGCTCGATGCCACGTGACGCCAAATGCGGGATTGTGCCCGATGGTTCACCGGCGGGATTTTTCCCCAGACGCCCGACCACCGCTGTCGGGTCTACGTGTGGTCAACCTGTCCCGGTTCTATGCGGGCAACATGGTGAGCTTGCAACTGGCCGACTACGGCGCCGAGGTCATCAAGATCGAAGATCCGCAAAACGGCGACCCGTTGCGGGCCTTGCAGGTGAAGGGCTTTTCCTTGCTTTGGAAAGTCTACGCCCGCAACAAGAAAAGCGTGGCGCTCAGCCTGCGCCATCCCGAGGGTGTGGCGCTGCTGCGCGAGCTGATCGCCTCCGCCGACGTGCTGATCGAGAGTTTTCGTCCCGGCACGCTGGAGCAAATGGGCCTGGGTCCGGACCTGCTGCACGCTGCCAATCCTCGGCTGACCATCTTGCGCATTTCCGGCTTCGGCCAGGACGGCCCGTATCGCAACCGTCCGGGCTTCGGAACATTGGTCGAGGGCATGTCGGGCTTCGCCGCGATGAACGGTTTCGCCGACCGCGAGCCCGTATTGCCGCCGTTGGCGCTGGGCGACATGGTGGCGGCGCTGTATGGCGCCTACGCCGTCATGGTCGCCCGGCGCGACGTGGAACATGGCGGCGCCGGGCAGGTGATCGATCTGCCGCTGCTCGACCCGCTGATTTCCATCCTGGGGCCGCAAGCAGAGAGTTATCGCACCTCCGGCGAATTGCCCAAGCGTAGCGGCGGCCGGTCCGCCAACGCCGTGCCCCGCAATGTATTCCGCAGCCGCGACGGACGCTGGATCGCCATTTCGGGATCGATCCAGAGCATGGCGGAGCGGATCATGCGCACGATCGGGCGGCCCGACATGATCACCGACCCGCGCTTCGCCACCAACGCCGCGCGCGTGCGCAACGTCGAGGCATGCGAGAAGCCGCTTGCCGACTTCATCGCCGCACGCGATTTTGCCGAGGTGATGGAGGTGTTCCACAATGCGGAGGTGACCGCCGCCCCGGTCTACGACATCGACCAGTTGATCGAGGATCCGCACGTGGTGGAGCGCGAGGTGATCGTCGATCTGCCGGATGCCGAGATGGGGCACGTCATGATGCACAACGTGGTGCCGCGCCTGACGCGTACGCCCGGCGCCATCCGCAGTCCGGCACCGCGCCTTGGCGAGCACACGCGCGAGATCCTGGCAACCCTCGGCTGCGACCAAGGGCGGCTGGACGCACTGGCCAGCCAGGGGGTGATCCGCTAGCGGGATGGAAGCTTTTTGGTGTGAAACACAAAGCATGCCATACATGATGGAGCATCTTCACGAGCCATCCCGCGCCAGTACGTGTCGAATACACAATGACCGGGATCACCGAACAACGCGCGCCGCCTGGCGGGCAACCGATGGATCGCGACGCGCGAGGTGCCACATTGATCGTGTTTCAAGACCGGACATCGGCGGATGGCAAAGACCGACGGTGCCCACCGGATGGGTTGACCAACCGGGAAGCTCGCAAGGCACTGCACGAACCGGCAATCCGGCTACCAAGGAAAGGACGATCCCATGCGCCGAGTAGAGACGGTTGAACCGCCCGACCTGTATTTCGAGGATTTCCACGAGGGCCAGGAGTTCGCTGTCGTCACCAAAGGGCCCATTATGGTTGGTCATCAAGTTCGCTGGGCGGGCGCGATAGACAACTATGATTCCGAATTCCATCACGACGAATATGTTGCAAAGGCTCAGGGGCTCCCCGGCATTATTCTGTCCGGCCCGTTCATCGCCGCCTATCTCTTGTCAGCGATCAACCTTTGGGTGGGGCGGAATGCGCGGGTGGTGCGTTACATTGACCGAAACATCGGCTCCACCATGCCGCGCGACATGCTCTATCTGCATGGGCGGGTCACGCGCAAGCATCGGGAAGGCGGGCAATGCCTGATCGATCTCGACTGCCACGTGGAAAATCAACGCGGCGAGAATACCACCCCGGCGACGGCGACCGCCCAGGTGGCGTCACGTGAGAACCGGGCGGGTTCGTGACGTCGCGGGTCAATGCAGCGCTGCAGGCAATGGAGATCAGCATGAGCAACACGGTGCCGGTGAATTTGGAAGAGATTAAGCAGGAACTTGCGGGAAAGATCGGGCCGATCGGCGAACCCGAGGAGGTGCCGGTCGAGCTTCTCTCGGTCGTACGGTTGGCGCTGGCCGTTGAGGACTTCGACCCGATTCACTACGACGCGAAGGCAGCTCAGGCTCGTGGCTATCGCGGAATCGTCGCGCCATGGCCTGTCGTTTCGCTCCTGCGATATAACTGCTCACAGCAGGAGGAGTCGCACTCGTTCTCATTCGGGCGAGCCACCGTCCACGGGGAGGACGCGTATGAGTTTCATGAGCCGATCATTGTCGGTGATCTCATCACCGTGAGCACGGCTATCACTGCTGCGCAGCTCAAACACGGGCGGTCCGGGCTGCTGGGGTTGGTGACGTCGGAACGCCGATATACCAACCAACTTGGTCAGCTTTGCGCGGTTTGGCGCACCATAGTGATAAGGCGGTGAGGAAACGGCGTGGATTGCGCGGTTGCGTGGACCATGCTCGGGGCGGCGCGTGGTGCTCAGAGGAAGCCGATCGAGATCCACGGCACCGCGGCGATCAGCACCAGCGCCACCAGCAGTGCCGCGATATAGGGCAGGGTCGTTCTTACGACCAGGTCGGGATCGACCTTGCCGAAAGCGCACGACTGGTAGAAGCCGACGCCGACCGGCGGGGCGAACAGGCCGATGCTCATCGCCAGGATGACGACAATTGCATAGTGGATTTCGTGGATGCCCAGTTTTCCCGCAATCGGAAACAGCAGCGTGCCGAACAGCACGATGACCGGTATGCCTTCCAGCACCGAGCCAAGGATGACGAACAACAGGATCGAGAGCACCCAGAAGGTCGCCTGGCCGCCCGGCGCCTGTTCGAGTGCCTGCGCCAGGCTGGCGGCGAAGCCGGATTGCGTCAGTGCCCAGCTCATCGCGGTCGCCATGGTGATGATCAGCAGGATGGCACCGGTCAGGTTGGCCGTCTCGCGGAGTATCGGATAGGCGCGGCGCCAGTCGAATTCGCGATAGACCACGACGCCGACGATCAGCGTGTAGACAACGCCGACAGTGCTGACCTCGGTCGCGGTGGCGATTCCGGCGACCACCAGGTAGCGGATCAGAAACGGCAGCACGAGCGCGGGCGAAGCGACGGCCAGCGCGCGCAGGCGCGTCGCCCAACGCACCCGCGGGGCCAGCTCCAGGCTCTCGTTGCGCGAGCGTCGCAGTGCCACCACGATCAGGAACAGCGAGGCCAACGTCGCCGGCAGCAGCCCGGCGGTAAACAACGCCTGGATCGACAGGTTGCACACCGAGCCAATGATGATCAGCAACAGACTTGGGGGGATCAGTTCCATGGCCGCGCCCGAGGTCGACAGCAGCGCGCTCATCTCGCTGCGCTTATAGCCGCGCCGCGCCATCTCGGGAAACAGCACCGGCGCGACGGCGGCCATGTCGGCGAGCTTGGAGCCCGAGATGCCAGAGACCAGGAACATCGCCACCACCAGCACGATGTTCAGGCCCCCGCGCAAGTGCCCGACGAAGGCCGCGATCGCATCGACCATCCGCCGAGCCATGCCGGTTCCCTCCATCAGCAGGCCAAGCAGCACGAACAGCGGGGCCGCGAGCAGCACGATATTGCTCGTGGCCTCACCCATCTGGCCGGCGACGACGCTGAGCGGCAGGTGTGTCGCCACCGCCAGGTAGCTCAGGGTGGCCATGCCGAAGCAGAACGAGATCGGCACGCCGATCGCGATCTCGACGCCGACGAACACGACGAAGAACAGCACCAGGCTCAGGTTGCCGAGTGCCATGAAGACCTCGCGCCCCAGCCAGGCGGCGATCGAAAGCAGGATGGTCGCAGCAAGCACGGCCAGCACCGTCTTCGGCCGGCCGTCGATCAGCCGCAGGACTGCGATCGCCAGGATCAGGGTCAGGCCGACGACAATGCCGAGCAGAACGTAGGCGCGCGCGATCTCCAGCGACGGCGTGAAATCGATCATCTCCTGCCCGATATAACTCGCGGCGAAGAACCGCGCGGCGCCGCTGCCGCTCAGCAGTTCCATGAGGCTGCTGCCCGGCGGGATCACCGGCGGCCAGAGCAGAGCGGCGAGCAGTTCGAGCGAGAACACCGCGACGACCACGGTGCCGATCGTCTCCAAGACGCTGGCGATGTGCGGCGGGACGCGGCGGATCACCGTGGTGAGCCGCAGATGTTCGTCGCGCCGATAGGCACCGACGGCGCCCAGCATGGTGAGCCACAGGAACAGGATCGTGGCCAGTTCGTCCCCCCAGACGAGCGAGTCCCGCAAAACGTAGCGCGAGAACACGCCGGCCACGAGGATGCCCACCTCAACGAGGATCAGCATGGCGGCGGCCGGCTCGACAATCCAGCCGATCGCGCGGTCAACCGCGCGGGTCCAGTCGCGGTGCAGTCTCTCGCGCGGCGGCGCCAGCAAGTCCTCAAGCTCGCCGAGGGGCCCCTCGGGCATGAGCGAGCTCGCACTCACCATGTCACAGCGTCTCCTGGCCGCGCTATACGCCGGCGCGACAGTACAGGCTCACCAGCCCACCGGCGCTATGCGAGCTTGCCGACCGCCTTCTCGAGCAGGGCGAACGGCTCCCGCCCGTAGGTATCGCGCCACTGTGCATAGAGGCCGGCACGTTAAATCACGGCGCGGAATGACTTGCGGTCCGGCGTGACGATCGTCTGCCCCTGGGCCTTGAGCTTCGTCTGCAGTTCCGCCTCGCCATCGGCGATATCCGCCCGCTCCAGCATCGCCATTTCGCCGAGGTTGCGCGCCAGGATCTCCTGCAGGTTCTTCGGCAGCCGTTGGTAGGCGGCCCCATTCGCCAGCGTCTCGAAGGTGGTTGGCTGATGCTCGGTCAGGGAGATGTCCTTGCTGACCTCGTCGTACTTGTTGGCCTCGATGCTGGAGAGCGGCTGCTCCGCGCCGTCCACCAGGTGCGTCTGGAGCGCGGTGTACATCTCATTGGAGCTGATCGGCGTAGGGGAGGCGCCGAGAGCCTTAAAGAAGGACACCTGGATCGGCGCCTCCGGAACCCGGAGCTTCAGCCCCTTCATGTCGTCGGCGCTGTGGATCTGCCGGTCGCTGGTGATGACGTCGCGGAATCCTACGTCCCAACCCTTGTCGAAGACCTGCAGGCCGATTGCCCTGATCTTCGCGTGGATGTAGTTGCCGAGCTCGCCGTCCATCGCCGCCCAGAGTTGCCCGTAGCTGTCGAAGGCGAACGGCAGGCTGGCAATCGACGCCGCCGGCACGACCTGGCCCAGGATATTGTCGCCGAGCAACAGCAACTCCAGCGCGCCGGAGCGGACCTGGGCGAGCATCTGGGAGTCCCCGCCAAGCTGGCTGTTCGGATAGGCCTGCACGACAAGGCGGCCACCGAACTCCTCGCCGATCTTCTTGGCTGCCTGCACAAGGCGCAGGTTCATCGGGTGCGACGGCGGCAGGTCATGGCCAGCCTTATAGGTGAATTCGGCCGCGTCTGCCGGATACCAGTGCAGTATGCCGAATGCCGCAACGCCGGTTGCGCCCGCCAGCACCGTCCTGCGTGAAAGGCTCATCCCTGGTGCTTCCTTCTGGCTGCATCCCAAATATCGAAGGGGCAATGTCTCGTGCTTTGTCGAAAACCCGCCCGACGGCCATTGCCCAGCAACACACTACAAAGCCATGGCTCCCGATGCAAGGGCAGGTGGCCCGCGGTCACGAATTTGCCTGTGGTGCCGATAACGTTTCGAATGAAATTGAACTAAATCGCGGGGAGCGTCCAGATCCGGGGTGTTGGACGGATCGACCCCTGGATGATCGAAGCAAACTCCGGGCATTCGCGGTTGAAGGCTCATAGGCGGCGGCACGTGCTGCGGGAGGTGCTGGCTGCGCTGCCGGAACAGAATGCCAGCGACAGCGATTTTGCCCCGCAGGCTGCGGCCGCGTAGAGTGCTATCGGGCGATGGCCGCCGGGCAAGTTTCAGCAGAGCCCGGGACCGTCCCCAGCTCCATCGCTGTATATTCGAGAGGTTGTAGGATTGGGCGGGACAGGAACGCACGGTCAATATCTCCAAGCGCGGCCATCGGTTCTGCCTGTCGCTCTTCATCGTTTCTTGGCCGGAAGGCAGATTCGCAGCCATTCGGGCGGAGGATTGTCTCCGGCGCCTGCCGCGGGCAGTTTGCGGTGCGTGCCGCCGTATACGATATGACAACGCAGCGAAACCAATCCATTCCGATAAGGGGACGGACGGACATTGCGGGCTGTTCTCGAATGCCCGGCCAGCGAGGCGGGTTGTCGCATCGACTTGCCGTCTATCACGGCCGACGCATGGACCGACGCATCGATCCGCAACTTCCCTGACGGCGATTGCAAACCGATGCGTCAAATCATCGATCGCGCAATCCCGCGCTGATATGGACGGCGCGGCGCGGCGACACGGACCGACCTCGACCAGCGACCGCGCCTACCGGCCGGCGAACACCGTCTCGATCGTCCGCGCCAGGCTGTCCCGCCAGGCCGGCAGCCGCACACCGAACACCGCTTCCAGCTTGGCGCAGTCCAGCCGCGAGTCCGCCGGCCGCTTCGCCTTGGTCGGGAACTCCGCCGTGGTGATCGCCTCGACCAGCGGGACGCGGGCGCCGAACCTTGCCGCTTCCTCGAACGTGGCGACCGCGAGGCCGTGCCAGGTGGTCTCGCCGGCACCGGCGGCGTGGAACACGCCGGCGTCGCTGTCGTGCCAGCCGTCGCGCAGCCGCGCGGCGATCGCCAGGATCGCCGCGGCCAGGTCCGCCGCCGTGGTCGGGCAGCCGCGCTGGTCGGCCACCACGCGCAGCCGGTCGCGCTCGGCGCCGACGCGCAGCATGGTGCGCACGAAGTTTTTTCCGCCCGGCGCGTAGACCCAGGAGGTCCGCAGCACGATCGCGTGGCCGCCGGCTTCCAGCACCTCCTGCTCGCCGGCCAGCTTGGAGGCGCCATAAACCCCGGTCGGCGCGGTCGGGATCGGTCTCGACATAGGGCGCGCCCTTGGCGCCGTCGAACACGTAGTCGGTCGAGATGTGGATCAGCGGCACGCCGGACGCCGCGCACAGCCGGGCCAGCGCGCCCGGGCCGTCGCGGTTGGCGCGATAGGCCGCCTCGGCGTCGTCCTCGGCGGCGTCCACCGCGGTGTAGGCGGCGGTGTTCACCACCAGCCAGGGCGCGGTCGCGCGGACGCAGGCGACGATGGTCTCGGGCCGGTCGAAGTCGAACGCCGGGCGGCCGACCACGCGCACGGCGTCGGCGCCGGCGGCGCCCAGGGCGCGGGCGAGCTGGCCGGTGCCGCCGGTGACCAGGATGCGGGCCGGTCATGTCAGGCAACCCGGCATCTCAGCCGGCCATCCCGAACGCCGTCCGAGCGGCCGGTCCGGGCGCCATTTCACACATGGAACCACACCGGGCAGTCGGCCAGCTGCGGCAGGAGCAGATCCTTCTCCGACAGCAGCGCCTCGTCCGGCCGCACCGGCCAGGGCAGCGCCAGGTCCGGATCGTTCCAGATCACCCCGCGCTCGGCGGCGCGGTCGTACGGGCCGGAGACCTTGTAGATCACCTCGGTCACCTCGGTCAGCGTGCAGTAGCCGTGCAGGAAGCCGACCGGCACCCAGAGTTGCTGCCAGTTCTCCGCGCTGAGCTCGGCGGCGACCCACTTGCCGAAACTCGGCGAGCCGCCCCGCACATCCACCGCGACATCCCAGATCGCGCCGCGCACCACGCGCACCAGCTTGCCCTGGCCGCTCGGCGGCACCTGCAGATGCAGCCCGCGCACCACGCCGCGCCGGGTCGACAGCGCGTGGTTGTCCTGGATGAACGGGCCGGGAATCCCCGCGGCGGCGAACCGCTCCTGCTGCCAGGTCTCGGAGAAGAAGCCCCGCGCGTCGGCGAATTTCCGCGGCGTGACCAGCTTGACGTCGGGAATCGCCAGCGCGACCGCCAAAGCCGGCGCCGAAGCGGGCGCCACCGTCCCGGCGCTCATGCGTGCTCGCCTTCGGCCAGTTCCAGCAGCACCCGCCCCAGCTCGGTCTTGCCCATGCCGCGGGCGTGCTCGCGCAAGGTCGGCGCGTCGATGTAGCCCTTGCGGAACGCCACCTCCTCCGGGCAGCCGACCAGCATGCCGGTGCGCGACTGGATGGTCTGCACGAAGGTGGCGGCCTGCAGCAGGCTGTCCGGCGTGCCGGCATCCAGCCAGGCGCAGCCGCGCGACAGCCGCTCCACGTGCAGCGCGCCGGCCTCCAGGTAGACCTGGTTCAACTCGGTGATCTCCAGTTCGCCGCGCGGCGAGGGGCGGATGGCGCGCGCGATGTCGCTGACCTGGTGGTCGTAGAAATAGACCCCGGTCACCGCCCAGTTCGACAGCGGCACGGCCGGCTTCTCGACGATCGTGGCGGGCCGGTCGTGCTGGTCGAACGAGACCACGCCGTAGCGCTCCGGGTCGCGCACCTGGTAGGCGAACACCGAGGCGCCTTCGGCGCGGGTGGCGGCGCTGCGCAGCAGGGCGGACAGGTGGTCGCCGTGGATCAGGTTGTCGCCGAGCACCAGCGCGCAGGCCTCGCCGGCGATCCAGTCGCGCCCGATCAGGAAGGCCTGGGCGATCCCCTCCGGGCGGGGCTGCTCGGCGTAGGCGAACTGCACGCCGAAGCGCTCGCCGCTGCCCAGCAGGCGGCGGAACTGCGGCAGGTCCTCGGGCGTCGAGATCACCAGGATGTCGCGGATGCCGGCCAGCATCAGCGTCGACAGCGGGTAGTAGACCATCGGCTTGTCGTAGACCGGCAGCAGTTGCTTCGACGCCGCCAGGGTCATCGGATGCAGCCGCGTGCCGGACCCGCCGGCGAGCAGGATGCCCTTCATGCGGCCCTCCCCTTCGCTGTGTCGGCTGGGGCTGCCTCGTCTGGCGTCGCCACCCCCGAGGTCGCCGGACCTGGGGCAGCGGCGCCGAGCCGCTCGCCGCCGTAGCGACCGGCGCGGACCTGCTGCCACCAGGCGCGGTTGGCGAGATACCAGTCGACCGTCTTGGCCAGCCCGGCGTCGAAATCATGCGGCGCGGTCCACCCCAGCGCCGCCTCGCTGCGCGTCGGGTCGATCTCGTAGCGGAAATCATGGCCGGGCCGGTCGGTGACGAAGCGGATCAGCCGCTCGCGCGGGCCGGCCGGATCGGGCTGCACGCGGTCGAGCTCGGCGCAGATCGCGCGCACCACCTGCAAGTTGGTGCGCGGCTGGCGCCCGCTGATCGCGTAGGTGCCGCCCGGGGCGCCGCGCTCCAGCACGCGCAGCAGCGCCTCGGCGTGGTCCTCGACGAACAGCCAGTCGCGCCGGTTGGAGCCGTCGCCGTAGACCGGCAGGGGCTTGCCCTCCAACGCGTTGAGGGTGACCAGCGGGATCAGCTTCTCCGGGAACTGCCAGGGGCCGAAGTTGTTGGCGGTGTTGGAGACGATGGTCGGCAGCCCGTAGGTGTGGAACCAGGCGCGCACCAGGTGGTCCGAGGCGGCCTTGCTGGCGGCATAGGGGCTGCGCGGATCGTATGGCGTGGCCTCGGTGAAGGGCGGGTCGTCGTGGCCGAGCGAGCCGAACACCTCATCGGTCGAGATGTGATGGAAGCGGAACGCCGCCCGGCGGGCCGGCGGCAACCCCGACCAATAGTGCCGCGCCGCGTCGAGCAGGGCGAAGGTGCCGACGATATTGGTGCGCACGAACTCGGCCGGACCATCGATCGAGCGGTCCACATGGCTTTCCGCGGCCAGGTGCATCACCGCGTCGGGCGCGTGGGCGGCGAACACCTGCTGCATCGCCGCGGCATCGGCCACGTCGGCGCGGATCAGCAGATGGCGATCATGGTGGCGCGCTTCCTCCAGCGCGTCTTCCGAGGCGGCGTAGGTCATCTTGTTGACGTTGACCACCACGTGGTCGGTCCGGCGCAGGATGTGGCGAACCACGGCGGAGCCGATGAAGCCGCACCCGCCCGTCAATACTATCTTCATCAAGGCCCGATCCTGCTGGTGCGCCGTCCGCTGTGGCAAATCCTCGCACTCCCACGTCGCCATCGCAATGCTGCAATGCTGCAATCACGCGCCATCGCGGCCGTGGCATGGTCCGGTACACCAGGGATTGATCAATAATGTGTTGACGCCCGGCCGCCCGCCCATCCGTGGCGGTCATCGCTCGTACCCGGCGTAGCCATGGTGATAGGGCCGGTAGCCCGGTCCCGGTCCCGGTCCCCAGGCCGGATAGATCACGCATCCTGCCAGGGTTGCCAGCAGGCCGATCGCCACGATCAGCCGGCCTGCCTGGCGCTTCAGTCCGTCGCGCATCGCACCCTCCCTCGGGTTGTCTCGCGGCGGCGATCCTGACCCGGAAATGCAACGCGAACGGGGCAGCGTTAGGGCGAATTGTGACGCCGCCCGCGCCGGCAGGGCAGTCGGGTGAAACCAAAGCAAGCCGGGGCTTCGCCCCGGACCCCACCAAGGGGCGCTGCCCCTTGGAACCCCGCCAAGGGCGAGCCCTTGGAACCCTTCACTGGGAGTGTGGGGAGGGGAAGGGGGCGGGTGGGCGAGGCGAAAGGGCGCCGTCCGGCACGCCGGACGGCGCCCTTTCGCCTCGCCCACCCGCCCCCTTCCCCTCCCCACACTCCCAGTCATGGAGTCCAGAGGCTCCGCCTCTGGTGGGGGGTCCAGGGGGGCAACGCCCCCCTGGCGGGGTTCGGGGCGGAGCCCCGACCTTGCTTCGTTCACCCGATTGCCGCCCGGCCGGTGTCCCGGCATGCTGCGCCGCGGTTGCAACGATCATCGCAGGGAGGCTGGCCATGACGGAGAAGTCGGGTTTCGACCCGTTGACGCTGCCCGAGAGCAACGCCTCGGGCTACCCGGCGCCGCACCGCGCGGCGAACCAGCTGCGTTGGAACCGCCGCCTGGGCGATCACGCGCGGCTGACCAATTTCGGCGTGAACCTGACGCGGATCGTCCCGGGCGGCCAGTCGTCCTGCCGCCACGCGCATACCAGCCAGGACGAGTTCATCTATGTCCTGCAAGGCGAGGTCGAGCTGGAAACCGATGCCGGGGTGGAACATCTGGCCGCCGGGATGTGCGCCGGCTTCAAGGCGGGGAGCGGCAACGCCCATCGTTTCGTCAACCGCTCGGCCGCGGATGTCCTGCTGCTGGTGGTCGGCGACCGGACGGCGGGCGATGCGGTGAGCTACCCGGATGTCGACCTGCACGGCCACATGGGAGCCGACGGCAAGTTCGTCTTCACGCACAAGGACGGGACGCCGTACTGAGCGCAGCCCGTGGCGATGGCGGGCGACGCCACCGCTCCGGAACGATGTCGGCTTTGCGATCGGGCAGGGGAACTCGTGAGGGGAGCCCCAGGCGTTCAGCCACGCGACCACCTTGGCGTGCGCCACGATTTGGCCAGCCTCGTAAGCCACCTCCTCGGCCGCGACATCGTGGCGCGCTTCCGCCGCCTCATCCGGTCGAAACACAGCCTGATCCCTCTTCCGGTGGTAGCCCCACGCTACGAGCCGCCTCCGCCGCGATATGCCCGGCGAAGCTGGTGACAAATGTCTTGAGGCTCGTGAGTTCGGAAAGATCGGTGTAGTCGCCGCTGCTGGCAGCGGTGCGCGGCGAGGCGAGCACGGTCGCCGTGGTGTAGAGGCTTTCTTGGGTCAGTTTGCGGCAGAGAATGTTGTAGCGCTCAAGGTATGACGCGCTTTTGAACTCGGGAAACGGCGCGAAGTGCGGAGAAGCATCGCGCACGGGACGGCGTGAGCCCGGCGCATCCTCGACCAGCATGAGCCATCCGACGAATGGACGCGGCGCTTCGCCGAATGCGCCTTCCCGGAAGGCCGTCCAGAGATCAATCGCAGTGCCGATCGCTTCCTCGGCGCGGTTGTTGAAGTTGTTGCCGAACGACGGCCCGACCTGCGACTTCAGCTCGAGCGCTGCCACCAGCCGGTGGCGATTGATGATGAGCAGGTCCCACAGCTTCGTCGGGCGGAAGAAGCCGGGCAGCGTGAGCAGGCTGCGGCCGATCATCATCTGCGCATCGGCCAGGCCGTTGGCGCGACTGACCTCCTGGATGAGGGCAAGAAACCCATCCATGTTCTTGCCACCCGTGACCCCGGCGCGCTCGCCCTGGTCAGAACGGCCGAGCTTCTGTTGCCTTTGAACGGCAGCGGCCCGGGTGCTCCAGAACACCCTGACGGCTTCGCGCGCCCTGCTTTCGTAATCGGCGAGATCAAGCGGCATCAGCGATCCCGACCGTGGCGGCAAGGGCAGACCGCTCGGCCGGCGCCAATTGGTAGAGTGCCGCCACCGCTGCGTTGCAGGCAGCCTTGTCGCGGGATTTGGCGGCGTGGATGAGTTCGGCGCGCAGCGGTGCGGGAACAGACGACCAATGCGGGACGCGGATGCGACGCAGGTATTGCGCCTGGAAGCGAAAATATCCGCCGCGCATCTTGGTCGAGGTACAGCGAGATGAACAGGCGCGTCACATCCGACAGCAGCACCGCCTGAAGCGCCTGCAGATCCCAGACACCTGAAGTGATGAAATACAGGTTGTGATGCGGATAGAGCTTGCCGGGCTCATGAACGATCTGCGCACTGCCCTTGATATCTGGAATGAGCAGCTTCGGCATGGCAACGAGTTCCGGATAGATGCGGTCGATTGTGCGATACCAGCTCCCTGGATTCCGCTTCGACACATGGCGGGACTTGATTTCGGCCCCGTGCCGCTCGAGGTACGCCGCGAGCTTGGGATAGCTGCGGAGCGGCACCAGGCCGCCGCCGTCCGCAAAGGGATTGATGACGCCAAGGCCGCGCCATTGGACCACGCCGGTCGCGATGTCGCGCGTCATGGCGAGCGGTAGCTTCCGGTCAGGCTCGACATCGAGTTCGTCGTACAGCCCGATGAAGACCTGATCCGCGCCGGTCGCCACACCAATGCCGACCCTGCAATCGGCATCCTCAAGCGTCGGATGTTCGGCTTCCAGGCGACGAATGAGCGCAAGCTGATCGGGCGCCTCGAGCATCCACGGCTCGGTACCGCGCGCGACCGTCGCAATCTCGCTCACTCCCTTGTCCTTCCCGAGCTTGGGGGTGAGCATCGCACGGGAGAGCCCCTGCAGTTCGCTGGCATTAATCGCCGGCCGAAAGGCAATCCGCGTGGCCTTCTGCTTCTCCCGGCTGATGACGACGATGGCGGGGTAGGCGATCACGTCGGAGTGGAAGGCGTTCGTGTCCACCATATCGACGAAATATCTGAGGTGGAATTTTTCGGCGATGAGCCGGCGCAGTGGGCCGCCATAGCGGTTTTTCATCCAGCGGTCGGCGCAGATGAAACCGAGCTGACCACCTGGAGCCAGGAGCGACAGCGAGCGTTCGATGAACGGGACGTAGATGTCGGCGCGATCATAGATCGTGCTGAAGCGGCGGCGGTATTCCGTCATCAGCACGTCGGGGATCAGCTCTTGCCGCACATACGGCGGATTGCCGATAGCGTGTGTGAAGGACTGCTCGAGCGGCATCAGCAGGAAGTCGCCCTGCCTCAGCCAGCGCTGGCAAAGCGCCTTGGTGTCGCGCGCATCCAGTCCGTGATCGCGCAATGCCTGCCGCACCAGCTCACACGTCTTGTCGTAGCTGGTCTGATGCAGTTCGACGGCCGTGATGCAATCACCCAGATCGTCGACGACCCCATGCCGCGCGCGCGCTGGCACTTGGCTGTAAGCGGCAAGGAGCCGCTCGACGACGGGCGTCAGGAACCCCCCTTGTCCCATAGAGGGTTCGAGCAGCTTGGCTTGATGCAGGGGCTTGTCAGACGTGTAGCCGGCAAGGTCCAGGATGAAGTCCACCACCTCGCGGCGGGTAAACACAGCGCCACGGGCTTCGATGCCGGACTCCGCCATCGTCGCGGCGGCAGCTTCGATTGGGCAGAAGCCGGGGAACGAAGCTTGCGGTGAACGCGAGTTTAACGGCATTGCAATGCCATACCCGAGTTTCGTGGTTTGTTCCAGCGCATTCTCGCCAAGCCACTCATCCTTCAGCACCGACGCGGGGCGGCGCGGCTTCGTGGCCCAAGCCCGCCAGGCACGGGAGAGGTACGGCAGGCACGCCGGTGACGGCCACGGGCGCAAAACAATCCCGCCGCCTCACCCAATATCCTCCAGGCTGAACTGCTCCGCCTCTTCGTCGTAGCTGAACAGCTCGGCATAGCGCCCCCAGGCGATCGCCGAGCGCAACGTGTCCTCGGCGTAGTCGGGCGACATGTGGTCCTCCAGCTCGTCGCGGAACCGCACCGCCGAGGCGCGGTGGTTCCACCGCTCGTCCAGCACCTGGCGGATCATCGTCACCAGCGGCACGTGCGCGCGCAGCGCCGCGGCGAACAGGCGCTTGCGCTCCTCGGTGTCGGCATTGACGAACACCCGCCCGGCTGGCGTGAGCTGGATGTCGCCTTCCTCCAGCACGGCGAACTGCAGCAGTTGCAGCGTCTCGCCCAGCGGCAGCAGCTCGTCGGCCTCGAGCTGCAACGATTCCGCCAGCGCCGGCAGGTCGGCGCGCCCGTTGTACGGCGGGTCGGCCAGGGTCTCCATCAGGCCGGCCATCAGGTTGGTGCCGACGCGCTGCAGCGGCATGCGCGATGCTGGCCACCGGCGGCGCCGCCGGTGCGCGCGGCTCGGCACCGGCGCGGCGCGTCATCAGCGCGTAGATGTCGTCCACCATCTGGCGGAACGCCGGGTCCTGGCGATTGCGCGGATGCGCGAAGCGGCACCAGCAGCTCGTTCGCCACCCGGCCCGGATTGGACTGAGAACACCAGGATGCGGTCGCACATCAGCACCGCCTCCTCGATGTTGTGGGTGACCATCAGCACCGACTTCAGCGGCAGCTTGCCCTCCGACCACAGGTCGATCAGGTCGGTGCGCAGCGTTCTCCGCGGTCAGCACGTCCAGCGCGCTGAACGGCTCGTCCATCAGCAGCAGGTCGGGATGCACCACCAGCGCGCGCGCCAGCCCGACGCGCTGGCGCATGCCGCCCGACAGCTCCTTCGGATAGGCGCTCTCGAAGCCGCCGAGGCCGATCAGGTCGATCGCCGCCTCGGCCCGCTTCTCGCGTTCGGCGCGCGGCCACGCCGCGCGCCTCCAGCCCCAGCTCGACATTCTCCTGCACGGTCAGCCAGGGGAACAGCGCGAAGCTCTGGAACACCATCGCCACGCCCTCGGCCGGGCCGTAGCGATCTTGCGCCCGCGCCACAGCACGTCGCCCGCGGTCGGCGTCAGCAGCCCGGCGACGATGCGCAGCAGCGTTGACTTGCCCGACCCGGAGCGGCCGAGCAGCGCCACGATCTCGCCCTCGCGCAGATCGAGATTGACGTCGTCCAGCACCACCAGATCGGCGCTGGCCTCCTTGTGGTAGGCCTGCCGGCAGCCCTGCACTTCGAGCAGCGCGGGCGCGGTGACGGTGGTATCCATGCGGGCCTCCTTCAGCCAAGCGTGAGGCTGGCGCTCGGCGTAGGCATAGAGCGGCCGCCACAGCAGCCGGTTGAACAGCACGACGAAGCCGGACATCACCGCCACGCCCAGCACCACGCGCGCCATGTCGCCCGCCTCGGTCGCCTGCGCGATATAGGCGCCCAGCCCGTGCGCGGTCAGCTTGGTGTTGCCCCACGAGGCCACCTCGGCGACGATGGCGGCATTCCACGAGCCGCCCGAGGCGGTGATCGCGCCGGTCACGTAGTAGGCGAAGATTCCCGGGAAGATCACCTTGCGCCACCACAGCAGGCCGCCGACGCGGAAATTCTCCGCCGCCTCGCGCAGATCGCCGGGGAAGGCGGCGGCGCCGGCGATGACGTTGAACAGGATGTACCACTGGGTGCCGAGCACCATCAGCGGCGTCAGCCAGATGTCCACGTTGAGGTGGAAAGTGACGATCACCACCACGAACGGCGGGAACAGCAGGTTGGCCGGGAAACGCCGCGAGGAACTGCGCCACCGGCTGCGCCCGGCGCGCCCAGACCGGGCGCAGCCCGAGCCATACGCCGATCGGCACCCAGATCGAGGCTGGCCAGCAGCATCAGCACCACGACGCGCGCCAGGGTGCACAGGCCCAGCAGCACGGCGAGGCCAACGTCGCGCCAGGTCAACTTCGGTGGCGACGAAGTCGACGACTCGCCAGCGCGGCGAGGCCAGCAGCACGCCGAGCACCAGCAGCCACACGCCGTCCACCAGCGCGCGACGGCGGCGCGGCCTCGGCGCGGCGGCGCCGGGCGAACGAGAAGCGGCAGCCGCTGACCGCCATGCCGACACCGCGCCCAACGCGTCGCCGACCGGAATTGCAGCAGCCGCGTGCGGCGCATCAGCTTGCAGCATCCAGGGGTCGTCGGCCGTCGCGCCGGCCGTGGTCTCGAAGCGGAATTTCGCCGACCAGGCGACCAGCGGGCGGAACAGCAACTGGTCGTAGGCCAGGATCACCACCAGCATGGCCAGGATCGCATACGCCACCGCCGCGATGTCGCGCCGCTCCAGCGCCAGCGCGACATAGGAGCCGATGCCCGGCAGCTTCCAGGTGTTGTCGCCGACCGAGATCGCCTCGGACGCGACGACGAAGAACCAGCCGCCGGACATCGACATCATGGTGTTCCACACCAGGCCGGGAACGGCGAACGGCACCTCCAGCCGCCAGAACTGTCTGCCAGCCGCTCAGGTGGAAGCTGAGCGAGGCCTCCACCAGGTCGGCGGGCACGGTCTTCAGCGACTGGTACAGGCTGAACGCCATGTTCCACGCCTGGCTGGTGAAGATCGCGAAGATCGCCGCCAGTTCCAGGCCCATCACCCGGCCGGGGAACAGGTTCATGAAGAACACGACGGTGAAGGTCAGGAACCCCAGGATCGGCACCGACTGCAGGATGTCCAGCATCGGGGATCAGCACCAGCCCGGCGCGCCGGCTTTTCGCCGCCGCGGTGGCGAAGGTGAAGGTGAACAGCAGCGAGGCGAACAGCGCGGCGAACATGCGCAGCGTGGTGCGCGCCGCGTAGGCGGGCAGCATCGCCGGGTCGAGGCTGATCGTCAGTCGCGTTCGGCGCGCCGAGCGGCACCAGCGTGCCGCGCGCCACATGCGCCACGGCGATCAGCGCGCCGAACACGCACAGACCATGGCGATCAGGTCCCAGCGGTTCGGCAGCCGGCGGCTGAGCGCCAGCGTGGGATGCGGTGTGTTCGGCATGTGCCCGGGGTGTTGGTGGCGGGGACGACGTGCGCCGACCGGGTGTTAGCCCACAGCCGGCAGCGGAGTCACGCGCCGGCGCCAGATTATTCGCATTGCCGGCGGCGCGCGCGCCGCTGGTAAGCAAACAGTAACAAACTCGCTTCATAAAACCGCCATCTTCAGGCTCAAATTGCCGACCTGAGGACCGGAGACGCCGCGATGACCGAGACCGAATACGCGCGCAAGCTGGACGAGCTCGACCGGCTGCTGAACGATCCCGACGTGCCGATCCAGCCGGCCCGCGTGTGGTCACTGCTGGCCGAGATCGCGGAACGCGACCTGGCGCTCGACGAGGTGCGCGCGCCGTAGGCTTGCCCTCGACCGCGGCGCGCCCGCGTTGGGCGGGGCGCGCAACGATCCGGCTGCGGCTGGTCTGCCCGGCGCTGCCTGCCGCCATCGCCGCCGGGCCGCGCGCGCGTTGCCGCCGCGGCTCTGGCCGGTCCTCACCACCGGGTCGCAGCCCCACCGGGTCGAGCCCGGTGGCAGGCTATAGTGTGGCAGACTGTTGCATGGGGTTGTTGCGGCGATTTTCACCTCTGCCATCGGCCCCCCCGGCTGGCGCATCCCGCGCAGCGGTCGCCGCCCGGCGCGCTCCGGTGATGCGACCTCAGCGCTGGCTGCATCGCCAGCAAGCAAGGCTTCCAACACGGAGGAAGCGCGGAGGGCCACGCAGGCCACGGAGAAGCAAGAAATTCGCTCATATGGCGTTGACTGTTGGACGGCCCCGTAGGGCGGAAAAGCGCAGCGCCTTCCGCCACCGCCGGGCGAGCCGCTCGCATCTGCCGACGTCCCCAACAACATATCCCGCCACCGTCCGACAGCGGAAGGCGCTGCGCTTTTCCGCCCTACGGGGCCGTCCAACCGTCAACGCCATATGAGCCAAGAAATTTGGGCGCTGCGCGCGGTCGTCGGTTCCGGCACCGCGCGCCGCGCAGCGCTGCCTTCTCCGTGGCCTGCGTGGCCCTCCGCGCTTCCTCCGTGCCAAAATCCTTGCTGACTTGCTGGCCTGCGGACGCGGCGAACCCGCCCAGGGCCGACCGGTCGGTCAACCATCGCGGGCAGCGGGTGGGTGAACCCCGTAGCGCCACGAGGACGGCGCCAGGGCCGGGTCGCGCGGCGGCGCGGCTGCGGGAGGGCCGCCCGCGCAGCCCCTCCGTCTCACCACCGGATCGTGGTCCGGTGGCAGGCTGTTGCATGGGGTCGTTGCGCGCGAGGCGCGGCGCGTGCCCGGCCGGTCCGGTTGCCTGGGCGGCTCCGCTCACGCCGGCTGCGCTCACGCCGGCGCCCGCGCCGCTACCTGCCGTATTCCGCCGCCAACGCCGCCTCTTCCGCCTGGTCGGCCAGCATCGCCGCCTGGCCCGCCGGGCTCAGCGCCTCCAGCGGCCCGCCCGGACCCGTGTAGCTGTAGCCGAAGAACTCCCGCCGCTGCGCCAGCGTCATGTTCTCCCAGCCGGGATACGGCCGCCACAGCTTCGGGTCGGGCGTCCAGCGCCGCGCGTAGTCGTCCGGCTTGTGCTGGTAGATCCGCCGCGGCCCGGGCTGCACCGGCAGCGGCGGCTCGCCGGCTTCCTCGCGGCGCACCCGCTCGACCTCCTCGGCCAGCTCGTCGTCGGGGACCTCGTCGAGCCAGCGGATGATGGTCTCCGGCTCGGCCTCGGCCGCCCCCGGCGAGCCGCCCCGCGCCGCCTCCGCCGGCCGCGCCGGCGCGTTCTGCCAGCCCGTCGCCAGCGCCGCCGCCGTGTCCCCCCAGTCGCGCGCCGGGGCCGCCGGCTGCGCCCGCTGTTCCTGCAGCAGCCGCGCCGCGCCGGCCAGCACCCGCGCCAGCGCCGCGGCATTGGCGCGCTGGCGCAGCGCCTGCCTGGCGCCGGCGTCGGGCGCGAAGCCGAGCCGGAACGCGTCCAGCATGGCGGCGTTGGCGGCGATGATCTGCACCGCGTACAGCGCCTCGATCGGGTCGCGCGGGGCCAGCGTGGCGAGCTGGTCGAGCGCGCCCTGCACGATGGCGGTCCAGGCGGCGTCCGGGGCATCCGCGGCCGGGCGGGGCAGGGTCAGCACCATCGCCTGCAGGACGTGCGGCGGCAGCGGGTAGTCGGGTTTGTCGGCGGCGGGGGACGCGGGGCGCTGCGGCACGGGGGCGGCTCCGGCGGTGGTACAGGACCGGGCAGCCTAGCCCAATCAGGAAAATATTCCGTTAAGACGGCGCGAGACCCCCCGCTGCGCGACAGTAACGGTCGCGCCACGACCGGCCGCCAGCACCCGCAGCGCGATCCGGCGGATCGCGCGCCACGCGCCACGGCGGCAGCGCACGACGGCGGAATACCAGGCGCGGGCACCCAAGATCGCGCCGCGCCTGTCCCATCGCAACCGAACCAATCGCCTCGCCGATCGGTCCGCACAAAAAATGGCTATCGTTCAGCGCGCTAATGGGCGATCATTCGAAACAGGTTCAGATGACCGCGCCGCGCCGGAGCATTGGCCGACCGGCAACAGATGAGGGGGGACGTGCCCAGCATCCGTTCCTACCGTCCCGGCACCACAAGGGCGATGCTCCAGCTCACGGTCTTCCTGCTGGGGCTCAGCGGCCTGGCCGCGGGCTGGTTCACCTACCATAGCCGCGTCCGCCTGATCGACGACGCCGCGGCCGACCTCGCGCACCTCAGCCGCGTTGTCGCCGGCCAACTGAGCGAACGCATCCATCTGCTGGACCACATCATCGAGCAGAGCGGCGAAGCCTATCGCGCGCGAGCCGAGCTGGGCCAGCCGAACCAGGCCGAGATGGATGACCTGCTGGCGGCCCAGGTCGCCGACATCGGCCCGGCGATTCGCGTGCTCGGCATCGTCACCGCCGACGGGGTGACGCAATACTCGTCGCGCGGGCTCGCGGCGAAACGTCCCTATACCGGCGACCGCGGCTATTTCCGCGAACATCGCGACGCGGGACGGCGCGTCCTGCTGTCCGGCCCGGTGCTCAGCCGTGCCGATGGCAAGCCCGCCCTCTACATCTCACGGCGCATCGACGACCGGCACGGCCGCTTCCTCGGCGTCGCCTTCGCCAATATCGATCCGACCGTGTTCGATCGCGACCTGGCCAGGATGGGCCTGCCCGAGGGCGCCGTGGCCACCCTGCTGACCCCGGACGGCGGCGTGGTGGCAGGCTGTCCCCCGGCCACCACGCCGGCCGCGCTGACCCAGGGCGATGACCCCTCGTTTGCCATTCCCGGCGCGGTCAATCCCACCCCGCTCCATCCGGCCGGCACGCCGCCGACCGCCCCAACGGGCGTGCCAATGGGCGTGCCAATTGGCGTGCCAGCGGGGGGCGTGCCAGCGGGGGGCGTGCCAGCGGGCGGGCAATCCGCCGCGGCAGCGGAGCTGCACGGGGCGCAACTGACCTATCGCACCAGGCTGGCCGGCCTGCCGCTCAGCCTGACCGTTGCGGTGCCGGAGAGCGCCTATCTCGGCCTCTGGTACGGCGACATTCGCAGCATCGCCGCCATCACGGCGATGATCGCGGTCTGCCTGCTCCTGGTGATGGCCGGCCTGCACCGGCAATTGCGCATCAACGATGCCCATGCCGCGGCGCTGGACCACACCAGGGACCTGCTGGAAGCCGCACAATCCCTGGCGCAGCTCGGCAACTGGCTGTGGGATGCCGGCCGGCGCAGCGTCGAGGTCTCGCAGCAATTCGTCGAAATGCTCGCCATCGCGCCCGGCGCCACCACGCGGCCGGGCGAGGTGTGGCGGGCGATCCTGCCGCCCGACCGCCCGCTGCTCCGCCAGGCCTGGCGGACACTGGTGCGCGGCGGCCCGACGCAACGCCTCGAACTCCGCGTCGTCCGCCCGGACGGCGAGGTCCGCAACGTCGCCGTCGTCGCCCAACGCGACACCGCGCGAACCGGGCCGCGGGCGGGGATCTTCGGCACCGTCCTCGACATCACGCAACGCAAGCGGGCCGAGGCGGAACGCCGCCGCTGGGCCGATGCCTTCGAGAACGCCGCCTTCGGCATCGCCATCACCGACGCCACGCGCAACACCCAACTGACGGTGAACCCGGCCTACGCGGCGCTGCACGGCATGACGGTCGACGAACTGACCGACTTCGATGTCGCCAGGCTGCATCCGCCCGAGGCAATCCGAACCCATCTGCAGGCGATGCGCAGCGCGGACGCGACCGGTCATGTGGAATTCGACACCGACCGGATCCGCAAGGACGGCGCGCGGTTCCCGGTGCGGATCTCCCTGACGACCGTGCCGGACGAGGCCGGACGGCCGCTCTACCGCATCGCCACCGTCAGCGACATAACGGAACGCAAGAGCATCGAGCAGCAGCTCGTCCAGGCGCAGAAGATGGAGGCGATCGGCAACCTGACCGGCGGCATCGCGCACGACTTCAACAACCTGCTGGCGATCATCGTGGTCAGCCTGGACAGCCTGGAGCCGCTGGTGCGGGACGACGAGGATGCCGCCACCCTGGTGGCCGACTGCCTCGCCGCGGCGCTCAGCGGGGCCAGCCTGACCCAGCGCCTGCTCGCCTTCGCGCGCCGCCAGGCCCTCGCGCCCGGCATCGTATCGATCAACCACCTGGTCGACGGCATGGTCGCGCTGCTGCGCCGCTCACTGGGCGAAACGATCGTCGTCTCGCTGCAACTCGACACCGCGCTGTGGCCGACCTTCGTCGATCCGGGCCAGCTGCAGGCCAGCCTGCTCAACCTGGCGATGAACGCCCGCGACGCCATGCCCAAGGGCGGCCACCTGCAGATCGCCACCGCCAACAAACGCATCGACGCCGACGCCGCGCAGACCCACCCCGAGCTGCAGCCCGGCGACTACGTCACGATCACCGTCAGCGATACCGGCGTCGGCATGGCAGCCGAGGTCATGGAACACATCTTCGAACCGTTCTACACCACCAAGGAACGCGGCCGCGGCACCGGCCTCGGGCTCAGCATGGTGTTCGGCTTCCTGCGGCAATCAAACGGGCTGATCACCGTCTACAGCGCGCCCGGCAAAGGCGCCACCTTCCGCCTCTACCTGCCGCGCTCGGTCCGCCAGCCGGCTGCGACAGCGCGCCCCGATCAAGCCCCGCCAACCGCCGGCGGCAGCGAAACCATCCTCGTCGTCGAAGACAACGAGAAATTGCGCCAGACCGTCGTCCGCCAGCTCGTGTCGCTGAACTACGACGTGGTCAGCGCCGCCGACGCCGACGACGCACTGACACTGCTGCAAAACCGCCGCGTCGATGTCCTCCTCACCGACGTGGTGATGCCCGGATCATCGGACGGCTTCGCCCTCGCGCGCGAGGTAACGGCGCGCTGGCCAGCAACCCGCATCGTGTTCACCTCCGGCTTCGCCGAAACGAAACTGAACGGCAATGCCGCCAGCCCGACACCACCGGTCCGCATCCTGACCAAACCCTACCGCCGCGACGAACTGGCCCGCATGATCCGCGACACACTCGACGGCTGACCATCGTCGCCCCCCCTTGGCGCCGGGACGCGGGCTGAGGGGAGCAAGGCCGGGGCTCCGCCCCAGACCCCGCCAGGGGGCTTTGCCCCCTGGACCCCCACCAGAGGCGGAGCCTCTGGACTCCATGACTGGGAGTGTGGGGAGGGGAAGGGGGCGGGTGGGCGAGGCGAAGGGGCGCCGTCCGGCACGCCGGACGGCGCCCCTTCGCCTCGCCCACCCGCCCCCTTCCCCTCCCCACACTCCCAGTGAAGGGTTCCAAGGGCTCCGCCCTTGGCGGGGTTCCAAGGGGCAGCGCCCCTTGGTGGGGTCTGGGGCGAAGCCCCGGCCTTGCTCCCCTCAGCCGACGCCCCGGCGCCAAGGGGGGGCGATGATGGTTGCCGCCGAGACCATGCCCAGCAGGCCCGCGAGCAGGGCGACCGGGTAGCCCAGGTGGCTGACCATTGGCCCGGCGGCGCAGGTGCCGAGCACGGTGGCCAGGGCGCCGGTGGCGCTGAGCAGGCCGACCGCCGCGCCCTCGCCGATCGGTGTCAGCCGGGCGGCGAGGCCGGTGCCGGCGACGCTCAGCACCGGCCAGGCGAGCATGACCAGGCCGAAGCCGAGCAGCGCCAGTTCGGCGCGTCCGGGAAACGCCAGCGGCAGCAGCCCGCCCAGCAGGGCGAAGCCCGCCAGGCGCAGCGCCAGCGCCGCGAGGTAGAGCCGCCGATCGCCGAAGCGCTCGGCCCAGCGCCCGGCCAGCACGAACAGCGCGGTGCCCAGCAAGGCGGCGACTGCATAGGCGATGGCGCTCAGGCCGGGGTCGATGCCGAAGCTGCCGCGCATCAGCAGCGGGAAGTAGGCGAAGAACGCGGCGACCCCGAGGTTGTAGGCGAACCACGACAGCAGGAACCGCCCGAACGGCAGGCGCAGCACCTCCGGCAGCCTGCGGAGATCGGCCCAGCGCAGCCGGTGCGCCGGCTGCGGCAGCGCGCCCAGCCCGGGGCTGGCGCGCGGCCGCGCCCGTCCCGGGCCGGCCGGCAGGCCGATCCGCCCGACCGCCAGCGCCGGCAGCGTGGTCGCCGCGGCGACCCAGATGCCGAGCGCGAACTGCCCGGAGGTGAACCCCGCCGCCAGCAGCAGCCCCGCCACCTGGCCGGCGCCGCTGAAGCCTTGCAGCCAGCCGAGCCGCGGCTCCCACTCCGGTTGCGGCACGAAGTCGATGATGAGCAGGTTGCCGACCACCGTCACCGCGGCGGTGCCGAGGCCGACGCCGACCCCCAGCACCAGCCACGGCGCCAGGCTGGAGACCAGCGGGATGCCGGCGGTGGCCAGCCCGATCGCCGCCAGCCCGCCGAGGAACAGCGTGCGGTAGGCATGGCTGCGCTCCGCCAGGGCGCCGAGCAGCGGGGCGCCGAGCAGGCCGAGACTGTAGGCCCCCGTCACATAGGCAACAAAATCCAGCCGCTGCGAAACCTGCGCGACCAGCAGCGGCAGCAGCACCGGCAGCAGGCCGGAGGCGACCAGGCCCATGCTGGAACTCGCCAGATACCACGGCGCGACGCGCCCCTGCGCTTGGTCCATGCCCGGGTCATAGCAGCGGGCGCGGCCGAGGGGCAGCCGGCCGCGCCTCGGCGCCGGCGCGCGCCGGCGCGTGGGGAGCTACGGCCGGCCGGCGCTGGGCCAGTTCGGCCGATCGAGCGGGTCCGGCTCGGTCCACTGGTCCATGTGGTCCTCGACCTGGCGAACGCCGTCGGTCGATTTCGGCGGCGGCGATGCGCGCCTGGCGCTCGGCATCGGTGTCGACGTAGCCCCACAGGTGCACGACGCCGTCGTCCACCATGACGTGGCTGTCCGGCGGATCGCCGCCCCAGGGCTGCGCGCGCAGCTCGGCCAGGATGGCATCGCGGATGCGCCGGTCGTCGACCGCGCCGGGCCGGGCGATCCGCGCCGCCAGCGCGCGCAGCAGGTCGGCGCGGCTGACGATGCCCAGCAGCTTGCCGTCGCGCAGCACCGGCACGCGCTTGATGCTATGCGTCTCCAGCAGCGCCGCGATCTCCGCCAGCGCGGCGGTGTCGGCGACGCCGACCACCTCGGTCGTCATCACCTCCTTCGCCGTGCGGCCATGGGTGTGCACGTAGTCGGCGGCGAGCTGGGCGGTGGAGCGGATCAGCACCCGCCAATACGACGGCCCGCGCTCGGTGCCGAGTTCGGCGCGGCGGATCAGGTCGCCCTCGCTGACGATGCCGACCAGCCGGTCGCCGTCGACGATCGGGATGGCGCTGACGGCGTGCGACAGCATCAGCCGGATCAGCTCGACGATCGGCGTGTCCGGGGTGGCGGTGATGACGCCTGGCGTCATGACGTCGATGGCCTGCACCGTGGGGTCCTCCTGCGACGGACTGCCGAGGCAACATGCACCCGCGGCGCCGCCGCCACGTTGACGTGGGTCAATCGCCGCCGGCGAGAGCGGGAGACGTCCGCGCTGGTGCGGATTTCTCACCCGCTCGCGGGACGATGGCGAAGGGCATTGTCGCGCCAAACGGTTTTCGCGCCGCCGCCAAGGCTGGTTGTCTTCGCAAGGCGCGAAAACCGTTTGGCGCGGCAAGGACCGAGCCAGTTGGACGGCCCGTAGGGCGGAAAAGCGCAGCGCCTTCCGCCACCGCCGGGCGAGCCGCTCGCATCTGCCGACGTCCCCAACAACATATCCCGCCACCGTCCGACAGCGGAAGGCGCTGCGCTTTTCCGCCCTACGGGGCCGTCCAACCGTCAACGCCATATGAGCCAAACCGTTTGGCGCGACAAGGACCGAGCCAGTTGGACGGCCCGTAGGGCGGAAAAGCGCAGCGCCTTCCGCCACCGCCGGGCGAGCCGCTCGCATCTGCCGACGTCCCCAACAACATATCCCGCCACCGTCCGACGGCGGAAGGCGCTGCGCTTTTCCGCCCTACGGGGCCGTCCAACCGTCAACGCCATATGAGCCAAACCGTTTGGCGCGGTAAAGACCGAGCCAGTTGGACGGCCCGTAGGGCGGAAAAGCGCAGCGCCTTCCGCCACCGCCGGGCGAGCCGCTCGCATCTGCCGACGTCCCCAACAACATATCCCGCCACCGTCCGATGGCGGAAGGCGCTGCGCTTTTCCGCCCTACGGGGCCGTCCAACAGTCAACGCCATACGAGCCAAACCGTTTGGCGCGGCAAGGACCGAGCCAGCGCCCGCGAGGGTATGCGACGCCCGCGCTAGTGCGAGCGCGCCAGCCGGCGCTCCATGCTGCGCCCGTAGGCCGACATCGCGTAGCAGCAGACGAAGAACACCGCCGCGGAGAACAGGTAGCCCTCCTTGGCGTAGCCGAGCCACGCCGGGTCCTTCAGCGCCTGGTTGACCGTGCCGAACACGTCGGCCAGCCCGATCAGCATCACCAGCGTGGTGTCCTTGAACAGGTTGACCACCGTGTTGATGATGCCGGGCACGACGATCTTCAGCGCCTGCGGCAGCACCACGAAGGCCTGCACCTGCCACCAGCGCAGGCCGAGCGAACCCGCCGCCTCCTCCTGGCCCTCCGGCACGCCCTGCAGCCCGCCGCGCACCACCTCGGCCATGTAGGCGGCGTTGAACAGCACCAGCGCGGCCATCGCGCGCACCAGCCGGTCGATCGACACGCCCTGCGGCAGGAACACCGGCACCATCACCGCCGACATGAACAGCACGGTCAGCAACGGCACGCCGCGCCACAGCTCGATATAGCCGACCGACAGCGTGCGAATGACCGGCAGCCGCGACCGCCGCCCCAGCGCCAGCAGGATGCCCAGCGGCAGGCAGCCGGCGACGGTCACGAACGAGATGATGACGTTCAGCATCAGCCCCGCCCACAGGCTGGTATCCACATACGCCAGGCCGAACATCCCGCCGGCGAGCAGGATGCCGGCGGCGAGCGGAAACGCCGTCAGCAGCAGCAGCAGCCAGAGCCAGCGGTGCGGCGTGGCCTCGCGGATCACCGGGATGGCGAACACCAGCAGCAACCCTCCGGCGAGATCGACCCGCCAGCGCTGGTCCGGCGGATAATGGCCGTAGAAGAACACCGGCAGGCGGATCCGGATGAACGTCCAGCACGCCCCGTCGGGCTGGCAGGCGGCGCGGCTGGTGCCGGAGATAGCGGCGTGCAGCACCGCCCAGCGGAACACCGCCGGCAGCAGCACCACGGCGAGCCCCAGCACGACCAGCGTGAGCAGCGTGTTCCACCACGAGCTGAACAGGTTGCGCCGCAGCCACTCCAGCAGGCTGGGCAGCAACCGGCCGCGGTTCATTGGCGCAAGCCGGCCGGCCGCCGGCGGCGCCGCAGCCGCGGGGACGGCCTCGCCGGTCGCGTCCGCCACCGCGTTACCCGCCAACGAGGGCCACGCGCCGGTTGTACCAGTTCATCGCCATCGAGGCGGTGAGGCTGATCGACAGGAAGATCGCCATCAGGATGACCATGGTCTCGACCTCACGGTCGGTCTGTTGCATCACCGTTCCGGCGAAGATCTGGAACAGCTCCGGGTAGGCGACCGCCGCGCCCAGCGAGCTCGACTTGATGATGTTCAGGTACTGGCTGGTCAGCGGCGGCACCATCACGCGCAGCGCCTGCGGCAGCACGATCTTCGACAGCACCTGCGATTTCTTCAGCCCCAGGCTCAGCGCCGCCTCGCGCTGGCCCTTCGACACCGACAGGATCGCCGCCCGCACGATTTCCGCGATGAAGGCGGCGGCGTAGATGAACAGCCCCAGCCACAGCGCGATCAGTTCCGGGATCAACTGGAGCCCGTCGACGACGTTGAAGCCTTGCAGCCGCGGCAGCGCGACATGCTCGATGCACGCCGCCCACAGGCCGAGGGCGCAAAGCGGCAGCAGCAGCGCGCGGGCGCCGATCGGCAGGCCGCGCCGGCGCAGCCGCCAGACCAGCGGCGTCGCCGCGCACAGCGCCAGGGCGATCGGCACCAGCACCGCGGCGCGCGGGCCGGTTGACGGGTCCGGCAAATAGAGGCCGCGGATGTTCAACAGCATGCCCCCGGGCAGCACGATGCTCTGCCGCGGCCCCGGCAGCGACTGCAGCACCGCCAGGTACCAGAAGATGATCTGCACCAGCTGCGGCGTGTTGCGCACCACCTCGATGAAGCCGAGCGCCAGGTTGCGGACCAGCCAGTTCTCCGACAGGCGCATCACGCCGACCAGCAGGCCGAGCAGGGTGGCGGCGACGATGCTCATGGCGGAAACCAGGAGCGTGTTCAGCGTGCAGACGACCAGCGCGCGGAAATAGGTGTCGCCGACGTTCCAGCGGATCAGGTGGAACGGGATCTCGAAATTCGCCGTGTCGGCCAGGAAGGCGAAGCCGAACGTCATGTTCCGGCGCGCCATGTTCGCGCCGGCCGTGGAGCCGAGCAGCCAGGCGACCATCACCACCGCGAGCAGCAGCAGCCACTGCGCGGCCCGCGCGCGGGGCGATGGTCGCCGGACCAAGGTGTGGCTCGCTCAGTACCAGGAAGGCGCGTATTGCAGGCCGCCGTTGGTGTAGAGGTTGTTCTGGCCACGCGGCAGGCCGAGGCCGTGCGCGCCGAAGGTCTTGTCGTAAACCTCGCCGTAATTGCCCACCGCCTTGACGATCTTGTAGGCAAAGTCGTTGTCCAGGCCGAGGCCCTTGCCCAGGTTGCTTTCCAGTCCGAGGAACTGCCGGGCCTGCGGATCCTTGGTGTCGGCCTTGACCTGGTCGATATTCGCCTGGGTGATGCCCAGCAGCTCGGCCTCGATCATCGCGTAGTGCGTCCAGGCCACGATGGCGGTCCAGCGATCGTCGCCGTAGCGGGTGAACGAGCCCAGCGGCTGGCGGGAGATCGTCTCGGGCAGGATCGTCCAGTCCGCCGGCGTCTTCATCGAAGAGCGCGCCGCGGCGACGCTGCCGCCGTCGTCGGTGTAGCCGTCGCACCGTCCGGCCTCGGCGGCGGCGAACGCCTCCTCCGGCCGGTTGAACAGCAAGGTGTTGATCTTGATGTTGTTGGCGCGGTTGTAGTTGGCGATGTTGGTTTCCAACGTGGTGCCGGTCAGCAGGCAGATCGTCGCCCCGTTCAGGTCCTTGGCGTGCTGCACGCCGAGGCTCTTTTTCACCATGAACGCCTGGCCGGTGTAGAAGTTGGTCGCCGGCTCCATCAGCCCGAGCTGGCCGTTGCGCAGCAGCGTCTGCTCGGAATCGCGGATCAGCACGTCGATCTCGCCCGATTGCAGCACCGAGAAGCGCACCTGCGAGGTGGTGCCGATGAACTTCACCTTCTCCGGGTTGCCGAAGATCGCGGCGGCGATGCCTCGGCAATACGCCACGTCCAGACCCTGCCAGTGGCCCGCGGAGTCCTGGTAGGCGTAGCCCGGAATCCCGGTGTCAACGCCGCAGACCAATTCGCCGCGCTTCTGGACGGCCGCCAATGTCGGGCTGGTCAGCCCGGTCTGCGCCGCCGCGGTGCGCGCCAGGCTGAGCGCCCCGGCGATGGCAAGGCAGCACAATGCCGCCTTCAGGCCAAATCTTGACATTCTCATTCCCCGGTCCCTGTGGTTCGGTTGCCTGGCGGCTTGGCGAACTGCCTCGCCAGCATCGGCAGCCGCGCAGGGAAACATTCGCCCCCCCCAGCGTCAAGCCGCGATCCGGCGGGTCGCATTTTGGCCGATCGCATTTTGGCTGGTCGCCGGTTGCCTGATCCGGGCCGCCTCTCCCCGTCATGGCCGGGCCTGTCCCGGCCACCCACCCCCAAGCGGCGGTGCGCAGATGGCGCAGCCTGCCCCGGCGAAGGCCCTACGGGATTCACCCACCCCCTGTCCGCGATTGTCAACCGACCGGTCGGCCCTGGGCGGGCTCGCAGCGTCCGCAGGCAAGCAAGCAAGAATTTGGCTCATATGGCGTTGACGGTTGGACGGCCCCGTAGGGCGGAAAAGCGCAGCGCCTTCCGCCATCGGACGGTGGCGGGATATGTTGTTGGGGACGTCGGCAGATGCGAGCGGCTCGCCCGGCGGTGGCGGAAGGCGCTGCGCTTTTCCGCCCTACGGGCCGTCCAGCCGTCAACGCCATAAGAGCCAAGAATTTTAACCCGGAGGAAGCGCGGAGGGCCACGGCAGACGGCATCGATGCGCTACGCGCGGTGTCGGAACCGACGACCGCGCGAAGCGCCCAAATTTCTTGCTTCTCCGTGGCCTTCGTGGCCCTCCGCGCTTCCTCCGTGTTGGAAGCCTTGCTTGCTGGCGATGCAGTCAGACTTGCTTGCGATGCAGCCAGCGCCCAGGTCGCATCACCGGAGCGCGCCGACCGCCGCGGGCAACGCTAGGTGAATGCCGAAGGGCAAAGGCCGGGGCAGGGGGTCTGACCCAGACCATAACGGGCAAGCAACGTCATGACGACCGTCGGTTAGCCGTCTCGTTCCGCGATGGGCGCGCCGCCGGCGCAGCCACACCTGGCCAGCGCCAAAACCCACCGTCCCCTTCCCGTCACCCCCGAACCCCGCGATACTCGCCGCAAAACCCCACGACGAGGGCCGCCGCATGACCACCAACGACTGGCGCGCCCGCGCCGGCGCCAGCTTCGCCTGCGAAAAGCGCCCCGCCCACGGCGCACGCGGCATGGTGGTGACCAACCACCCGCTCGCCTCGGCCGCCGGGGCGGAGATGCTGGCCGCCGGCGGCAACGCCATCGACGCCGCCATCGCCGCCTTTTTCACCCTCAGCGTGGTCGAGCCGATGATGGTCGGCCTCCTCGGCGGCGGCATGGCGCATCTGCGCCTCGCCGACGGCAGCCACACGATCATCGACGGCCAGAGCACCGCCCCGCTGGCCACCGGCCCGACCAGCTACACGCCCGACCCCGACGCCGCGCCCGGCACCATGGACACGCTTGGCCGGCGCAATGCGGTCGGCCCCACCGCGGTCGGCGCGCCCGGCAACCTGATGGCCTGGTGCGAGGCGCTGGCCCGCTTCGGCACTTTCCCCCTGGCCGACGTGATGGAACCGGCGATCCGCCACGCCGCGCGCGGCTTCCGCGTCACGCCCTATCTGTGCGAGTGCGTCGCCGACAGCGCCGCCGACCTGGCGCGCGACCCGGCGATCGCCGCGCTCTATTTGCCCGGCGGCGCGCCGATCGCGCCCGGCACGCGGCTGAGCACCGGCGCCTATGCCGACACCTTGCGCGCCATTGCCGCGCAAGGCCCGGGGCTGCTGTACGGCGGCGCGCTCGGCCAGGCCTACGCCGCGCACATGGCGCAGACCGGCGGCTATCTCGCGCTGGACGACCTGACCGCCTATCGCACCGTCACGCGCGCGGCGCTGCGCGGCACCTATCGCGGCTTCGAGATCACCGGCCCGCCGCCGCCCGCCTCCGGCCCGCTGCACATCATCCAGATGCTGAACATCCTGGAACATGACGACATCGGCGGGCTCGGCTTCGCCACGCCGGCGACGCTGCACCTGCTGGCCGAGGCGCTGAAGATCGCCTTCGCCGACCGCGCCGCCGCCACCGCCGATCCGGCCTTCGTGGCGGTGCCGGTGGACCGGCTGCTGGCCAAATCCTACGCCGCCGAGCGGCGCGCGCGGATCGATCCGGCCCGCGCGCAGAGCCTGGAGCGCCGGCGTGGCGGCGGGCGAGTCCGCGCACACCACGCACGTGACGGTGGCCGACGCCATGGGCAACGTCGTTGCCTCCACGCAGACCATCAACTCGCTGTTCGGCGCGCGCTATATCGTGCCCGGGCACCGGCATGATCCCGAACAACTACATGTTCGTGTTCGATCCGCATCCGGGCCGGGCCAGCTCGGTGCAGCCGGGCAAGCGGGTGACCTCGTCGATGGCGCCGGTGATCGTGCTGAAGGCGGGAAAACCGGCGTTCGCGCTGGGCCTGCCCGGCGGGTTGCGGATTTTTTCCTCGGTGCTGCAGGCGCTGTCCAATCTGATCGACCACGGCATGACCTTGCAGGAGGCGGTCGAGGCGCCGCGCGTCTGGACCCAGGGCCACACGCTGGAAGTCGAGGCATCGGTGCCCGCCGAGGTGACCCAGGCGCTGCGCGCCATGGGCCACGACGTCGCCGCGGTCGGCAACGTCGCCGGCGGCATGGGCGCGATCCAGTTCCATGCCGATGGCGGCATGACCGGGGCTGCCTGCTGGCGCGCCGACGGCACGCCGATCGGGATCGGCGGCGGCCCCGCCCGCAAGGGCGTGCGGTTCCGCCCGGAGGCGCGGCGCTAGCCCGGATTTCTCACACTGTCACGGGCGCTGGCTCGGTCGTTGCCGCGCCAACAGGTTTTCGCGCCTGGCGAATCCACCCGGTATTGGCGACGGCGCGAAAACCCGTTGGCGTGGCAATGCCCTTCGCCATCGTCCCGCGACAGTGTGAGAAGTTTGGGCTGGATGCGTGTCCGGATCATCCCTCCGACACCCAGGCGAATTTCCGCCGTCAGGTCGGGAGCGCCCGGGATTTCGCCAGCCGACCGGCGGGCCGGGAACAGCGGCCCGATCGCGGGCCCCGCCCGCCGCGTCCCGGGCTTATGGTCCGTCGGCTTGCCCCGCCAGGCGGGACGAGCCACGTAGATTGTCGATCAGGATGTGGCAGCTCACCAGCAGTACCCAGGCCGGGAAGACAAACAGGGCCCAGTCGAAATAGCCGCTGCCAAGCAGCAGAAAAGCCGCCGACACATAGCCGAGCACCGCAATCCAGCGCGCGGTGAAGTGGGTGTGGACCGCGAGCGTGGCGGCGGTGATCATGAACACCGCCGCCATCTTGAAGGCATAGATATGCACGATGCCGAAGGTGAAGGCCCGGGCGAAGGCGAAGGTGCCGGCATCAAACAGTGCCTTCGGTTGCACCGCATAGGCCAGGATCAGCCCGCCGGCCGCCGCCGCGGCAACGAACATCATGCCGAGAAACAGCAACCCGCTGCCGAGAAACACCGTCGCAAAGAACCGGTCCTCCTGCGCCCCAAGACGGTCGCGCAGCACGCCGATGAACCACAGGAAGGCAATTCCGGCGAACGGCACGAGGTTCAGGGCAAAGGCGACGCTCTTGGCGCTGGTTTGCAGCCATGCACCGCTCTCGAGCGGATCGGCCGGAACCGCGAGCCGCAGCAGCCAAAAGCTGGATATCAGCAGGACCGCAAACAGGATCCCGGCGAGGGCGGCGGCGCGCGGCGTTTTCAGGTGGGCGCGGATGAGGGGCGCTTGCGAGCCGTCTTTGGCTTGGGAATGATCTTGCATGGCGATGACTCCTGGTTCAGGCGCCTTGTCGGCCGCAAACCGCGGCCCCTCCGCGCGGCGTCGCGTCGTCTGCGCGGACCACTTGCGGTCGATGTCCTCCTCGGTGCCGGCGGGGCAAATTCCCGGCAGCGCCTGGTTGAGGCGTTGGCGCGGCTTGCGGCCGCGCGCGGCGGCGATGGCGTCGATGGCCAGGCTTGTGGAGCCCGCTACGACGATGCCTGGGCGCTCCGCGCGCGGGACATGCCGAGCCCCTGCCGATCCTCTTCGTGTGCCATGGCCTGATCCGAACTATCGAGTTCCGACCGATCGATGTCGAGGTCGAGCTGATGGAGATAGCGTGTCGTTGCCGCCCGGCGCTGCTCGCTCGGCACGGTCGCGGCCAGGCCGGTGAGCGCCGAGCGCAGGCGGCGCAGGACCTGGATCGATGTCATGCCGAACTGGCGGATCTCGTCGAACGACAGGGACAGATAGTCCTGCCAGGTCGGCATGGGGATGCTCACCCGGAGCACGCTGTGCTCATCGCAGATCAGGCCGTTGTCGAGCTCGGACTGGCCGAGCCGGCGCAGCAGATCCTCGATCTGGTCGAGCGCCTGGACGCCCGTGGTCGGGTCGTTGACCGCCGGTGAGAGGGCGCGGATGGCGATGTTGACCAGCAGGCGGATCGGGTATTTCGGGTCCTGCTCCCAGGTGCGCGCAGCGGCCAGTTCGACGGCACGCATCAGCGCCTCCTGGTCCAGCGGCGCACCGGCCGCCCGCACCCACGCAATGATCGTGCCGTGCAGGACGGTATCGCCGACCGCGCAATCAAGTTCGATCAGGCCGCCGCTGCTTGCCGCGAGGCGCATCAGTTCGGCAGTGTCGAAGCGGGCGATCGACTGCGGCTCGCCCATGTAGGTGATCGTCTGGGTGACCGGAGCAAGTGCTTCCCGCCGAGGCGTATCGGTGGCGTGTCCCGCACCGGCATCCGCCGCGAGGGGCCGGTACGTCTCCGCGATGACCTGCCGGCCACGCTCGCCCACGCTGCGCAGCACATTGTGGATCTGCATGTCGTTCAGGCTGTTCACGAGCCCGACGAAGGCGAGCATGCTGGCGATCAGCAGCAGGCCGACCAGGAGCGTCGAGAACAGCGGCACCGTGCCGGAACCACCCCGATCGGTCCAGGCCAGCGCCCCCAGCGAGTAGCAGAAGGTGGCGAAGAAAACCCCCATGCTATGATATAATTGCGGTCGGCTGGTGAACATCATGACCAGGCGCGGCGAATAGGCAACGGCGCTGAACTGCACCATGACGAAGGCGACGGCAAACACGATCCCGGTGAGCGTCATGGTGCCCGAACTGACGGCGGAAAAGAACGCCAGCGCGGCCGACGCCGACATGCCGTGCGCATAGCCCGCGAGATAGGTGTTCTCCAGGCGCGGCAACACCAGGGCGAGGACGATGCTGCCGATCGCATAGGTCGCGGGGATGGCCCAGAGCGGCAGCCGGCCGCTGTCGGCCAGCCGGGAGTGCCTCCGTGGCGTCATAGCAAGGCCCTTCGCTTCAGCCAGAGGATCGTGATGCCGGCGCAGGCGCGGCGCAGCCGCACGCCGAGCGGCAGAAACGCCGCGCCGTCGGCCTGCGCGGCGGAGCCACGGATGTCGAGCCAGGCATATTGCCCCGCGGCGCCATGTTGCCGCAGCTCCGCCGCCGGCGCGTCCGGGGCCAGCCCATCGGCATGGGCGATCGTTACCTTGATGGACGAGGCTGCCGTCTGCCGGCTATCACCCATGCCCGGCTCCTGCGCTCCGGCCGCGCGGCGTCACTTCGTCTGCGCAAACCATTTGTGGTAGATTTCCTCGTAGCTGCCGTCGGCATACATCGCCAGCAGTGCCTCGTTGATGCGTTTTCGCAACGGGCTGCCCGGCGCGACGGCGATGCCGTATTTCACCGGACGGAACAGCGGGCCGACCACCTGTAGGTCGCTGCTGCCCAGCCTTGCCTGCCAGTACTGCAAGGTCGGCGCGTCGAACACGACCGCCTGCACGGTTCCATCGAGCAGCCGGTCATAGCCCTCCTGCGCGCTGGTGATGGCGACATAGGGCAGGTGCAGCGCGGTCAGGTAGTCCGCCGCGATGCTCCCCGGCGCCGTGGCGATGGTCTTGCCGGGCAGGTCGCCGGGACCCTGGATGCTCGACTCCAACTGCTGCACCGTCAGCGAGGCCGTCACCATTGCGGTGAACTGGGCCACCAGCACCACGCCGACCACCCACATCGCCACCACGGTCAGCCGCTTCACCGCCCCATTGTTCTCGCGCTCGCCATGCTCGCCGGTGGCGATGATGAGCATGACGCCCCACAGCCCTTCCAGCACGCCGCGGACATAGCCGCGCTGGAAATACGGATTGCCCCGCCGCTCGACCAGCCACAGCACGTTGGCCAGCAGCAGGACCACCAGCGATGCCGCCAGCAGGATCTGGCCGATTGCCGGCGACAACACCGCCGCGAGCGCGGCACGCCACGCCGCGCCGGCCCCGGGGCGGACCATGATCTGCAGGCCGGAGTCGAAATACGCCGCGGAAAAATCGACCAATTCCTCCCGCGCGGGCGTCATGGCGATGGCCGAGATGGCCATGTCCGCCGCGCCGTTGCGCACCGCCTGCAACTGCGCCTCGCTGCTGCCCCGGCCGAGATCGGTGACGACCACGTCGGCCCCCAGCCGCCGCGCCAGCTCGGTCCACAGGTCCACGCTGAACCCGGACAGTTGTCCGCCCTGAAGCAGCACGAACGGCGCGATCTGCCCGGTGGCGATGCGCAGCGTGGCCGGCTGCGCGGCGGCGGGCGCGGCGCTCGCCAGGGCGAGCCAGGCCAGGGCGAGGCAAGCCAGGGGCAGGCAAGCCAGGGGCAGGCGGGCCCGGGCGAGGCGGGCCCGGGCGAGGCGGGCCAGGGCGGGGCGGGCCAGGGCGGGGTGGGCCGGCGCAGCCCGGACACGGCGCGGCGGCATCCGCGTTCAGCTCACCGGCACTGTCAGCGCCGGCACCTGCGGCGTGACGCCGGTTTCGGCCAGTGAGAAGAAGATCATCAGCGCCGTGAAGACGCGCTTCGAGGCGAAGTCGCGGTCGTCGATCCAGTACCAGGTGTCGCGATAATGGACCGCGCAAAACGCGTCCGGCGGTGCGGCCGGGCCGGACAGAATGCGCACCAGCGGCCGATCGCGCGGATTTTCCGCGCTCTCCAGGCGCGCGGACGGCACGGTCCGCCGTTCCGCAACATCTTTCGCCGGCACTTCGATGCCGCCTGCCAGCTCGATGAGAATCTCGGCCATCGAGCGGGAGAGCACCGCCAGCTCCTTGTCGTTGCGTTGGACCGCGCCAAAAACCAGGGCGATTTCGCCGTTTTTCCCGGGCTTGAGATTGAGCGTATCCGACACGAACTTCAGGTCCTGGTTCACTTGCGCTGTCCGGCTGCCTGCCAGGACCAGGATCCCGACCTCCTCGCGGCCGCGCTTTTCCAGCCGCAAGCTGACCATTTGGGAAAGCTGCAGCCGCCGCAACGCCGCCAGCAGCGGATAGAACGCCGGGTCGGCGGTCTGAACCTGGCCGCCCGAGGTGGCCTGGTTCCTGATGCCGTTCAATGATCGTACCGTGACCTGAAGAATGAAGTCCGCCGGGTAGCCGGCCTGGATGAGTTCGAAGATCCCGACGGGCGGGATCGGCCGCAGCAGGCTCTTGGTGAACTTGTCGCCGCTCAGCGGGGTGTAGGAGATGGTCGGGCGGTCCTGGTAGGCGACGCCGGCACCGAATGTGGTGGTGTTCCAGGGGACGACGCCGGTCAGGTTGGAATTGACCGCCTCACCGGCGGTGAGTTGGCCCCCGACGGCGTAGTTGCTGATCACCGAGGAGACATCGAGGAAGGACGGCGCGTCGCCGTAGCGGAGACGCACGACGTTGAGGAGGGTTTGCGCCTTCCAGGAATCCGCGATGGACGAGAGATAATCCGTCCGATCCCGCGCTATGACGGCCGGCCCGATCGATGAGCAGCCGATCAGGCTCAGCACCAGCAACAGCGGCGCCAGGCCAGTCCGAACGAATTTGTGCGGGTGCCTCATCGTCTGTCAGCTCCCATGCCCGTGGCGCCGATTGGCGACCGGTTCCCTCCGACGCCTCGCCCCACACCTGCACCTTGCCGGCCCGTGCCAGACTAGATATCGCCAATCGCCTTCAGACGCCCCTCCCTGACCGCCTTGATGAACCCGCGATAGTCGCGTTGGTTCTGGTCGGCGTACTCCACCGCGAACTCGCAGATCGCGTCGTCGAACACCGCACTCGCGCCCATGTAGCCCGCGATCTTCGCGGCGTCGCCCGACCTCGCATGCGCCTTCGCCAGCGCCCAGCCGCACAATTTCCCGTACTCCCGCAACATATCGACATCCCAGTCCTCGATGATCGCCGAGATTTTGACGTCGCGGAGCTGGCGCACGTAGACATCGCGGCCATTCTCTCCCGTCGACCACCCCAGGAAGATGTCGCTGGCGGACTGCATAAGCCGCTGGCCATTCACCACCCGCTGGCCTTGGTTCGGGTAGACGCTCTTGCCCGCATACGGTTCCAGCACCGAAGCCCGCGCTTCCTTGACCTGCAGGAACAGCGGATCGTCCTCCGCCGCGATCAATAGCCCGACGGCGCACACGGTGCCCACGCTGCCGATGCCGACGACCTTCACCGCCAAATCGCAGAGGCGGTAGCGGTCCAACAGCACGCGGACATGATCGGGCAGCGACGCGCGATAGCGGGCGAATGGCTCGCGGAATGCCGTTGTGACCCCGGGCGCCAGCTCCGCCGAGGGATGGAAGATCAATGGCGGATCGTCCCTGAACCGTGGCTCGGCGCCCCGATGCTCGACTAGCTTCGGAAACACGAACTCCGGCGAGCTTTTCTCCCCCGCTTTCTCGACCCGCTGTTTCATCATCGCACGGCGCCGCTCGTCGACCGCCGCCATCGCATCGGCGACGCCGATCGTGTCGTACCAGACCTCGAGCGCCCGCATGGACGAATAGTCGGCCATGCGCTGGCGATACGACCGCACCGTGGACTCGGCCGCCCGCGCCGCCTCGGTCTCGGTCAGCCGGAGATATTGTGCGGCGATCACCACGCTCGCGGTCAGCCGCTTGACGTCCCATTCCCACGGCGCCGGCAGTGTTTCGTCGAGATCGTTGATGTCGAACACGATCTGCCGCTCCGGCGTGGCGAAGCCGCCGAAGTTCAGCAGATGCGCGTCGCCGCAGGCCTGCACCCGTAGCCCCGATTGCGCGGTGGTCGCCAGATCGGCCGCCATGACGCTGGCCGAGCCGCGATAGAAGGTGAACGGCGACTGCATCATCCGGCCGAAACGGATCGGGATCAGGTCGAGCATGCGGCCCTGGTTCGACTCGACCAGCAGGTCGATCGGATCGCAGCGATCCTTCGGCGCCTTCCAGCCCGCGTGCGCCTCGCGCGGCACCGTCTCCCGCAGGGCCTTCCCCTGGGCGCGGCGGTCACTCGCCGCTTGCGTGTCCGTCCGGGCACCGGTGCGGCTTCCACTTTGGCGCATCATGACAACCGTGGCCGAGCGTTTCGCCGCGACCGCGCCCTTGCCCGCGCCGTCGGCGTTCTTGAGTTCGCGTTGGTTCTTTACCTTGCGCTGGTTCGCGTGAGTCTTCGTCATGCCGCGGTCTCCACACAGCTTGCGCGGGCGATTCGAGAAGCTTTGGTAACGTAAGAACCCGGCAGCGGATAGTCTTTGATCCAGGTCATGTCTCCCGGCGTGCGACCGCACCGCAATGTACCGGGCCCGGTTGCTTAGCCGCAAAATATCCTCACCTGACCAAAAAATCCGACATATCAGCCCGTTGTCTTTTGATGAGATTGCGCTCCGGCGTGACGAAGCCGCCGAAACAGGGCAGGGGGCGGTCGCCGCGGGCCCGCACGCGCACACCGCTGGCCGCGGTGGTGGCGAGGTCGGCCGCCATCGCGCCGATGGCGCCGCGATAGAAGCTGAACGGCCAAAACGCGCAGCCGCCCGTCGCGCACCGGCAACAGGTCGGGCGGCCGCTCGGGGTCCGCGGCTTGCGGCTGCACGGCGGGCTCGGCGCGGCCAACCTGACCCGCACCCCCAAAGCGCCGCGTCTGTCGGGCCCCGATCCCGCCACGGCGGCCAAAGTCCCTCGCGGGTCGCAGCGCAACGCCCCCGCCTGCCGTTGCTCCCCCGACAGCCCTGCGCCGGTTGACCTGCATCAATGCCGCTCGCTTTGCCCGCCTGCACTGCTGGCGCGATGGCCGCGGCGTGGTGGCCGGTGAGTACTTCGTGGACCTGTTGGTCGAGGACGTACTTTTGGTTGAGCTGAAGACCGTCGAGGCGCAGGACGACGCACACCGGATGCAATGCACCAATTCTCTCAAAGCGACCGGCCTGCAGCTCTGTTTGGTGCTGAATTTCGGCAAGCCGCGTCTGGAGATCAAACGCTTGGCCCGCGACAGGGTCGCCCGCGTCAGCTTGTCGCTCGCCCCGCCCCCGACGTCGTCTGGGCAGGCATGCGTGGCGCGTATGATATAGCCTCTTTCGCGCATATGCGTATGAGAGCATATGGGGGCCATGACAAGTGCGATCGACATCCTCTCCGCCCTTGCCGAGCCCACGCGCCTGGCCGCGATGCGGCTGCTATGGGACGGTCGGGAACATTGCGTCTGCGAGCTGATGCAGCTCCTCGGCGCCAGCCAGTCGCGCATGTCTCGCCATATGGCGACATTGAAGTTGGCCGGCCTGGTCACCGACCGGAGGGATGCCCAATGGGTGCGCTACCGACGTGCGCCCCATCTGCCGCCGGCCGTGACGGCCCTGGTCGAGGCGGCGCTGGCTCTGCCGTCGCCCGCCGAAAGGATCGCGGCATGACCGCACGGACCATCCAACCCGCCCGCGCCGGCGCTGCGACGCGCTTCGGCGTGGTCGGGGTGGCGTTGGCGGCGTGGGGCGCGCTCTACAGCCAGCTCGGCGCGTTCTCCGCCTGGATCGTGGCGCTCAGCGGCGTTGATCGCGCCAGCCACTCGGCCGAGGCACTGGGTTTTTTCGCCTACGACACCCCCAAGGTATTGTTGCTGCTGGCGCTGGTCGTGTTCGCCATGGGGGTGGTGCGCAGCTACTCCTCGGCCGAGCGTACGCGCGCGCTGCTGGCCGGGCGGCGCGAGGGAGTCGGCAACGTCGCCGCCGCGACGCTCGGCATCGTGACGCCGTTCTGCTCCTGCTCCGCGGTGCCGCTGTTCATCGGCTTTGTCTCCGCCGGCGTGCCGCTGGGCGTGACCTTCTCCTTCCTGATTTCCGCCCCGATGGTCAACGAAGTGGCGCTCGGGTTGCTGTTCGGCCTGGTCGGCTGGCAGGTCGCGCTGACCTATCTCGGCTTCGGCCTCGGCCTCGCCATCGTCGCCGGCTGGGTGATCGGCCGGCTGCATCTGGAGGGCTGGCTCGAGCCCTGGGTGCGCCAGATGCGCAGCAGCGCCGTGGCATTGCCCGAGGACTGGCGGAGCCTTGCCGACCGCATCGACGCCGGCATGGAGGCGGTGCGCGACATCATGGGGAAGGTGTGGATTTGGATCATCGCCGGCATCGCCGCCGGTGCCTTCATCCATGGTTATGTCCCGGCGGAGCTGCTGGCCTCGATCATGGGGCGGCAGGCCTGGTGGTCGGTGCCGGCGGCGGTGCTGATCGGCGTGCCGATGTATTCCAACGCCGCCGGCATGATCCCGGTCGTCGAGGCCCTGATCGGCAAGGGCGCCGCGCTCGGCACCGTGCTCGCCTTCATGATGGCGGTCACCGCGCTCTCGGCGCCGGAGACGATCATCCTGCGCAAGGTGCTCTCCCTCCGGCTGATCGCCGTGTTCGTTGACGTGGTCGCCTGCGGCATCCTGGCGGTTGGCTTGCTGTTCAACGCCCTGTTCGCCTGAAAAACGGAGACACGTGATGAAGGACGTCAAGGTTCTCGGCCCAGGCTGCAAGCGCTGCGAGGCCACCGCCGAGATGGTGCGGCACGCCGCGGACCGGCTCGGCGTTGCCGTCAGCATCGACAAGGTGACCGACTACGCCGAGATCGCCGGCTACGGCATCGCCGCGACCCCGGGCGTCGTCGTCGATGGCAAGGTGGTCCACGTCGGCGGGCTGCCGAAGCCCGCCGATGTCGCGCAATGGCTGACGGCCTGAGCCGTGCTTGACTATCGGGTGCGCGCGCATCGCCTCGACGCGCACGGCAGCCTCGCCGCCACCAAACAGGCGGAGATCATCCTCGACACGGCATTGGACGGCAGGCCGGACGCGTTCAACCCGGCCGAGCTGTTCCTCGCCGCCATCGCCGCCTGCATGATCAAGGGGATCGAGCGCGTCACGCCGTTGCTGGACTTCAAGCTGCGCGGCGTGGAGGTCCGTCTGCACGGCGTGCGGCAGGACAGTCCGCCGAAGCTGGTCTCGGTCGATTACGAACTGATCGTCAACACCGACGAGGACGACCACCGGCTCGAGCTGTTGCACATTAACGTGCGCAAATACGGCACGATCTTCAACACCGTCGCCGCAGCGGTGGCGCTATCGGGGACCCTGACCCGCAAGGCGGTGTCCGCCGATTGATCCCGATTCACGCGCCGGCGTCTATCTGGGACGACAGGAGGCGCCGAGCGCAGGCAATGGAGATGGAGCGATGTCCCGACGTGAAGTGGTTCTCTGCAACCCGGTCCGTACGGCGATCGGCGGCGGCCAGGGCATCGCGCTCGCGTTCGAGCGTCTGGCATAGCGGAGGTCGATCATGGCCAAGATTGCGGTACACATCTTCCACGACGACGCGGCGGCACTCGGGTCCGGTTCGCATGTTGCCGAGCGTATCCGGCAGGTGATGACACAGACGGGCGTAGCGCTGGAGGTCTATGTTTTCGGTCCGGCCGAGAAGGCTCTGGTCGATCCGTCGCGGCAGGTGTTCAACGCCACGATCGACGGGCTGATCGCGGCGGGCATTTCGGTCGGCACCTGCATCAGCATCGCTGAGGACCTTGGCCAGCGCGCGGCCTTCATCGCCCGCGGCCTGCGTCTGGAATATGCGCGGGACGCCTTCGTGCGCATGGCGTGCGAGGGTGCCACGGTGATCAGCTTCTAACCGGGGAACGACGATGACAACAATCCTGACCGGGGGGCTGTTCCTGCTGGCACTGGTCTCCGGGATGCTGGGGCTCGGCGTCGCCTTCGCGGCGGTGCCGTTCCTGTCGTTCTTCCTGCCCGACCTGGTGCATCAAGTACAGCCGCTGAGCCTGCTGCTGAATGGCATCACCGCGCTGTTCGCGGTGTTCGGCTTTGCACAGAGCGGGCTGATGGACTGGCGCAAGGCGATCCTGCTGGCGGTCATCACCACCGTTGCGGCACCCTTCGGTGCGTGGCTGGTACGATTCGTGCCGCAGTTCTGGGTCTGGATCGTCTATTTCCTCGCCGTAGCCTATCTGGTCTATCGCCTGTTCAAGCCGGCCGAGGCCCGCGTGGCCGGCCCGCCCAACTTCCGGCTGGCGCTGGCGCTGGCGGTGCCGATCTCGGTGCTCGCGGGGTTTCTTGGCATCGGTCCGGGATTCCTGCTGATGCCGACGCTGATCATCGTCGGGTTCGACCCGAAGGTCGCGGCCGCGATCAATGCCTTCGCGGTCACGCCGCCGTCGTTCTCGGCGCTGTTGCCGCATCTGGCCTCGGCGAGCTGGACTGCCGGGCTGACGGTGCCGCTGTTGATCGCTGGCGCCGCCGGATCGTTCATCGGTGCCAAGGTGTCGGCCAAATTCGTCCCAAGCAGCCGGCTCAAGCAGTTGTTCGGACTTCTGATCGTGGTCATGACCGGATACCGCATCCTGCAAATGCTTGGCGTCTGACGCGGACTCGTCCGGCGAGATCTTCGGAGAAGTGGAACAACGCCGGCCATGTCGAAACGAGCCCGCATCCTTCTCGTCCTCCTGATTGTGCTCGCGCTCGGCGGTAGCGGCTGGTTCTATCTCCGGCACGCCCGCCTGGCGCCGCCCGACACGCTCACGCTGTACGGCAACGTCGATATCCGCGAGGTGCAGCCCGCCTTCAACGCCAGCGCCCGCATCACCGCCGAACTGGTGCACGAAGGCGCCGTGGTGCAGCGCGGCGAGCTGCTCGCGACGGCCGACGACACCAGCTACGCCGCCGCGCTGGCCCAGGCCACGGCGCAGCTGCGCACCCAGCAGCAGGGGCTGGCCAAGCTGCTCGCCGGCTCCCGCCCGGAGGAGATCGCCCAGGCCAAGGCGACGATGGACGCGCTGGAGGCGACCTATCTGAACGACGCGGTCACCTACCGCCGCTACGCCATGCTGGCCCCCAGCGGCGCGGCGACGATCCAGCAGCGCGACGACGCCAAGGCGGCAACCGACACGGCGCGCCAGCAATACGAGGCGGCGCGGCAGGCCTATATCCTGGCGGTGAAGGGCCCGCGCGAGGAAGACATCGCCGCCGCCCGCGCCGCCGTCCAGGCCGCCGAGGCCGCGGTGGCGCAGGCGCAGCGCGCGTTCGACGACACCAGGCTCTATGCCCCGTCCGACGGCGTGGTGGAGGACCGCATCCTGGAGCCGGGCGACATGGCCTCGCCGGCGGCGCCGGTGTTCACCATTGCGCTGCCCAGCCCGCTCTGGGTGCGCGCCTACGTGCCCGAGGGCCTGCTTGGGCAGATCCGCCTCGGCATGGCGGCGACGGTCACCACCGACAGCTTCCCCGGGCAGGTCTATCACGGCTGGATCGGCTATCTGTCGCCGACCGCGGAGTTCACCCCGAAGACGGTGGAGACGCCGGAGCTGCGCACCGCGCTGGTCTACCAGCTGCGCGTCTATGTCTGCGACGCGCGCGGCGAGCTGCGGCTCGGCATGCCGGCCACCGTGCAGATCGACCCGCGCCAGGTGCCGGCCGCGGCGCCGCCCGGCTGCGTGCCGCGCGATGCCGCCGGTGGCTGATCCCGCGCCGCCGCCGACCGCCGATCGCGCGCCGGTGCTGCGGCTGGACGACGTGCGCCACCGCTTCCGCGCCGGCAAGCGCGTGGTCACCGCGCTGGACGGCATCACCGCCAGCGCGGCGCGCGGCGCGGTCACCGGGCTGATCGGCCCGGACGGTGCCGGCAAGACCACGCTGATGCGGCTGATCGCCGGGCTGTTGCGCGCCGAGGCCGGGCGGATCGAGGTGCTCGGCCACGACGTGGCGCGCGACCCGCTCGCGGTGCAGGCGCGGCTTGGCTACATGCCGCAACGGTTCGGCCTCTACGAAGACCTCAGCGTGCGGGAGAATCTCGACCTCTACGCCGACCTGCAGGGCGTGCCGCCGGCGGCGCGCGGCGCGCGCTACGCCGAGCTGCTGCACATGACCGGGCTCGGCCCGTTCACCGCGCGCCTGGCCGGACGGCTGTCCGGCGGCATGAAGCAGAAGCTCGGCCTCGCCTGCACCCTGGTGCACCCGCCCGACCTGCTGCTGCTGGACGAGCCGACCGTCGGCGTCGATCCGGTGTCGCGGCGCGAGCTGTGGCAGATCATCGACCACCTGACGCGCGAGGCGCACACCACGGTGCTGTTCAGCACGGCCTACCTGGACGAGGCGGAACGTTGCGATGCCGTCTGGCTGATCCACGAGGGCCGGCTGCTCGGCTCCGGCCCGCCCGGCGGCTTCACCGCCGAGGTCGCCGGGCGCAGCTTCCTCGCCACCGCCAGCCTGGGCAGGCGGCGGCTGCAGGCCCGGCTGGCGGCAATGCCAGGGGTGATCGACGCGGTGATCCAGGGCAGCCAGGTGCGCGTGGTGACCGCGACCGTCGGCCCGCCCGACGCCGCGGCGCTGGCCGCGGTGGCGGCGGACCTCACGCTGACCCCGACGCCGCCGCGCTTCGAGGACAGTTTCGTCGCGCGCTTGCGCGCGCGGGGCGATGACTCGCGCTTGCGCGCGCGGGGCGATGACTCGCGCCTGCGCGCGCGGGACGACGGCTCGCCCAGCGCCCCCGTCATGCCGGGCGCAGGCCCGGCATCCACGACTTTTCCTACCGCACAAACGCAAGTCGCGGACCGTCCGGCACCGCGCGCGCCGGACGACAACGCGCAACCACCGACGCCGAACGACGCCCCGCGCCCGCCGGAAGCCGCGCCACCGTTGCGAACCCACGACAGGGCGCCCCCCACCGCCCCCGCCACCACCGACACCGAGATCGCGGTACAGCACCTCACCCGCCGCTTCGGCGATTTCGTCGCGGTCGACGACGTCAGCTTCACCGTCGCGCGCGGCGAGATCTTCGGCCTGCTCGGCGCCAACGGCGCCGGCAAGTCCACCACCTTCCGCATGCTGTGCGGCCTGCTGCCGCCGTCCGCCGGCACGCTGCGCGTCGCCGGCTTCGACCTGCGCACCGCCGCCGCGCCGGCGCGCGGGCGCATCGGCTACATGGCGCAGAAATTCTCGCTCTACGGCGATCTGTCGGTGCGCCAGAACCTGCGCTTCTTCACCGGCGCCTACCGCCTGTCGGGCGCCCGCCGCCAGGCGCGCATCGACTGGGCGGTGGCCGAATTCGCCCTCGCCCCGCTGCTCGACGACACCGCGCGCGATCTGCCGCTCGGCTTCAAGCAGCGCCTCGCGCTGGCCTGCGCGCTGATGCACGAGCCCGATATCCTGTTCCTCGACGAACCGACCTCCGGCGTCGATCCGCTGGCCCGGCGCGAGTTCTGGCACCGCATCAACGCGCTGGCCGAAGCCGGGGTGACCGTGCTGGTCACCACGCACTTCATGGAGGAGGCGGAGTACTGCGACCGGCTGGTCATCCTGGCGCAGGGCCGCGTGCTGGCCGCCGGCGCGCCCGCAGCGATCAAGGCCGCCGCGCGCACCGCGGCGCGGCCCGATCCCACCATGGAAGACGCCTTCATCGCCATGATCGAGGCCGCCGCCGCACCGGCCCGCGCGGCATGACCGCCAAATGCGCGCCGTGATCGCCCGTCGTTGCGACCATCGCCCTGGCCCGGCCAGCGAACCCGCCGGCGTTCGCATCACCGCCCGGGCCCGCCCATGACCGCGGCGTCCCTCCGCCGCTTCCGTGGCCTGCTGCGCAAGGAATTCCTGCAGATCTGGCGCGATCCCTCGGCGCTCGCCATCGCCTTCGTGCTGCCGGCGATGCTGCTGCTGCTGTTCGGCTACGGCGTGTCGCTGGACGCGCGCGACGTGCCGATCGCGCTGGTGGTGCAACGACCCGGCGCGCTGGCCGCCAGCTTCACCAGCCAGTTCGCAAATTCGCCGTTCTTCCGCCCAAGCAGCTTCCTGACCATCCAGGCGGCGGAACGTGCCATGGCGGCGCGCCAGGTGCAGGGCATCGTCTGGCTGCCCAGCGATTTCGCCGACCGCGCCGCGGCCGGCGGCAATTCGCCGATCGGCGTGCTCGTCAACGGCGGCGACGCCAACAACGCGCGCATCATCGAGGGCTACCTGCAACAGGTCTGGGCCACCTGGCTCAACGCGCGCGCGCAGCAAGCCGGCCGGCAGCCGCCGCTGCCGCTCGCGGTGCAGGTCCAGGTGCGGTTCAATCCGGCGGTGAACAGCCGCGACTACCTGGTGCCCGGCCTGATCGCCGTGATCATGACGCTGACCGGCGCGCTGCTCACCGCCCTGGTCATCGCGCGCGAGTGGGAACGCGGCACCATGGAAGCCCTGATGGTCACCCGCGTCACGGTGCGCGAGATCCTGCTGGCCAAGCTGATCCCGTATTTCCTGCTCGGCATGGGCGGCATGGCGGCCGCGGTGGCGATGGCGGTCTGGCTGTTCGAAGTGCCGCTGCGCGGCTCGATCGCGGTGCTCACCGCGGCCTCGGCGCTGTTCATGCTGGCGGCGCTGGGCATGGGGCTGCTGATCTCCAGCTTCGCGCGCAACCAGTTCGTCGCCGGACAGATCGCCATCATCACGACCTTCCTGCCGGCCTTCCTGCTGTCGGGCTTCGTGTTCGACATCAACAGCATGCCGCGCGCCGTGCAGGTGATCACCCACATCGTCGCGGCCCGCTACTTCGTTGCCATCCTGCAATCGGTGTTTCTCGCCGGCAATGTCTGGTCGGTGATCCTGCCCAACGCCGCCGCGCTCGCGGTGATGGCGGCGATCTTCCTCGGCGCGGCCCGCGCGATCGCGCGCAAGCGGCTGGATTGATCCCGATGGGCGGGCAGATCCTGGCGCTGATCATCAAGGAACTGCTCGCGGTGCTGCGCGACCCGAAAAGCCGGATCGTGCTGATCGGCCCGCCGCTGATCCAGCTTCTGGTGTTCGGCTACGCCGCCAGCTTCGACCTCAACAACGTGCCGCTGGCGATCTACGACCAGGACCCCAGCCAGGCCTCGCGCGCGCTGATCGCCCACTTCGTCGGCGCCCCCACCTTCCGCCTGGTGGCGACGCTGCGCAGCGAGCGGCGGATCGACGCGCTGATCAACTCCCGCCAGGTGCAGATGGTGCTGGTGGTCGACCGGCGCTTCACCCGCGACCTGCTGACCCGCCAGCCGGCGCCGGTGCAGCTGATCGTCGATGGCCGCAACTCCAACACCGCGCTGCTGATCGTCGGCTATGCCAACACCATCCTGACCGATTTCGCGCTGGGCTGGGGTGCGGCGCACGGCGGTCCGGCGCCGCCGGCGGTGCTCGATCTGCGCGCCCGCTACAACCCGACGCTGAGCTCGCGCTGGTTCATCGTGCCGGGGATCGTCGCGCTGCTCACCCAGGTGGTCAGCCTGCTGGTGGTCGGGCTTTCGGTCGCGCGCGAGCGCGAGACCGGCACCTTCGACCAGTTGCTGGTCACGCCGATGCGCCCGATCGACATCCTGCTCGGCAAGGGGCTGCCCGGCCTGCTGATCGGCGTGGTCGAGGCCTCGGTGATCATTGCCGCGACGGTCTGGTGGTTCGAGGTGCCGCTGCGCGGCGGCCTCGGCGCGCTGTATCTCGGGCTGCTGCTGTTCGTGGTCTCGGTCACCGGGGTCGGCCTGATGATCTCCTCGCTCGCCGCCACCCAGCAGCAGGCGCTGCTCGGCGCCTTCCTGTTCATGGTGCCGTCGATCATCCTGTCCGGCTTCGCCACGCCGATCGCCAACATGCCGGCCTGGGTGCAGGACCTCACGCTGCTCAACCCGATGCGCTATTTCCTGGTGATCGTGCGCGCGGTGTTCCTGGAAGGCGCGGACATCCCGTCGCTGGCCGGGCAGTACTGGCCGATGGCGGCGATCGGCGCGGTGACGCTGGCCGCCGCGGGCTGGCTGTTCCGCAAACGGGTGACGTGAGCCACCGCCCCGCGCCGAATACGCAACGATCCCGGTCCGGACCGACCGACACCATTTGCGGCCCGCGCCGCCGTTCATGCCGCCAGGTGCGCCACCGCCTGCCCGGTCTCCGCGACGATCATCTCCGCCACCAGCCGGCGATGGCAGGTGGTGTGATCGCGCTCGAAGCACAGCAGGCAGGCGTGCTGCCCGCGCGCCAGCCCGATCGCCTGGGCCAGCTCGGCCTGCGCGCGGTCGCCCTGCATGTGCGCCTGGTAGATCGGCACCATCCGCTCGGGGTGGCCGGCGCGCACCGCGTCGCGCCCCGGCTTCGGCGTGCCGAGGCCCTGCAGGTGCACATAGCCGATCCCCGCCGCGTCCAGCCCGGCGGCAAGCTGGCGCTTGGAGAACCCCGGCTTGCGCGAGGCCGCCACCGCGCGCACGTCGAGCAGCAGGGTCACCCCGGCCTGGCGCAGCGCATCCAGCACCGCCGCGACCGTGCTGCCCTCATAGCCGATCGTGGCCAGCGGCGGCGGCGCGGCCGGCGCTCGGCGCGGCGCCCGCATCGCCTCAGTACCAGCCCAGCCCGTACCGCGCGCGGGAGACCGGCTGCACCCCGCCGCGCAGCGCAACCCCCGCGGCCACCAGGCAGGCATCGACCGCCTTGCGGCGCGCCAGGGCCAGTTCCTCCTGCCAGGCCGGATCGCCGCTGCGGAGCGCCTGTTGCTGCAGCACCTTCTGGACCGCCGGGTTCTTGTCGGCCTGCCACTCGCAGCGCTGCCGCGCGGTGTCGGTCGGCGGCGGCGGCGAGGAGCAACCCGCCAACACGCCGGCCGCCAGCATGCCCGCCGCCAGCACTGCCGGTCGGCTGCCTACCGGTCGGCTGCACGCCGCCCGCCAGCAGCGCCAAGGCGCGCAACCGGCTCATGGCGACGCCATCCAGTCCTCGATCAGCCGGCGGGCGATGCTGTCGATCCGCGGCAGCGCGAAGCCGTGCTGCTCGGGCGCGGCGATCTCGGCGCGGGAAAACCAGCGCACGTCGATCATTTCCTCGGGGTCGATGGTGATCTCCTCACTGAGGCCCTCGGCGTAGAAGCCCAGCATGACGTTGCCGGGGAACGGCCAGGGCTGGCTGGAGTGGTAGTGCACCGCGCCGGCGCGGATGCCGGATTCCTCGAACACCTCGCGCCGCACGGCCTCTTCCAGGGTTTCGCCCGGCTCCACGAAGCCGGCAAGGGTGGAATACATGTTGGCGCGCGGGAAGCGCTGCGAGTGCCCCAGCAGCGCGCGGTCGCCGCGCGTCACCAGCATGATCACGGCCGGGTCGGTGCGCGGGAAATGCTGCGCCTCGCAGGCGGTGCACTGCATCACGTGGCCGGCGCTTTTGGCCTCGCACGGCGCGCCGCAGACGCCGCAGAAACGATGCCGGGCGCGCCAGTGCAGCATGCCGCGCGCATGCGCCAGGATCGCCGCCTCCGGCTTGGCGACGCCCCAGCCGACCGCGCGCAGGTCGGCGAACTTGCCCAGCGCATCGGGCAGCAGCGGCACCGGGTCCTCGGCGGCGCTGATGTCGATGCCGAACACCGCACGCTCCTCCAACAGGCCGAGGAACACCCAGGGGCCGCCCGCCATGCGCAGCGCGGCAGCCGCGGCGCCGGAAATATAGACCGCCTCCGGCGCGCCCTCCTCCAGCCCGTGCACCAGGTTGCGGCTGCGCCAGACCGGCACGAACAGCGTGTCGGGGTCGTCGAGCCGCGCGGCGATCCAGGCGGCGTCGTCGCGCCGCGCGCCGATCCGGTCGAGCGGGCTCGACGAGTAGACGTTCGGGCGACTGGCCAAAATCAGGGTCATGGTGCGCTGTGCCGGACTGAGGTGAATGCGCCCGACCGTGCCATGCGCGATGCCTTGCGGCAACCGGCCGCGGTCGGGGGGAACGCAGCAAGGTCGGGGCTCCGCCCCGAACCCCGCCAGGGGGCTTTGCCCCCTGGACCCCCACCAGAGGCAGCGGCCTCTGGAACTCCATGACTGGGAGTGTGGGGAGGGGAAGGGGGCGGCTGGGCGAGGCAAAGGGGCGCCGTCCGGCATGCCGGACGGCGCCCCGTCGCCTCGCCCAGCCGCCCCCTTCCCCTCCCCACACTCCCAGTGAAGGGTTCCAAGGGCTCCGCCCTTGGCGGGGTTCCAAGGGGCAGCGCCCCTTGGTGGGGTCCGGGGCGAAGCCCCGGCTTGCTGCGTTCGCCCCGAGCGCGGCCGGTTGCCGCTGGCACGTTCAGCCCGCCGACGCCTGGGCACAGCGTTTCCTTACCTCGAAGACATTCCGGCCGGCCGACCGGCGATAGGTCTGCGCGTCGGTCATCCGCCTGACCATGACGACGCCGAGTCCGCCGATCGCGCGCTCTGCGAGCGGTGCGGCAAGGTCGGGCTCGGGCGCCTGGGTCGGATCGAAGGCCGCGCCGTCGTCCGCGGTTCGCAGGGTTACCTCGACGGCCCCGTCGGCCAGGACCGCCGCGACATCCACCGCGCAATGTCCGCCGGCTTGGTTCGCCCAGGCGTGCATCGCGATATTGGTCAGGATTTCCTCGGCCACGATCTCCAGTGTCTGGGCCGCCGCGGCCGCGCAGCCCGCCGCGCGGAGGAACGCCCCGATCGCCTCGACCCGCGGCATGACCTGCGCCGCGGGGCCGGAGAACACGAGGTGCAGCCGTCGCGGCGGCTGGCCGGGGGCGGTCAACACGGTCAGGCCGGGACGATGAGCGTCGCCATGGCGTCCCAGACCTGATTGGCCACCACGCCGACGGATCGGCCGATCTCCTCCAGCGCCGCAACTTCCGCGACCCGGGGCGCAACCCGGTACAACTCGTCCTCGGTCAATATCGCCGACAGCGTGCCGGTGGACTTCGCCAGCCCGAGCAGCAGCGTGTCGCGCGGGTCGGGCACCGCGTCGTTGAACAGCACCGACATCAGCCGCGCCTTCGCCTCGCGCTCGGCGATGCCGGTCACCGTGGGGTAGGCCCGCCGCGCGAACACCCGGAGAAAATGCCGCTCCTCCTCGCGCAGGATGCCGGCGGCGACCAGCCGCCCGAGGACATGCCCGACCAGGTCCGGGTGGCGGGTTGACAGCTCGTGGATCCACCAGGCGCTGGAATTCCGTTCGCTCGCCGCACCGATCTCCTGCAGGATCGAATCCAGCAGCTTGTCGCCGGTGGCGGCGGCATCGACGATGAACAGCGAGGTCAGGTCGGTGTCGATCCGGCCCTGCAACGCAAGTTCCATCAGCACGCCGCCGGCCACCGCGACGCGACCGATCGGGGCGAGGTTCTGCTTGATCTCGCCATCGGTGTCGTTCAGCATGAGGACGACGATCTCATCGGCGAGCGTGAGGTGTTGCATGGTCCGGTCGCCTCACGCGCCAAGCAGTTCGCGGGCCTGCGCGTCGCTCGCCGCGATCGGAATGATCCGGCCGAAGCCGGCGGTTTCGAAGACGTCCGCCACGCCCGTCTGCAGGCCGAAGACGGCAACCCCGCCGCCGGCGGACTTGGCCTTTTTCGCCGCCATCAGGATCACCCGCAATCCGGCCGAGGACACGTAGGCCACCTGCCGCAGGTCGAAAATCACCCGCCGGCTGCCGGCGTCGATGACGGCGCTCACCGCCTGATCGACCTCCTTGCTGGTCGCGGAATCGATCGCGCCGACGATGTTGAAAACGGCAACGCCGCCGTCGAGCGTGCTGGTGATGTCCATTTGTCTGTCAGCCTTGCGCGCTATTGCTTGGCGAGATTATCCCGGGCGCGTCGGGCGATCGTCAAGGCGCACGGCGCGCCGCTCGCCTCCACTGCTGCCCTCAGCGTTGCGTCCCCCGCAGCAGGACAGCGTGCTCGGCGCCCAGCAGCGCGGCGAAATCCCGGTCGAACGTCGCGACGTGGCGGCAGCGGGCACGGCGCGCGTCGTGCCAGATGATCGCGTCGGCGAAATCGCCGCCGCGACGGAGCATCTGTAGCCCGGCCTCGGCCGCCGGCCGGTCCAGCTCGACGTTGCGGCTTTCGATCACCTGTTGCAGCGCGTCCGCAACCGCTACAACATCGAAACGATAGGCGCGCCTGAGCACCCACGCCAATTCGCACAGCACCAGCGTCGAGATGGCGATGACCTCGCCACCCTCGATCACCGTCGCCGCAGCCGCCGCCTGCGCCGCGTCGTCCCAGGTCAGGTAGCGGACCAGCACATTGGTATCGACGGCGATGCTCACCGGGCGCGCCCGGCCTCGATCGCGTCCCGCATCTCCCGCAGGGAAACCGCCCGCCGTCCGCGCCGGCGCAACACGCCACGCGCCGCGCTCAGGTCGTGGCCCGCGGTTGCCGGCGCGAGCTCCACCCGCCCGTCCTGCCGCAGCACGACGCCCACCTTGTCGCCCGGCTTCACCCCGAGGTGATCCAGCACCGCCTGGCGCAGCGTCACCTGGCCCTTCGCCGTGATGGTCAATTCGACGGTCATGGGGTGCTCCGGTAAGGCTCTATGCACCTTACATTGGTGCCGCCCACGGCCCGCGTCAAGCGCCTCAGCCACTCTCCACCTCCGTGGCGCGCCCGCCGGCGGCGACCGAGCGGGTGATCGCCTCGAACGCCGCCACCGTATCGATCATCTGGTCGTACGGCAGCGGGTAGGCCGCCCGCCCGGCCACCGCGTCGGCGAACGCCTCCAGCTCCAGGCGCACGGTGTCCACCTCGGGCAGGCTGCGCCGTTGCACCTTTTGGCCGGTCAGGCGCAGCGCCAGTTCGGTCTGGTCGTGGTTCTCCGCATTGCCCGCGGTGCCGAACAGGTGCAGCCGCCAGGTCACCGGCGTGACCCGCACGGTGGCCAGCGTGCCGGACATGCCGTTGTGGAACTCCAACAGCACCGCCAGGCTGTCCAGTGCCTCGGGCGGCGCCTGCCAGCTCAGCAACTGCGCGCTGACGCGGCGCACCGGGCCGAGCAGGTTGACGAAACAATCCAGCATGTGCACGCCGGTGCCGGTCAGCCCGCCGGCGGGGGATTCGTCGGCGTCATGCCGCCAGGCGGCGAAGTTGGCCGACGAGTTCTGGTTGCTGACATGGCCCTCGACATGCAGCAGCCGGCCGAGCGTGCCGGCGGCGATCAGCCGCTTCAGCTCGCCCAGCGCCGGCAGGAAGCGCCGGTTGTGGCCGAGCGCCAGCAGCACGCCCCCCTGCTCGGCGGCGCGCACCGCGCGCACCGCGTCGGCGCGGTGCAGGGTGAACGGCTTCTCGCACAGGATCGGCTTGCCGGCGGCGGCCACCTCGACGATCTGCGCGGCGTGCAGCGAGTGCGGCGTCGCCAGCACCACCGCCTCCACCGCCGGGTCGCGCAGCATCGCGGCGATGCTGGGCGACAGCCGCAGTCCGTGCGCCGCGGCGACCTCGCGGCGCAGCTCGGGGCGCGGGCTGACGGCGTGGACGAAACGGATTTTTGCCCCGGCCGGGCGCGCGGACTCCAGCAGCCGCTGGCCCCACCAGCCGAGGCCGACGATGCCGGCGCGGATCACGGCGCGACCGGCGCGCGGGTGGGGCGGGTCGGCTGGTTCGGCATGGTTTGCTCCCGGTGTCCTGTTGGCGCGCCAGCCTGCTGGGCCGGGACGGGCGGGGTCAAGCCGCGGCGCGGTGGCAGGCCCGGCATGGGGTCGTTGCCGCGACGCGCGCACGCCGACGCCGCCCGCCCGGCCCGGCCCTCTCGCCCCGTCATGCCGGGCCCCCGGGTCGGGCCGCAGGCCCGCCGGGGGACAGGCTCCGGCCGGCAGCCACGGCTGCCTCCGTCCGCCCCTCCACCGCGCCACCACCGGGACAAGTGCCCGGTGGCAGGCTCAGCATGGGGTCGTTGCCGCAACCTGCGGACGCCGCCGCAACCCGACCGCCCCGGCCCTCTCCCCCCGTCATGCCGGGCGCAGGCCCGGCATCCACGCCTTCCTGCGCCCGCACCCCCACCGCGCCACCACCGGGACAAGTGCCCGGTGGCAGGCTCAGCATGGGGTCTTGGCGACGCATGGGGTCTTGGCGACGTTTTTCGCACCCCACCCCCAGCCCGAGCCCCATGTCGCACCCAGCCCCCGCCGCCGCCCCCACCCCGGCATCCCTCAGGCCCACCCCCACCGTCCCACCACCGGGACAAGGGCCCGGTGGCAGGCTCGGCATGGGGTCTTGCCCGCGCGCCGCGCGCCGCTCGGCCCGCGCCTGCAACGCCAGCAGCCGCTTGACCAGCCGGGCACGCGCCACCGCCGCCCGCCACGGCGGCAGTGCCGCGGTCTCTTCCCGCGCCCGCGCCCGCGCCGCCGGCCGCCCGCGCAGCACCGCCGGCGCCGCGGCGAACCGCCCGCGCGCATCCCGCCGCGGCCCCGGGCGGCGCGCCGCCGCGGCCTCCGGCCCGGGCGCCTGGCCGCAGGCGCCTGGCCCGAAGCCCCCCGGCATCGGCCCATACAGCTCCCACGCGTAGTGCGGCGGCGGGTGCAGCTCGGTCGCCGCGTCGGCCTGCAGCCGCGCCGCGAAGGCCGGCGGCAGCCAGGGCCGGTGCCAGTGCGCCGCCTGCAGCAGCCGGGTCCGGCGCACCAGCAGCCTGGCCCAGCGGTCCGCCGCGCGGGTTTCCTCGCCCGGCCCGCTCTGCGCGTAGATCCCGTGCGTGGTGTGCGCGGCGACCAGCCGGGCCAGCCCCTCCGGCGTGCGCGGCCCGGTGGCGGCGCCGCCGTGCATCCGGCAGCGGCCGTTTTCCATCGCCGGCGCCCGGCAGGCGTGGCCGCTGCGGGCCTTGGCGCCGCAGCGCGGGGCGAGGTTGGGGTTGCCGCGCGGGTTGCCGCTGCGCAGCGGGCCGGGGGCGGGGTGTCGCGGCGGGTCGGCGGGATGTTCGCTTGGCGCGTGCGGCGGCAATGGTGGCGGGGCGGCAATGGCGGCGGGCGGGGTGAAGTCGGGGGAGGGGGGAAGCGGGAGCATCGGCGATCCTGGTGCGCTGGAAGGTAGTTAGAACCACTTACCCCAGAACGCCCGCCGGCGCCATCCAAACCGCACGGCCGGGAACGCCCAAGCCGGGAACCGCCGGGCCGCTCCAGCCGCCGGCGGGCCGCGCCTGGCCGCGGGCAAGGCTTCCCGCGGCTTTCGCCCGTGCCGGGGTCGGCTTCCGGCAGCAAGGCAAGAAGTGGAACGCCGATGAACGCCGATGAACGCGGCTGGAGCGCCCCGATCCGCCATCCGGTCGGTCGCGAGGCGCTGCCGGCCCAGTCGGCATTTGCGGTTCCATTCCATGCCAAACCGCTGGCACGCGGGCGCTGGTCCGCCCGCAAGCAAGCAAGATTAACACGGAGAAAGCCCGGAGAAGACCGGGAGTCTCACGGAGACCCGCGCGGGATCGGCCGTCGTGCCCTTGGACGAACGTCTCCCGGGTCCAGCCACCACCGAGGTCTGCGCCCGCCGCACCCGTCATCCACCGACCCGATCCTCGGTCACACCGGCCTCGCTCAGGGCAGCGCCATCCGCACGACGCTTCGCACGGCGCGACAGCCTTCCCCCGCTGTGGCCGGTGCCTTGGTTGGAATCTCCGCGATGGGTGCAGGCCGGGTGAAAAACGCGGTGGCCAACGGGCATCGCGCAACGATATGTCGGAGGTTGTCGCAACGGCAGGTAGCAATGTTCCGGTCGGAGACTATTCTGGCAAATAGTTGCTCATTGCCGTTACGGTCCGACGTGTTCACACGGCCTCGGTCGAATCCGGCGGTTCGGGTCGGGCGGCCCGGCTACCGCGGCTTCGGGTGGAAAGCGGCCGGTCGGTGGCTGCCGCGACGCGGCCGATTTCGTCCACGGCCAGCCGACGGCCTGGTCATCGTCCAGGGGCGGTTGGTCATTGGCCGCCCGGCCGCGAGCTGGGTACCGACGTTCTGCCCCAGCGGCATGCGCCGAGCGTCACCTGGCGCGGCGCGCGGCGGTCCCGGATCGCCCGGCACGGCGATACAGTGCCTATTTCAAGAACTCGGCAACGGTAAATAATCCGGTGTAGAGCAGCAGAATCCGGAAATTCTCCCCAATTGGTCCAAGTCCGGCAGCGTCTTCTCCGCTCCATGCCTCCCGGTCTTCCTCGGCCGAGGCTGCGACCAGCCTCGCCCGGCCGCGGGGCGGAGGTGACAAACCGCCCTTGTTTCCATAGTCTGGCACGAGGCTCCGCCCGAAGCCGAGCCTGCGGCTGCGCCTGGCCTGAACGAAATAAATAATACAGGGGGAATTCAAAATGTCCGCGACGGCCCAATCGCCCAATATTCCCTGGTGGAAAGAACCCACCAAGGACCAATGGTATGCCTATTTTGCCGCCTGGCTTGGTTGGACACTGGATGCGTTCGACTTCACTATCTTCCTGCTGATCATGCTGCCGATCAGCAAGGAGTTTAACGTGCCGCTGGCCGCGGTAACTGCGGTGTTCGCCGTCACGCTGTGGGTCCGTTTGCTTGGCGCCACGGCCGCGGGCTGGATGGCCGATCGCTGGGGCCGCAAGGCACCGCTAATGATCTCCATCCTGTGGTATTCGATCTGCAATCTGTTCGCCGGTTTTTCGCCCAGCTTCGGGTTCCTGTTCTTCTTCCGGGCCTTGCTGGGTTTCGGCATGGGCGCCGAATGGCCGGCGGGCGCGGCGCTGGCGATGGAATCCTGGCCGCCGCGCTCACGCGGACTGATGTCGGGCGTGCTGCAAGGCTCCTGGGGCCTTGGCTACGCGCTCGCGGCGGCGGCCTATGGGCTGCTCTACACCCCGCTGGAACATTACCATCCGGGCTACGGCTGGCGCGGCATGCTGGTCCTGGGCGTGCTGCCCGCGCTGGCCTGCGTCTGGATCCGCTTCTATGTGAAAGAGCCCGAGGTCTGGGCCGAGAACCAGAGAATCCAGGCCACCACCCAGCGCCAGGTCAAGCTGCCGCTGTTCGCCATCTTCAAGCGGCAATATCTGTGGAACACCTTCACCGGCTGCCTGTGGATGGCAGCCAATTTCGTCGTCTACTACTCCATCTGGGCGCTGCCCGGCACCTACCTGCAGAAGGAACTGGGATGGACGCCGTCGCAAGTGGCGGTCCCGCTGTTCTGGGGCAACATGCTGGTGTTCCTTTCGGCCTGCTTCTGGGGCGGCTTGTCGGACAAGATCGGCCGGCGCTGGGCACTGATGATCCCCTGCACGATCGCCATATTCATCGCGCCGATCTACCTGACGACGACCAGCGCGATGGTGTTCACCCTGGGGTTCCTGCTGCAGGCCTTTGTCGTCGGCGGCAAGGACACGCTGAACCCGGCCTGGCTGTCGGAACGCTTCCCGACCGAAGTTCGGGCCTCGGCCTCGGGCTTTGTCTATCACCAGGGTGCCATCTGGGGCGGCTTCGTCGCGCCCGTCCTGGTTTATTTCGCGGTCAATAGGGGTATGGGGTTCGCCGCGCCAATGATGTACGCGACCATGGGCTCGCTCGTGGTCCTGGTCATCGCGGTCTTCCTCGGCCCCGAAACCAAAGGCAAGGTCCTGGTGGCCGATCTGGAGATCTTCGAGCGGGAAGAGTTCCCGTAACCGATCGCGGGTTTTGCGCGGCGGAGCGGCCGGGGCATGCGCCTCGGCCGTTTTCGTTTCCAATGATCGGGTCGGTACCGCAAGCGGTTCCCGGGACCCCGGGCTGCAGCCGATCGGGTGGTCGCACCTGCGTGACGCCGCTTCCCCCGGCCAACGCCCGACCCGCCACCCCCAAAGACCAGGGCAATCGGGTGAACGAAAGCAAGGTCGGGGCTTCGCCCCGAACCCCACCAGGGGGCCTTGCCCCCTGGACCCCCACCAGAGGCAGCGGCCTCTGGACTCCATGACTGGGCGTGTGGGGAGGGGAAGGGGGCGTGTGGGCAGGGTGCCGGTGCCGGCCGTCGCGACGGCCGGCACCGGCACCCTGCCCACACGCCCCCTTCCCCTCCCCACACGCCCAGTGAAGGGTTCCAAGGGCTCCGCCCTTGGCGGGGTTCCAAGGGGCAGCGCCCCTTGGTGGGGTCTGGGGCGAAGCCCCAGTCTTGCTTCGCTTCACCCGCTTGCCCCACCCCCAAAGACGCCCCACACTTGACTACTCCCCTCTGACATGCCTCAACTCACGTCTCAGACATGATAACCGCCGCCCAAATGCGTGCCGCTCGTGCCCTCCTGGCAATCGACCAGCGCCAGCTCGCCGCGCTCGCCGCCCTGTCGCTGCCGACCATCCAGCGGATGGAGGCCTCCGACGGCGTCGTCCGCGGCAACGTCGACTCCCTGATGAAGCTCGTCGGCGCCCTGCAAGCCGCCGGCATCGAGCTCATCAACGAAGGCGCCGCCAGCCCCGGCGGCGGCCGCGGCGTCCGCCTGGTCGCCCCCCCGGCCAGCGGCACCGCCGCATGATCGTCGTCCTGCTGCTCGGCGTCGCCGCCCTGCTGGCCCTGGCGCTCGCCGCGGTCCCGCTCGCCGGCACACCGCTCGGCCGCCCGGTCATCTACGGCGGCGCGCTCGGCATCACCGCCCTCGCCACCCTCCTCGCCGGCTTCGCCATCGGCGCCGCTCCCACCACCCTGGTCCTGCCCCTCGGCCTGCCCTGGCTCGGCGCGCATTTCCGCCTCGACGCGCTCGCCGCCTTCTTCCTGCTGGTGGTCAATCTCGGCGCCGCCGCCGCCAGCCTCTACGCCCTCGGCTACGGCCGGCACGAGGCCGCGCCGCACCGCGTGCTGCCGTTCTACGCCGCCTTCCTCGCCGCCATGAACCTGGTCGTGCTCGCCGCCGACGCCTACAGCTTCCTGCTGGCGTGGGAGTTCATGTCGCTCGCCTCCTGGGCGCTGGTCGTCGCCCAGCACCGCAACAAGGACAACCTCCGCGCCGGCACCATCTACATCGTCATGGCCAGCTTCGGCACGCTCGCCCTGCTGCTGGGCTTCGGCCTGCTGGCCGGCCCCGCCGGCGGCTACGCCTTCGCCGCGATGCGCACCGCCCACCTCTCGCCGCTGCTCGCCACCACGGTGCTGGCCCTGGTGCTGATCGGTGCCGGATCGAAAGCCGGCCTGGTGCCGCTGCATGTCTGGCTGCCGCTGGCCCACCCCGCCGCGCCCAGCCACGTCTCCGCGCTGATGAGCGGGGTGATGACCAAGGTCGCCGTCTACGGCTTCATCCGCATCGTCTTCGACCTGCTCGGCGCGCCGAGCTGGTGGTCCGCCGTGATCGTGCTGGTGCTCGGCGGCATCACCGCGGTGCTCGGCGTGCTCTACGCGCTGATGCAACACGATCTGAAACGACTGCTCGCCTATCACACGGTGGAGAACATCGGCATCATCTTCATCGGCCTCGGCCTGGCGCTGGCCTTCCAGGCCAACGGCTTTGCCGCCGGCGCCGCGCTGGCGCTGACCGCCGCGCTGTTCCACGTGTTCAACCATTCGCTGTTCAAAAGCCTGCTGTTCTTCGGCTCCGGCGCAGTGCTGACCGCGACCGGCGAGCGCGACATGGAGCACCTGGGCGGCCTCATCCACCGCATGCCGCGCACCGCCTTCCTGTTCCTGGTCGGCTGTGCGGCGATCTCCGCCCTGCCGCCGCTGAATGGTTTCGCCTCCGAATGGCTGACCTTCCAGGCGATCCTGCTGCGCCCGGAGCTGCCGCAATGGGGCCTGAAGATCGCCGTGCCGGCCGACGGCGCGCTGCTGGCGCTGGCCGCCGCGCTGGCCGCCGCCTGCTTCGTCAAGGCGTTCGGCATCAGCTTCCTCGGCCGCCCGCGCAGCCCCGCCGCGGCCCAGGCGCGCGAAGTCGATGGCTACTCGATCGCCGCCATGGGCCTGCTGGCCGCGCTGTGCCTGCTCGCCGGCATCCTGCCCGGCGCGGTGATCGACGGCCTCGCCCCGGTGGTCCGCGCCATCAGCGGCGCGCGCATGCCGGTGCAGCTCGCGGTGCCGTTCCTCTCCATCGTCCCCAGCGAGGCCGCGCGCAGCTCCTACAACGGAATGCTGGTGTTCCTGTTCATCGCCGCCAGCGCCTGGCTGACCGCCTTCGCCGTCCACCGCCTCGCCTCCCACGCGCTGCGCCGAGGCCCAGCCTGGGACTGCGGCTTTCCCGATCCAAGCCCGGCGACGCAATACACCGCCGACAGCTTCGCCCAGCCGATCCGCCGGGTGTTCGGCGCCGTGGTGTTCGCCGCGCGCAGCAAGGTGACGATGCCGCCGCCCGGCGACATGTCCCCCGCGCGCATCGAAAAGACCCTGCACGACCCGGTGTGGGAGGCGTTCTACGCCCCGCTCGCCGGCGCCATCGGCGCCACGACGCAGGCGCTGAACCACCTGCAATTCCTCACCATCCGGCGCTATCTCAGCCTGGTGTTCGCCGCCCTGATCGTTCTGCTGCTGGCACTTGCGATATGGCAATGATCCGCCCCCGTCCGAGGCCAGCCGCGCGGCTGCCGGGCACGCAGAGCCTGCCGGTGCCGACCCGATGGCACTGATCCGCGACCTGCTGGTCCAGGGCGTGCAGATGCTGCTGGTGCTGGCACTGGCGCCGCTGCTGACCGGCGTGGTGCGCAAGGTGAAGGCGCGGCTCAACCGCCGCCAGGGCGCTTCGGTCATCCAGCCCTACCGCGACCTGCGCCGCCTGCTCGGCAAGGAGGTGGTGCTGGCCGACAACGCGTCGTGGCTGTTCCGCGTCGCCCCCTACCTGATCTTCGCCGTCACCTGGGTCGCCGCGGCGCTGATCCCGACCTTCGCCACCGGCCTGATGTTTTCCTGGTCGGGCGACCTGATCGCCATCACCGCGCTGCTCGGCAGCGCGCGCTTCCTGCTGGCGCTGGCCGGCCTCGACATCGGCACCAGCTTCGGCGGCATCGGCGCCTCGCGCGAGGTGATGATCGCCTCGCTGGCCGAGCCGGCGATGCTGATGATCGCCGTCACCCTGGCGCTGACCGCCGGCTCGACCCAGCTCTCCACCATCGCCGGCTTCATGCTCAGCTTCGCCAGCCTGCGCGTCTCGCTCGCCCTGGCGCTGGTGGCCTTCATCATCGTCGCGGTCGCCGAGAACGGCCGCATCCCGGTGGACAACCCGGCCACGCATCTCGAGCTGACCATGGTGCACGAGGCGATGGTGCTGGAATATTCCGGCCGCCACCTGGCGATGATCGAGCTGGCAAGTTCGCTCAAGCTGCTGCTCTACGTCTCCGCCATCGCCTGCCTGTTCCTGCCCTGGGGCCTGGCGGCGGGCGAGGCCGGGATCGGCGCCTACACGCTCGGCGGCGCCAGCTACCTCGGCAAGCTCGCGCTCGGCGCCGCCGCGCTCGGCGTGTTCGAGACCTCGATCGCCAAGATGCGGGTGTTCCGCGTGCCCAACTTCCTCGGCGCCGCCTTGATGCTGGGCCTGCTCGGCGTGCTGCTGCTGTTCGTCTCGCGCGGCATGTGATGGCAGAACAAAACTCTCCCCCTCCCCTTGAGGGAGGGGGGCGGGGGGAGGGGTTGGTGCCAGGGTCGCACCAAACCCTCTCGCATACTCACGCCTCGCCCGAACCATGGTCCGCTTCGCGACCCAAACCCTCAAGAGGAGAAGATTACGCTCCAGTCCCATTCTGTCCGGATTGGCATGAGGGATCGCTTGACCATCCAATGCAGCACCGCGCCGAAGAGATGGCCATGACGAGTCCGCACCGTCCATGCGTCCGGCAAAAGCCACCCCCATGATCCCCCCCGGCCTCAGCTTCGACGTCGCCCACATGCTGGCCGGCGGGCTGGTCCTGGTCAGCTTCATGATGCTGTATCAGGACCGGCTCTACGCCCTGATCCACGTGCTCGCCCTGCACGCCGTCGTGCTGGCGCTCTCGGTCGCCTGGCAGGCCTACATCCACAACGAGCCGCACCTCTACATCACCGCGGCGATCGCGCTCGGCTTCAAGGCCGTCATCATTCCGGTCGCCCTCAAGCGCATGGTGTTCCGCCTCGGCATCCACCGCGAGATCGAAACCGTGGTCAGCATCGGCCTCACCATGCTCGCCGGCATCGCCCTGGTCGGCCTGTCGATGGAGGTGATGCTGCCGGTCACCGCGCACGTCAACCCGGTGGGGCGTGAGGACATCGCGCTGGCGCTGTCCGTCGTGCTGCTGGGTCTGCTGATGATGGTGACGCGGCGCAACGCGGTCAGCCAGGTTATCGGCTTCATGGCGCTGGAGAACGGCATCAACCTCGCCGCCACCGGCGCGCAGGGCATGCCGCTGGTGGTGGAGATCAGCGTCGCCTTCTCGGTGCTGATCGCCTTCATCGTGATCGGCATCTTCCTGTTCCGCATCCGCGAGCGCTTCGACACCGTCGACCTCAGCGCGCTCGACCAGTTCCGCGGCGAACGGCTATGAACGAGCTGATCATCCTGTATTGCCCGCTGCTGGCCGCCGCGATCCTCGCGGTGGTGCCGTCCTACCGCCTGTCCGCGCGCATCAACGTCATCGCCTGCCTGATCGCCTTCCTCGCCGCCACCTCGCTGTTCTGGCACCGCCCGGCGACCGGCCAGTACCTGCTGATCGACGACCTCAACGTCGTGTTCATCGTGCTGACCAACTTCGTCGGCTTCACCACCAGCGCCTTCAGCGCCAGCTATATCGGCCACGAACTGGAAACCGGCCGGCTGACCCCGAGCTACCTGCAATTCTACCACGCCATGTACCAGGTCATGCTGTTCGGCATGAACCTGGCGCTGAGCGCCAACAACATCGGCCTGATGTGGGTCGCCGTGGAGCTCGCCACCCTCAGCACCGTGGTGATGGTGGGCATCTACCGCACGCACGAGGCGATCGAGGCGGCGTGGAAATACTTCATCCTCGGCAGTGTCGGCATCGCGCTCGCATTGTTCGGCACCATCCTGGTCTATCTCGCCGCCCGTCCGGTGATGGGCGAGGGGACGGACGCGATGGTCTGGACCGCGCTGCTGCAACACGCCAGCGCGTTCGATCCGTCGCTGCTCAACATCGCCTTCATCTTCCTGCTGCTGGGCTATGGCACCAAGGTCGGCCTGGCGCCGCTGCACGCCTGGCTGCCCGATGCGCACGCGGAAGGTCCGACGCCGATCTCGGCGGTGCTGTCGGGCCTGCTGCTGAACGTCGCGCTATATGCGCTGCTGCGCTTCAAGATGCTGCTGGCGGCCAACGCCGGCGCCATCGCGCCGGGGCCGCTGATGATCGCGCTCGGCCTGCTGTCGCTGATCTTCGCCGCGTTCATGCTGTACCGGCGGCGCGACATCAAGCGGCTGTTCGCCTATTCCTCGATCGAGCACATGGGCATCATCGTGTTCGCCTTCGGCATGGCGGGCCCGATCGGCAACTTCGCCGGATTGTTGCAGATGACGATGCACAGCCTGACCAAGTCGGCGATCTTCTTCTCGGTCGGCCACGTGGCGCAGGTGAAGGGCACCCAGCGCATCGCCGAGATCGGCGGGCTGAGCGAAAGCCATCCGGTGCTGGGCTGGGGCCTGATCGGCGGCGTCGCCGCGATCGCCGGCCTGCCGCCGTTCGGCGTGTTCCAGAGCGAATTCCTCATCGTCAGCTCGACCTTCGCGCGCGCCCCGCTGCTGGCGGTGCTGCTGGTGTTCGGCCTGCTGATCGCGTTCGGCGCACTGATGCTGCGCCTGTCCTCCGTCGCCTTCGGCCCGCCGCTCGGCCCGGTGGGTCCGGTGAAGGCGTCCTACGTGCCGATGTTCGCCCATCTCGCGCTGGTGCTGGTGGCCGGCTTCTACCTGCCGGCGCCGCTGGTCGCCTGGTTCCAACACGTTGCGACGCTGCTGGGCTGACAAATGGGCACCGTCGCCACCCTGCTGGAGATGGGACGCGCGGTCGAACACGCATCGCCCGTTCCCGCGTGTCGAGGTCGAACCGACCGTCTGGCGCGACGCCGCCGAACGCCTCGCCGCCGGCGACTGCACGCTGCTCAGCCTGTGGGGCGAACCCGATCAGGTCCACATGGCGCTGCTGGACGGCACCGACCTCGGCGTGCTGACGGTCGCCTGTCCCGATCGTGCCTATCCCTCGGTCGGCGCGCTGCATCCGCCGGCGATCCGGCTGGAACGCGCCCTGCGCGATCTGCACGGCATCGAACCGACCGGTCTGCCCGACACGCGTGGCTGGCTGGACCACGGCGCCACCCCGACCGGCTACGCGTTCCTGCCGGTGGAGGGCGAGCACCTGCACCAGATCCCGGTCGGCCCGGTGCACGCCGGCATCATCGAGCCCGGGCATTTCCGTTTCACCGCCGACGGCGAAACGGTGGTGCGGCTGGAGCAGCGGCTGGGCTACGTGCACAAGGGGATCGAGGCGCTGCTGCACGGTGCCACGCTGGCCCAGGCGGCGAAACTCGCCGGGCGCACCTCGGGCGACAGCACCGTGGCCTATGCCGTGGCCTTCGCCCGCGCGACGGAGGCGGCACTCGGCGCCACCGCGCCGCCGCGCGCGGTCTACCTGCGCGCGGTGATGGCGGAGCTGGAGCGCCTCGCCAACCATTTCGGCGACATCGGCGCGATTTGCAACGACGCGGCGTTCAGCCTCATGCTGGCGCATTGCGGCGTGCTGCGCGAACGCGTGTTGCGTGCGTGCCAGGCCTGCTTCGGCCATCGGCTGATGATGGATTGCGTGCTGCCCGGCGGTGTCGCTGTCGATCTCGCCGCGGAAGGGATCAGCAAATTGCGCGCCCTGGCCGCCGGGCTGCGCGCCCGCTTCGCCGTGCTGGCCGCGCTGTACGACGGCACCGCATCGTTGCAGGATCGCACCGTCACCACCGGCATCGTCGCCCCCGAACTGGTGCGCCGTTTCGGTGCCGGCGGCCATGTCGGCCGCGCCTCCGGCCGCGGCTTCGACTGCCGCCGTACCCCGGGCTACGCGCCGTACGACGCGCTGCACTTCACCGTGCCGACCCGCCAGGAGGGCGACGTCAACGCCCGCGTCTGGATCCGCATCGAGGAGATCGGCCAAAGCCTGTCGCTGATCGAGCAATGCCTGGACCACCTGCCGGGCGGCGAGATCCGCGCGGCCCTGGCGCCGAGCGGCCCGGCCGAGGGCATGGCGCTGGCCGAGGCATTCCGCGGCGACGTGCTGGTCTGGCTGCGCCTCGCCGCCGACGGCCGCATCGACCGCTGCCACCTGCGCGACGCCTCCTGGTTCCAATGGCCGCTGCTGGAGGCCGCCATCGAGGGCAACATCGTCGCCGACTTCCCGCTGTGCAACAAGAGCTTCAACTGCTCTTATTCCGGGCACGATCTGTGACCCGCTCTCCCATCATGACGGTGCTTATCCCGGCCGTCCGTCGCGGCACGGCACCGCACTATATGGCAACGTTGCGCCGCGTTGACGTCATACCCGGCGCCGGAAAGATTGACCCATCGGCGGCGCTCACCCCGTCATGGCCGGCGCCGGCCGGCCATCCACGCCTTGCCTTCGTGCAGCAAGCAAGTCCGCGGGTGCTGGCCGACGCCCGGCCTGACCTGGCAGGCCCCGCCGGAGAGTCGATCAGTCGGACGCCTGGTATCAGACACTCTCGCCCAGAACGGAGCGACGACGCCAACCGCCCGCGGTCGCGCATGGCCCGCAAGCAAGCAAGATTTACCACAGAGACACCGAGACACAGAGCAGCAAGTCAATGGCGCACCGCGCGAAGCGCCATCCTTGCCTGCTCCGTGACCTCCGTGTCCCTTCCTGCTTTCTCCGTGTTAAAATCTTGCTGGCTTGCTTGCGCAAGACCGAACCGCACCGCCCCGTCCCCAACCGGCACGCTCCCGGCCCGCCCCGGTCGGGCACGATCTGTGACCCGCTCTCCCATCATGACGGTGCTTATCCCGGCCGTCCGTCGCGATCCGGCACCGCACTGTATGGCAGCGTTGAGCCACGTCCACGTCAGACACTCTCGTCCAGAACGGAGCGACGACACCAACCGCCCGCGGTCGCGCACGGCCCGCAAGCAAGCAAGATTCACCACAGAGACACCGAGACACAGAGCAGCAACTCAATGGCGCACCGCGCGAAGCGCCATCCTTGCCTGCTCCGTGACCTCCGTGTCTCTTCCTGCTTTCTCCGTGTTAAAATCTTGCTGGCTTGCTTGCGCAAGATCGAACCGCACCGCCCCGTCCCCAACCGGCACGCTCCCGGCCCGGCCATCCCGTTACATCAACGCAACTACCCCGCCACGCCAATGCTGAAGCTCCTGCTCGAAGGCCTGCGCCGCCCGCTGACCGAACCGCGCCCCGGCGACGACCCCGACCTCGCCGCGCTTACCGCGCAGCTCGACGCCGCCGCACGCCGCAAGCTCGGCCGCGGCCTGTCGATCCGCGAGGTCGATGCCGGCTCGTGCAACGGCTGCGAACTGGAAATCCACGCCCTCAACAACGCCTACTACGACCTGGATCGTTTCGGCCTGCGCTTCGTCGCCTCGCCGCGCCACGCCGACGTGCTGCTGGTCACTGGTCCGGTCACGCGCAACATGCGCGAGGCGCTGGAACGCACCTGGCGCGCCACGCCGGACCCGAAATGGGTGGTCGCCGCCGGCGATTGCGCCGCGGGTTGCGGGGTGTTCGCCGCCAGCCCCGCCTGCCTGGGCGCGGTCGCCAAGGTCATCCCGGTCAACCTGACGATCCAAGGCTGCCCGCCGACCCCGACCCAGCTCCTGCAAGGCCTGCTCGCTCTGCTGCAACGCTGAGCCTATACTCCCCGCACCGAACACGAGGGGAATCCCGCACCATGACCGACCTGCCGAAGCACGTTGAAATCCACGAGGAAGGCCCGCGCGAGGGCTTCCAGATCGAACCCGGTCCGATCAGCACGGCGGACAAGATTCGCCTGATCGAGGCACTGGCGGAGACCGGCCTGCACCACATCCAGGCCTGCTCCTTCGTCAACCCGCGCATCGTCCCCGGCTGGGCCGACGCCGAGGCGGTGATCGCCGGCTTCAAGCCCAGGCCCGGCGTGGAGTACACCGCGCTGTGGTTCAACGCCAACGGGCTGCACCGCGCGCTGGCATTCCGCGACAAGCTGACCATCACCGGATCGATCGCGCTGACCGCGTCCGAGGCGTTCACCCAGAAGAACCTGCACCGCAGCCACGCCGAGAACGTCGAGGCGATGCGCAAGCAGACCGCGCTGCACCTGGAAAACGGCGTGAAGGTGACAAGGGTCGGCGTCATGGCGGCGTTCGGCTGCAACTACCAGGGCGACATCTCGCCCGCCCAGGTGGTCAGCACCATTGAAGACGGCCTCGCCATCGCCGCCGAGGCCGGCGCGCAGATCGAAACCCTGTCGCTCGCCGACACGATGGGCTGGGCCACGCCGGCGCGCATCGAGCGCGTGCTGGGCGAGGTGCGCGCCCGCTGGCCGGACCAGCAGCTCTCGCTGCACCTGCACGACACGCGCGGCCTGGCGGTGGCCAACGCGCATGCCGGGCTGCGCATGGGGGTGACGCGGTATGACGCCACCGTCGGCGGCCTCGGCGGCTGCCCGTTCGCCGGGCAGAAGGGCGCGGCCGGCAACATCTGCACCGAGGAGCTGGTGCTGCTGTGCGAGGAGATGGGCATCGCCACCGGCGTCGATCTCGACGCGCTGATCGAGGTCGGACGCATGGCGGAACAGATCGTCGGCCACGTGCTGCCCAGCGAGCTGATCCACGCCGGCAGCCTCGACGCATTCCGCCGCAAGGCGGCCTGATGTCGGCCACGCCGCTTTCCGGGCTGAAGGTGCTCGAGTTCAGCCACACGGTGATGGGACCGACCGCCGGGCTGATCTTCGCCGAGCTCGGCGCCGACGTGGTGAAGATCGAGCCGGCGCCGAAAGGCGATCACACCCGTGGCCTGGGCGGCTTCGCCGCCGGCTTCTTCGCCGCGTTCAACCGCAACAAGCGCAGCCTGGCGCTGGACCTGAAACGACAAGAGGGCCAGGCGGCGCTGCACCGGCTGGCGGCGACCGCCGACGTGGTGATCGAGAATTACGGTCCCGGCACGATGGAACGGCTGGGCTGCGGCTACGAGCAATTGGCGCCGGTCAATCCGCGGCTGATCTACCTGGCGCTGAAAGGCTACCTGGCCGGCCCGTACCAGCATCGCCCGGCACTCGACGAGGTGGTGCAGTTCCAGACCGGGCTGGCCTTCATGACCGGCCCGCCGGGGCGTCCGCTGCGCGCCGGCGCCTCGGTGATCGACATGATGGGCGCGGTGTTCGGCGTGGTCGCGGTGCAGGCGGCGCTGCGCGAGCGGGAGACCACCGGCAAGGGCCAGCGCGTCAGCAGCGCCTTGTTCGAAACCGCGGCGTTCCTGATGAGCACGCACATGGCCGGCATGACCGCAACGGGCCTGGAGGCGCGGCCGATGCCGGCGCGCCGCGGCGCCTGGGCGATCTATGAAGTGTTCCGCACGGCGAACGATGGGCAGTTGTTCATCGGCGTGACCAGCGACCAGCAATGGGCCCGCTTCGTCGAGCAATTCGGCTTGCAGGCGCTGGCCGCCGATCCGCGGCTGGCCAGCAACTTCATGCGCTTACAGGAACGATCCTGGCTGATCCCGGCGTTGCAGGAGATCCTGGCCAAGTTCCCGCAGGACGAGGTCGCCGCGCGCTGCGAACGCGCCAACGTGTCCTGGGCGCCGGTCGGCCAGCCCGGCGACCTGTTCACCGACCCGCATCTGCTGGCCACCGGCGGCTTGGTGGACGTGTTCATTTCGCGCATCGGCGGGATGGCGGGCAAGCAGGTCGGATTGCCGGCTTTACCGATCGAGTTTGGTGGTCGTGCACGGCCGGGGCTGACGCGTCAGCCGCCGCGCCTGGGCGAGCACAACGCCGAGGTGCTGGCGGAGGCGGGATTCTCTCCGGCGGAAGTCGCCGCATTGGCCGAGACCGGAGCGATCGTTGCAGCAGTGAACACGGGCGGACTCACCTGAGTGGCGCCGCCCGCAAGGCGTTAGCCAGACCGTTAATATTACTACCTGTCTCGGGACCCTGGCTCGACCGCTCTACGGAGAACGTCGACACCAGCCGGCCGAAGTCCACCTTCGTCATTCAGTAAGCCAGACTCAACCATTTCGTTTAGAAACCCAGTCGCCAACTCGCTACGGATTTCCTTGAATCTCTCTGCGATCGCCGATGGCGGAGCTCTATCGATGAAATCGGATCCTAGCTTCGGAATAACGAGGTCCCGTATATAAGAACGCAGACGGTCCGGAAGTCCGCTTGATAACTCACTTTGAAGACGTCGGCGAAGCCTGTTGGCCTCGCGTCTAGCATCGGCAAGTTCTACCTCCTGCTTACGAAATCGCATTAAGACTTCGTTCTTTTCACTTTCCTGGAGCTGAGCACGGCGTGCGAGGTCCTCGAGCAGATTATCTCGCTCTTTGACCTTCCTATCGATTTCCTGCTCCTCGGCTTCTATAACTGCTTCGGCTTCTCGCTTTTGTGATAGTGGGATCTTGTCAAATCTGTCTCCTAATTTGGTATAACCCTCGTCTATATGCCGCAACCTCTCGCTGAATTCTGATTCGATCCTTCCGAGAACCTCTGATACATGGTTGGTGAACTTGTAAGTGTTGTCATAGAACGTATTGCTAGTCTCCGTAGCTTTATGATAGAATATTAGTGATATGGCGATTGAAAACAGTGCGAGCACCATAGATAATAGGTCGGTAAATGTGAATTTCGACATATCGAACAATATAGCGCCTGTCACTACCTTGTATGACAAGACAGCCGTCAGAACTACGACCACGAAGGCGGTCAATATCTTATACAAGGATTTCATTACTTCGTGAAACTTTTCCATTGCCGCGCTCCCATGCCGCGATCGCACTTAGAGCCAGAATACGCGTGTCGGCTGTAATTGCAATCCAAAACATTGGGGGGCGTTGGAACAGTCGCGCTCGCCCGATCTTCCTGCACCTAGACACGCGACGGCGCGAAAGCCGGCGGTTCGGGAGAAGAACTAATCGGATTGATTCCCTCCTCGTTCCAACAAACGCACTCTGCAACTCTGACGTGGCCCCGAAGACTGGCGCCTCACGATCCCCGCCCCGCGCGTCACCTTAAACAGCGGAGGGAAAGCAGGAAACAGCGGAGGGCAAGCAGGTCGGGCTTCCCACCCTGCCGATCGAGTTCGCCGGCCGCGCCCGCCCGGGCCTCACCCGCCAGCCGCCGCGCCTGGGCGAGCACAACGCGGAAATCCTGGCCGAGGCCGGGTTCGCCGCGACGGAAATCGCGGCGCTGGCCGCGACCGGGGTGATCGTTGCGGCGCCAGGCGCCGGCGGCAACGCCTGACCGGGCGCGCCGCTCGCGATCCCCCCGACAGGTCTGGCGCTCCCTCCCCAGACCGCTACTCTTCGCCCACCCGTCGGGGAGCGCCACGCCATGCAGATCGGCATCCACCTGCCGCATATCGGCCGCAAGGCCAGTCCGGACGCGATCCGCCGCGCCGCGATCCAGGCCGAGGACCTCGGCTTCGACGATGTCTGGGTCAGCGAACACATCATCGTGCCGAAGGGCGCCAGCTACCCGCCGTCGCCCGCCTTCTACGACCCGGTCCTCACGCTCACCTGGGCCGCGGCGTTCACGCGCAGGGTCCGGCTCGGCACCTCGGTGCTGGTGCTGCCGATGCGCCATCCGCTGCCGCTCGCCAAGGAGCTGGCGACGCTACAGAACCTGTCCAAGGGCCGGCTGATCCTCGGCGCCGGCGTCGGCTGGATGGAAGCCGAGTTCGCCGCCCTCGGCGTCCCCTTCCACGAGCGCGGCCGGCGCATGGACGAGGGCATCGCGCTGATGCGCGCCGCCTGGACCCAGGACCCGATCACGTTCCCCACACGTTGGATCCCGGCGGTGGTGCACGAGATGCGCATGCAGCCGCCGCCGCTGGCGCCGATCCCGATCTGGATCGGCGGCGGGTCGGAGCCGGCGCTGCAGCGCGCGCTGACCCTGGACGGCTGGCACGGCAGCCGGATCACGCCGCAGGAAGCGCCCGCCATGGTGCAGCGCCTGCGCGCCGTGCGCCCCGATCCGGCGTTCACTATTTCGTTGCGCGTGCGTTGGGACGGCGCGCAGCAGGAGCGCATGCGCCGCGATCTCGCCGGCTACGCCGCCGCCGGCGTGCAGCACGTGCTGCTGGAGCTGATGGAGCGCGAACTGGACGATTGGCTGCGCGCGGTGGACGATGCCGCGCGGCTGATCACCCGCGCTGCATGAAGCGTAGCGCGAAGCGCACCAGGGCGGGCGTCGTCGTCGGGCGCACCAGCCGCGCGTCGTAGCCGGCGAAGCGGCGCTCGTTCTCGGCCAGGCAGATCGCCATCAGCGCCCCGGTGCCGACCTCGGCGCTGCTGACGGATTTCGCGCCGCTCACCGTGAAGTTGTTGTCCTGCGGCGGGGCTTTGCCATCCCGCCCGATGCCGCGGGCGATCCCGATGCGCTCCCACACCAGGAACGCCCACACCGCCAGCACCCGCGCCTCGAAGCGCAGGCGCTGCGCCCAGGAAATGTTGCGCCGGTGCCAGGCGAGCCAGTTGGCGAACAGCAGGATGTGGCGCGCTTCCTCCTGGATCACCGGCTCGAACGTCTCGACCAGTTCGGGCGGGAAATAACCCGACTGGCGCGCCAGCTCGAACAGGCCGAAGGCGAAGAAACTGTCGATGCACTCGCTGAAGCCGGTGACCAGATAGGCCCATTCCGGATCGCGCGGCTCGACATACTCGGGCTCCGGCGCCAGGGCGATGCCGTAGGTCCGCACCAGGTCGGCCAGCACCTGCTTGTGGCGGCCTTCCTCCCAGCCGTTCAGCCCGATCGCCTCGGCCAGCGCCGGGTCGCGCAGCATCGCACCGTAGGCCAGCATGCGCCGCCGCGCCTTGCCCTCGGTCTGCACCGCGATGTCCCAGATCGGCAGCGAGGTCAGCCGCGCCAGCGCCGCGGCATCCAGTTTCGGCCAGGGAATGACCGAGGGCTTGTACGGGTTGAACGTCGCATGGAACATCCGGCAGAAGGCGCGCTTGTGCGCCTCGCTGCCGAGCGGCAGGGGACCCACGGCCGCATCGGTCCAGTGCCGCGCGGCGTGGTCCGCCGCCGCCAGCGTCGCCGCATCCGTTGTCGTCGCATCCATGCCGGTCCGCCCATCAGCTTCGCGCCGCACCGCCGCCATGGCGGGGCGCCAGCCACGACGAACAGCAAATGCCGCCCCACAGTCAAGCTTCCCCGCGATCAAGCAGCAA
>CAWKAN010000028.1:0-6742 GCA_963847615.1 uncultured Alphaproteobacteria bacterium
GTGAGTGCGCCACGGCACGACAAGCAAGTCAAGTAAGTCAAGCAAGTAATCAAGCGGACACAGAGTTGCACAGAGTGTCCACAGAGTTTCACAGAGAAAGCAAATGGCGCTGCGCGCAAGGTATTTTGATCGGTACATCCGCCTTCAGCGCGAAGCGCCAATAAATACTTCTCTGTGCAACTCTGTGGACACTCTGTGCAACTCTGTGGACACTCTGTGCAACTCTGTGTCCGCTTGATTACTTGCTTTCTTGCATGGCCACGATGCCCGAATGACGCGCGTAGGCAGCCCACGCAAGCCAGCGCCGCGGACCAAATGCGGTCATCCTGCCCACCCGGCCGCCAGGCTGCGCAACCGCGATCGAGCCGTTCATTGTCAGGCGTCGCCTCAGCCCACGGGCCAGTCGGCCCGGGGTTTGCCGGTCGGAGGTGAGCAGGGGGGCGGGCGGCGGGTGACATCCCGGGCCGGAAGTCCTCGGCCGGGTCACGCCGCCGGTCGGCCACCCTACTGCCACGGCGCTTCCCGGCAGGACCGGTTCCCGCGCCCGACTACTCCACCAATTCCTGCTCCTTGTCCGACCCGCCATCGCCGTCCTCGTCCGGCTTCGGCAGCGCCGGCAGCGGCGGCCTCGACGATCTCGAAGTCGAGCTTGCCGTCCTTCATCGTCACCTTCACCGCGCCGCCGCTTCGACCAGCTTGCCGAACAGCAGCTCCTCGGCCAGCGGCTTCTTGATGTGCTCCTGGATCACCCGGGCCAGCGGCCGCGCGCCGTACAGCCTGATCGTAGCCGCGCTCGGCCAGCCATTCCTTCGCCGCCGAGGACAGCTCGATCGTCACGTTGCGGTCGGCCAGCTGCGCCTCGAGCTGCATGACGAATTTCTCCACCACGCGCGCGACGACTTCCGGCGTCAGGCCGGCGAAGGCGATGGTGGCATCCAGCCGGTTGCGGAACTCCGGGGTGAACAGCCGCTTGATCGCATCCTCGTCCTCGCCGGCACGGGTCTCGCGGCCGAAGCCGATCGCCTCCTTCGCCAGGTCGGAGGCCCCGGCGTTGGTCGTCATGATCAGGATGACGTTGCGGAAATCGACCGTCTTGCCGTTGTGGTCGGTCAGTTTCCCGTGGTCCATCACCTGCAACAGGATGTTGAACAGGTCGGGATGCGCCTTCTCGATCTCATCGAGCAGCAGCACCGCGTGCGGGTGCTGGTCGATCGCATCGGTCAGCAGGCCGCCCTGGTCGAAGCCGACATAGCCGGGCGGCGCGCCGATCAGCCGGCTGATACGCTGTGCCGCTCCATGTATTCCGACATGTCGAAGCGGATCAGCTCGATGCCCATGGTGGCGGCAAGCTGGCGCGCGACCTCGGTCTTGCCGACGCCGGTGGGGCCGCTGAACAGGTAGTTGCCGATCGGCTTTTCCGGCTCGCGCAGCCCGGCGCGGGCCAGCTTGATCGCCGCGGCCAGCGCCTCGATCGCCTTGTCCTGGCCGAACACCATCGACTTCAGGTCGCGTTCCAGGTTGCGCAGCGTCTCCTTGTCGTCGGCCGAGACGCTCTTCGGCGGGATGCGCGCGATCTTGGCGACGATCTCCTCGACATCGCGCAGCGTGACGGTCTTGCGGCGCTTGTGCTCGGGCAGCAGCATCCGGCTGGCGCCGACCTCGTCGATCACGTCGATCGCCTTGTCGGGCAGCTTGCGGTCGTGGATGTACTTGGCCGACAGCTCGACCGCGGCACGGATCGCCTCATCGGTGTAGCGCACCTGTGGTGCTTCTCGTAGTTCGACTTCAGGCCGCGCAGGATCTTGATCGCTGTCCTCGATCGTCGGCTCGTTGACGTCGATCTTCTGGAAGCGGCGGACCAGCGCGCGGTCCTTCTCGAAATAGTTGCGGAACTCCTTGTAGGTGGTCGAGCCGATGCAGCGCAGGTTGCCCGAGGCCAGCGCCGGCTTCAGCAGGTTGGACGCATCCATCGCGCCGCCGGAGGTGGCGCCGGCGCCGATCACCGTGTGGATCTCGTCGATGAACAGGATGGCGGCCTGCTGCGCCTCCAGCTCGTTGACCACCGCCTTCAGCCGCTCCTCGAAGTCGCCGCGGTAGCGCGTGCCGGCGAGCAGCGCGCCCATGTCGAGCGCGTAGATGGTGGACTTCGCCAGCACCTCCGGCACGTCGCCCTCGACGATGCGCTTGGCGAGGCCCTCGGCGATGGCGGTCTTGCCGACGCCGGGATCGCCGACATACAGCGGGTTGTTCTTGGTGCGGCGGCACAGGATCTGGATGGTGCGCTCGATCTCCGAGCTCGCGGCCGATCAGCGGGTCGATCTTGCCGGCCATCGCCTTCTTGTTGAGGTTGACGCAGTAGTTCGACAGCGCGTCCTGGTTGCGCCGGCCGGGCTTTTCCTCGCGCTCCTGCTCCGGCGGGTGCTCGGCCTGCGGGCCGGAGCCCTGCACCGGGCGCGGCGTGGCGCGGCCCGGCGCCTTGGCGATGCCGTGGCTGATGAAGTTCACCGCGTCCAGCCGCGTCATGTCCTGCAGTTGCAGGAAGTAGACGGCGTGGCTCTCGCGCTCGGAGAACAGCGCCACCAGCACGTTGGCGCCGGTCACCTCGTCGCGGCCGGAGGACTGCACGTGGATCGCCGCGCGCTGCACCACGCGCTGGAAGCCCGGCGGTCGGCTTGGGGTCGCCGGCGCGGTCGGTGGCCAGGCCGGCCAGGTCCTTGTCGAGGAACTCGCGACAGGTCGGTGCGCAGCTTGTCGAGGTCGACGCCGCAGGCCCGCAGCACCGTCGCGGCGTCGGTGTCGTCGCACAGGCCGAGCAGCAGGTGCTCCAGCGTGGCGTATTCGTGCCGGCGCTCGCTGGCCAGGGACAGCGCGCGGTGCAGCGTCTGTTCGAGGTTACGTGAAAGCATGGTATCCGACGCTCCTGCGCGCACTCCCGCACGCTGGCTGGCCCGAGATCCTGGTTGCCGACCCGTCAACCAGGCATGGGCGGACACTGCACGGCCGATTCGCCTAGCCGACGGCACACTGCCGTCACTCCTTCTCGATGGTGCATTGCAGCGGATGCTGGTTCTGTCGCGCCAGATCCATGACCTGGGTCACTTTGGTCTCGGCAACCTCGTATGTATAGACCCCGCACACGCCGACGCCGCGGCGATGCACATGCAGCATGATCCGCGTGGCTTCCTCGCGCGACTTCTGGAAGAAGCGCTCCAGGACATGCACGACGAATTCCATCGGCGTGTAGTCGTCGTTGAGCATCAAAACCTTGTACATCGCCGGCTTGCGCGTCTTCGGACGCGCCTTGACCACCACGCCCGTGCTCGGTCCGTCGCCTCCCCGCCTGTCGTTATCGCTCATGTGCCGTCCGCACCCACCCGCCTCCGCCGCGGCGGTCAGCTCCCGCGTGCGATCTGCCGCGTGCCACCCGCAAGAACTGAACCATATCGGAAGGCGGGCGCCGGATGAAAGGGCCAACGTCGCAGGACTGCGTTATGCGGGAGGCAGGGGAAGGCCGGGGCTCCGCCCCGAACCCCGCCAGGGGGCTTTGCCCCCTGGACGCCCCACCAGAGGCAGCGGCCTCTGAGAACTCCATGACTGGGAGTGTCGGGGAGAGGAAAGGACGGCGCTGCGGCGAGGCGAAGGTGGCGCCGTCCGGCGTGCCGGACGGCGCCCCTTCGCCTCGGCCCGAACCCGCCCCCTTCCCCTCCGCTTGACACTCCCAGTGAGGGTTCCAAGGGCGAGCCCTTGGTGGGGGGACCAGGGGGGCAACGCCCCCCTGGCGGGGTTCGGGGCGGAGCCCCGGCCTTCCCCTACCTCCCGCATAACGCAGTCCAGCGCGGGCAGAGAAAAGGCCCGGGCGGGTGGCCCGGGCCTTTTCGTCACGGCACCGCTTCCGGGGGGAGGAAGGCGGCGGCGCCGTGAAGCCGTTGGTGCTGTTCCGCCGGGTGTTCAGGCGGCCTTGGCGAACTTCTCCACCGCCAGGGTGACGCGGGCGGTGATGGGCGCCAGGGCCTGCTCGGTCAGCTTGAGCGAGGCGTCGGTGATCTTGCCGGACTCGGCCAGGGTCTTCTCGATCGTGCCGCGGGCCAGGCTGGCCTGGAGGTCGAACGCGTCCTTCAGCGACTTTGCCGCGCTCATTGCCTTGAAGGTGGCCACGGCCCCCTCGAACGAGGCCTGCGCGGTGGCGGCCATCTGCTTCTGCAGCTCCTGGATGCCGGCGGCCCAGATCTGGCCCGACTTGGCGAAGGCTTCCATGTTGCCTTGGCCGAATGCGACCATTTCCTCAGCGGTTTTCATTGCCTTCGCCACGCCTTCCTGCATTTTCGCCTGGGTCTTCTCGAAGCCGGCGGCGGCCTGGGCCATGCCGTCCTTCAGGCCGGTGACGGTCTGCTCGAAGCCCTGCTGCGCCACGGCCGCGGCGGTTTCGTTCACCGCTGCAACCGTCTCCGCCATCTTGGTCTTGGTGGTCATCCGTGCTTCTCCTGGTTGGAACCACCTGCGCCGCCCGCACAGCTTGGCGGCAGCACGAGGCGATCCGATGAATGTCCGAGCGGGGTTTTGCTGCACCGCAGCGCAAGCGGGATATAGGCCCATCGAAATATCCGATCAAGAAAAAATTTGTGCGCTGCACAAAAAAATTGGTGCCAGACTCGCCGGGCCGTTTGCCTGCCCGAAGAGTCGGTGGATAACCCCTTCAATTTTTTCGTGAATTGGCACCTTTCGGCTGGACACGATCGCGCCTCGCCCGTTACAGTTTTGCTTGGCCGGCAGGGAGATGGACGCGGATGGATGCTGTGCGGCGCCAGCAGGCGTGGAGGTTCCGCGGGTTTTGGTGGGTCATGGCCGCCGCGTTCAGTGCTGACGGTGCTGCCGCAGGGCGCGCGCGCGCAGATCGGCTCCGACCGCTACAGCTCGATCGTGGTCGACGTCGCCAGCGGCGCGGTGCTGGAGCAGGTCAGCGCCGACGCCCCGCGCCACCCGGCCAGCCTCGCCAAGCTGATGACCCTGTATCTGGTGTTCGAGGCGCTGCGCGACCGGCGGATCAGCCTCAATGAGCTGGTACCGGTGTCGGCCCATGCCGCCGCGATGGAGCCGACCAAGCTCGGCCTCGTCCCGGGCAGCAGGATCACCGTCCAGCAGGCGATTCTTGGCCTGGTCACCAAGTCGGCGAACGACGCCGCGGCGGCGCTCGGCGAACTGCTGGGCGGCAGCGAGGACCGGTTCGCCCAGATGATGACCCTGCGCGCCCGGGCGATGGGCATGACGCATACCACGTTCACCAATGCCTCCGGCCTGCCGGACCCGGAGCAATTGACCACGGCGCGCGACCTGGCGGTGCTGGGCCGCCGGCTGGTGTCGGACTTCCCCAACGACTACCGATATTTCTCCGTCCCCAGCTTCACGTTTCAGCGACGGACGATCTTCAACCACGACCACATGCTGAAGACCTACGCGGGCGCGGATGGGCTGAAGACCGGCTACACCGATGCCTCCGGGCACAACCTGGTGACCAGCGCGGTGCGCGGCGGCGTGCGGCTGATCGGCGTGGAGCTGGGCGCCGGGTCCAACGCCGGGCGGGATGTCCATATGGCCGCCATGCTCGACCAGGGCTTCGACCAGATGGGCGTGACGGGTGCCGCGGGAGCGACCCAGCTGGCGAGTTGCCGGCCCAGCCTGATCGCCTCGGCACATGCCGCGACGCTGAACGAGGTGCGCGCCGCGCCGGCCCGGACATCGGCCGAGGCGGGCGGGTGGAGCGTTCAGGCAGGCAGCTATTCGACCGAGCGGGCGGCGCGGTCGGCGGCGCAAGCGGCACGGCGCGCCGCGGAGACGGGTGACATCCGGATCGAGCGCGTCTCGGTCCGCGGGCTGCCGCTGTGGCGCGCGCGGGTGATCGGCCTGACCGCGGCGCGGGCGGAAGGCACCTGCGCCGCGCTGAAGCGGGAGCGGACCTCCTGCAGCGTGCTGCGACCCGACCAGGGGCAGGTCGCGAGCCGCTGAGACAGCGTGCCGCGACTTGCGTGGGTCGATTCGTTCCGGCACGACCGGCGCCGACGGCACTGCCGGCATCGCGGCACACTGCCAGCCGACCGCGACGCGGTCGCGCGGCTGCCCGCGGCACACGATCCGCCGCCGAACCGTGCGGTGGTTTTGACGTGACGCGGCCCGGCACCCGGCGCGGCAACGCGATCCCGCACCTGGCAGCGGCGTGAACCCCCGAGCCGCGGCGGCGTGAGCGCGCGCATGGCTGCACTGCGGTCGGAGCGCGCGCCGCGCGTGGCGTTCCGCGCCGACGCGCGCCAGCATGGGGCGGCATGTGTACCGTTGTGATCCTGTCCCGGCCGGGCTACGCCTGCCCGCTGTACCTCGCGGCCAACCGCGATGAGATGCTGGCCCGCGCCTGGGATCCGCCGGCGGCCCACTGGCCCGAGCAGCCCGACGTCGTTGCCGGCCGCGACCGTTCCGGCGGCGGCACGTGGTTGGGCCTCAACCGCGTCGGCGTGATCGCCGCGGTGCTGAACCGGCCGGGCAGCCTGGGACCGGCGGCGGGCAAGCGCAGCCGCGGCGAGCTGCCGCTGCTGGCGCTGCGGCATGGTTCGGCCGCGGCGGCGGCGCAGGCGATCGCGGGGCTCGACGCGGCGGCCTGGCGCAGCTTCAACATTGTGCTGGCCGACCGCCACGGCGCGGTCTTCGTGCGCGGCCTGGGGCGCGGCCAGCCGCAGGCGGAGGCGCTGCCGCCGGG
>CAWKAN010000029.1:0-27500 GCA_963847615.1 uncultured Alphaproteobacteria bacterium
CTTCCGCCGTCGGACGGTGGCGGGATATGTTGTTGGGGACGTCGGCAGATGCGAGCGGCTCGCCCGGCGGTGGCGGAAGGCGCTGCGCTTTTCCGCCCTTGTAATACCGCCCGCTGCTATCTTTGCGTTGTTCCGAAGGGAGCGCCCGGCCCTGGGTGGCCACCCAGGGCCGGGTGGCTGGCGTCGGATCGGTCCGCCCTGAGCCGTTACGGGCTCGATACGTAGCAAGATCGCGCCAGCCTCTTCGTCGGACCCGGATGGTTGCCTGAACTTTAGGTTCGCTTAACAAGGCAGGGTCGTAGAAGATGACAAAGTCTACCATGCTCACGGCAGGGATCGATACCGCCAAGGACAAGCTTGACGTCGCTATCCATGGCCAGACGAGCACCTGGACGGTCGAGAACAGCCGCCTCGGCTGGAAGCGCCTGGCCGGCGAACTCGCCAAAGCCGGTGTGCAACGCATCGGCATCGAGGCCACCGGCGGCTATGAACGCGGCGTCACCCGCCACCTGCAGGGCGCCGGTTTCATCGTCGTCGTGCTGCAGCCGCTACAGGTCAAGGCGTTCGCCAAGCTACATCTGCGGCGCGCTAAGACCGACCGCATCGACGCCATCCTGATCGCCGCCTGCACCGTGGCGATCGATGCGCGGAACAAGATACCGCCCGATCCGCGGCTGGACGCGCTGACCGATCATCTGACCTTCATCGAGCAGGTCGAGGAGGATATCGCCCGCTGCAAGACCCGAACTCGAGCATATCAGCGACAAACGTTTGCGGCGCGTGGTCACCACCGACATCGCGCGGCTGGAACAGCGGCGCACCGCCGAGCTGAAGCGCCTCGTCGGCGCGACGCACGGCCACGCGGATCTGGCACAACGCTTCGAGCTGGTGCTGAGCGTGCCAAGCATCGGCGAACGCACCGCGCTCGCCGTGGTCCTGCGCATGCCCGAACTCGGTCAGGTCAGCCGCGAGGAAGCCGCCGCGCTGGCCGGCTTGGCGCCGTTTGTCCATCAAAGCGGCAAACGCAAAGGCGAGACCCACATCGGCGGCGGCCGCAGCCGGCTCCGCCGCTCGCTCTACGCCGCCGCACTGCCGGGGGCGTTCCGCTGGAACCCAGCCCTGAAGGCGCTCTATGCACGTCTCATGGCACGCGGAAAGACCCATAAAAGCGCCCTGGTGGCCTGCGCCCGCAAACTGCTGGTGTTCGCCAACACCGTCGTCGCGCGCGGTACGCCCTGGGTGACAAAGCCGGCCAGCCCATGACCGCTCCGCAGCATCAGGAGATGTTCCTGGGTTCGACCGCAAACGACCTGTTCCTTCGTCCCGACCTGCGTCATGCCAGCCGTCGCGCACAGGGCCGGTCAAGGAGGGCCGTAGGCCACCGCGAAGCGGCGCGCAGCGGCCTTGACCGGACCGAGCACGGCGGCACGCTGAACGCAGGAGGGCCGCTAAACCAGCCGACGATTAATGGTTGCTACGGGGCCGTCCAACAGTCAACGCCCGGGTCGCATCGCCGGAGCGCGCCGACCGCCTCGGGCAACGATCGGTGAATGCCGTAGGCTCAGCACCCCCGGGCTCAACCCAGCGCGGGACGCTTGTCGGCCCAGGGCTGCGCCGCCTCGAACGCCGCCGCCGCCTGCAGCACGCCCAGGTCGTCGAACCGCCGGCCGACCACCTGCAGGCCGACCGGCAGGCCGGCCGCGGTGAAGCCGCAGGGCACGCTGGCCGCCGGGTTCCACGACATGTTGAACGGATAGGAGAACTCGGCCCAGCTCACCCAGTCCCACGGATGGGATGGCCAGTCGGCCGGCATCAGCCGATCGGCCGGGAAGGCGGCGACCGACACCGCGGGCGTCAGCAGGAAGTCCCAGTCCTCGAACCAATGATTGATCGCCGAGACGTAGGCCATCTTGCGCTCGCGCATCAGCAGGTAGTCCACCACCGAAATGTTCATGCCGGCCTCGATGCAGGCGACCAGGCCGGGGTCCATCTTGCTGGCCCAGTCCTTCAGCTTGGGCGCCAGGCGGGCCATGTGCGCCGGCCAGAAGAAGCGGACCAGCTCCGGCCCCTCCTTGGCCCAGGGGGTGGCGACCTGCTCGACGGTGGCGCCGAGTTCGGTGAAGCGCGCCGCCGCCGCCTTGACCAACGCGGCCACCTCCGGATCGACCCGCGCATGGCCGAGGTCGGGGCTGTAGGCGATGCGCCGGCCCTTGACGCCCGCGTGCAGCCGGCCGGTGTAGTTGGCCGGCCAGGCCTCCAGCGTCGTGTGGTCCAGCGGGTGCGGCCCGGCCATCACCTCCAGCATCAGCGCGGCGTCGGCGACGCTGCGGCTCATTGGCCCGCTGTGCGAGGTGTAGTCGCCGGTGGAGACCGGATAGGCCGGCACGCGGCCGAAGCTTGGCTTCAGCCCGAACACGCCGCAGAAATGCGACGGCATGCGGATCGATCCGGCGCCGTCGCTGCCCTGGTGCAGGTGGCCGAACCCGGCTGCCGCCGCGGCGGCGGCGCCGGCCGAGGAGGCGCCGGCATTGTAGCCGTGTTTCCACGGATTGTGCGTGATGCCGGTCAGCGGGCTTTGGCTGACGCCCTTCCAGCCGTATTCCGAGGTCGTGGTCTTGCCGATCACGATCGCGCCGGCGTCCTGCAGCCGCGTCACGAACGGCGTGTCCTCGGTGGGCTGGTTGCCCTGCAGGATCAGGCTGCCGAATTCCGTCGGCAGGTCCTTGGTGATCGCCAGGTCCTTGATGGTGGTCGGCAGGCCGTGCAGCCGGCCGATCGGACCGCCGCCCATCAGCGCCGCCTCGGCCTGCCTGGCCTGCGCCATCGCCCGATCGGCGCCCAGCGTGGCGAAGGCGTTGACCCGCCCGTCCAGCGCGGCGATGCGCCGCAGCGTCGCCTGCATCACCTCGACCGGCGAGACCTGCTTGGTGCGGATCAGCTCGGCGAGCTGCGTTGCTTGGGTGAAGGCGAGCGTCTCGTCGTTCATGGGAACTCCGTCTAGTAGGTGGCGCGGCCGCCGGAGATGTCGAACACGGCACCGGTGGAAAAGCTGCATTCCTCGCTCGCCAGCCAGCACACCAGGGCGGCGATCTCATCGACCTCGCCGAAGCGGCCGAGGGGGATTTTCGACAGCATGAAGTCGAGGAACTCCGGCGTCATCTGGTCGAACAGCGGCGTGCGGACCGCGGCGGGGGCGACGCAGTTCACCCGGATCTCGGTGGTTGCCAGCTCCTTGCCGAGCGACTTGGTCAGCGCGATCACGCCGGCCTTCGACGCCGAATAGGCCGCGGCGTTGGGATTGCCCTCCTTGCCGGCGATCGAGGCGATGTTGACGATCCTTCCATAGCCGGATTTTTGCATGTACGGCACGATCGCGCGGTTGCAGTAGAACACGCCGTTCAGGTTGACGTCGATCACCCGGTCCCACGCCTCGATCGGATAGGCGGCGACCGGCGCGTTCGGCCCGGTGATGCCGGCCGAGGCGATCAGGATGTCGATCCGCCCCAGCGCGCGCGCCGTCTCCGTCGCCGCGTCGCGCACCGCCTCGGCATCGGACACATCGACCGCGACGGTGTGCGTGACGCCGCCGGAGCGCGCCTGGGCCCCCAGCGTGCCGGCATCGCGGTCCCACAGCGACAGCCTGGCGCCCTCCGAGGCCAACCGCGCGGCGATCCCGGCGCCGATGCCGGACACCCCGCCGGTCACCACCGCACACCTGTTCGCGAACCGTCCCGCCATCCCTGCCCTCGCTGTTGCGCCCTGATGACTAGGGCCTGGGCGTAGTCAAGACACCCGTGGGCCGATCCGGCAAGTCGGGATTACACTGCGCGGCAAGGGAGGCCGTGGATGACACGCTATGTCGGTGCGATCGACCAGGGGACCACGAGCAGCCGGTTCATCGTGTTCGACCGCGCCGGCGCGACGGTGGCGATGGCGCAACGCGAGCACCGGCAGATTTTTCCGCAGCCGGGCTGGGTCGAACACGATGCCGTGGAGATCCTGGACAACACCCGCGCGGTGATCGCCGAGGCGTTGCGTGGCGCGGGACTGGGCACGCGCGACCTGGCGGCGGTCGGCATCACCAACCAGCGCGAGACCACGGTGCTGTGGGAGCGCGCGACCGGCGCCCCGGTGCACAACGCGCTGGTGTGGCAGGACACGCGGGTCGATCCGCTGGTGGCGGACTTTGCCCGCGACGGCGGGCAGGACCGGTTCCGCGCCGCGACCGGGCTGCCGCTGGCGAGCTATTTCAGCGCGCTGAAGCTGCGCTGGCTGCTGGACAACGTGCCGGGGGCGCGGGGGCGCGCCGCGGCGGGCGAGCTGCTGTTCGGCACGATCGACGCCTGGCTGATGTGGCATCTGACCGGTCGGCACGTCACCGACGTGACCAATGCCAGCCGCACGCAGTTGATGAACCTGGCGACGCTGGACTGGGACCCCGCGCTGCTGGCGGCGTTCGGCGTGCCGCGCGCGGTGCTGCCGGCGATCGTTGCGTCCTCGGCGGTGGTGGCGACGGCGCGCGGCGTGCTGGAGGGCGTGCCGATCGGCGGCATCCTCGGCGACCAGCAGGCGGCACTGGTCGGGCAGACCTGCTTCGCGCCGGGGGAGGCGAAGAACACCTACGGCACCGGGTGTTTTCTGCTGTTGAACACCGGGACGACGCCGGTTGCCTCGACCAGCGGGCTGGTCACCACGGTGGCGTATCGGCTGGGCGAGGCGCCGGCGTGCTATGCGCTGGAGGGCTCGATCGCCGTCACCGGGGCGCTGGTGCAGTGGCTGCGCGACAATCTGGGGCTGATCAGGGACAGCGCGGAGGTGGAGACGCTGGCGGCCTCGGTGGCGGACAATGGCGGGGTGTATTTCGTGCCGGCGTTCTCCGGGCTGTATGCGCCGTATTGGCGGGCGGATGCGCGCGGCGTGATCGCCGGGCTGACGCGCTATGCCGGCAAGGGGCATATCGCGCGCGCGGCGCTGGAGGCGACGGCGTATCAGACGTCGGATGTGATTGCGGCAATGGAACGGGACTCGGGGGTGAGGATGCGCTCGCTGCGCGTCGATGGCGGCATGGTGCTGAACGAACTGTTGATGCAGTTCCAGGCCGACATCCTGGACGTGCCGGTGGTGCGCCCGCAGGTGGTCGAAACCACCGCGCTGGGGGCGGCCTATGCGGCCGGGCTGGCGGTGGGCTACTGGCGGGACCTGGATGATCTGCGGCGGAACTGGGGGGTGGCGCGAACGTGGGAGCCGCGCATGGACGAGGCGACGCGCGCCAGGCTGGGGGCCGGCTGGCGCAAGGCGGTGGAGCGATCGTTTGGCTGGGCGTAGCTGGGCCGCGGGGCTGGTGACTTGCCGTGCCGGATCGGGAGGGAAAGGAATTTCAGCCCCGGATACGCGCCGATGCGCGCAGATGTTCCGAATGGGGACCGCCCCATGGGACGAGACGCGAAAATCGGACGCATTGCTCCGACGGGACAACCAGCCTGCCTGATCCTGCTGTCTCGTCCCGGGAGGCGGTCCAGTGCCCGGCAACCGGAATTTCCCCGGGCGCTTGCGTCAGGGCCACTTCCGTGTGCTGATCGATCCGGGATTCAGGGAGGCAAGAATGATCAAGGTGAGCGTGCTCTATCCGCACGAGGACGGCGCCGGCTTCGACATGGACTACTATCTCGGCAGCCATATCCCCATGGTGCGCGAGAAACTCGGCGCGGCGTGCAAGGCGATTGCGGTCGAACAGGGGCTCGGGGGGGGCGCGCCCGGAAGCAGCCCGGCATTCGTCGCCATGGGGCATCTGTCGTTTGAATCCGTGGCAGCGTTTCAGACGGCGTTCGGGCCGCATGCGGCGGCGATCATGGCCGATATCCCGAACTACACCGCCATCCAGCCGATTATCCAGATCAGCGACGTGAAGCTTTCGTAAGCGGCTTGCGGGGCGGCTCGCTGCCGCGCAATGCGGAATACCAGCCCGCACGTCACCCCCTCTGCCCTGACGCAGCCGCCATCACGCGCCCGAGGTGGCCCGGGCCGGGCACATAAGCAAAAGGCGACGGTGCCGGGCATCCCGGTTCAGTACGCTCCCGTGCCTGAACTGGCCTAGTCCATATGCAAGGGCATAAGGGTGAACGTGCCGTCAAGCCGGTCCGGCACGTCGCGGCGTTTCTGCCATTTCCAGGACGACTGGCTCCAGACGAACGGCGCTCCGTTGACGATCGGGGTACCGTAACGCATCCAGAAGCCGGTGGCCTTGGACTGCATGTCCAGTTTTCCCGAAAGCTTCATGAAGGAACGAGCCATTGCCGTGGTAGCGACCTTTGCATCGATGGAACCATCGGGGATTATCTTGGGATAGTCGGTTTCACCGTAGCCCAGATCCCAGCGGCCATAGACGGAGAGCGGGTTGGCCGGATCGGTGTAGGTAATGGCTGCCTTCGCGGTGGCAATATCGACGACGCCAGGTAGCAGTTTCATGAACTGGCGACGGCGTGCCGGGCGGTTGTCCGTGGACTGCAAATCCATCCGCACTTGTATGGACGCCGGGTAGTTGATCCCCATCAGGTAATCGGGGGTGACCATTTCCGGGTCGTACTGCGTGGAGCATGGCTGGCCGTCGACCGACTTGCTGGTGACGGTATACGCCCCCCCGTTCGAGCGGTAATAGACGAAACAGCGGTACGACATTTCAACCAGGCCGGTCTCGCCGTTCTTGGCATCCACCAGCATGTAGCCGTTCAGATAGGTGCCGCTGTTGTCGAGCGAGATATAGCGGAAAAAATCATCGATGGAGGTGGAGAACTGTTCCGCCAGGGCTGCCCGCCAGAAAATCCAAAGCCCGTCAGGTTTGACCACGCTGTGGGCCATGCGGTGCGTGGTTTCGTTGAACATCACCCCCTTGTCGTTGTACCCGAAGTCCGTGGCCGATCCGATCAACCCTGGCGTGGCGGCGTTGACCGTGATCCGATCGTGGTTGATGGCCAGGGTCATGTTCATGGTCTGGGAAAGAAACCCCGTCCAGCTATTGTGGGTCAGGATGACTTCCTTGCCGGTCCGTTTCAGGAAGGCCGAGCATTTTTCGGGATGGGCCGCCGGTTGTCCGGCTTCCTTCAGATAGGCAAGGGTGTCTGCCAGGTCATTGTACGCATTGACGTAGTATACATCCATGAAGGTGAGATTTGGGGTCTCATAACCAAGATCAAGCTCAGCTTTTTTGAAGTATGTTGCATCCGGTAGCCAGTTTCCCGAGAAATCCAGGGAGGCAGGGTGCGCAAGCGTTGTGCCATGATAGATGCCGACCATCCGGAACAGCAGCCGTTTCAGCCGGGCTGCGACATCGGGGTCGGTGGCCGGGTTCTTCATATACTGGAGAAGGGCGCCATAGTTGCCGTTCAGCAAACGCGCGGCCCTGTCCAATTCGTTGCGCGTGGGGACGGGCCGCTTGGGAAAGGCGTGCGCGGGATCCGTCAGGTAGGCGTCATCCCATGTGTTGTCCCGCGCGGCGAGAATGCCCTTGGCCTGCAACTTGCCCTGCACGAATCCGGCCCGGTATTCGGCTTTCAGATCGTTGGCGTCTTTGGAAACCACTGTCAGGTTCGCAATGTTGTTGATGGTCTCGACAACACCGGAAGCCTGGGCATCCAGGGAGTAGCTCATGCGCCCGGGCGTCTTGGCGAGCGCGCTGCTTGCGATGGGTACGGCAAGCGCAAGAAGGAGCGGCAACAGGGCATGTCTTGCCTGGAGCATGGTAATCCTCCATTTGCGGGCGCAGAGGGCCCGACCTGGAAACCAACGGGTATTTCCCTGACGGGCCGCCTGGGCGCCGGTCGGGACCTGGCCCTGCGCCCTCACTCTCGGCCGCACAAGGAATTCCACGGCGGACTGGCCGGAGCGGCATCCTGGCCGGACGATAAACCGCATAGACCGGGCCAATTGGGCTGACTGATCGGCGATCAGGGCGCGGTTCCCCCGGGTGACTTCCGAAGCGCCGATTGCCCCTCGGTACTCTCAACGTCGGGTCAGCGGCCATGCCCGCAAGGCGTCGATCGCCGCCTGCATGCGTCAGAAAAAGGCGCGTGGCACTTTCGCCTCTGCCGCCTGGAAGATGATCGCTCGACCGCGCCGCGCGATCTCGGCGTGGATCTGCACCAGCCTGGTGCGCAGTGTCGTGAGCGACCGCTGCACCACCTCTTCCATCGTCGCCAGGGTGCGAAGAAAGTTGGCGGCATTGCAAGCCAAGGAACACAGCAACCTTGGGCGGAGCCGCGCCGTCCCGACCGGACGTGAGCACAGTATCGAAGGAGGGCCGCGCGTCCACGCTCCACCTGACCTTGGCCATCCGACGCCGCCACCCACCGGGAAGCGTCAGAAGTATCCCGGGGACCAATCCTCACTGATAAGGCTAGGCGTCGCTGCGACAACCCACATTGACCTGGATCAATCATTCGGGCGCGGCAGAATGGTCACAGATGACTGTCTGTTCAGTGTTCGCCCTTGGGCCGCGGCGTACTCAGTCGAATGTCCGCAAAAGGGGTGGAAGCCAATATTCAAAGTGCAACAAGACCGGCGCACGCGGGTTGTCGCGCGTTCGAGCCCCACGGAGCGAATTCGGGCGAAGCAGCCATTCGGGTGCAAACCCTCAGCCGGCCAGCTCGACGATGGCGTCCAGCAGCACCTGGGCGCCGCGGGCGAGCTGCTCGGGCGTGGAATATTCGCGCGGGTTGTGCGTGATGCCGTTGACGCTGGGCACGAACAGCATCGCGCTCGGGCACAGCGGCGCCACCAGCACCGAGTTCATGCCCCGCCGCCGCCGTCATGTCGCGCACCGCCAACTGCCGGTCCGCGGCCTTGCGCCGCAGCACGTTGCACAGCGTCTGGTCGAACAGCACCGGGCCGAACACCGCGTAGGGATCGACCTCGATCCGCACCTGGCGACGGGCCGCGATGGCGTCCAACGCGGCGCGCAACGCCGCCTCCATCTCGATCGCGCGGGCCGCGGTCTCGTGGCGGACATCGCAGTGCAGCCGCGTCAGGTTCGCCACGTTGCCGCGCGCATTCGGGAAGTTTTCGATCCAGGTCGCCGAGGCCCGGCCATGCGGCTCGGCGGCGAGCGCGATGCGCTCGATCGCCAGGATCGCCTCGGCGGTCGCGGCCAGGCTGTCGCGGCGGCGCTCCATCGACGTGGGACCGACATGGCTGGGCTCGCCGGTCACCGTCAGTTGGAAGTAACGCGCGTGCATCGTTCCGGTGACGATGCCGATGTCGGCGCCGGCCGCTTCCAGCACCGGGCCTTGCTCGATATGCGCCTCCAGCCAGCAGGCCCAGCCGCGCGGCGCCGGGGTCAGCCCGCCGGCCTGGCCGGAGTCGCGCAGCGCCTGCGCGACGCTGATCCCGTGGTCGTCGGTGATGGCGAGCGCGGCCTCCAGCGGCAGGTCGCCGGCGTGCACGCGGCTGCCCATCATCGCCGGGCGGAACCGGCTGCCTTCCTCGTTGGTCCAGTTCACCAGCTCCAGCGGCGCCCGCGTGCGACAGGCCGGCGTCGTGCAGCGTGCGCATCACCTCCAGGCCCGCCAGCACGCCGAACACGCCGTCGAAGCGCCCGCCGGTCGGCACGGTGTCGAGGTGGCTGCCGAAGGCAACGGCGTGCGCGGCGGGATCGGTGCCGGCGCGGCGCAGGAACATGTTGCCGATGGCGTCCTGCTCGAACGCCAGGCCGGCCGCCTTGCACCAGTCGAGGAACAGCGCACGCGCCGCGGTGTCCTCCGGCGTCAGCGCCATGCGGTTGGAGCCGCCCTCCGGCGTCGGGCCGATCGCCGCGATGTCCATGATCGACTGCCACAGGCGGTCGGCGTTGATCGTGGGCGTCATGGGTCCTCCTGCGGGGTGTCGGGCGAGGCAAGGGCGGGGCTCCGCCCCGGACCCCGCCGGGGGGCTTTGCCCCCCTGGACCCCCCACCAGAGGCAGCGGCCTCTGGACTCCATGACCGGGAGCGGGTGAGAGGGCGGGGGCGGGTGGGCGAGGCGACGGTGGCGTCCAGCGCGCTGGACGCCACCGTCGCCTCGCCCACCCGCCCCCGCCCTCTCACCCGCTCCCGGTCAAGGGTTCCAAGGGCTCCGCCCTTGGTGGGGGTCCAGGGGGCAAAGCCCCCGGTGGGGTCTGGGGCGAAGCCCCAGCCTTGCTTCGCCCGATGGCTCGCAGCGATCAGCCATCCGCGCGCGGCACCCAGGGGATGCGGGAGAACTCGATGCCCTCCTCGTTCAGGGTTTCGGCCTGCTCGGGCGTGGTTTCGCCGTAGATGCTGCGCCGTTCGGCCTCGCCGCGGTGGATCTTGCGGGCTTCGTCGGCGAAGGTCGGGCCGACGTAGTCGCAGCTTTTCTCCACCTCCGCGCGCATGCGTTGCAGCATGGCGCGCATCTGGTCCGGGATCGGCCCGCCGGTCATGGCCATCGGCGGCACCGGCCGGGGGGCGGCGGGGCCCTCGGGCGGCGGCGTGGGGGCTGCCGCCGGCGCGGGCGCCGCTTCGCGCGTGGCGACCGCAGGGGTCATCAGGGCGCGTTCGACCTTGGTGTCGCCGCAGATCGGGCATTCGACCAGGCCGCGTTTGGCCAGCCGGTCGAACGCGGCACTGTCCTTGTACCAGCCGTCGAACTCATGGGCGTGACCGCAGCGAACGTTGTAGTGGATCATCCGGTTGCCTGGCGAAATGCGAGTCTCAGTCCTTGCAGATGGCGCAGCCTGGCACTCGGCGCAAGGGAGTGCCACGGCGGCGGGCGGTCAGGCCAGCTGGAGCAGCTTATCGAGCTCCCCCTTCGCGTCCAGCGCCGCCAGTTCGTCGGAGTCGCCGATATGCCGCCCGTCGATGAAGACCTGCGGCACCGAGCTGCGCCCGCCGGCGCGGCGGATCGACTCCGCGCGCTCCGGCGTGCCGTGCGGCGCGTCGATCTCGCGGAAGGCGACGCCCTTTTTGGTCAACAGGTTGACCGCCCGGGCGCAGTAGGGACACCAGGGCTGGGTGTAGATCTCGATTTCCGGCATCAGGCGGGCTCCTTGTCGCGGCTAGCGTGGGTGGTTCGCGGTCGCGCGGCAAGGGGGGACATGGCTGGCTGGCGGGAAACGGGGAGGTGCGGTGCGGGGGGCGGTTGGGCTTGCGGGGGCCGGGTGGCTTGGTGGTGACGGGCGGGGGGATGGGCGTTGCGGCCCGGGGCGGAGAGGTGCGGACCCTGGGTCGAAGGCGTGGCTGGGCGGCGGCGGCGGCTGCCGCTGCGCCGCGGGGTTGAGCGGGGGAGCGGGGGTTGGTTGCGGGGCTGGGGGGCTTTGCGCCTGTGGTGCAGCGGGGGGGCGTCAACAGGTCCGGCGGCATTCGTTCGCGGCGTCGTGAAGGAAGGATTTTTCCACAGATGAAGGAAGGCGATGCACACAGATGCACGCGGATGGCGCCGTGCTGGATGGTCTGTCGGGGGACGTGGTCGGCTGCGGGTTCAGCGTGCGCGATGCGGGTGGGGCCGGGGTCCTGGAGACGGTCTGTGAGGCTGCGTTGGCATTTGCGCTTCGTGCGCGAGCCTGCCTCGGTGATGGTCTGGGGCCTGTCGGTTGTGCAACGTTTTGGCGCCGGGTGTGCTGCCGTGCCGTGGTGGGCGGCGAGTGCTTCGGGGAGCTGTTGGTCGAGGACGTGTTTTTGGTTGAACTGAACGCCGGCAGGGCGCTGGACGACGCACGCCGGATGCAATGTAGCCATGACCTCAGGGCGACCGGCTGGCAGCGCTGCTTGCTGCTTCGATTTCGGCAGGCCGCGCCTGGAGATCTAACGCGTGGCGCACGACCTGTGAACCGCACGGACGCATCGGCGTGCATCTGTGTGCATCGCCTTCCTTCATCTGTGGTAAATTCTTTCTTGCCCTGCCGCGCCGCAAGCTCGCAACGCGGAGCGGGGCTGTAGGCGAGCGCAGCCACCCCGCGCCGCGGCCGGAGTGTGCTCAATCGGTCAGGATCAATGTGCGGGGGGAAATAGAGCGTTTGTTAACTGAGTGGAATCGATGAGGCGAGGCGGATGGTCATTCCTCGTCATCGACCGCGCGACCGAACGGTCCACGGTGTGTCTTGCGATTGGGGGTGGGCCGGAGCGGCGTGCGCGGGCCGCAGGGTGGTGCTTTGATTTGGTGTGGGTCTTTGTGTCGTGGCCGTTCCTGAGGCTTGCCGGGGTGGAGGTAGCCAGATGCGTACCCGGCGCGGGGGGCGCGTTCTACAGTCAATCGTGGTTGCTCTGCTTTCGATGCTGCGGTGGCGCCGGTGGAATTGTGGGCAACCTCGCCCCGGGACCGGACAGCGCAACCAAGGCCCGCGAGGTTGTCCACCACTCCATAGGCATGTCGTTTACAGGAAGTGGGTCGGCCTGAATGTCCCGTACCGATCCACAACGGTGGTAAGGGCGGCCTGTAGCGGCTACAGCCGGATTCGACCCAACTACGACACCCGGAACCAACCAACCAGGGTCCGGTCTCGAAGACGAAGCTGCCATAGCTCCTCGGTCGGAAGGACCTCCCGCTTCGCGCCCATTGTCGCCGTCGAACCAGACACCTGGGCTTCCGGAAAGCGGGCTCGAAAAGGAAACATCCGCGCCGTAGTTGCAGTTGGGGGCTAGAGTCCCGTCGCCTCGCTGTCCCTCAGGAGTTTGCTCCGACCTACCGCCAAATCTCGCCAAGGCGGAACGTGAGCGCTTGAGCGTTCGGCCATCCGGCTCGCACGAACACGTCCAAGCAGTCCATCAGATCGTCGAGGCGATTGCTCTCCGCGAATACCTCGCGGTGATCCGTTAAGTACCGCTCCACGATCCGAACCACGAGATCCGATGCCATTGACTCGACGCCGTAACCATAGCGCTTCGTGAAGTCCGTACTGCGTGAGCAATCAGCCTAAACGTTTCTGGCGGGTGACCGGAATGAAAGCTTCCAGCATCTGAATGAGATGGTGCGTGATTTGGGAGAATCCGGGCTGTTGTCAGCTTCTCCAACATCGGAAGCGTCTCGCGAAAAAGGCGCACCTGCTCTGGCGACAACGGTGCTGCCGTTGCATCGTGGACGCCAGCTACTGACAAGTGAAACCGCAAGGCGATCTCGTCGAGTACGCTCACCATGTCCTGGAACTCGGCCCGCCGGGCGGCCGGCCACGACGAAAACGCCGTCAGGTCGTTCTCGGCCGATAGCGCCGTCATGATCCTGACAGCCCCGTCGAGGGTATCTCGGTAGAGCTTGAGCACTTTGGAGCGGACACCGTGCTTCGTATCGCCAGCATCCAAGGTGCTCCCTGCCAGCAGCTCACCGGAATAATGGGCGATAAACAGCTTAACATAGCCACTCTGATTCCGGATATCGGGCACGAGCGCGAGCGCGAAGTCGCGCGCCGAGCTATTTTCCGTCCAGATATAAGTATCGAAGATGAATGTGGTTGCGAACTCGCGGCAACGGCCGAGATCTTCGACCCCCGGCTCTTTGAAGCGCGCGAGAACATCGTTTGCGAGACCGACCGCCCGGTCAAGATCATCCCGTGCGATATAGGAGAGCGTGGCAAGCGCGCCACATATCACGCTCTCCGAGGGGTCGGCAGCGATGACATGCTCCAGTTCCGACCAAACCCAGTCCGGCTCGCTCCTGGCAAAAGAATTGATTCGTTCGATAATCTGGTAACGCACGTGACCAACGGGATCGCGAGCAAGGGCATGAACCAAAGCACTCAGTTCCGCATCTGCTGTTTCGTCAAACCGACCAAGGAACATCAGCCCGGAGGCTGCCGACGTTCTGGCTGAAGGTCCGCCCCACGAAACCATCGATCTGAATTGCTCTTCGACCTCCTGGTGGAAATGCGGGTTCGTCGAGTGGGCCGCGAAGCCCAAAATCTTCAGCAGCGACGGGCGAACACTTGATGATTGTAGAACCCCCGCGTTCGCGAGCGTCAGCGGCACGGTCTTTTCGGCCAAGACGCCTGTCGCATGCTCGACGAGCGTGATATTCGCGTCGTCGGCACCTCCGATTTCAAGCGCTGTGAGCAGATCCAAGAGGACGGGAATCCGTTCGAGCGCTATCTCAGCAGTGATTTTCGCCCCGGTGTTTTCGGCTGGTAGCTCCTCAACCCTTCGAAGAGCCTCGCGCAACGACGCATTCGGTCCATCTTCGGCCGAGACGCCTTCGGATTTCAGATAGGCGTCCGTGTCGAATGTTTTCCACGACGTCGTGAATGTAACGGGCGGAGCGTTGGGCGTTGCGCCGCCATTACTATCGAGCACCGCCCGGAACTGCTTCATTTCCGGAGTTTCGATCAACGCGACGGGCAAGCAACCCGCGAGTATCCGCTTTATTTGCTCCCCGCGTGTCCCGCACAGGTCCAAGATTGCCAGCTCGATCGAGCGCCTCTCTTGCGAGGTCAGGGTTCGGTATGCAGCCGTAAGGTATTGACCGACCGAAAGTCGGCTGTCATCGCTGAGCATCACCGATGCAGCGCACGCCACCCCCGCCAAGCTAGGGCCGAATTGCTCCGGATGCGCGGCGGCGGCGATAAACAAACTCGCCCAAAGAACCGCCCAGCCGTCCTCGGATCCGACAACCGCTACGATCTCGTCAAAACGTACTTTTGCGTCCTCTCTAACAGCGAGCTCGTTCAAAAAAGCATCGAGCATGGTGACAAGAACCGGGGCATCCTTTACAGGCCGGTAGCCACCTCGATACCAAAGATGGCTCCAGTCGTCTCGGAAGAAGAACTCCCGCCCGCCCGTACCGGAACATCTGGGGCGAATCAGCTCTACTTTGGCCCGAACTGTGCTCCCTCGCGATGTATCCTCTGATCGCGCGGACAATCGCCAAGACTGCTGTCGCCAATCGGTGCGCAGGATCGCAGGGAGCGTTTGAGACAGCGCGAACCACGCACCTTCATAGTCCTGCTGCTTGTGCGAGCTCAGGGAGAGAATGTTGCTGTCGCCAATACCAGTCTTATCCTGAGATTTTTCGGCGTATTCGAAGGTTCGCTCGTATATTTTCACGACAAGCACCGCATCATGTCTTGCAATCGGCAAGATGTGCTGGCTAATCCAGGGCAGCTCCTCGTATCCATGCGCCCTAACGTGCTCGGGAGCGAGCGCGCGACGCAGCAGGGCCGCCGACGCGGCGGGATCGTTCCGAACGTCTCGGCAACAGCATTTAGCGCGTTGATGATGAGAAGTTTGGTCCGACGTTCACGAGACCATCCAAATTCCAGTAGACGGCGCGCCGCACTCCCTGCTGCGGCGACCTGGACGGGGGTCATATCCTTGATCACCTCGGTCGCAGTGGCGAGCAACGGCCGCAAAGTGAACATCGCAGCGTCCGACTGATCCCGCGATAGCGCTTCTGCGAATTCCATCCACGGGCCGACATTCGCGCCCACGAGCGGGAAGCCCAGCCTGAGGCGGACGAACAGCGCGCCGACCAAATTCTGGCTGAAATTGATCGCGGCCTCTGCCTGGACGCCTTTGAGACTGTTGGCCAGTGGCGCGGAGCTTCCTATCTCGAGCAGCACCTCGGCAGCGACCGCGGGTGCGGCAAGCCGCGCGACGGCAGGAAGGTTCGTTTCACTCGCCAGTTTGAATGCGAGCTTCCAAAAGTCTCGTCGATCTCCGCCGGATATCCAGGCGTCGGCGAGGGCAAGCGACAGGCTCGGGTTCAGCATGAGCGACAACGCCCGCTCGTCTTCGGCGACTACGCAACCACATCCGCATCTCGCCCGCGCCTGAATACCAATCGGGCGACGGCGTAGTCGAAAAGGATATGATGCGTGAAAAGCAGCGCATCTTCGTTTACGGCCAACGCTCACGTCTTCCTGCCGCAAGATGTCGGTGCGTTCGAGATCAACGAGCGCCTCGGATTTGATCTGGGGAAGCACCCTTGTTCGCGATGCTTGCAAGCTCTTATCCGCAATCATGTCGCTGACCACCACCCGCAGGGCATGTTCGCGGTCATCGTGCTTGCCGTCCTCCTGGCGGATACGATGATTCCAGTAGGTCGCCAAAAGCTCAGGTTAAGTCCGAATTGCGGCCAAGTCTGCTCGCACCGCGCCGGTATCCAGCAGGTCAGCGAGGAGATGGAGGTTGAAAATGCTCATTCAGCAGTTGCCTCAGGGAAGGCATGAACTGTTCAAACAGTGCGGCGAGCTCCGGAATTGTTGTTGTCTGCCGATCTCGTCATCGGACAATCGCTCAACCGCAACATGCTTCACCGAGGGGAACTCCGGATCGACGTGCGCAGGCACGGGGGGCCTTCCCCTAAATATCCGCGACCATTCCGCACCCTGGCGGAGATCGTATTTGCGCACGGAGGCCAGCATCCCCGCCAACGCGAGCTAGAGATCGCCATGACGTCCGCGATCACCTCGCGGAGGACCGTCTGCGTTTCGAGTTTCCTGGCCGCATCAAGCGCATCAACCAGAAGCAACGCCTCGTCGTCACCCGGCCAATTCGCTAGGACGTCTGGCAGCGGATGCTGAAGGCCGAGTTCATTCGCGACATCTGAAATGCGAGACACATTGAACAAATCGACGGGCAGAAAGACAACGTCGCGTCGCGCCGCAACTAAGTCGCTCGCCAGTCCGTAGGCCAAGCCACTCTTGCCGGCGCCAGGATCGCCGACAAGAACAGAGCGAGCCCGACAAGGCCGCTGTGCGCAGTTCCTCTCGCACCGTCCGTCGAACGATCGTTGTCGCGTCATCTTCCAGGAGCCGGGTGTATCGCGGCCCACGCTGCAAACGCGCCTGGGTCCATTTTTTCAGTGCCGCGATATCTGCCCGATAGTCCGGAAGCGCGAGCAGGGAGACCCCCGCCGAGCTCAACACGCGCTGAATGCTCGCAAGGTCGGTGCCCGACCGGTCAGCCCGCAGGCGTCCACACAGCTTTATGAGTTCAGCAAATGCGAGTCCTGCCTGGGCCGGCGTCGCCAACACCACACTGCGAAGAAAGTCCAGCAATGCAAGTGCATCTGTTTGGTTGTCCTCGACATCTAAGACTTAATCCAAATCAGGCGAAGCAGAGCTGCCAGTTCGTCTTCACTGGCGGCGACACTGTAAGCTGCCATCCACCGATCGCGAAGAACGGACTCGATGGTCTCGGCGACTTCCTTTTCGGCCGCGGACGTCTGAGCTCGACTAAACTTTTCGCCTCAGTACGCGATCTCTCAAACCACGAAGAAGCCGCGGCAAAACCTCGGTGATCTTTGCGCCACTCTGCCTTCGGGTAGTCAGCACCAGACAATCGACGGTGCTGTCGAGCGGAGTTGCCCATGCAGCGGGCGAGGAGTTCTCGGCACAGGACTTATGCTGACGGACGAATTGGTCTAGCGCCTTAACAAGGGCAGAGTTCCCAACGTCGCTCAGATAAACGGTTCGCTTCGCCTGCACGAAGATTCTGCCACCATCGCTCGTCGTGACATTCACATCATCGACCCGCGCGTCGGTCTGACAGGTTGCGGAGATGAACCTAACGTCGGCGGGAAGATCAAATAGTGGCTGAACCGCGCGCCCGAGCAGCACACGAGCACAATACCAAGCCGCTACTCGTGTTTCGTAGTCGCCGCCTGCGGCCTCCGCCTTTCCGCCCGATGTGCCTTTTTTTGTCCTTTGGGGATCTCGTCGGGGGGTCTTATTCATAGACCTTCGCAATGTCCGCCATCGGTCGGAACAGCCTCAGAGGTTGATCGGGAAACGGCAGGAAGCTCTCGCGGTCATTGGACTGGCGGGCCGCGGCGGCCTTAGCATCGACAACAAAGGCGTCAATCCGCGCACCGTCAAGTTAGGAATCTCCACAGACGAACGTCCGTTTGTCGCCGTTGCCCCCTCCAAAGCTGACGATCCGCCTTCGGCCAACTCCGGCCAAAGCCAGCCGACGGTCGGTGCTTGGTGTCGAACCCGCCGGACGCATGCTTTTGGAACCGGTGTTGCCGCTTGCGGACCGGACGAAACCGGCCGCTCTCCACCCATCCCAGACGTTCAAACCGACCCGCCATCTCTAGGTAATCTTTCCTTTATCGACCCGCGTGTTCGTGGTATGTTCCAAAAGTCCATCCCACGGAGCGCTCAAAATGAACCCGCCCCCCACGGAAACCCCCTCCCCCGCCCTCGACCCCATCCTCCTCGCCGTCATGATCCGCGGCACCCTCGACACCCTGCCGCACCACCCGGACGCCCCGGCGGAGGAGCAGGAGGCCACCCGCCATACCGCCTTCACCATGATCGCCACGCTGCGCCCGCGCGACCTGCTGGAGGCGATGCTCGCCGCCCGCATCGTCGCGGCGCATTTCCACATGATGGACGACTTCCGCTGCGCCGCGCAGCGCGACCTGCCGCCGGCGCTGAAGGTTCGCCACCGGCGCAGCGCCGTCGCCCTGACCCGGATGCAGGAGGCCGCGCAGCGCGAGCTCAAACAGCGCCAGGCGTCGCCCGCGCTGCAACCGGCGGCGCTGCCGGCGGCGATGCCCGCGCCGCGCCCGCAGCCCGCGCCCGCCGCCGCCGCCGCGCCACGCCCGGCGACCGGCGGCTTCGTGGCGCCGACCCCGGCCGAGATCGCGCAGCTCGTGGCCGGGGTCGAGGCCAGCCTGGACGCCAAGGAAGCGGCCGCCGGACGCCGCCAGGCCGCCGCGGCCGCGCCGCGTCCCGTCGCCGACGGCTTCGGGGCGCCGACCGATGCCGAGATCGCGCAGCTCGTGGCCTCGGCCCATGCCCTGCTGGAGGAGACCGCCGGGCCGGCCGACAACCAGGGCGCGCTGCTCCGGGCCGAGGTGGCCGCCCGCGCGGCGGCCGCCGCCACGGCGCTCGCCGCGTAATTTGCAGGCAAGACCCCATGCCCAGTGAGAACGCGGCCGGCGGTGCGGGTCCGCCACGCTCCGGTCCGCCGCCCAGTGGGACGCCGCCCAGTGGGACCCGGCCCAACGGGACCTCGCGCGGCGATGCGGAGCCGGCGCCGCACGGCGGGGCCGGCACCGGGGCGCGCAGCGAGGATGGCAGTGCCGGGGTTCGCGCCGGGCGGACCAGGCATGGCGGTTTATCCCAGGCGGCGGAACGTTTGACCTATTGGCGCTGCCCCCCTCGTCATGCCGGGCGCAGGGCCGGCAGCCGCGGGTTTGCTTGCTGCACGCAGGCGAGAAGTCGTGGATACCGGCCTGCGCCGGCATGACGTGGGGGCACCGCCGAAGCGTCGATCATTCGGACGCCTGGTCTCGGCGGGTCGAACATCGGGCCGCGCGGCGCCGCGCCGCGCCGACGGCCTCGCGGGGGGAGGCTGGCGGATCACGGCGGCGGGGCGGTCGTCGGCGCGGCGCGGGCGCGCGCAGCGGGCGACGGGCGTGCTGGTGGCGGTCTGCGCCGGGCTTTGCCATCGCCCGGCGAAGCCGGAGGGATCACGGCCGGACCATAGCGTAGCCGAACACATCGAAGTCAGCCTGGTAGAGTTCATTGATCTTTTCGATGGATTCGTCCGTCAGGTATTCCATGCAGTTCCTGCGCGCGTGCCGCAGGTTGCGTTTTTCCGCAGCTTCGAGCAAATCCGCCACATCGGGAAGAAAATGCCGGAGCTTGTTCAGGCAGCCCGGCCATTCCTCCAGCTTCAGTATGAGGTCAACAAATGATTTTTTCCCGAGATATGCCAGGTCCACCTGGCGGACAAAGTGGCGGAAGCCGGTTTCCCATCCCACCAGCAAATCCCGGTTCATCTCGCGGATGAACTTATTGAGTTGCTCCCGATACAGGGATTCCCCGCCAGGCAGATAGAATTTGATGTCGGCCAATTCCGCATTGTTTTCGTCGTACGCGGACGCGGTGCGCGCATATGGGTCGCGGACAATCATGAACGTAAAATATTTCCGCATCAGGCGGAAATATTGCGGGTATTTGTTCCTGAATATGAACAGCGGCAGGTGCGCCTTGTCGATCGTGAACTCGTTCCATTTGTCATACATCCAGAAGAAGTTCGATGTCGTATCGAACTGCATCAAGGCTTCGCGCACCGAAGTCCCGCCACATTTCGGGTTGTGTAGAAAAATAAACTCTCGCCGCTCACTTAGGATCATCCGCTCCAAGTCCCCTTCCCAGCGACCGCAGTATCCCGCCACGGATCGCGCTCGTTCAACCCAAGATTTATACCAGGCGGCGAAAGGATTGACCCATCGGTGCCGCGCTCTCGTCATGCCGGCCCCCGGGTCCGGCCGCAGGCCGGCCCGAGGACAGGCGGAACCTGCCCCTGGCGAAGGCCGGGGGCCGGTGCCGACGACTTTGCTTGCTGCACGAAGGCAAGTCGTGGATGCCGGCATGCGCCGGCATGACGTGGCGGCACCGCCGAAGAATCGATCATCCGGACGCCTGGTATCACCCGTTGCTGGTAACCCGCAGGACGCGAAAGTGTCAATTTTCGGTGGCCTGCCCCACCTGGGTCATTGGGTTCCCGCCCCACACCGATCGTGGCCCGGCGTGGTTCGCCGAACCGGCCACGCCGTCCAACGGGGTTGCTGTCGCGCTGGCGGAACATCCTCGGCACCGCGTGGCGCATCATGGCCGGCCCGGGTTGGTCACACGACGGCGGGTCAGGGCGAAGGGCCTGGCGGTGCCTCGAGGGACCATCGTGGGCCTCGTGCTGCGCCAACGCCGGCGGTGCTCGGCAGCCACCTTCCGGGCCAGCAACGAGAGCGCCCCGGCGCGGCGCCGGCGGCAGCTCAGCCCAACCGGGGATCGGGCACGCGGGCGGCCACCAGCACGTCCACCGCCGCCGCGCCCGCCGCCAGCAGCGCGCCGGCGCAGGCATTGGCGGTAGCGCCCGAGGTCATCACGTCGTCGATCAGCAGCACCCGTCGCCCGGCCAGGCCGACGACGCGCGAGGCGCGCACCGCGAAGACGCCGGCGACCTCGGCCCCGCGCTCGGCGGCGGATTTGGCGCCCAGGCTGGCGGTGGCGCGGGTGCGCACCAGCGCATCGGGCAGCATCGGCTTGCGCGCCGCGCGGGCCAGGCCGCGGGCCAGCAGCACCGCCTGGTTGTAACGGCGCAGGAACAGCCGGCGGCGGTGCAGCGGCACGGGAACCAGCACGTCGGCCTGGCGCAGCAGCGCGGCGCCGGCGCGCGCCATGTGGGGCACCAGGGTCCAGGCGATCTCGGTGCGGTCGGCGTGCTTGAACGGCAGCAGCAGGCGCCTGGTCTGGCTGTCGTAGCGCAACGCGGCGCGCGCCCGGTCGAACGCCGGCGGGGTGTCGCGGCAGGCGGGACACAACCGGTCCGGCCCGCCCTGCGCGGCGCTGGCGAACGGCACGCCGCAGCGCGCGCAGCAGGGCTCGGTGATGAAGCCGGTCAGGCGGAAGCAATCGACGCAGAGCTGGCGCTGCTCGGTGACCGGTTCGCCGCAACACACGCAGTGCGGCGGCAATGCCAGGTCGAGCGCCGCCTGGCCGGCCTGGCGTATCCCCTGGGCCAGGCCGCCGGTCAGGCGCCGCAGCAGCTCAGGCGGCGTGGGACGGCTCGCCCGCGGCTGACGGTGCCATGCCGAAATGCACGGTGCCGTCGCGCTTGATCTCGTTCACCAGGTCGATCTCCCAGGACAGGTAGGCGTGCATCGCCTCCTCGATGCCGGTGTTGCGGTCGTACGGGCGCAGGTGGCAGTCGACGCAGGCCTCGTCGGGCGGCGCGGTGCGGTCCTTCACCAGGGGGCGGCCATGGGCGTGCCAAAGCGCGGTGCCGCCGTCCAGCGCCGCCACCTCGCCGGTGGTCAGGCCGCGCAGTTCCGGCAGCGCCAGGCGCGCCAGCCTGCCGTCGGGCGAGGTCGCGACCACGTGGCGGGCGCCGGCCAGCCGCGGCGCCAGCGCATCCAGCCGGGTGCGGATGCCCCAGAGCGCGCCGGGGATGTGGCCGTCGCGGTAATCGACGCTGCGCGCCAGGTCGACCACGACGGTCCCCGCGCCGGCATCCAGCAGCCGCACCAGGCCCGGCACGTCGATATTGGGGGAAGCAACCGCCAACTCGGGGATGGGCCTGGCCGGCGCGCCGCTGTCGCGCACCGCCGCCAGCCCGCCAGCGACGACGAACACGTCGCGATGCCCCATCAGCCGCAGCCACGCCGCCGACATCAGCGCCCGGGCGCCGGTGTCATCCAGCAGCACGATGCGCGCGCCGCGCACGCCGATCCAGCGGTCGGTCGCCTGCACCAGCTGTCCGCCCGGCGCGTTCAGGCTGCTGGGGCGATGATCGGCGCGGTATTCCGCCGGGTCGCGCACATCCAGCACATAGAGCGAGCGGGCCGGGTCTGCCGCGAAGGCGGCCAACTGCGCGGGCTCGATCGTGCGCACGCCGGAGGCTTCGGCGAACTGCCGCGCCCGCTCCAGCGCGAGCGGCAGCGATTTCGGCGTGCCCGGGGCGAACCGCTCGGCCCGGCCGCGCTCGCAGCGCAGCCCGGCCAACTCCCAGCCCATCGTGCCGTTGCGCAGCGCCACCACCTTGTTGGGGATGCCGGCGCGGCGCAGGCTCTCGGCGCCCATGATGCTGCGGGTGCGCCCGGCGCAGTTCACCACCACCAGGGTGTTCGGATCGGGCGCGATGTCGCCGATGCGGTAGACCAGCTCGCCGCCCGGCACGCTGATCCCCCGGGGGATCGACATGCGGGTGAACTCCTCCAGGGTACGGCTGTCCAGCACGACCATGTCGCGCCCGGAGTCGAGCCAGGCCTTCAGCTCCGGCGGGTCGACGCTTTCGGTGCCGTAGTGGTGCTCGACCCACTCGCCGAACGCCTTGGACGGCACGTTGACGCCGCTGAACAGCACGTAGCCCGCCGCCGCCCAGGCCTTGGTGCCACCTTCCAGCACGGCGACGTCGGTGCAGCCGTCCGCCTCCAGCCACGCGGCGAGGCGCTCGGCCAGGCCGCGCCCGTCGTCGGTGCAGACGATCCGTGTGCCGCGCCGGGGCAGCAGCGCGCGGGCGCGCAGTTCGACCTGCGAGAGCGGGCAAGGGATGGACCAGAACAGGTGCGAGGCGCCGAACTCCCCCTCCTCGCGCGCGTCCAGCAGCGCGAGTTCCGCCCCGTCGGTGATCCAGCCACGCAAGGTGGCCGCATTTATGCGTTTCATGCAGGGAACCTAGGCACGTGGCGCGGCGCTTGGCAACGCCACACGCCGGGCGCACATCGGCGCGATGGACAGTGAGATGCTGGTGTTCGACCGCGCCGCCGTGCGCCGCCACCGCGACCGCGCCGCGACGACCGTGGCGCGCGTCGCCGACGTGCTGCGCGATGCGGCCGAGCGGCTGCTCGACCGGCTGGACGACACCACGCGCCGCTTCTCCCGCGCGCTGGATGTCGGCGGCCGCGGCGTGGTGGCGCCGCTGCTGCGCACGCGCGGCATCGAGGCGGTGAGCTGCGACCTGTCGCCGGCGATCGCCGCCGGCAACGGCGGTTACGCGGTCGCCGCCGACGAGGAGTTCCTGCCCTTCGCCCCCGGCAGCTTCGACCTGGTCGTCGCCAGCCTGTCGCTGCACTGGGTCAACGATCTGCCCGGCGCGCTGATCCAGTTGCGCCGGGTGCTGCGCCCGGACGGGCTGCTGCTGGCCAGCCTGCCGGCGCTCGGCACGCTGGGCGAACTGCGCCAGGCGTTGACCGCGGCCGAGGCGGCGCTGACCGGCGGCGCCGCGCCCCGCGTCTCGCCGTTCCCCGAGCTAGGGGATTGCGCGGCCCTGCTGCAACGCGCCGGCTTCGCGCTGCCGGTGGCCGATGCCGAGGAGCTCACGCTGCTCTACGCCGACCCCTTGGCGCTGCTGCGCGACCTGCGCGACGCGGGGGAGACGAACGCGGTGCGGCTGCGCGACCGGCGCATCCCGCCGCGGGCGCTGTTCCCCGCCGCGCTGGCGCTTCTGGCGCAGCGGGACGGTCGCGTCGCGGCACGGCTGCGTCTGGCGATGCTGACCGGCTGGGCGCCGGCGCCGAGCCAACCGAAGCCCGCCGCACGCGGCAGCGGCCAGGTGCCGCTGGCCGATGCGCTGAAGGGGTCGGCGTAAGCCAGGTCAAGCCGCGCGGTCGGGGCATGATGAGCGGATAAGCTCGACTTTATCGAACGACGCGGCATAGGCGAGAGCGTTTGCGGCGCGGTCCCACAACTGGCGGGGAATTTTGATGCTGCCCCGGTGGCACCGGGACATGAAAGAAACCTGATGGTGCCAGATCTGGCGGCGCACGGCGGCGATGGCATCGGTGAAGGTGCAGTGCGATTTGGGGTACCAGGCAGCGGTCGCGGGAACCAGCGGGGTTTCGGCGGTGAGGTCATGCGCCCAGAGAGTAACCAGTGAGAACAGGCCAAGCAGGGCCGGGGTGGTCCGCATGATGGCGAGGTCGGACCACTGCCGTTGGGTTTCGACGCCGAGATGGGCACGGGTCTCCTGAAAGGTGACTTCCAACTGCCACCGCGCGACGAACCACTGAAGGATATCGACGGGGGCGGCGTCGAGATCGGTGCAGAGGAAGGCTTGCGGCGGTAGTTCGCCGCGCGGATCACGCACCAGCAGCCAGCGAATGGGCACAGCGGGCGAGCCGCCACGGTACCAAACGGCGGTACCTGTGGCGATCTCAACGACACGATTGGTGCGGCCGTACCAGAGAGTGACGGTGTGGCGTTGCCAAACCGTGCCGGCATCGTGCAGCACTTGCGTCAGTGTGAGCAGGCGCTTGCCCCCGCCTTCGCAGGCGCTTGCCCTTGACCGCCGGCCGTCCGCGGCCCGGTCGTCTGGGTGGTGCGGGCGCATAAAGATTGGCGTCGAGGCGCAGTCGGGTGACGACACTGACATAGTTTCGGACGGCGCCGAGGAATTCGATGGCGGCGAACGCAGTGTCGCCGAGGTGGCTTATATCTGATTGGTTTCATTGGGAAATTTGGTTGCGGGGGCAGGATTTGAACCTGCGGCCTTCAGGTTATGAGCCTGACGAGCTACCGGGCTGCTCCACCCCGCGGTTGTAGCTGCGATCGCCCCCATGGGGTGGTGGGCGGGTTTTGCCCTCGGGATATTGCCCCTCGGGATATTCCCCCTCGGACTATTGCCCTGGGGGTATTTCCTTGAGGGTTTTCCGGTGTGCGTTTCCCCTGGGGGATGGGTTGGAAGACCTGGCGGCGACCTACTCTCCCGTGCCTTAGGACACAGGTACCATGGGCGCTGGGGATTTTCACGGCCGAGTTCGGGATGGGATCGGGTGCGGGCTCCCCGCGATGACCACCAGGTCGTCCAACCCATCCCAGTCGTCCGGTTGTCAGTCGTCGGTTGTCAGACGAACCGGCCGGACGGCCTGGGGGGTGGGGTTCTGGTGTCGGTTCCCGGGATCGCGACCGCCGTGCTTGCGCCGGCGGTTGCTCCTGGGGGGTCTGTTGTGTGGCTGGGCGACGGGGGATGATTTCCATGCATGGTGTGTCAGCGGACGGCGCGTCACGTGCTTTGCGGCAACCTGACGACTGTCAACTGACGACTGAGTCTTGAGCTCTATCGGGCGATTAGGACCGGTTAGCTACGAGCGTTACCGCCCTTCCACATCCGGCCTATTGACGTGATGGTCTTTCACGGCCCTCGGGGAGACATAGTTTAGAGGAGGGTTTCCCGCTTAGATGCTTTCAGCGGTTATCCCGTCCGTACTTAGCTACCCGGCTGTGCCACTGGCGTGACAACCGGTCCACCAGAGGTACGTCCATCCCGGTCCTCTCGTACTGGGGACAGCGCCTCGCAAGTCTCCTTCACCCACGGCAGATAGGGACCGAACTGTCTCACGACGTTCTAAACCCAGCTCACGTACCACTTTAATCGGCGAACAGCCGAACCCTTGGGACCTGCTCCAGCCCCAGGATGTGATGAGCCGACATCGAGGTGCCAAACCTCCCCGTCGATGTGGACTCTTGGGGGAGATCAGCCTGTTATCCCTAGAGTACCTTTTATCCGTTGAGCGATGGCCCTTCCACGCGGGACCACCGGATCACTATGGCCGACTTTCGTCTCTGCTCGAGCTGTCACTCTCGCAGTCAGGCGGGCTTGTGCCATTGCACTCAGCAGCCGATGTCCGACCGGCCTGAGCCCACCATCGCGCGCCTCCGTTACATTTTGGGAGGCGACCGCCCCAGTCAAACTGCCCGCCATGCAGGGTCCCGGACCGGGATGACCGGTCGCGGTTAGATATCAGAAGCGCCCAGGGTGGTATTTCAAGGTTGGCTCCACCGAAGCTAGCGCCCCGGCTTCAAAGCCTCCCACCTATCCTACACAGTGCTCTCCTAATACCACTGCAAAGCTGCAGTAAAGGTTCATAGGGTCTTTCCGTCTGACCGCGGGTACCCCGCATCTTCACGGGGAATTCAATTTCGCTGAGCCGATGCTGGAGACAGTGGGGAAGTCGTTACGCCATTCGTGCAGGTCGGAACTTACCCGACAAGGAATTTCGCTACCTTAGGACCGTTATAGTTACGGCCGCCGTTTACCGGGGCTTCAATTCGGTGCTTGCACACCTCCTCTTAACCTTCCGGCACCGGGCAGGCGTCAGACCCTATACGTCGTCTCTCGACTTCGCAGAGCCCTGTGTTTTTACTAAACAGTCGCCACCCCCTGCTCTGTGCCACCCGCCACTGGTTGCCCAGCGACAGGTCTCGCTTATCCCGAAGTTACGCGAGCAATTTGCCTAGTTCCTTCAGCATCGTTCTCTCAAGCGCCTTGGTATACTCTACCAGTCCACCTGTGTCGGTTTCGGGTACGGTCTATACGCCAGAGCTGTTTCCTGGAACGATCCACGAGCCTGGGCAATCCGATAAGCCCAGACAAGACTTCACGTTCGTCACTTCTGGCAGGCCCAGGAATATTGACCTGGTTCCCATCGACTACGGCTTTCGCCCTCGCCTTAGGGGCCGGCTCACCCTGCGCGGATTAACCTTGCGCAGGAACCCTTGGACTTTCGGCGACAGAGTTTCTCACTCTGTTTGTCGCTACTCATGTCAGCATTCGCACTTCCGATACCTCCAGCGCCCCTCACGGGTACACCTTCACAGGCCTACGGAACGCTCCGCTACCGCTCAGTTGTCAGTTGTCAGTTTTCAGTTTTCAGACAAGTGCGCCCGCAGCCCTTGCAGCATGCGCGCGATCTCCGAGAGCTCGGACTGCCACGCCTGCGACGTCGCGGGCGGGACCAGGTCGAGATCCGCGGCGTAGCAGCACCACAACCGGGCCTCGTCGGCCGAACCCAACGCCATGGTGACATAGCGACGGAATTCCGCGTCCGAGCCTGGCTCCCGGCCCGCACCCTCCACCAGCAGGGCACACACCGACTTGGACGCGCGCCGCAACTGATCGGCCACACCCCCATACTGCTCCACCCGCGGCCAACCGAGGCTGGCCCGGTGCAGATCGAGCGACAACCGATAAGCGCGCTGAAACACCTTCAACGCCCACACATCCCCGGCCATCACCCACCCAACCTTCTTGTCTGACAACTGGAAACTGACAACTGACAACTGAACCCACAGCTTCG
>CAWKAN010000029.1:32500-89729 GCA_963847615.1 uncultured Alphaproteobacteria bacterium
ATCGACCAGCGAATGGCGCACGCCGGCCTGCGCCGCCAGGTGAATAATGCTATCTATACCTTTATTGTCACGAATTAGATTGCCGACCGCATCCCGGTCGGACACGTCCAGAAGATGGAACGCGAACCCCGGGCGGGCGACCAGCCGGTCAAGCCGCGCCCGCTTCAGCCGCGGGTCGTAATAGTCGTTCAGGCTATCGACGCCGAGCACCTGCGCGCCGCGCGCCAGCAGCGCCCCGGCCACATGGTAGCCGATGAAACCGGCCGCGCCGGTCAACAAAATCGCCATTCCGGCCCCTTGCCTTGTGCGTCCGCCTAGAGCGGCCTTGCGACCAGCCGATCCTCCAGCAATTCCAGCACCGCGTGGCCGAGCGCGATGTGGCATTCCTGGATCCGCGCCGTCTCCTGGTCGGGCACCAGCAGCACGTGGTCGCACTGTGCCATCGCCGGCTCCCCTGCCCCGCCGAGCATGCCCACCGTCACGATGCCCATCTCCCGCGCCGCCGCCAGCGCGCGCACCACGTTCGCCGAGCGGCCCGAGGTGGTGATGCCGAACAGCACGTCGCCGCGCCGCCCGAGGCCGCGCAGCGGCCGCTCGAACACCCTGTCGTAGCCATAATCGTTGCCGGCGGCGGTCAGCATCGCCGGGTCCTGCGTCAGCGCCAGGGCGGCGATCGAGGGCCGCTCCACCGCGCCGCGCAGGCGGATCAGCAGCTCGGTCGCCAGGTGCTGGCTGTCCGCCGCCGAGCCGCCGTTGCCGCAGAACATCAACTTGCCGCCGCCGCGCAGGCTGGCCTCGCAGGCATCGACCACGCCAATCACCGCCGCTGCCAGCTCGCTGGCGATCCGCCGCTTGAGCTCGGCGGACCGGTTCAGCATGGCGGCGAAGCGGGCGATCTCGTTCATGGCGGGCACCGGTGATGCGTGGGCGACGGGCGGCACCCTACGACCGATCTGCGATCCCTGGCCACCGCGCCGCCCCGGCCGGGCAGGGCAATCGAGTGAACGAAAGCAAGGCCGGGGCCTCGCCCCGGACCCCACCAAGGGGCGCTGCCCCTTGGAACCCCGCCAAGGGCGAGCCCTTGGAACCCTTCACTGGGAGTGGCTGAGGGGGAGGGGGCGTGTGGGCGAGGCGAAGGGGCGCCGTCCGGCGTGCCGGACGGCGCCCCTTCGCCTCGCCCACACGCCCCCTCCCCCTCAGCCACTCCCAGTCATGGAGTCCAGAGGCTCCGCCTCTGGTGGGGGTCCAGGGGGCAAAGCCCCCTGGCGGGGTTCGGGGCGGAGCCCCGACCTTACTTCGTTCACCCGATTGCCCTGCCGCGCCGGCGGCGTCGCTTGACACCCCCCGACCCGGCGTCATCATCGGCGCGTCAGGGGAGAGACCATGTCCGCACTGGATCGTTGCTACAACATCGCCGACCTGCGCACCGCCGCGCAGCGCCGCCTGCCGCGCGCCCTGTTCGAATTCGTCGATCGCGGCAGCGAGGACGAAGTTGCGCTGCGCAACAACCGCGCCGGGTTCGAGCGGATCAAGCTGCGCCACCGTGCGCTGGTCAACGTCTCCGGGCGTTCGATGGAAACCATGCTGTTCGGCAAACCGGTCTCGATGCCGATGGCGATCGCGCCGACCGGTGCCGCCGGCCTGTGCTGGCACGAGGGCGAACTGGAACTGGCCAAGGCAGCGGCCAAGGCGAAGATCCCGTTCACGCTGGCCACCGGGGCGATGACCTCGATGGAGAAGATCGCCGAGCAGGCCGGGCCGGGCGTCGGCGGGCGGCTGTGGTTCCAGCTCTATGTCTGGAATCGCCGCGAACTCTCCTACCAGTTGATCGAGCGCGCCAAGGCCGCCGGGTTCGAGGCGCTGATCGTTACCGTCGATACGATCGTCTCGCCGAACCGCGAGTACAACGCGCGCAACGGCTTCCTGCTGCCGTTCCATCCCACCGTGCGCTTCACCGTCGACATCATGCGCCACCCGACCTGGGCGGCCAGCGTGCTGCTGAAATACTTCACCACCATCGGCATGCCGCGCAACGAAAACTATCCAGAACCGTATCGTCGTCGTATCTCCTCGGCGCCCGACACCTTCGAGGTGATGCGCCAGGACTCGCTGTGCTGGGACGACATCAGGACGTTCCGCAAGATGTGGCCGGGCATCCTGATGCTGAAGGGCGTCAACCGTCCGGACGACGCGGTGAAGGCGATCGAGTGCGGCGTCAACGGCATCATCGTCTCCAACCACGGCGGGCGGAACATGGACAGCGCGGTCGCCTCGATCGACGCGCTGCCCGACATCGCCGAGGCGGTCGGCGAGCGCGGCACGGTGCTGCTGGATTCCGGCGTGCGCCGCGGCTCCGACATCGCCAAGGCGCTGGCACTCGGCGCCAAGGCGGTGCTGACCGGGCGGGTCACGCTGTACGGCACCGCGGTCGGCGGCGCCGCGGGCGCCGGCAAGGCGATCGGCATCATCCGCAGCGAACTGGACAAGACGATGGCCTATACCGGCTGCTGTTCGGTCGACGAGATCACCCCCGACATCTTCTTCGCCGACAGCCCGGGCAACCGCCTGCGCGACCGGGCGAGCGCGTGATGGCCAGGCTCGATCGTTGCCGCGACCGGAGGTGCGCGTGATGGCCAGGCTCGATCGTTGTTACAGCATCGCCGACCTGCGCGAAGCGGCGCGCCGGCGCCTGCCGCGCGGCGTGTTCGAATTCGTCGATCGCGGCAGCGAGGACGAGGTCGCGGTGCGCAACAACCGCGAGGCGTTCCATCGCATCAAGCTGATGCACCGCGCGCTGGTCGATGTGTCCGGGCGCAGCACGACCACGACATTGTTCGGCAAGCCGGCGGCGCTGCCGATGGTGATCGCGCCGACCGGTGCCGCCGGCCTGTGTTGGCACGAGGGCGAGGTGGAACTGGCGAAAGCGGCGGCCAAGGCGGGCATCCCGCTGACGCTGTCCACCGCCTCGATGACCGCGATGGAGAAGATCGTCGCGCAGGGCGGCCCCGCGGTCGGCGGGCGGCTGTGGTTCCAGCTCTATGTCTGGAAGCAGCGCGAGCTGTCGCACAAGTTGATCGAGCGCGTCAGGGACAACGGGTTCGAGGCGCTGATCGTCACGGTGGATTCCCCGGTCTCGCCCAATCGCGAATACAACCAGCGCAACGGCTTCGGCCTGCCGTTCACGCCGACCCTGCGCTTCACGCTGGACGTCATGCGCCATCCGGCCTGGGCGCGAGGCGTGCTGCTGAAGTACTTCACCTCGATCGGCTTCCTCCGCCACGAGAACTATCCGCCGGAGTACCAGAAATCGATCCTCAGCGGGGTCGGCAGCCGCGATGCGATGCGCGCCAATTCGCTCGACTGGGACGACATCAAGCGATTCCGCGACATGTGGAAGGGGCCGCTGCTGCTGAAGGGCGTCAATCGCCCCGACGACGCGGTGAAGGCGATCGAATACGGGCTGGATGGGCTGATCGTGTCGAACCACGGCGGGCGCAACATGGACAGCTCGGCCGCGCCGCTGGATGTGCTGGGCCAGGTCACCGAGGCGGTGGGCGATCGTTGCACGGTCATCCTGGATTCCGGCGTGCGCCGCGGCTCCGACATCGCCAAGGCGCTGGCGCTCGGCGCCAAGGCGGTGCTGACCGGGCGAGCGACGCTGTACGGCACGGCGGTCGGCGGCGCGGCCGGGGCCGGCAAGGCGATCGGCATCATCCGCAGCGAGCTGGACAAGACGATGGCCTACACCGGCTGCCGCAGCGTGGACGAGATCAGCACGGACATCTTCTTCGGCGATCGCGGCGCCAACCGCTGGCGCGCACCGGCGGGCTAGGGCGCCGAGCGCCCGGTCACCGCGGGCGCTGCTCAGTTCAGGCGCGGATCACTTCGGGCGGTTGATCGCCTGGCCGATCGCCAGGCCGGCACCGAGCATCATCGCCCCGGTCACCAGGGTCGATACGGTCAATCCGATCATCATGCCCGCGAGCCAGGACGGCGTCGGCCGTCCCCCGCCGAGGGTTTCCCGGAATCTTGTTGGCATTGTCGTTTCGTCTCCTCTTGCCGCAGAGAATGCATGCCGGCGCGGCAGGCGCAAGACGCGCCGGCGCACGCCTGGCGCATGGCTGACCGTCCGCTGACGGCGCCGCTGTCATACCGAAAGCAGAACAGGCGCGGCGGCGCGAGCGGGGCCGGCCCGGCCGGGGCAACCCAGCGCCATGGCGCAGCGGGGCGGCCCGGATCGCCCCGAATCAGACCGGCGGCCTCGTCGCCCCCTCGTCGTCCCCCCTCGCCGCCCCCCTCGTCGCCCCGCGTCGCGCGATGCTACGCTGCCCGGCCGACAAGGCCGCGCGGCACACCACCAAGGGGAGAAGGCGAACATGGACACACTGGCGGACATCCTGGAGACCACCGCGTTCGAGCGCGTCGCCGCCGGCCACGTCTTCACCGAGGGCCCGCTGTGGCACCCCGACGGCTTCTTCTATTTCACCGACGTCCGCGCCGGAAAGATGTTTCGCCTGGTGCTCGGTCAGACGCCGAGCCTGGTGCGCGAAACCACCGGCGGCAACGGTACCACCTTCGACCTGCAGGGCCGCCTCATCCTGTGCGAAGGCGATGCCCGCCGGGTCACCCGCACCGCGGCCGACGGCACCATCACCACCCTGGTCGAGCGCGTCAACGGCAAGCGGCTGAACCGGCCGAACGACGTGATCTGCCGCTCCGACGGCACGCTGTTCTTCACCGACCCGTCGATCCGCGTGCCGGTAGCCGACCGCGACGTCGGCGAGGGCGCGGTCTATCGCGTCGCCCCCGACGGACAGGTCCGCATGGCCGCCTGGTGCGAGTATCCGAACGGCCTCGCGCTGTCGCCGGACGAACGCACGCTGTATGTCGCCAATACCCGCTGGACCAAATACATCCATGCAATCGAACTCGACGCCGCCGGCGACATGGTGCGCCGCCGGATCTTCGCGGATATGTCCTCGGACGGAACGAACGGCGTGCCGGACGGCATGAAGCTCGATGCCGCCGGGCGCATCTTCTGCACCGGCACCGGCGGCGTCTGGGTGTTCGCGCCCGACGGCAGCAAGATCGGCATCATCGAAACCCCCGAAGTCTGCGCCAACATCGCCTTCGGCGGCCCCGACCTGCGCACCCTGCTGTTCACCGCCAGCACCTCGGTGCTCACGCTGCGCGTCAAGACGCCGGGCCTGCCGCACCCGTGGTACAAACGGCGCGCCGCGGGGTAGTTGGGTGAAGGAAGCAAGGTCGGGGCTCCGCCCCGAACCCCGCCAAGGGGCGCTGCCCCTTGGATCCCCGCCAAGGGCAGAGCCCTTGGAACCCTTCACCGGGAGTGGGTGAGGGGGAGGGGGCGTGCGGGCAGGGCGCCGGTGTCGTCCGGCGCGCCGGACGGCACTGGCGCCCTGCCCGCACGCCCCCTCCCCCTCACCCACTCCCGGTCATGGAGTCCAGATGCCGCTGCCTCTGGTGGGGGTCCAGGGGGCAAAGCCCCCTGGCGGGGTTCGGGGCGGAGCCCCGACCTTGCTTCCCCCGCCCGATCTTGCCGATCCCGCGCAAACCGCGTACGCCGAGGCCAACACGCTGCCCAGGGGAGAATGCGCCATGCCCGAAGCCTATATCTGCGACTTCACCCGCACCCCGATCGGCCGCTACGGCGGCGTATTGAAGGACGTGCGCACCGACGACCTCGCCGCGCAGCCGATCCGCGTGCTGATGGACCGCCACAAGGGCGTCGACTGGGAGGCGGTGGACGACGTCATCTACGGCTGCGTCAACCAGGCCGGCGAGGACAACCGCAACGTCGCGCGCATGGCGCTGTTGCTGGCCGGCCTGCCGGACAAGCTGTCGGGGGCCACCATCAACCGGCTGTGCGGCTCCGGCCTCGACGCGGTCGGCACCGCCGCGCGCGCCATCCGCGCCGGCGACGCCGGGCTGATGATCGCCGGCGGCGTGGAAAGCATGACCCGCGCGCCCTTCGTCATGGGCAAGGCGACCGAGGCCTTCTCGCGCTCGGCCGCGATCTACGACACCACCATCGGCTGGCGCTTCATCAATCCGCTGATGCAAAGCCAGTACGGCGTCGATTCGATGCCGGAGACGGCGGAGAACGTTGCCGAGGAGTTCCAGGTCAGCCGCGCCGACCAGGACGCCTTCGCCTACCGCTCGCAGCAGCGCACCAAGGCGGCGCAGGAGGCTGGCTTCTTCGAGCGCGAGATCACCCCGATCGAGATCGCCGGGCGCAAGGCCAGCGTCACCGTCAGCCACGACGAACACCCGCGCGGCGACACCACGCTGGAAGGCCTCGCCAAGCTGCGGACGCCGTTCCGCAAGCAGGGCGGTACGGTGACCGCCGGCAACGCCTCCGGCGTCAACGACGGCGCCGCGGCGCTGATCATCGCCTCGGAGGAGGCCGCCCGCCGCCACGGCCTGACGCCGCGCGCGCGCGTCGTTGCCATGGCCACCGCCGGCGTGCCACCGCGCATCATGGGCATGGGGCCGGCGCCGGCGACCGAGAAGCTGCTCGCCCGCCTCGGCCTGAAAATCGGCGACATCGACGTGATCGAGCTGAACGAGGCGTTCGCCGCCCAGGGCATCGCCGTGCTGCGCCAGCTTGGCCTGCCGGACGACGCCGAGCACGTGAACCCGCACGGTGGCGCCATCGCTTTGGGCCACCCGCTCGGCGCCTCGGGCGCCCGCCTGGCGCTCACCGCGGTGAGCGCGCTGGAGACACGCGGCGCGCGGCGCGCGATCGCCACCATGTGCATCGGCGTCGGCCAGGGCATCGCCGCACTGATCGAACGGGTCTAGCCGGCCGCGATCGGGTGAACCAAGCAAGGTCGGGGCTCCGCCCCGAACCCCGCCAGGGGGGCTTTGCCCCCCTGGACCCCCCACCAGAGGCAGCGGCCTCTTGACTTCATGACTGGGCGTGTGGGGAGGGGGCGGGGCGGGTGGGCGAGGCGCACGGGGCGTCCGGCGCGCCGGACGCCCCGTGCGCCTCGCCCACCCGCCCCCGCCCCCTCCCCACACGCCCAGTCCGGGGTTCCAAGGGCTCCGCCCTTGGTGGGGGTCCAGGGGGCAAAGCCCCCTGGTGGGGTCTGGGGCGAAGCCCCAGCCTTGCGCGGACGGAAATGATGGCGGCCGGCGGCGGGTTGCGGCAGCATCGCCGCCTGCACCAAGGAGCCGCCCATGCGCCGCGCCCCTCCCCTGCTGCCGTTCCTGCTGGCTGCCATGCTGCTCGCCGCCGGCCCCGTGCTCGCCGCCGGCACGCTGCGCATCGGGCTGAACGAGGACCCCGACGCGCTCGACCCCGCCCGCAGCGGCACCTTCGTCGGGCGCATCGTCTTCGCCGCCACCTGCGACAAGCTGGTCGACCTCGACGCCGCCGACAATTTCGTCCCGCAGCTCGCCACCGCCTGGCAGTGGTCGCCGGACGGCCTGGCGCTGACGCTGACGCTGCGCGACGGGGTCAGGTTCCAGGACGGCGAGACGCTGGATGCCGAGGCGGTGCGCGCCAACATCGAGCGTTACCGCACCGCGCCGGAAAGCCTGCGCAAGAGCGAGCTGGGCCCGCTGACCGCCGTGGAGGTGGTCGATCCGCACACCGTCCGGCTGCGCCTGTCGCGCCCCTACGCGCCGCTGGTCGCGGTGCTGTCCGACCGCGCCGGGATGATGCTGGCGCCGCAGGCGATGGCGCGGCTCGGCCCGCGCATCGCCGACGAACTGCCCTGCGCCGGGCCGTTCAAGCTCACCGAGCGCGTCGCGCAGGACCGCATCGTGGTCGATCGTTTCCCCGGCTACTGGAACGCGCCGGCGATCGCGCTCGACCGCATCGTCTACCAGCCGATCCCCGACACCACCGTGCGGCTGGTCAACCTGGAGGCCGGGCGGCTCGACATGGTCGAGCGGTTGGGGCCGACCGATGTTGCCAAGGTGAAGGCCAACCCGCATCTGCGGCTGATCAGCATCACCGCGCTGGCGTATTATTCGCTGTCGATCAACCTCGCCGCCGACGGGCCGCTGGCGCACGAGCCGCTGGTGCGCGCGGCGCTGGAGGCCGCGATCGATCGCGTCGCGCTCAACCAGGTGGTGATGGACGGGCAGTTCACGCCGTCGAACCAGTTCGAGGCGCCCGGCACGCGCTACTGGAACCCGCAGCGCCCGGTGCCGCCGCGCGATGTGGCGAAGGCCAAGGCGCTGCTGCAACAGGCCGGGGTGGCGCATCCGACGTTCACCCTGATCACCGGCAACAGCCCGGTGGAGGTCCAGGTCGGCGAGGTGCTGCAGGCGATGGCCGCCGAGGCCGGCTTCGACATCAGGCTGCGGGCGATGGAGGCCAATGCCGAGGTCGCCACCACGAAGTCCGGCGCCTACCAGGCCGCGCTGGTGCTGTGGAGCGGGCGGGCCGATCCCGACGGCAACGTGGCGATCTGGCTGGCCTGCAACGGCTTTCTCAACTGGGGCAAATACTGCAACCCGAAATTCGACGAGGTGTTGACCCAGGCGCGCAGCGTGACCGACGTCGCGCAACGCCAGGCGCTGTATCGCTCTCTCTCCGACATCTACCTCGCGGACCGGCCGATGATCGTGCTGTACCACGTGAAATGGCTGTGGGCGGTCAGCGACCGGCTGGCGGGCTTCACGCCGACGCCGGACGGCATGATCCGCCCGCAGGGCATCCGGCTGGCGCCGTAGCGGGGCGGCGCGCATGCCGACGATCGACGCCGCGCGGCTGCTGCAGGATCTGCGCGAGCTGGCGCGGATCGGCGCCTGGCGGACCGGCGTGCACCGGCCGACCTATTCCGCCGACGACATGACGGCGCGACACTGGCTGGCCGCGCGCCTCACCGAGGCCGGCCTGGCGGCGGAGATCGACGGCATCGGCAACGTCATCGGCCGCACCGCCGCGCCCGGGCCGAAGCTGCTGCTCGGCAGCCACCTGGAGACGCAGCCGCATGCCGGCTGGCTGGATGGCGCGCTGGGCGTGATCTACGGGCTGGAGGTCGCGCGGGTGCTCGGGGCCAGCCTGGGTCACGCCATCGAGGTCGGCGCCTGGGCCGACGAGGAGGGGCATTTCGGCAATTTCCTCGGCAGCCGCTCGTTCGTGCACGGCATCGACGCGGCGGAGATCGCGCGCACCGTCAACCGCCATGACGGCACGTCCCTGCCGGATGCGCTGGCGCAGGCGGGTCTCGCCGGGCGAGCGCGCGCGCGGCTCGATCCGGCGCGCTACCGCGGCTACCTGGAGGCGCATATCGAGCAGGGCGACGAGCTTGATCGTTCCGGGCTGCGCCTTGGCGTGGTCACCAGTATCGTCGGCATCTGGCAATACCTGATCCGTTTCGAGGGCGTGCAGAACCACGCGGGGACCACGCGCATGGCGATCCGCAAGGACGCCGGGGTCGCGCTGGTGCGGCTGGCGGGCGCGATCGAGGCGCGCTTCCCCCAGGTGGCCGGTCCGCGCAGCGTGTGGACCACCGGGCGCATCCTGCTAGAGCCGGGGGCGGCCAGCATCGTGCCGGGCCGGGCGGAGATGCTGTTCCAGTTCCGCGACGCCGATCCCGCGCGCCTCGCCGCGCTGCAGCAGGCGCTGGAGGCGCTGGTCGCCGAGGCCGACGCCGGCCCCTGTCGGGTGACGCTGACCAACCTGTCGCGCTCGACGCCCAAGGTCATGGACGCTGGGTTCCAGGACGTGCTGGAGCGCGCGGCGGAGCGCAATGCGCCGGGGCTGCACCTCCGCCTGCCCAGCGGTGCCGGCCACGACGCGCAGGTCTTTGCCGACCGGTTGCCCGCGGCGATGCTGTTCGTCCCCAGCATCGGCGGCATCAGCCACCACCACGCGGAGGACACGCGCGAGGCGGACCTGGTGCTGGGCTGCCAGGTGCTGGCCGACGCCGCGGCGGAGATCCTGGGCGGGTAATACCAGCGGCCCAAAGTGATGACTCTTCCATCATTTCGGGCGGCTGGCATCGCGCGCGGGGTTGCCCAGGGGAGCAGGGGGCGGCCGCGCGATCGCGGTAGGGACGCCCATTACTGGGCGCCCCCCGCACAGAACCGTACGTGCGGCTTTCCCGCATACGGCTCCCACCTCGGGTATGTGACGGTGATGCACGCACTATCCTGCGGCATTGCCGTACGCGCTCCAGCGCCTGTGACACACGTTCCCGGTTCTGTGCCCGGTGCGTGCTTTGCCGGTTCGCGTTCCCCTCGGCCCCTGCCCTTCGCTCCACCCGCTCCATCCCCGGTGTCCCGGTTCCGTTCGCGGGCTTCATCGCTACTACGACAGGGTCTGACTTCTCGTGCCCGTGCATCGCCGGCTTCGGCTCATCGCCTTCCCGACGCGGGCCGGACGGACGAGCATCCGTCCGGTCAGACACGAGACCTCCCAGGTTCCGACAGGTTCCCTTCGTGCGTGATGAGGTCTTCGACCCCGACCGAGCGACGGCGCCTCGCTTGACGGTGCCGCACATGTTGCCTTCGGCTGTTTGGACGGCCTCGGCCTCGGTGGCATTGTCTCTTTCGTGGCTCAATAGCTCACCCCACACAATCGCTGTGTACGCTTCGTGGCCGCCGTCACCGACGGAATCTCACGCAACACTCACTACCAGGCGGGTGCTACCCCTTACCTGGGCCGGACTTCCACCGGCTGGAACCCGCCAGCCTCCTGGCGCACCCAAACCAAAACTCATAGCAACGGCCCAGCACCAGCCGATGGGTCGGCAATTAGGGCCGTTGGTATAACCGCCCGCCAACGCTCCGCGGCAACCCGCGCGCGATCCCACGCCGCCGCGATGATGCAAGGTTATAACGGCATCGCTTTAATATCGGCCAGACAACATCGTCCGACCCAACGCCCGCCTCTACAGATCGAACTTGCCCTGCCGCTGGTCGTAAATCTTGCCGCGGCGACGCGACACGGCGAGCGCCTGGACGCGCGGCTCGGACGGATGGAATGCCGCCGTCCAAGTGCGCCGGCGCGCCTCGTAGGCGCGCTGCTTGGCCGCGGTGTCGGTGATGAACCGCGTCGTCACCTCGACCCGCACCGGACCGGTCCTGTCAGGGTCGTCGGTCATTGCGTCGCCCCATCGATGGCGTTCATCCGTCCGGCTACTGTAGCGGCGAGAAGGACGCCGGCACCACCAGCATGTTCTCCTGCTTCAGCAGCACGCCGGCGGCGGCCGAGCCGGGCGGCCAGACCCCCTTGGCCACCGCCTCGGCGCGCACCTGCGCGCGATGGTCGGCGTCCTGGTAGGCCCAGATGTGCACCCATTTGTTGAGCGGACCGATCTCGGAGTTCCAGGCACCGACCAGCGGCGACAGTTTTGTCCGTGCCTCGATCTTCTCGCTCCAGCGCTGGATCACGCCGGGGATCGCGCCGGCGGCGAAGCCGTACATGCGGATCTCGTAGATGCCGCCCAGCCGGCGCGGCTCCAGCGGCGGCGAGAAGGGCGCCGGCAGGAACAACTCGCTGCGCTGCTCGACGACGAACTCGCGCGTCGGCGGCGGCCAGCCGGGCGCGGCGGAGGCCGCGGCGCGCACCTGCATCCGTTGCTCGAACGTGTCGTACGGCCAGACATGGATGACCTGGTTCAGCGGCCCGACCTCGGTGTGCCAGAACCCGGCCAGCGGCGAGAACTTCAGCCGCTCGGGCAGCGCGGCGGCGAACCGCTCCTCGAACTGCGGAATGCTGGCGGGCTTGAGCTGATAGGTGCGCATCTCGATGATCATCGAACCACTCCCTCCCCGAAGGCGGCGCCGAGCCTAGCCCGCATTTCTCGCCCTGTCGCGGGCACTGGCGGGCCTCGGTCAAGCCGCGGCCCGGTCCCGGACCATCGTCCGCGGGCACGCCGGCGTCCACGACGGATGATCCCGATGAAAACCTGGACCTGGCGGGATGGAGTTCAGCTCGCTGCGGTGCAACATAGGGGGGACGACGGCGCGATGGCAATCCGGCCGACGCGAGAACGGGAGATCACCGGCATGACATGCGGCGCGATCCTGACGCGGACCAGGCCGGCCCGGCTGCACCTGGCGACGTCGGCACCTTGCCCGGTCGCCGGCCTGCCGCTGCGCCAGGCGCCGTCCGCCCGCCATCCGATCGCCGACCCGACGCTGCCGCCTGGCGGGGTGGCACGCGACAACCTGGCCTGGCCCCGCCACGGACGCGGCAATCAACGACCTGTCCATCCGGCAGGGCCGCGCATCGCTGGACCGTCAACGAAAGGACTGACGCTATGAGCCTGAAAGCAAAAGTCGCCCTGGTCACCGGATCGACCAGCGGCATCGGCCTCGGCATCGCCCGCGCGCTGGCCGCGGAGGGCGCCGACCTGATGCTGAACGGTTTCGGCGACGCGGCGAAAATCGAACAGGAACGCGCCGGCCTGGCCAAGGCGTTCGGCGTGCGCGTCCGCTATTCCGCGGCCGATATCAGCAAGCCGGCGGAGATCGCCGCAATGGTGGCGGAGACCCAGCAATCGCTCGGCGCGCTGGACATCCTGGTGAACAACGCCGGCATCCAGTTCGTTGCCGACATCGAGGAATTCCCCGAGGAGCGCTGGCACGCGATCATCGCCGTCAACCTGTCCGGCGTGTTCTTCGCCATCAAGGCGGCCGTCCCCGGCATGAAGGCCAAGGGCTGGGGCCGCATCATCAACATCGCCTCGGCGCACGGCCTGGTCGCCAGCCCGCAAAAGGCCGCCTACGTCGCGGCCAAGCACGGTGTGGTCGGGTTGACCAAGGTCGCCGCGCTCGAGCTGGCCAGCCACGGCGTGACAGTGAACGCGATCTGCCCCGGCTGGGTGCTGACGCCGCTGGTGCAGCAGCAGCTGGAGGCCAAGGCGAAGGCCCAGGGCAGCGACATCGAAACCGTGAAACACAGCTTCCTGGCCGAGAAACAGGCGCTGCTGGAGTTCTCCACCCCGGAACAGATCGGCGCGCTCGCGGTGTTCCTCTGCTCGGAGGGAGCCAAAACCATCACCGGCGCGCCACTGTCGATCGACGGCGGATGGGTGGCGCAATAGCCGCGGCAATCCGGGCGGCCAGCAAGGTCGGGGCTCCGCCCCGAACCCCGCCAGGGGGCGTTGCCCCCTGGACCCCCACCAGAGGCGGAGCCTCTGGACTCCATGACTGGGAGTGTGGGGAGGGGAAGGGGGCGGGTGGGCGAGGCGCAGGGGCGCCGTCCAGCGTGCTGGACGGCGCCCCTGCGCCTCGCCCACCCGCCCCCTTCCCCTCCCCACACTCCCAGTGAAGGGTTCCAAGGGCTCGCCCTTGGCGGGGTTCCAAGGGGCAGCGCCCCTTGGTGGGGTCTGGGGCGAAGCCCCAGCCTTGCTGGCCGCCCGGATTGGCGGGCCGTTACATTCCCAGCACGTCCATCATCGAATAGAGGCCCGGGGTGCGTCCGGCCAGCCACAGCGCGGCGCGCACCGCGCCGGTGGCGAAGGCGCGGCGATCGAAGGCGCGGTGGGTGAGCGCGATGTGCTCGGTCGCGGCGGCGAAGATCAGCGTGTGCTCGCCGACCACCTGGCCGCCGCGCAGGGCGGCGAAGCCGATGGCACCGGTTTTGCGCGCCCCGGTGTGGCCGTGCCGGCCGCTCTCCATCACCTCGTTCAGCGCCACGCCGCGGCCCTTGGCGACCGCGCGGCCCATGCCGATCGCGGTGCCGGAGGGGGCGTCGACCTTCTGGCGGTGGTGCATCTCCATGATCTCGGCGTCGTAGGCCGCGGCCGGCAGGGCGGCGCCCATGCGCTCGGCGAGGGCCAGGACCAGGTTCACCCCGGGGGAGAAGTTCGCCGCGTAAACCACGGGAATGTGGCGGGCAGCCGCGGCGACGGCGGCCTCGTCGGCGTCGGACAGGCCGGAGCTGCCGAGCACCCAGGCGGTGCCCGCGGCGGCCAGGGCGGCGGCGGTCGGTTGGGCGGTGGCGGCGTTGGTGAAATCCACCACCACGTCGCAGGCCCCGGCCAGCGCGGCGAGGTCGGGCAGCAGGGAGGTGCCGGGGGGCGGCGGTTTGGCCGAGCCGGCGCGGCCGATGCCGCCGACCAGGTCGGCCTCGGCGGCGCGGACTTCCTCGGCCAGCAGCTGGCCCATGCGCCCGGTGATGCCGGCGATGCCGATACGTGTGGCCATGGGCCGTGCTCCCTCCCCGGCCCCTCCCGCAACCGGAGGGGGCGTTTGGTCCTTGGGCATCCTGGGGGGCATCCTTGCATGGGCTGGGGGGCGCCGCTATAAGCCCGCCCCTCAGTTCGCGCGCCCGGGCTTTGGATGGGCATGCCCGGCCGCGACCGCCTGCCCCCCGGGATCTTCCGCGCCGGGGCGGGTGCCAACCGCAAGGAGACCCAAATGCCCAAGGTAAAGACCAAGTCGTCGGTGAAGAAGCGATTCAAGATCACCGCGACCGGCAAGGTGCTGGCAGGCCCGGGCATGAAGCGCCACGGGCTGATCAACCGCTCGCAGAAGATGAAGCGCACCAACCGCGGCAGCCAAACGCTGACCGATGCTGACGCGAAGACCGTCAAGCAGTGGGCGCCCTACGGGCTGGGTTGAGGGAGCAGCAGCATGGCACGCGTCAAACGGGGCACCACCACCCACGCCCGGCACAAGAAGGTCCTGAAAGCCTCCAAGGGGTTTTACGGGCGCACCTCAACCACCTATCGCGCGGCGCTGGAACGGCTGGAGAAGTCGCTGCAATACGCCTATCGCGACCGGCGCACCAAGAAGCGCGATTTCCGCGGCCTGTGGATCCAGCGCATCAACGCCGCGGTGCGCGAGCACGGCATGACCTACTCGCGATTTATCGCCGGGCTGAAGAAGGCCGGCATCGAGATGGACCGCAAGGTGCTGGCCGCCATCGCCTATGACGACGCCGAGAGTTTCGCGGCGATCGTCAAGCAGGTGCAGGCCGCTCTGTGAGATATACCCGCGCTATGCGCGGGCCTGATGCAGGCGTACCGTCGTGCCGATAAACACGGCGGTTCTCGCCCTGGTTTTGATCTTCATTCCGGGGATCCTATGCTACGGGGTGGTCGCGAGCCTGGCTAGCAAGCGAAGCCGCGACAACACGACGGTGTTCCTGCATATATTTTTGTACGGCGTGGCCAGCTATATGGCTCTGGCCATAGCGATCTCTGCCTTCCCTGCGACCGCGGTCCATCTTGGCGTCAAACTGAACAGCATAGCTTTGCTCAATCCGTCCGCCATCGAAGGGTCTGGCATCGATCCTCTGCCGATTGCAGAAGCAAGCGTCGTAGGAGTGCTGCTTGGCATTCTGATTACCATCAACATAAACCATAGCCTGCTGATGCGGTTGTGCCGCCTCGTCGGCCTAACGAAACGCTTCAGCGACCCGGATGTCTGGAGTTTTCTTCTGAACTCGAACGATACCGATAATTGGGTTACCATCAGACACAAGGATCGGGGACACATTTACCAAGGCTACGTTCGTAGCTTCTCGGGAGGCGACAAGGATAGGGAAATGGTCCTAACCCTGGTCCAGGTCTACAGTCTGGATACCGCGGAAAAAGTCGGGGAAATCCCCATTCTCTATCTTGCCTTCAAAAAGGAAGACATCGTGCTAGAATTCGGCACACGGCCGGATTTGAGTAGCGACGCCTAGCGGATGGGTAGGTGAAAATGACCAGAACTCCAGTTCCTCTAAATGAGGGCGTCCTAAAGAAGGGCGGCTTGAATCCGCCGCCTACTGACTACAGGCCGCCGCCGCCGCCGCCCCTGCGGCCGACGAGTCCACCGTCGCCCCCACGACCGCAGGGGAACCAAGGACAAGGTCCCCACCGCCCTGGCGGCACCTGAAATTGAGGATGCCGGACAATGACACGCAAGACCGAAGGCGGCGTGACGCAAGGAAGCGGGAGCCGATCTCTGGCTCAGGACCATGCCATCAATCCACCAGCGACTTCATATCGGCCCCCGCCGCCATCGCCATTGAAACCGGCTTCGACGGCCACTCCTCCGGCGAAAGCAGCAGGTTCGAAGGGAAACTCGCAGAAGTGAGCGATACACTCCGGGCCCAGATCAGCCTCGTCTCAGACCGCCACATCTAGCGAGCCGCAAGGAAAACAACGAGACTGAGCAAATCGGGCCGCCGACGCAGGGCGGCCCTTTCCGTGTGCGAGATGCCATGACGGACGACCTTTCCGAGTTGAAACGCGAGACCGAGGCGGCATTGGCCGCCGCCGGCGATCTGCGTGCCTGGGACGCGGTGCGCGTCGGCGTGCTGGGGCGCGGCGGCAGCCTGACCGCCCTGCTGCGCGATCTGGGCAAGACCGCGCCGGAGCAGCGGCGGGAGCGCGGGGCGGCGCTGAACCGGCTGAAGGACGCGCTGACCGCGGCGATCGAGGCGCGGCGCGCGGCGCTGGACGACGCGGCGATGGACGCAAAACTCGCCACCGAGCGGATCGACCCCACCCTGCCGCCGCGCCCGGCGCCGGCCGGGCTGATCCATCCGATCAGCCGCACCATCGAGGAAATCGCGGCGATCTTCGGCGCCATGGGCTGCACCGTCGCCGAGGGGCCGGACGTCGAGACCGACTGGCACAATTTCAGCGCGCTCAACATCCCGGCGCACCATCCGGCGCGGGCCGACCAGGACACGTTCTATCTGCCGGCGCGGCGGTCCTCGACCGGGGGCGAACTGCCGCCGCCGGTGCTGCGCACGCAGACCTCGCCGGTGCAGATCCGCACCATGCTGCGCCAGGCGCCGCCGATCCGGGTGATCACCACCGGGCGCACCTATCGCGCCGACCACGACGCGACGCACTCGCCGATGTTCCACCAGTGCGAGGGGCTGATCCTCGACCGCGACCTGACGCTGGGCCACCTGAAGGGCTGCCTGATCGACTTCCTGCGCAGTTATTTCGGCCTCGCCGCGTTGCCGGTGCGGTTCCGGTCCAGTTATTTCCCGTTCACCGAGCCGAGCATGGAGGTGGATATCGGCTGGAACCGCAAGACCGGCGAGCTGGGCAACGGCGGCGACTGGCTGGAGATCCTCGGCAGCGGCATGGTACATCCGCGCGTGTTGGCCAATTGCGGCATCGATCCACGCGAGTGGCAGGGCTTCGCCTGGGGCATGGGGGTGGAGCGCATCACCATGCTGAAGCACAGCATGACCGATCTGCGGCCGTTCTATGAGAGCGACGTGCGCTGGCTGCGGCATTACGGCTTCAGCGCGCTGTCGCCGACCATGCTGCACGAGGGGGTGTGAGCGATGAAGTTCACGCTTTCCTGGTTGCGGACGCACCTCGATACCGATGCGACGCTGGATCAGATCACCGACACGCTGACGCGGATCGGGCTGGAGCTGGAGGGCGTGGAGGATCGCGGCGCCGCGCTGGCAGCGTTCCGCATCGCGCGCGTGATCGAGGCGGTGCCGCACCCGAACGCCGACCGGCTGCGCGCCTGCAAGGTGGACACCGGCGACAGGATCGTTTCGGTGGTGTGCGGCGCGCCGAATGCACGCAGCGGGATGAAGGCGGTGTTCGCCGCGCCCGGCAGCTTCATCCCCGGCACCGGCATCACGCTGAAGGTGGGCGAGATCCGCGGCGTGCAGAGCGCGGGGATGCTGCTGTCGGCGCGCGAGATGGGGCTGGGCGAGGATCATTCCGGGATCGTCGATCTGCCGGCGGACGCGCCGGTCGGGGTGGCGTATGTTGCCTGGGCGGGGCTGGATGATCCGCTGATCGACGTCAGCGTGACGCCCAATCGCGGCGATTGTTTCTCGGTGCGCGGCATCGCGCGCGACCTGGCCGCGGCGGGCCTCGGCGTGTTGAAGCCGTGGCAGCCGGCGAAGATCGCGCCGGCGTTCGCGGGCGGGCCGCGCTGGCGGATCGACTGGCCCGAGGCGTGCCCCTGGGTGCTGGGGCGCACCGTGCGCAACCTGCGCAACGGGCCGAGTCCGCACTGGCTGCAGGAGCGGTTGATCTCGGTCGGGCTGCGGCCGATCAACGCGCTGGTCGATGTGACCAACTTCTTCACGCTTGACCTCGGCCGGCCGCTGCATGTGTTCGACGTGGGCAAGCTGAGCGGCGAGGTGCTGACGCTGCGCCGCGGCGCGGGCGAAACGTTCGCGGCGCTGAACGGCAAGGACTACACGCTGGACGCCGAGGACTGCGCGATCGCCGATGCCGCCGGCGTGCAGTCGATGGCCGGGGTGATGGGCGGCGCGGCGAGCGGGTGCGACGCGGCGACGACCGCGGTGTTCGTCGAATGCGCGCTGTTCGACCCGGTGCGCGTGGCGCAGACCGGGCGGCGGCATCAGATCGTCTCCGACGCGCGGCAGCGGTTCGAGCGCGGCATTGACGCGGCGCTGATGCCGGACGCGATCGAGGCGGCGACGGCGATGATCCTGGAGCTGTGCGGCGGCGAGGCGGGGCCGGTGGTCGAAGCCGGGGCGATGCCGGCGTGGCGGCGCGAGGCGACGCTGCGGTTTGCGCGCATCGCCGGGCTGGGCGGCTCGGCGATCGCGCCGGACGCGGCGGTGACGTCGCTGGAACGGTTGGGCTTCGTGGTGCGCCGGCGCGACGCGGCGGCGGTGAGCGTTGCGGTGCCGACGTGGCGCAATGACGTGGCGGCGCCGGTGGTGCTGGACCTGGCGCCGGAGCTTGACCCGGCGGTGGCCGCGCGCGTGGCCGCGGGCTGCGCCGTGGTCGAACCGGAATGCGATTTGCTCGAGGAGGTGCTGCGGCTGCGCGGGCTGGATGCGGTGCCGGCGGTGTCCCTGCCGCGCACCGCGCCGGTGCCGCCGGCGACGCTGACGCCGCGCCAGGTGCGCGCGGCGGTGGCGCAACGGACGCTGGCCGGCGCGGGGCTGGCGGAGTGCGTCACCTTCAGCTTCATGGCGACGGCGCAGGCGCGGCTGTTCGGTGACGCGCCCGAAACGTTGCGGTTGAGCAACCCGATCGCCGCCGACCTCGATCAGTTGCGCCCGACGCCGGTGGCGACGCTGGTGCTGGCCGCACAGCGCAACGCCGCGCGGGGCTATGCCGACGTGGCGCTGTTCGAGGTGGGGCCCGGCTTCGCGGAGGCGGCGCCGCACGGCCAGCGGCTGCTCGCCGCCGGGGTGCGCGCCGGCGGCTCGGCGCGCAACTGGCTGGCGCCGGCGCGGCCGGTGGAGGCGATGGATGCGAAGGGCGACCTGTGGGCGGCGCTGGGGGCGATCGGCGTGCCGCTGGAGGCGCTGACGGTGACGCCGGACGCGCCGGGGTTCTACCATCCCGGGCGCTCGGCGACGGTGCGGCAGGGGCCGAAGACGGTGCTGGGCACGTTCGGCGAGCTGCACCCGCGGGTGCTGGCCGCGCTCGACCTGGCGGGGCCGGTGGTGGCGTTCGAGCTGGACCTGGACGCGGTCGGCGAGCCGAAGCGCCGGCGCAAGGCACCGCCGGAGCTGCTTGCGTTCCAGCCGCTGCGGCGCGACTTCGCGTTCCTGGCGGATGCGGCGGTGACCGCGGAGGCGGTGCTGCGCGCGGCGCGCGGGGCGGACCGCGGGCTGATCGCCGGCGTGGTGCTGTTCGACCGCTATGAGGGCGGGACTCTGCCGGGGGCAAGAAGTCTCGTTGGCGATCGAGGTGACGTTCCAGCCGCGCGAGCGCACGCTGACCGACGCCGAGATCGAGGCGGCGTGCCAGAAGGTGGTCGCGGCGGTGGCGAAGGCGACGGGGGCGGTGCTGCGGTGAGGCGGCTGGCGGCGTAACGAAGGGCGCGGGTGCATGCTGGAGGGGGTGTTCCCGGCGACGGTGATGCCCGATGCCGACTGGTGGCAGGCGCTTTGGCCGCGCCCGGATGCGGTTGTGGCCGGGCTCGGCGTGGCGGACACCGCGGAGGCTGTCGATCTTTGTTGCGGGGATGGGCTGTTCACGGTTGCTCTGGCCCGCGTGGCGCGGCAGGTGACGGCGGAGGCCTTCGCCAAGGCTGGCGCGTCCGTGATCCTGATCGATCGCGACGCGGAGACGGTCGGCCAGGCGGCCGAGGGCCTGCGCGCGGCGGGTCGCAACGCCATTGGTGTCACCTGTGCCGTGACGGGTGGCGCACAGGTCGAGGCGATGATCCGGCGCGCGTCAGCACCCATGGGCGGCGCGACGCGGCCGGCACCAATGCCGGGGTGAATTCCGCGCCCGCCGCGTTCTGGAAATCAGCGACGACGAATTTGACCGCGTCGTGAACGTCAACCTGCGCGGCGTGTGGAACTGCATGAAGGGTGAACTTCGCCAGATGATGGCACAGGGCAGCGGCGCGATCGTCAACTGTTCCTCGATCGGCGGTTTAGCGGGGTCATGGGGACGCAGCGCTTATTCCGCGAGCGGGAACGCGGTGATCGGTCTGACGCGGAGCGCCGCTCTCGATGATGCCGCCAAGGGTATCCGCATCGACGCGGTCTGCCCGGGACTGGTCAAAACGCCGATCGCGGCCTTTGTCACGGATCATTACGAATTCAGGGATTATGACGGGAATGGTGGCGCAAGACCCCATCGGGCGCTTCGGTGAGCCGGAAGAAATCGCCGCTGCCGTGGCATGGTTGGCAGCGCAGCCGCGAGCTTCATGGTCGGCCATGCGATGACGGTCGATGGCGGCATCCTCGCCGGCTGAGTGACGGCGCGGGAATCAAGACTTTCGGGTTTCCCGGAAGGTATGGCCGTAATGGATACGCAGCGATCTCATTTGACCGGCGGCGAACTCGTCCAATGCTCCTGCGCGACGGCGTCGCTCCACGATGAGCCGAGTGGCTGTATCGCCAGCCATGTCTCAACAAGCTTGCCAGCCTCGATCCGGTAGGACTGCATCCCTGCGCGGCTGCGCGGCTCGCCGGTCTTTAAATCAGTCCATTTGAACGCAAAGCGAAACCACGCGCGGGTACCCTCGAACGAGTGATCGTAGACCACGACACGTATATTCGGTCGCTCCTCTCGAACCTTGGCGATCTCTGCCGCATAGACCTCGCGTGTCACGGTGCGGTCACCCGCTTCATCGTGCCGGATATAATTGGGTTGGACGCAATCAGGAACCAGATCGTATTGCCCCTCATGCCAAACCCGCTCCCATCGGTCGAATAGGTCGCGCAGGGTGGACCCGTCAGACATCGATGCACCCCCTTCTGTTCACGAGCCATTTTTGCACCTGTCTGCGACACGGTAAAGAACGGAACAAGAATGGTGACGCCGGGACGGAGCGCCTCATAAATCAAGACTTTCGGGCGCTTCGGTTGACCCCATGCTTTCAAGGGGTTACGCTTACCGCAAGATATGACCGAACCAAACCCGCAAAACCGCCGCCTCGGCTATGCCCGCGTCAGCACCTACGGGCAGACGCTCGACGCACAGCTTGAACAGTTGCGCGCGGACGGCTGCGCCCGGATTTACCGGGAGAAGGCCAGCGGCGCGCAGCCGACCCGGCGCGAGTTGCTGCGGATGGTGAAAGCGCTCGGCCCCGGTGACGTGGTGACGGTGACGCGGATCGATCGGCTGGCGCGCTCGACCTTCGACCTGTTCGCCATCGTCAAGCAGATCGTGGACGCGGGCGGGCAATTCCGCTCACTGGCAGAGCCGTGGGCCGACACCGGCACCAGCACCGGGCGCTTGATGATTGCCGTCCTGGGCGGGCTGGCGGACGTGGAGCGCGACCTGATCCGCACCCGCACGGCAGAGGGCCGCATCCGGGCTAAGGCGCGCGGGCAGCACATGGGCCGCCCGCCGAAGCTCGCGCCGCAGCAGCAGAAGGAAGCACGGCGGCGGCGGGCCGAGGGCGCGACGCTCAAGGAACTCGCCAAGAGCTACAACGTGGGCCGTTCGACGATTTCTAGACTTGAGACGGTCCGAAAGATGGGCACCTAAAAGTGAAAAAATGGGGTAACAGCCCAGGTAGTTGGTGCGGCGATCAAGCCAGCCGTATGTCTGCGATCAGTTGCGCTGGGTCACCCATCAAGGTCTGGAGCATATTCCAACCCTGCTTCCTGGCCGTCGAGAGAACGGAACGGATGACGGCAAAGTCCTTGGCGCCATCGTGACAGCGGAATCCGCCTGAGATTTTCTGACGTATGAGGTGGACCCCATCCACTGGACAGGAAACGGGGTAAGCTAAGAGACTCCCGCCGGTTACACATCCCCCTACCCGTGCGAGGAGGCCACAAAACTACGTAGCACGTTCTGCTCGTCAATTGAACCATTTTGTTGCGGTTGTGGTGCCTGTGGAGATGTGGGCAACGCGCTTGCGTTGTCCACATCTCCACAGGCTGGCGCGGCCTCGAAGATTTCGCGCGGCGTCCGGTAACCGAGGGCCTGGTGCAGACGTGCCTCATTGTAAAAGAGAAACCACCCGCCGATGGCCCCGCGCGCCTCGGCAACCGAGGCATACGCCTTGATGAACACCTCCTCGTACTTGAGGCTGCGCCACAGCCGCTCGATGAAGATGTTGTCGAGGAACCGCCCCTTGCCGTCCATGCTGATGCGGACACCGTGGGCCGCCAGTTCGTCAATGAACGCCGCGCTGCTGAACTGCACACCCTGATCGGTGTTGAATATCTCCGGCTGCCCGTACCGATCCATCGCCTCCTGTAATGCCTCGACGCAGAAATCCGTCTCCATTCCGATCGACAAACGCCACGCCAGAACACGCCGGCTGAACCAGTCCATCACCGCAACCAGATAGACGAAGCCCTTGGCCAGTGGGATGTAAGTGATGTCCGCGCACCACACTTGATTCGGCCGGTTGATCACCAAACCTCGCAAAAGGTAAGGGTAAACCTTGTGTTCCGGATGACGCCGGCTGGTGTTCGGCTTCTGGTAGATCGCCTCAAGCCCCAGCAGCCGCATCAGTCGGCGCACCCGTTTGCGGTTCACCGCCTCACCTTCCCGGTGCAGCACCGCCACCATGCGACGCGACCCATAGAACGGTGTCCTCAGATATTGCTCGTCCAGCCGCCGCATCAGTCGCAGATCATCCTCGCTCACCGCAGCGGCATGCCAATACAGCGTCGAGCGCGCAACTTTCAGCAACCGGCATTGCGCAACGATCGACAGATCAACGTCCGCACGGTCGATCAGCGACAGCCGCGCAATCTGGCTCATGGACCAGACCTTTTGCGAAAAAAATTGCGTTCGACCGTCAGCTCGCCGATCGTCTCATACAACTTCGCCAGCCGCGCATCGTCCGCAGCAGAGACCTCGGACACCCCAGCCCTGCCCCGGACGAAGAGCGAACCAATCCCATCGAGCGCCGTCTTCTTCCATGCATGGATCTGGCTGGCATGCACGCCATACCGGCTCGACAACTCCGCAACCGTGCCGTCCTCACGCACCGCCGCCAAAGCCACCTTCGCCTTGAAATCCGCGCCGTGCTTCTTGCGAATGTTCCCCATCTGTCCCTCCGGCCCAACGGCCGTTTTAGGGGCGGGAGTCTCTCTTAGCCACCTGTCCAGTTTTCGGGGACCACCTCAATGCTGAGAAAACTCTGTAATCCCGCATGAAGTTTCCGGACGGAACTCTAAGGCGGAGAGCCCAAGCCGGGACGAGATTCTTCGGGTCGTCGCGGCGTGTCGCGAGGTTCAGGCGGCGATGCGGTTGCAGGCGGCGTAGGCCCTCATTATCGGTCGGCAGTGCAGCCCAACTGACATGACCGCCGCACCAATGGTTTCGGAGGCGTGGGTCTCATGGACAACGAGGTCATTCAACTTCTACCAATCGCGGAACGGTATTGTCGAACCGCGAACGTCGGGCTGGGGAGGCGCGGCAGGAGCGACGACACCATCGCGCTTTCCAATATCTGCACTAATCAGCAGGGACACCACAGCGTCCTTTGCCAACTCCATGTGCGGGCATGGGCCGACGATGAGGTGTTCGATACTTGAGTCCTGACCTGCCCCAATACAAATCGGAAAGTAGGGCGTAATCATCGATTTTCCAGGCCGGAAGCTAATCTGAGGTGAGCGGATCGGCGACGATACCAAACGCCACTCCTGCTCGTGCTCAAACGCACTATCTTTAAACAAGGCACCACACTGGATCATGGCCTGGAGGAACGCCTTGATGACGTCCTGATCTACGTCGGCAGCGACAGCAGCATGGCTGAGGCAGCGCTCCACTGACTCCCGTATTATCGCTCGTTGCATCTTCGAGTCGTATATGCACTTCCCAAGAAAGAATGGAAAATTCCCACTGGTTGTCCTCGACGCGAGTGCATCCCCAGAAAAACCAATGCTATACCCGTAGCTGCCATGTGAGTAACCACGCCATTGGCTCAATAGGTCCGGATGCTCGCAAAAGCACGCGACGAATATATTTATCTTGGCAATACGATCGAGGGAATCCAAAAGTTGTTTAGCTAACCGCTGGCGCGGCGGAAGAGAATCACCGTCACCAAATACCTCTATTATGGTCCATCCTTCAGTGAGAGTGTCCCGCGCGAGTTCTAGCGCAAGACTAAATTCCGTCGAATCGTTCATGTAATGAATCTTGGTAGCCCAAAGCGTCGAATTCTTTATAACGCCGATAAGGCCATCCTGATTCGTATAGTGATAGAGAAAGCGGGGTGGCTTAATCTCAAGATGGCTCTTGAACGACGCGGAAATGTAGGAATTACCGCTTGGCATAGCCGTCCGGCCGCTCGTCGTGGCCTCACCTCGTCGTGGCCTCACTGACAGGCCAAACACTCCTCATAATCCGTCGTCGCACCCACCCCAGCGGCAGCCACCAACGGCAACTGCGCCTGGCCGTCATTCGCCGGCACGCCCATCACCCCGGTGAACGCCGTCGGTGCCACCGCCTTCTCGCTCACGTTGTCGGCCCGCGCGATCGACAGGCTGCGGCAGTAGTACAGCGACTTCACCCCCCGCTTCCACGCCATGAAATGGATCTGGTGCAGGTCCCGCTTGCTCACGTTCGCGGGCAGAAAAACATTCACCGACTGGCTCTGGCAGACGAACGCCGCGCGATCCGCCGCATGCTCGACGATCCAGCGCTGATCCAGCTCGAACGCGGTCTTGTAGACCGCCTTCTCCTGCTCGCTCAAAAAATCCAGGTGCTGCACGCTGCCCTTGGTCAGGGTGATCGACGACCACACCTCGTCGGTGTCCATCCCCTTCGCGGCCAGCAGCATCTGCAGATGCCGGTTGCGCACCGAAAAACTGCCCGACAGCGTCTTCTGCAAGAACACGTTCGCCGCGATCGGCTCGATCCCCGGGCTGGAATTCCCCGCGATGATCGAGATCGACGCCGTCGGCGCGATCGACAGCTTGTGGCTGAACCGCTCCATGATGCCGTACTCGGCGGCATCCGGGCACGGCCCGCGCTCCTCGGCCAGCAGCAGCGACGCCGCGTCGGCCTGCGCGCGGATGTGCTTGAACATCCGCTTGTTCCACACCTTGGCGATCACGCTCTCCCACGGCACGCCCTGGGATTGCAGGAACGAGTGGAACCCCATCACCCCCAGCCCGACGCTGCGCTCGCGCATCGCGGCGTATTTCGCCCGCTCCATCCCGGCCGGCGCGCGGTCGATGAAATCCTGCAGCACGTTGTCGAGGAAGCGCATCACGTCCTCGATGAACAGCCGGATGGTCCTTCCACTCGAACCAGTTCTCCAGGTTCAGCGACGACAGGCAGCACACCGCGGTGCGCTGCATGCCGTGCTGGTCCAACCCGGTCGGCAGCGTGATCTCGCTGCACAGGTTCGAGGTCTTCACCTCCAGCCCGGCCAGCTTGTGATGCTCGGGCCGCGCCCGGTTCACGTGGTCGGAGAACACCAGGTACGGCTCGCCGGTCTCGATCCGCGCGGTCAGGATGCGGATCCACAGCGCGCGCGCCGAGATCGTGCGCACCGGCGCGCTATCCTTCGGCGAGACCAGCGTCCAGGTCTCGTCCGCCTCGACCGCGCGCATGAAGGCGTCGGAGACCAGGATGCCGTGGTGCAGGTTCAGCGCCTTGCGATTCGGATCGCCCCCGGTCGGCCGGCGGATCTCGATGAACTCCTCGATCTCCGGATGCCAGACCGGCAGGTAGACCGCCGCCGAGCCGCGCCGCAGCGAGCCTTGCGAGATCGCCAGCGTCAGGCTGTCCATCACCCGGATGAACGGGATCACCCCGGAGGTCTTCCCCACCGCGCCCACCCGCTCGCCGATCGAGCGCAGGTTGCCCCAGTACGAGCCGATGCCGCCGCCCTTCGACGCCAGCCAGACATTCTCGTTCCACAGCCCGACGATGCCGTCCAGGCTGTCCGACGCCTCGTTCAGGAAGCAGGAGATCGGCAGGCCGCGCTGGGTGCCGCCGTTCGACAGCACCGGCGTCGCCGGCATGAACCACAGCTTGCTCATGTAGTCGTACAGCCGCTGGGCATGCGCCGTGTCGTCGCCGTAGTAGCTGGCGACGCGGGCGAACAGGTCCTGGAACTCCTCGCCCGGCATCAGGTAGCGGTCGGACAGGGTGGCGCGGCCGAACTCGGTCAGCAGCGCGTCGCGCGAGCGATCGACGTGAACCTGGTAGCGCCCTGGCATCTGCACGGCATCGAGCACGTTGGTTTCCCCCACCACGTCCGAGCCCCCTGGCCCGGATCCAGCAGCGCCCATTATCGGTCCCGACCGAGGCGCTTCGTCAACTAGATATAGGCGGTCTTCCCGCTACGGTCCCACAACATACCCGATTGTGGCGTGCTCGCCACAATACGACCGAACGCCTCGAAACCCAACTCGTCGATCGCCGGATGTGGCGATTCGTCCAGCCGATCCCAAGGGAGCCGGCGCGGAGTCGTGTCGATTCCTCTCCCCCGCCCGCGACCCAGGACGCTGCCGCGCGTCCCCCTGACCCGGATTTCTCCCCCTGTCGCGGGTGCCGGCTCGGTGCTTGCCGCGCGCGCCGATAGCACCATCGGGCGGTTTTCGCGCCCGGCAAATCCCCCCTGTCGCGGCGACGGCGCGACCCCCGCCCATGGGATCGTCGGGCAGGCCAAGGCCCGTCGCCAGCATCCCGCGAGAGGGTGCGACGGCCGGGTCAGGACGCCGCCCGCAACCGGCTGGCCAGCAGCTCCCCCTGCCCCTCCAGCACCGGATAGGCCGCGGCGGCGACCAGGTGGGAATTCAGCCGTTTGAACTCGCGCAGCAGGTCGAGGTGCAGCACCGCGCCTGCGACGGCGTCGTCCCCCTGGTTCGACCGGGCGCGCAACCCGGCGAAATGCGCCGTGGTGGCGCCCGCCTCCAGCTCGCGGAACGCCTCCTTCTCCGCCACCAGCAGCCGCGCGGCGCGGGCGTCCTCGGTCATGAACACCGCCGCGGCGGCGCGCGCGGTGGCGGCGAGGCGCTCCAGCAGCCGCCGCGCCTCCTCCTGCTCGGCCGGCGGCGTCGGCAGCCCGCGTTTCAGCCGCTTCGCCAGATGGCCCATCACGTCGCGGTCGATCACGTCGCCGGCGGCCTCGAAATTCACGGTGAACACCAGGATCTCGTTCAGCCGGCGATGGTCGGCCTCGGTCAGCGCCTCGGGATCCAGTTCGCTCAGGTAGCCGCGAATCGCCCGGTTCAGCCGGTCCAGCACGTCGTCCAGCCGGCGCACCTCGACCAGGCGGCGGCGATCGGTGGCACCCAGCACCGCGGCGGCGCGCCCGAGCGTGACCTCCAGCGCGTCGGCCATGCGCAACGCCTCGCGCGCGGCGCCGGCCAGCGCGATGGCCGGGGTCTCCAGCGCCGCGCGGTCCAGGTAGCGCGGGCGCGACGGATCGGCCGCCGCCTCCCGCGCCGGCAGCAGCCGGCGCAGCAGCGCGGCGAAGGGGCCGAGCGTGGGCAGGAACAGCAGCGCGAGCGCCAGGTTGAACAGGGTGTGAAAATCCGCCACCGCGCGCGCCGGGTCGGGGTCGAGCCGCACCATCAGCGCGCCGAGCGGCCCCAGCAGCGCCAGCGCCGCCACGCAGCCCAGCGCCCGGTTCACCAGGTTGCCCAGCGGCAGCCGGCGGGCAACCGGGTCGTCGCCGGCCACGCCCTCCAGCACCGGGTTGACCGCGGTGCCGAGATTGGCGCCGAGCACCAGCGCGAAGGCGGCGTCCGGCGGCACCACCCCCTTGCTCGCCAGCGACATCACCAGCAGCACCACCGCGACCGAGGAATGCGCCGCCCAGGTCAGCGCCGCGGCGAGCAGCACGTCCAGCACCGGCTGGGTGGTGATGGCGCCGAGCACCATGCGCAGGCTGGTGGCGTCCTCGAACGGCGAGATGGTGCCGACGAGCTGGTGCAGCGCCATCAACACCAATCCGAGGCCGATCGAGACGCGGCCAAGGTCGCGGGTGCGCGCGGCGCCGGCGCGGCGGAACAGCAGCACGCCGATCAGGATCAAGGCCGGGGCGATGGCCGCGACGTCGAACGATAAAATCTGCACAATCAATGTGGTGCCGACATTTGCTCCGAGCATCACCGCCAGCGCCGGCACCAGGGCCACCGCGCCCCCGGCGGCGAAACCGGTCACCATCAGGCCGGTCGCGGTGCTGGATTGCAGCACCGCGGTGACGCCGAGGCCGGCCAGGAACGCCGCCAGCCGATGGGTCAGCGCGGTGCCGAGCAGCCGGCGCAGGTCGGCGCCATAGGCGCGCTGGATGCCGGTCTGCACCATGTGCACACCCCACAGCAGCAGTGCGACCGCGCCGGCCAGGTCGAGCAGCGTCCAGGTGGTGTCCATGCTCAGTATCCCCGTCGGATCGCTACCACCGATCCGGCCCGGGGGGTGCATGGGATTGTTGCATATGTGCCGGGCCTGGCGGCCCAAGCCGACCGGCCTGGATCGCCTCCCGTCCGCCCGGCCGCAAGAGCCGCCACCGGGTGCGCGTCGCGGCGACCGGAGCGCGCGCTGCCGGCGCGGACGGGGCGGGGACCGGCAGGGCCGCATGCCGCGGCGGGTCGGCCGAACCGGGCGTCATCCATGGGCACGCTTCATTGGCGCCGAGCGGCGAGGCGCATGCAGCCTTGATGTCGCCGCGCCGGTGGCCTAGAACCCGCGCCTTGGCCGCGGTCCCGTTCGTCTAGAGGCCCAGGACACCGCCCTCTCACGGCGGCAACGCGGGTTCGAAACCCGCACGGGACGCCAAGCGATTTCAGACACTTACCTCGGAACGGGCTGCCTGATCGTGGCGCTATCGCCCGGTTTACCAAGAACCTTACCAAGAAAGCGGTTTGTGGACGGGGGCGAACCAAGGCGAACGAGGGTGCCAATCAGCCCGCATGCGCAGCAGGTGCACCGGCTGCGGCTTGCCATCCGGCCCGAACAGATCGCCGATTGTCGAGAACGCGATGGCCCGCAGCTCGCGCGCCCAGTTGTCGGTCGTCATCTCAGCCAGCTCGGCGACCTTCTGCGCCCGCGCACTCACCAGCTGCCGCACGGCCGGCAAGGCAAGCAACCGAACTGCCTCCCGTTTGGCGTGTTTGCTGGCGTAGCCGGCGGCCTCCGCACCATTGTGGCCATTGGTCAGATACGCCTCGACGAATAACCGGCGGCGCTCCGCTGTCGCCTGTGCCGACGCGCCGGCCTTCACGTGTTTGGTCTCGTTCACGAGGAAATCCCCCCGCGGTTGGCCCCGGTAGGCAGGTCTTGCACCATCGGCCAGTGCTTCGGCGGAACCCGATCCAGCAACCGGCCGAGTGCATCTGCGATCGCGCGAGGGTCGTCCTTGCGGCCGTCTGCGAGGAACCCGTGGGCGACCAGGACTGCTGGGCTAAGTCGGCCAGCGTCTTCTCGCCCTTGAGGGCGGCCAAAGCCACCTTCGCCTTGAAGGCAGGGGGGTGGTTCCGGCGGGTCCGCTTCGTCATGTGCTCTCCTGTTCGGCGGCCATCCTCGCCGCTCTCAGGCAGATATTCCACTTATCGCATTGTGCAGATTTTCCCGGCCACCTCTGATCGACCGCGATGAACACCGCCGCCGGGCGTTCGCCGGTGAACGCGGTCGTCAGATCGGGGCCCGGCCTGGTGTCTACGGTATCGGGGATGATGGTGCCGTCATAGTTGCGTGGCCCGTGTGGGGAGCCGACCCGCCCAAGCGCCAGCAGGTCATTCTCGCGCATCACCCGGAGCAAACGACGCAACGACGTGCGGCTGCCTGCAAAGCGCAGCCGTGCCCAGACCTTGCGATGGCCCTCGCCGTGGAACGGGCTGGCGGCGAGAACGGCGCGAATTTCCGTCGTCACCGTCGCATCGGACATCGGCCCCATTGGCCCGCGCCGTCCCGGCGGAGTATCGGGCGGTGGAGCCCGATGGCGATAAACCCCGGATCGGGCAAGGCGCCAGACGCGGCAAACCCGGTGCGGTTCATTCATGGAACGCTCGCTTGGAAAAAGAGCGTGAAAAATGTGCCGCCTGAGTGCTATTGGTGGCCGCCTGGCAAACGGCACGGTGCGGAGGTCGCGTACCGTGCCGACCTGTATCGAAGTCCCTCGCACGATGGCGTTTTGTGCGCGACGTTCGGGCGCCTCCCGGATATACGTGTCGTTGTCCAGCACCGCCGTGAGCGGCTGCAGACGGCGTCGGGGGACGCGAGGGGAGGGCATGGGGGGCAAGGTACGAGGGCAGATGGCCTGGCTGCCCGAGGCGCTGCGGGGGCGCGCGATGCTGCTGTCGCGAACCGCCCTGGGAACCGTCGCGAGCCTCCTTCTTGCCAGCCCCGGTCGGGCGCAGCCGGCGCCGAACGCGCGCCCGAGCGGGGGCGTGGTCACGGCGGGCAGTGCGACGATCGGTAGCAGCCCGAGCACGACGACGATCACCCAGAGCAGCCAGCTTGCGGCGATCAACTGGCAGAGTTTCGATGTCGGCGCGCAGCAGACGGTGGATTTCGTGCAGCCGTCGTCGTCGGCGATGGCGCTGAACCGGGTGATCGGTCCGAACCCGTCGCAGATCGCCGGGCGGATCGACGCCAACGGGCAGATCATCCTGATCAACCAGTCCGGGGTGATCTTCTACCAGGGGGCGCAGGTGAACAGCGCCGGGCTGATCGTCTCGGCGGCGGGGATGAGCGACGCCAACTTCATGGCCGGCAAGCTGGTGTTCGACCAGCCGGCGCAGCCGAACGCGGCGGTGGTGAACCAGGGAACGCTGACGGTGACGCAGGCGGGCCTGGCGGCGCTGGTGGCGCCGCAGGTGGCGAATTCGGGGGTGATCACCGCGAAGCTGGGCCATGTGGTGCTGGCCGGGGCGGAGACGGCGACGCTGGACCTGTATGGCGACGGGCTGGTGTCGCTGGATGTGACCAACGAGGTGACGCAGGCGCCGACCGGGCCAGACGGCAAGCCGGTGACGGCGCTGGTGACCAACAGCGGGGTGATCCGGGCGGACGGCGGGACGGTGCAGCTCACCGCGCGCGAGGCGGACGGGCTGGTGCAGACCCTGGTGCAGGCGGGCGGCACGATCACGGCGAACAGCGTGGGCGCGAAGACCGGGACGATCGTGCTGGGCGGGCTGGGCGGCTCGATCGTGCTGACCGGGGATGTCTCGGCCGACGGCAGTGCGCCGGGCAGCACCGGCGGTCAGGTGCAGGTTGACGCGAGCCAGGGGGTGACGCTGGCGGCGGGGTCGCGGATCAGCGCGTCCGGCCCGGCGGGCGGCGGCACGGTGGCGATCGGCACGACGCTGGCGCGGGCCAAGGGCGGGCCGGGGACCGCCTCGGCGCTGACCGCGGGCACGGTGCAGATCGCCCAGGGCGCCAGCATCGCCGCCAATGCCACGGCCACGGGCAACGGCGGGCGCGTCACCGTGCTGTCGAGCCTGTCCACCAGCATGGCGGGCAACATCTCGGCCCAGGGCGGGCCGCAGGGCGGCGACGGCGGGTTCGTCGAGGTCTCCGGCGACCAGGGCTTCGCGTTGACCGGTGCGATCGACGTGGCGGCGGCGCTGGGCAATCTTGGGACGATCCTGCTCGATCCGGCGAATTTGACGATCGTCGCCGGATCAAGCGGCAGTGGCGATCAGGACACCACCCTGACCGTCAGTGGCACCATTCTGGCGACCGGCCCGGACACGACAAACGACGAGGTGTCGAACGGCGCCATCGAATCGCTGACCGGCAACATCGTGCTGCAGGCGATCACCAACCTGACGGTCTCCGCGCCGATCGACCTGACGACGTCCGGGCAGGCGTTGACCCTGCAGGCCGGCAACAACCTGGTGGTCCAGGCCGGCGCGTCGATCACCACCGCCGGAAACATCACCCTGTCGGCCGGCGACAGCACGATCGCCGGTTACAACGCGGCCGGCGCCCTGACCTTGAGCGACAGCGTCGCCACGAGCGCCGGCACGGTCACCCTGTCGGCCGGGACCGGCGGGATCACGCTGAATGGTGGTGCGGTCGTGGGGCAGGCCGGCGCGACGGTCGATCTGACCACCACCGGCGGCGGCGTCACCGAGAGCGGAACGGCAACGATCATCGCGGCGACGCTGCAGAGCAGCGGCAACGTCAGCGGCGCGGTCGCGCTGGGCAACGCCAACACGGTGCTGGCGGTTGGCGGGTTTAAGGTCACCGGCAGCGGTGCCGGCTTCGACCTGGTTGACAGCGCCGACACCGATCTCGCCGTGACGGGACCGTTGACCGCGACCGGGGCCATCACGCTGAGCACCAGCGGCACGGGTTCGATCACCGCGACCGGCAGCATCGGCGCGGGCAGCACGCTGTCGATCACCTCCGGCACCGGCGGGATCACGCTTGGCACCGCGGCGATACTGACCGGTCCGACGATCGAGCTGAATGGCGGGACCGTCGTGGCCGGCGCGGCCGGCGGGATCACGCTGAACGGCGCCGCGGTGCTGGGCGCGACCGGCGATGTGGTCGATCTCACCACCGCCGCGGGCGGCACGATCAGCGAGGCGACGACCGCGAAGATCATCGCCGCGACGTTGCAGAGCAGCGGCGGCGTGGGCGGCACGACCGATCTGGTTGGCGGTGCGAACAACATCGGCACGCTCGGCGGCGCGGCCGGCTTCACGGTCACCGGCGGCGATCTCGTGCTGCTCAACGATAACAGCCTGACGATCAACGGCGCCGTTGGTGGCGATTCGGTCTTTGTGGAGCTGAACCGCGCAGGCCGGACGCTGACCCTTGGCGCCACGGCCGCGCTGACGGCATCCGGCACCGGGCTGATCTCGTTGGTCGCCGACGACGTGGCGGCAAGCACCGGGGCATCGCTGAGCGGCGCGGGCGCCGTGCAGTTGGCGCCGTTCTCGACCAGCACGCAGATGATCCTGAACGGCGGGACAACGTCCGGTACCGGAGAGATCAACGCGAGCCTGCTGGGAGCAATCAGCCTCGGCGCGACCGGGACGCTGACGGTCGGCGGGGTGACGCCGGTGACGGTGGGTAGCCAGACCTTCGGCACGGTCGTGGCGCACGGCATCGAGGTGAAGGCCACGGTTGACCTCGATCCGATCGCCGGCACCCTCGACCTCGAGAGTACCAGCGGCGTGAGCGAGACCGCGACGGACTCGCTGACCGTCGGCACGCTGCTGAGCAACGGCGGGATCTCCGGCGGACCGGTGGATCTTGCCGGAACATCGAACTCGATTGGCACGCTGGGCAATCTGGCGGTGACTGGCAGCGGTACCGGCAGCCCACTGAGCTTGTCCGACACTGGCGCGCTGAGCATCGACGGGGTCGTCACGGCGAGCAGCGTGACGATCGGCGGCGGCAGCCTGAGCGCGCCGGGCAGCATCGTGCTGAACGGCACCGGCAGCCTCGCGGCACCACTGGTCAGCCTGACCGCGGGCAACGGCGGCATCACGCTGAACGACACCTCGGTGCTGGGTCAGACCGGCGCGACGGTCGATCTCACCACCGCCGGCAGCGGTGTCACCGAGAACGGCACGGCGACGATCATCGCGGCAATGCTGCGGAGCAGCGGCAACGTGAGCGGCTCGGTCGCGCTGGGCAACGCCAACACGGTCCTGGCGATTGGCGGGTTCAAGGTCACCGGCGCAGGCGCCGGCTTCGACCTGCTTGACAGCCCCGACACCAGCCTCGCCGTGGCAGGACCGCTGACCGCGACCGGGGCCATCACGCTGACCACCAGCTGCAGCGGCGCCGGTGCCACCGGCGCGTTCACCGCGAGCGGCAGCATCGGCGCGGGCAGCACGCTGTCGATCAGCTCCGGCAACGCGGGGATCGCGCTGAACGGCAGCGCGGCGCTGACCGGCACGACGGTCGAGCTGAACGGCGGGGCGGGCGGTATCGCGCTGAACGGTACCTCGGTGCTGGGGCAGGCCGGGGCGACGGTCGATCTGACCACGTCCGGCGGCGGGGTGATGGAGGCGCTCGGCGCGGTCATCGACGCCGGCACGCTGCAGAGCACCGGCAACGTGGTCGGCGGCGTCCAACTGTTCGGCACCGCCAATGCGATCGGCATGCTGGGCGGGCTGGGCGGCTTCACGGTCACCGGCGGCGATTTGGTACTGATCGACACGACCGGCACCCTGACCGTGGCCGGGGTGGTGGGCGCCAACAACCTGTTCCTCGACGTGACCCAGGACCGTGGCACGCTGAAGGTGGGCTCAGCCACGACCGGCGCGACCCTGACCGCGACGGCGGCCACCAATCCGCGCATCTCGCTGGTCGCGGACAACATGATCGAGGGTGCCGCGACCAGCAGCATCACCGCGACCGGCGGATCGGTGGAGCTGGCGCCGTTTTCGTCGCGGCCGATCAACCTCGGCAAGTCTGGGGGCGCCCTGTCGATCGACCAAACTCTGCTCGGCGATATCAGCGCCGGTGCGAGCGGCACGCTGGTGGTGGGCAAGGTGACGCCGGTCGCGAGTTCCGGCACGCCGGTGCAATCGTTCGGCACCGTCGAGGCGGACGGCATCACTATCGCCGCCTCGGTGGACCTCAGCGCGATCGCCGGCACGCTCGACCTCGAGAGCGCCAGTGGCGGCGTGAGCGAGGCGGGCAACGTCGCGTTGACTGTCGGCACGCTGCAGAGCATCGGCGGAGCCGGCGGGCCGGTGGCCCTGAACGGGGCGTCGAACGCGATCACCACGCTCGGCACATTTGCCGCCGGCAACAGCAACACGCTGGTGCTTTCCGACATCGCCACCGGGTCATTGAGCATCGTCGGGCCGGTGACGGCGCAAAGCGTGACGATCGGCGGGACCGCCGGCAGCACGCCGGACAGCATCACGCTGAGCGGCAGCGGTAGCGTGGTGGCGCAGCAGCAGATCGTTTTGACGGCGGGCGCGGGTGGGATCGTGCAGAACGACAGCAGCAGCCTGGCGGGACAGCAGATCACGCTGTCGGCGGGCGCCGAGGGGATTGCGCTGAACGGCAGTGCGGTGCTGGGGCAGGCCGGGGCAACGGTCGATCTAACCACCACCGCCGGTGGTACCGTCAGCGAGTCGGGCACTGCGACGATCATCGCGGCGATACTGCAGAGCAGCGGTGACGTGACCGGCGCAGTGACGCTGGCCAACAACAACGCGATTGCGGCGATCCACGCCTTCGCGGTCACCACTGGGACGAACGACTTCGATCTGGTCGACGGCCCCGACACCAACCTCGCCGTGGTGGGGCCGCTGACCGCGACCGGTGCCATCACGCTGAGCACCAGCAGCAGCGGCGCCGGCGCCGGCGCGATCACCGCAAGCGGCAGCATCGGCGCGGGGAGCGGCAGCACGCTGTCGATCAATTCCGGCAACGGCGGGATCGCACTGAACGGCGGCGCCATATTGACCGGCGCGACGGTGGCGCTGAACGGCGGGGCAGGCGGCATCGCGTTGAACGGCACTTCGGTGCTGGGGCAGAGCGGCGGCGTGGTGGACCTGACGACGAGCGCCGTCGGGGTGACGGAGGCGAGCGGCGCCAGCATCGTCGCCGCGACGCTGCAGAGCAGCGGGACCGTGGTCGGCGGCGCCGATCTGATCGGCACCAACGCCATCGCCGCACTGAGCGGCTTCGCGGTGACCGGCGGCAATCTGGTGCTGATCGATCCCGTCAGCCTCCTGACGTTGTCCGGCGTGGTGAGCACCGACGGCAATCTGTTCCTCGACGTGACGACAGCCGGCGGAACGCTGGCGATCGGTAGCGGCGGATCGGCGGCAACGCTGACCGCGGGATCGGGCAATCGCATCTCGCTGGTGGCCGATGCATTCACCGAGGATGCCAACAGCAGCGTGACGACCTCCGGCGGGGGATCGGTGGAGCTGGCACCCTACTCGACAGCGACCGCCTTGACCCTGGGGGGGACCGGCAGCTCCGGCCTGTCGATCGACCCGGCGTTGTTGGGAGAGATCAACATCGGGACGGCCGGCACGCTGGTGGTCGGCAAAGTGACACCCTTGACGATGTTCGGCCTGACCTTCGGCACGGCCGAGGCGGCTGGCATCACGATCGCCGGGGCTCTCGGTGCCTCCCTGGCGGGGGGCACGCTCGATCTCGAGAGCACGCACGGCGTCAGCGAGGCCGCGTCGGTTGCGATCAATGTCGGCACGTTGGTCAGCCTTGGGGGGATCAGCGGTGGACCGGTGGATCTCGCCGGGACGTCGAATGTGATCGGCGTGCTGGGCAACTTTGCGGTCGGTACCAACGCATTAAGCCTGTCGGACACCGGCGCGTTGGGCATCACCGGGGCCGTGTCGGCGAGCAGCGTGACGATCGGCGGAACCGCCGGCAGCACGCCGAGCGGGATCACGCTGAGCGGTACCGGCAGCGTCGTGGCGCCAGTGGTCACGTTGAGCGCAGGAACTGGCGGGATCGTGCTGGACGGTACCTCGGTGCTGGGCCAGACCGGCGCGACGGTTGACCTGACCAGTGCCGGCGGCATCAACGAAGCCGCGGGGGCGACGCTGACCGCGGCGACGCTGCAAAGCAGCGGCGGGATCAGCGGCGGAGATGCGGACCTGAACGGGACCGCGAATGCGATTGCCATGCTGGGTGATTTTGCCGTGGGCACCAACGCGTTGAGCCTGTCGGACACCGGCCCGCTGGGCATCCCCGGGGTGGTGTCGGCGAGCAGCGTGACGATCGGCGGAACCGCCGGCAGCACGCCGAGCGGGATCACGCTGAGCGGCACCGGCAGCGTCGTGGCGCCAATGGTCACGCTGACCGCGGGTGCTGGCGGGATCGCGCTGAACGGCACCTCGGTGCTGGGTCAGGTCGGGGCGACGGTTGACCTGACCAGCGGCGGGGGGATCACCGAGGTCACGGGGGCGACGCTGACCGCGGCGACGCTGCAAAGCAGCGGCGGGATCAGCGGCGCGGCGGCGGACCTGAACGGGACGGCGAACGCGATTGCCACGCTGGGTGATTTTGCGGTGAGCGGCCAGGCGTTGAGCCTGTCGGACACCGGCGCGTTGGGCATCCCCGGGGTCGTGTCGGCGAGCAGCGTGACGATCGGCGGGACCGCTGGCAGCACGCCGAGCGGGATCACGCTGAGCGGTACCGGCAGCGTCGTGGCGCCAGTGGTCACGTTGAGCGCAGGAACTGACGGGATCGCGCTGGACGGTACCTCGGTGCTGGGCCAGACCGGCGCGACGGTTGACCTGACCAGTGCCGGCGGCCTCACCGAGGTCGCGGGGGCGACGCTGACCGCGGCGACGCTGCAAAGCAGCGGCGGGATCAGCGGCGGAGATGCGGACCTGAACGGGACCGCGAATGCGATTGCCATGCTGGGTGATTTTGCCGTGGGCACCAACGCGTTGAGCCTGTCGGACACCGGCCCGCTGGGGATCGCCGGGGCAGTGTCGGCCAGCGACATAACGATCGGCGGAGCCGCCGGCAGCAGCCCCACGGGCATCACGCTGAGCGGCACCGGCAGCATCGTGGCACCCCTGATCACGCTGGCCGCGGGTGCTGGCGGGATCGCGCTGAACGGTACCTCGGTGCTGGGTCAGACCGGGGCGACGGTTGATCTGACCAGCGCCGGAGGCATCAACGAGGTCGCGGGGGCGACGCTGACGGCGGCGACGCTGCAAAGCAGCGGCGGGATCAGCGGCGGGGCGGTGGACCTGAACGGGACGGCGAACGCGATCGGCACACTGGGTGATTTTGCGGTGAGCGGCCAGGCGTTGAGCCTGTCGGACACCGGCGCGTTGGGCATCCCCGGGGTCGTGTCGGCGAGCAGTGTGACGCTCGGCGGTGCCGCCGGCAGCAGTCCAACTGGCATCACGCTGAGCGGCACCGGCAGCGTCGTGGCGCCAATGGTCACGCTGAGCGCAGGAACTGGCGGGATCGTGCTGGACGCCGGTGCGCTGCTGGGTCAGACCGGGGCGACGGTTGACCTGACCAGCGCCGGGGGGATCACCGAGGTCACGGGGGCGACGCTGACCGCGGCGACGCTGCAAAGCAGCGGCGGGATCAGCGGCGCGGCGGCGGACCTGAACGGGACGGCGAACGCGATTGCCACGCTGGGTGATTTTGCGGTGAGCGGCCAGGCGTTGAGCCTGTCGGACACCGGCGCGCTGGGCATCAGCGGGGTCGTGTCGGCGAGCAGCGTGACGATCGGCGGAACCGCCGGCAGCACGCCGAGCGGGATCACGCTGAGCGGCACCGGCAGTGTCGTGGCACCAGTGGTCACGCTGACCGCGGGTGCTGGCGGGATCGCGCTGAACGGCACCTCGGTGCTGGGTCAGGTCGGGGCAACGGTTGATCTGACCAGTGCCGGCGGCATCAACGAAGCCGCGGGGGCGACGCTGACCGCGGCGACGCTGCAAAGCAGCGGCGGGATCAGCGGCGCGGCGGCGGACCTGAACGGGACGGCGAATGCGATTGCCATGCTGGGTGATTTTGCCGTGGGCACCAACGCGTTGAGCCTGTCGGACACCGGCCCGCTGGGCATCCCCGGGGTCGTGTCGGCGAGCAGTGTGACGCTCGGCGGTGCCGCCGGCAGCAGTCCAACTGGCATCACGCTGAGCGGCACCGGCAGCGTCGTGGCGCCAATGGTCACGCTGAGCGCAGGAACTGGCGGGATCGTGCTGGACGCCGGTGCGCTGCTGGGTCAGACCGGGGCGACGGTTGACCTGACCAGCGCCGGGGGGATCACCGAGGTCACGGGGGCGACGCTGACCGCGGCGACGCTGCAAAGCAGCGGCGGGATCAGCGGCGCGGCGGCGGACCTGAACGGGACGGCGAACGCGATTGCCACGCTGGGTGATTTTGCGGTGAGCGGCCAGGCGTTGAGTCTGTCGGACACCGGCGCGCTGGGCATCAGCGGGGCCGTGTCGGCGAGCAGCGTGACGATCGGCGGGACCGCTGGCAGCACGCCGAGCGGGATCACGCTGAGCGGTACCGGCAGCGTCGTGGCGCCAGTGGTCACGTTGAGCGCAGGAACTGGCGGGATCGCGCTGGACGGTACCTCGGTGCTGGGCCAGACCGGCGCGACGGTTGACCTGACCAGCGCCGGGGGGATCACCGAGGTCACGGGGGCGACGCTGACCGCGGCGACGCTGCAAAGCAGCGGCGGGATCAGCGGCGGAGATGCGGACCTGAACGGGACCGCGAATGCGATTGCCATGCTGGGTGATTTTGCCGTGGGCACCAACGCGTTGAGCCTGTCGGACACCGGCCCGCTGGGGATCGCCGGGGCAGTGTCGGCCAGCGACATAACGATCGGCGGAGCCGCCGGCAGCAGCCCCACGGGCATCACGCTGAGCGGCACCGGCAGCATCGTGGCACCCCTGATCACGCTGGCCGCGGGTGCTGGCGGGATCGCGCTGAACGGTACCTCGGTGCTGGGTCAGACCGGGGCGACGGTTGATCTGACCAGCGCCGGAGGCATCAACGAGGTCGCGGGGGCGACGCTGACGGCGGCGACGCTGCAAAGCAGCGGCGGGATCAGCGGCGCGGCGGCGGACCTGAACGGGACGGCGAACGCGATCGGCGTGCTGGACGGCTTTGCGGTGAGCGGCCAGGCGTTGAGCCTGTCGGACACCGGCGCGCTGAGCATCGGCGGAGCAGTGTCGGCCAGCGACGTGACGATCGGCGGGACCGCCGGCAGTACGCCGAGCGGCATCACGCTGAGCGGCACCGGCAGCATTGTGGCACCCCTGGTCACGCTGGCCGCGGGTGCCGGCGGGATCGCGCTGAACGCGGGTGCGTTGCTGGGACAGACCGGGGCGACGGTCAACCTGACCAGCGCCGGGGGCATCAACGAGGACGCGGGGGCGACGCTGACCGCGGCGACGCTGCAAAGCAGCGGCGGGATCGGCGGCGGTGCGGCGGACCTTGCCGGGACGGCGAACACGATTGCTGCGCTGGGCAATTTTGCGGTGGGCACCAACGCGTTGAGCCTGTCGGATACCGGCGCGCTGAGGATCACGGGGGCGGTGACGGCGAGCGAGGTGACGATCGGCGGTGCCGCCGGCAGCACGCCGAGCGGGATCACGCTGAGCGGCACCGGCAGCGTCGAGGCGCCAATGGTCACGCTGAGCGCAGGAACTGGCGGGATCGTGCTGGACGCCGGTGCGCTGCTGGGTCAGACCGGGGCGACGGTCAACCTGACCAGCGCCGGAGGCATCAACGAGGACGCGGGGGCGACGCTGACGGCGGCGACGCTGAAAAGCAGCGGCGGGATCGGCGGTGCGGCGGCGGACCTGAACGGGACGGCGAACGCGATTGCCACGCTGGGTGATTTTGCGGTGAGCGGCCAGGCGTTGAGCCTGTCGGACACCGGCGCGTTGGGCATCAGCGGGGCCGTGTCGGCGAGCAGCGTGACGATCGGCGGGACCGCTGGCAGCAGTCCAACTGGCATTACGCTGAGCGGCACCGGCAGCGTCGAGGCGCCAATGGTCACGCTGAGCGCAGGAACTGGCGGGATCGTGCTGGACGCCGGTGCGCTGCTGGGTCAGACCGGGGCGACGATTGACCTGACCAGCGCCGGAGGCATCAACGAGGTCACGGGGGCGACGCTGACCGCGGCGACGCTGCAAAGCAGCGGCGGGATCAGCGGCGCGGCGGCGGACCTGAACGGGACGGCGAACGCGATTGCCACGCTGGGTGATTTTGCGGTGAGCGGCCAGGCGTTGAGTCTGTCGGACACCGGCGCGCTGGGCATCACCGGGCCCGTGTCGGCGAGCAGCGTGACGATCGGCGGAACCGCCGGCAGCACGCCGAGCGGGATCACGCTGAGCGGCACCGGCAGTGTCGTGGCACCAGTGGTCACGCTGACCGCGGGTGCTGGCGGGATCGCGCTGAACGGCACCTCGGTGCTGGGTCAGGTCGGGGCGACGGTTGACCTGACCAGCGCCGGGGGCATCAACGAGGTCGCGGGTGCGACGCTGACCGCGGCGACGCTGCAAAGCAGCGGCGGGATCAGCGGCGCGGCGGCGGACCTGAACGGGACGGCGAACGCGATTGCTGCGCTGGGTAATTTTGCGGTGGGCACCAACGCGTTGAGCCTGTCGGACAGCGGCCCGCTGGGGATCGCCGGGGCAGTGTCGGCCAGCGACGTGACGATCGGCGGAGCCGCCGGCAGCAGCCCCACGGGCATCACGCTGAGCGGCACCGGCAGTATCGTGGCACCAATGGTCACGCTGACCGCGGGTGCCGGCGGGATCGCGCTGAACGCGGGTGCGTTGCTGGGTCAGACCGGGGCGACGGTTGATCTGACCAGCGCCGGAGGCATCAACGAGGTCGCGGGGGCGACGCTGACGGCGGCGACGCTGCAAAGCAGCGGCGGGATCAGCGGCGCGGCGGCGGACCTGAACGGGACGTCGAACGCGATCGGCGTGCTGGGCGGCTTTGCGGTGAGCGGCCAGGCGTTGAACCTGTCGGACAGCGGCGCGCTGAGCATCAGCGGGGCGGTATCGGCCAGCGACGTGACGATCGGCGGGACCGCCGGCAGCACGCCGAGCGGCATCACGCTGAGCGGCACCGGCAGTATCGTGGCGCCAACGGTCACGTTGTCGGCGGGCGGCTGGCGGGATCGCACTGAACGCGGGCGCGGTGCTGGGGCAGATCGGGGCAACGGTTGATCTGACCAGCGCCGGGGGCATCAACGAGGTCGCGGGTGCGACGCTGACCGCGGCAACACTGCAAAGCAGCGGCGGGATCAGCGGCGCCGCGGCGGACTTGAACGGGACGGCGAACGCGATTGCTGGGCTGGGCAATTTTGCGGTGGGTACCGACGGGTTGAGCCTGTCGGACACCGGCCCGCTGGGGATCGCCGGGGCAGTGTCGGCCAGCGACATAACGATCGGCGGGACCGCCGGCAGCACGCCGAGCGGGCATCACGCTGAGCGGCACCGGCAGCATCGTGGCACCAGTGGTCACGCTGACCGCAGGAGCTGGCGGGATCGCGCTGAACGCGTACGCGGTGCTGGGTCAGACCGGAGCGACGGTCGAGCTGACCAGCGCCGGGGGCATCAACGAGGACGCGGGGGCGACGCTGACGGCGGCGACGCTGCAAAGCAGCGGCGGGATCGGCGGCGCGGCGGCGGACCTGAACGGGACGGCGAACGCGATCGGCGTGCTGGACGGCTTTGCGGTGAGCGGCCAGGCGTTGAGCCTGTCGGACACCGGCGCGCTGAGCATTGCCGGGGCAGTGTCGGCCAGCGACGTGACGATCGGCGGGACCGCCGGCAGTACGCCGAGTGGCATCACGCTGAGCGGCACCGGCAGCATTGTGGCACCACTGGTCACGCTGACCGCGGGTGCCGGCGGGATCGCGCTGAACGCGGGCGCGTTGCTGGGGCAGACCGGAGCGACGGTCGATCTGACCAGCGCGGGAGGCATCAACGAGGTCGCTGGTGCGACGCTGACCGCGGCGACGCTGCAAAGCAGCGGCGGGATCAGCGGCGCGGCGGCGGACCTGAACGGGACGGCAAACGCGATTGCTGCGCTGGGCAATTTTGCGGTGGGCACCAACGCGTTGAGCCTGTCGGACACCGGCCCGCTGGGGATCACCGGAGCAGTATCGGCCAGCGAGGTGACGATCGGCGGGACCGCCGGCAGCACGCCGAGCGGGATCACGCTGAGTGGCACCGGCAGCATTGTGGCACCAGTGGTCACGCTGACCGCGGGAGCTGGCGGGATCGCGCTGAACGGTACCTCGATGCTGGGTCAGACCGGGGCGACGGTTGATCTGACCAGCGCCGGAGGCATCAACGAGGTCGCGGGGGCGACGCTGACCGCGGCGACGCTGCAAAGCAGCGGCGGGATCAGCGGCGCCGCGGCGGACCTGAACGGGACGGCGAACGCGATTGCTGCGCTGGGCAATTTTGCGGTGGGCACCAACGGGTTGAGCCTGTCGGACACCGGCCCGCTGAGCATCACCGCGGCGGTGTCGGCCAGCGACGTGACGATCGGCGGGGCCGCCGGCAGCAGTCCCACGGGCATCACGCTGAGCGGCACCGGCAGTATTGTGGCACCACTGGTCACGCTGACCGCGGGCGTTGGCGGGATCGCCCTGAACGCGGGTGCGCTGCTGGGTCAGACCGGAGCGACGGTCGACCTGACCAGCGCCGGCGGCATCAACGAGGTTGCTGGCGCGACGCTGACCGCGGCGACGCTGCAAAGCAGCGGCGGGATCAGCGGCGGAGACGGCGGACCTGAACGGGACGGCGAACGCGATTGCTGCGCTGGGCAATTTTGCGGTGGGCACCGACGCGTTGAGCCTGTCGGACACCGGCCCGCTGAGCATCACCGGGGCAGTATCGGCCAGCGACGTGACGATCGGCGGGGCCGCCGGCAGCAATCCCACGGGCATCACGCTGAGCGGTACCGGCAGCGTCGTGGCGCCAGTGGTCACGTTGAGCGCAGGAACTGGCGGGATCGCGCTGGACGGTACCTCGGTGCTGGGTCAGGCCGGGGCAACGGTTGATCTGACCAGCGCCGGGGGCATCAACGAGGTCGCGGGGGCGACGCTGACGGCGGCGACGCTGCAAAGCAGCGGCGGGATCAGCGGCGCGGCGGTGGACCTGAACGGGACGTCGAACGCGATCGGCACGCTGGGCGGCTTTGCGGTGAGCGGCCAGCCGTTGAGCCTGTCGGACGCCGGCGCGCCGGGCATCACCGGGGCAGTGTTGGCGAGCGACGTGACGATCGGCGGTGCCGCCGACAGCAGTCCCACCGGCATCACGTTGAGCATCACCGGGGCAGTGTCGGCGAGCAGCGTGACGATCGGCGGTGCCGCCGGCAGCACGCCGAGCGGGATCACGCTGAGCGGCACCGGCAGCATTGTGGCACCAGTGGTCACGCTGACCGCAGGAGCTGGCGGGATCGCGCTGAACGCGGGCGCGGTGCTGGGTCAGACCGGGGCGACGGTCAACCTGACCAGCGCCGGAGGCATCAACGAGGACGCGGGGGCGACGCTGACGGCGGCGACGCTGCAAAGCAGCGGCGGGATCGGTGGCGCGGCGGCAGCCCTGAACGGGACGTCGAACGCGATCGGCGTGCTGGACGGCTTTGCGGTGAGCGGCCAGGCGTTGAGCCTGTCGGACACCGGCGCGCTGAGCATCGGCGGAGCAGTGTCGGCCAGCGACGTGACGATCGGCGGGACCGCCGGCAGTACGCCGAGTGGCATCACGCTGAGCGGCACCGGCAGCATTGTGGCACCACTGGTCACGCTGGCCGCGGGTGCTGGCGGAATCGCGCTGAACGCGGGCGCGTTGCTGGGACAGACCGGAGCGACGGTCAACCTGACCAGCGCGGGAGGCACCAACGAGGCTGCGGGGGCGACGCTGACGGCGGCGACGCTGCAAAGCAGCGGCGGGATCGGCGGCGGTGCGGCGGACCTTGCCGGGACGGCGAACGCGATTGCTGGGCTGGGCAATTTTTCGGTGGGCGCCGACGCGTTGAGCCTGTCGGACACCGGCCCGCTGGGCATCCCCGGGGTGGTGTCGGCGAGCAGTGTGACGATCGGCGGTGCCGCCGGCAGCACGCCGAGCGGGATCGCGCTGAGCGGCACCGGCAGCGTCGTAGCGCCAATGGTCACGCTGAGCGCAGGAACTGGCGGGATCGCGCTGGACGGTACCTCGGTGCTGGGCCAGACCGGCGCGACGGTTGACCTGACCAGTGCCGGCGGCATCAACGAAGCCGCGGGGGCGACGTTGACCGCGGCGACGCTGCAAAGCAGCGGCGGGATCAGCGGCGCGGCCGATCTGCTCGGAACCACGAACGCCGTCGCCACGCTGACGAATGTCTCCGCGACGCAGCGCTTCGACCTGCTCGACGCAACCGCGCTGACGGTGACGGGCACCATCTCGGCGCCACTGATCGTCATCGACACGCAGGGCAATCCCCTGACGATTGCGGACGGCACCACGATCATCACCGGCGGAGTCCCGGCACCGAACCAACTCACCATGACTGCGGGGGCGCTGCCGACTCCCGACGGCACCGGTGTCGGCGCATACTTCACCAGCGGCACCTACCAACAGACCGGCCCGGTGCAGGTGCTCGCTCTGGATCGCACCTCCAGCAACCTGGATGGCGGGCCGACCATCCTGGTGATCGACGTCACGGGCGGCCAGAACATCGCCCTCGATCCCGCGCCCGGGCTGCCGCCCGGACTGACCGGGCCTACCACCTGGCTGGTCCTGGAGTTGAGCACGGTTGGCACGCAGGGCAGCACGGTCACCGGCAACGTGTTCGTCAAATCGCTGACCGTGGACTATCCGGTGGGTAGCGTACCGTCCGATTTCTCCGTCGTGCTGAACGGCACGGTGAACGGGATCGCCGGCAAGGCCGCGGCCAGCCAGAGCGGCGCGGTTCCACTGCGCGGCGCCTCGCTGCAATTCAACAACTGCCCGATCGGCACAGCCACCTGCGTGGTGCTGCCCATGGCGATCATTCCGCCCGGAAATCCCGCGCAGTTCCTGGCGATCGGGATGTTGATCAATCCGAACGACAACGGCGATTTGCTGCTGCCGCTCGTCTCCGACCAGGATTACTGATCATGCCACGCCATATCTGCCGATTGGCCTGGCTGCTTTCGCTGGCGACGCTTATCGGCTGCGCCACACCGCCGCCGGACGCCTACGTCAAGGCGGCGGGCGGGTCGGGGTCGCGGGCCGCCCAGCAGGCGATCGGCAAGAACGCGGTCGGTGAGGCCTGCACCATCCAGGAAACCGGGCAGACCAGCGCCGACATCTATTGCGGCAGCTGGCAGCAACCCAGCGCCAGGGTGCGCGGTGGCGAAACCGCCGGTGCCAATGCGCTGTCAGGCATCGCAACCGACAGCCCATGGCGCGCGGCGCTGGATCGGCGCTATGCCTGCCAGCCGCCGGTGGCCACCACGATCCTCGATGGCCGGTCGGCGCAGTTGCTGCAATGCACCCAGCGCCAGGGCGGCTGGCCGCATGTTGCCATGGTCGCGCTGATCGGCGGGCGGGCCTGGTACGGCGACGGCGTGCTGCCGGCCGTGACGGTGATGGAACACGCGATCGGGGTCCGCGCCGGGTTGATCAAGCCCGATGCGATGCCGCCAAGTTCCGAGGCCGATGCCCTGCTGGCGCAGCGATTGGCGGCGCAGTCGGTCAGCTCGGGTGACATCGGCCAGTTCAACATGCTGATGTCCGCGGGCACGCGTGCCAATCTCAGCGCCAATCCGGCGGCGGCGGCGGCGGCGTTTCGTGCTGCGCTGATGTTGCAGCAGAAGGCGCTCGGCAAGGACAATCCGAACACCGCCACGGTGGTGATGACCCTTGCCCTGCAGCTCTCCGATGACGGGCGCTACAACGAGGCCACGGGGTTGTTCACCCAGGCGGAACGCCTCGCGCCAAGCGCCGCCGATCCGGTCGCACAGGCGCGGCTGCGGCACTACCGCGGGCTCGACGCGCTGAACCGCGGGCAGTTCGACGCTGCCGCGAGCCTGCTGCGATCGGCCGCCGCGGCATACCGCGCACTGGTCCCGCCCAGTGCGCTGCACCGTCGGGCGGCGATGCGGCCGGGCGGGTTCGCGCCGGGCGGCGGCAGTCTCGTGTCGGACCAGGACATGGTCTCCGACCCCTCGGCGCAGGCTGCGCTGGTCGGCCTGGTCGAGGCGCTGCGCAACGAGGCGGTGGTGCTGCGCAAGCTCGGCCGGCTCGACGCGAGCCACACCGCGCTGGCGACGGCGACCGACATCGCCGAGGCCAATCGCCTGGCGCAGCCGATGGTGGCGGCACGGCTCTACCGCACCAGCGGGATGACCGCGGTGGCGGCAGGCAATGCGCCGATGGCGCTGGACGATCTCGCCCGATCCACGCGCGATTTCGACCGCGCGCTGCCGGAATCCAAGCCGCTCGCCGATACGCTGCTGCTGCGCGCCGGCGAACTGGCGCGCGCCGGGCACGCCGACCAGATCCTGCCGCTGTGCCGCGCCGCCGTCGCCGCGCTCGCGGCCCTGAAGTCCGGTACCGATGCCAGCGTGATCGCGCCGTGCCTTGATGCCTACGCCGCTGCCGCGGCGGGCGACGGCACGCAACGCCAGACGCTGCTGGCCGAGATGTTCATCGCCGCTCAGCTCGGGCAGGGCAGTATCACCAGCCGGCAGATCGCCCAGGCAACGGCGCGGTTGCAGGAGAACGCGCGTGACCCGCGTGTCGCGGAAGCAATCCGCCGGCGGGAGGACGCCAGCGCCAGCCTGCAGTCGCTCTACGCGCTGCGCGACGCGCAGATCGCCGCCGCTCCGCCCGTCGGCGGCGGCGCGGCCCCGGTGGTCGATACCACGGCGATCGACGGCCAGATCAAGCAAGCCCAGACGGCGTTGGCCGACGCGGATTCAGCCTTGCAGGCGGCCTCGCCGAAGCTCGGCCAGCTTGAGCAGCAGGTGGTGCCGGCCTCCCAGGTGCTGGCGGCGTTGCACCCGCACGAAGCACTGGTCGAGATCACCGCCGGTCCGACCGACGGCTGGGTGTTCGTGCTGCGCGGTGGTGCGATCACGGTGGGCAAGATGCCGATCGGCCTCGCCGAGGTGGACAAGCTGGTCCGCGCCGTGCGCGCCGGCATCGTGCTGACGGATAATCTGCCGACCTTCGATGTCGCCGGCGCGCGCAAGCTGTACGACGTGACCCTGGGCACGGTGAGCGCGACGCTGGACGGTGTCGATCGGCTGGTGGTGGCGCCCGCCGGCGCGCTGCTGGCGCTGCCGTTCGAGGTGCTGCTGACCGGTCCGGCCGACCCGGCCCGGCTGGCGGAGGCGCCATGGCTGGTTCGCCGCTTCACGCTGGCTCATGTTCCGGCCCCCGCCAACTTCGCGGGCCTGCGCAAGATCGCCAATGATTCTCGCGCGACGCAGCCCTGGTTCGGGTTTGGCGACTTCGTGCCGATTAGCTTGCGGCAGGCGCGCGGTAGCTTCTCCGGCCCGGCCTGTGCGGACAGCGCCCAGCTCCTCGCCGGCTTGCCGCCGCTGCCGTTCGCGCGGCGCGAGTTGGCCGCGGCGCGCACGTTGCTTGGCGCCAGCCCCCAGGACGAGCTGCTCGGGGCGGCGTTCACCGTACCGGCGGTGGAGAAGGCGCACCTCAAATCGTTCCGCGTGCTGCATTTCGCTGCCCACGCGTTGCTGCCGTCCGAACTGCACTGCCAGAGCGAACCGGCGATCGTTACCACGGACCCCGCGGGTGCGACCGACGCCGCACGGGCATTGCTGACGGCCTCGGACGTGGCCCAGCTCGACCTGGACGCCGATCTGGTCATTCTGTCGGCCTGCAACTCGGGCGGTCCGGGCGGGAGCACGGCCGGGGAGAGCCTGTCCGGCCTGGCGCGCGCGTTCTTTTTCGCCGGCGCCCGCTCGGTGCTGGTGACGCACTGGTCGGTGAACGACCAAGTGGCCGCGTATCTCGTGGCCGACGTGTTGCGGCGCATGCACGCCGACCCAGCGCTGGGGGTGGCCGGCGCGCTACGCTCTGCGCAGCTCGACATGTTGCAGCAGGCCGGGCACGGCCTGCCGGCACAAATCGCCGCGCCGTTCTTCTGGGCGGGCTTCGCGGTGATCGGCGAAGGCGGCGGCGACAGCACGACAGCCGCCGCACTGCGCACTTCACCGAACCGCGCTGATCCGAGGCCCTCCGTCGTCGCATACAGCCACATCGCCAGCAGCACTGCTGGGTCCGATACCGGACGGCCCGGGGGGCATTGACCGGCCCCCATGGGGTGGTGTCCGGGTAGGATGTTAGTTTGAGCTGCCCCCGATTTCTCTGGACACGGTATTGTCGAGCGAAACGGAGCAGAGCAGATGTCGAACCCCAAGGACTCCAACATGGATTTGTCGGCTGATGGACCTGTGGGCAGCGTGGGCGGGCGTCGCCCGTCCACGCTGCCCACAGGCCAGCTTGCGGCGCCGTGCGTGGGGCCTCCGTGCGTGGGCCTTCGGGCGCCGGGGCAGCGTTGGCGCGTGCGCGCAAGCGCGAGGTGGTGCTGCGCCTGATGCGCGGCGAACCGAGCGAGTTGCTCGCGCGCGAACGCGGCGTGCCGCTGTATCGGCTGGAGCGCTGGCGCGACCGGGCGCAGGCGGCGATCGACGCCGCGCTCAAGGACCGTGCGGCCGACGCTGAAAGCGTCGAACTCGCCGCTGCGATGCAGCGGATCGGCGAGCAGTGCCTCGACCGCCGCGTTGACGCATTACCGAGTGTCGGAAAAGCGTGGCGCGCTTTGGCCGACGCTGCAAGGCGGGGTCATCGTGCATGATCATTTCAAGCGGTATTTCACCCTGAAGGGGGTCGCACACGCGCTGTGCAACGCGCATCATCTGCGTGCGTTGAAAGCGCTGATGGATATCGAGAAAGCGCCGTGGGCAACCAAGCTGTCGCGGCTGCTGGTGACCGCCGTCCGTGCCGTCCGGCAGGCCGTGCAGCAAGGCCAGAGTGCGGTGGCCGAGCGCATCTCGCGGCGCAGCGTGACGGTCTACGACGCGATCGTCCTGCGTGGGCTTGCGTGCCATGCACAGCAGCCCGCGCTGGGGCGGCGACCCGGAGCCCGCGGCCGCTCCGCCAAGCGTCCCGGGCACAATCTGCTGGTCCGCCTGCGTGACTTCAAGACCGAGGTGTTGCGGTTCCTGTTCGACTTCGCCGCTCCATTCACCAACAATCAGGCCGAGCAGGACATCCGTATGATGAAAGTAAAGATGAAAATATCCGGCGGCTTTCGCACCCAGGCTGGCGCCGAAACATTCGCCACACTCCGCTCGGTCCTCTCAACCACCCGCAAACGCGGCTGGAATCTTCTCAAGACCCTGTCAAACACGCCGGCTTCACTCATCCTCGCCTTGTCCGGTTAAAACCGGCTCGCCAACTACCCCCACTGTCGCCGTTCAAACTCACAGTGGGGGGGCTTGGGTGTTACGAAGATTAATAGTAAGAGGGACAAAACTCCGGGCGGGTAGTGTAAATTCAGGCTTTGTTGCGTTTCTCGAAAACGCAACGGCGGCGGATTTCCGCCCCTCTGTCGCCTGACGTCAGATTATGCTGCACCTGCGTGCCCGGGGTTTTGCCCCTCTTATACCAGGCGTCGAAAAGATTGACCCACTGGCGCCGCGCCGTCGTCATGCCGGGCGCAGGCTCGGTATCCACGCCTTTGCTTGCTGCATGAAGGCAAGTCGTGGATGCCGGCCTTCGCCGGCATGACGTGGTGGGCATCGCCGAAGAGTCGATCATTCGGACGGTTGGTATTACGATTAATATTCGGGCGGCCGGTAACCAACTCATATGCCTCGCAAAGTCTCCGGACGGACACTCAGCAGCTTGCCAGAGATTACTGTCGGAGATGGACTTGACATCCACCGGCTTACCGAGTTTCCATAGCGCCGGCAGCATGACCCGGCAATCCTTCTGGCGCGGCTATCAGGACGTCCTTCAATGTCAGATCGCCGCGGACTGAGTGCCGATTCGCAGAACGCGCCCCAGCCGAGCGGCGGCATGCGCTGGATCGTTGGCGGCACGTTCCGAATGGGAGCCGATGACACCTACAAGGACGAAGGGCCGGCCCACAGCGTCAACGTCAGCGGCTTCTGGATGGACGAATATGCCGTCACCAACGCCGAATTCGCCGCCTTCGTCGCCGCCACCGGCTACCGCACCGTGGCCGAGCGCCCGCTCGATCCGGCCGCCTACCCGGGCGCCGACCCCGCGCTATTGATCCCCGGCAGTGCGGTGTTCTTCATGCCCGGCGGCGGCGCGAACCTGCGCGACATCCGCAGCCGCTGGGCCTATGTGCCCGGCGCCGACTGGCGCCATCCGGAAGGCCTGGCCAGCACGCTCGACGGGCGCGCGCAGCAGCCCGTGGTGCACGTGGCGTTCGAGGACGCCGAGGCCTATGCCGCCTGGGCCGGCAAGGCGCTGCCCACCGAGGCGGAGTGGGAGTTTGCCGCCCGCGGCGGGCTGCACGACGCCCTGTTCTGCTGGGGCGACGAATTCACTCCGGGCGGTCGCTACATGGCGAATACCTGGCAGGGCCCGTTTCCGTTCCATGACCAGGGGTTGGACGGTTTCACCGGCCGCGCCCCGGTGGGATCGTTCCCGCCAAACGGCTATGGCCTCTACGACATGGCCGGCAACGTGTGGGAATGGACCACGAGCTGGTATGCCGACCGCCACCTGCCGCCGGCCGAGGCAGACTGCTGCGTGCCGCGCGACCCGCACGGGGCGCCGCAAGCGCTCAGCTACGACCCGACGCAACCCGCGGTGCGCATCCCGCGCAAGGTGATCAAGGGCGGCTCGTATCTCTGCGCGCCGAATGACTGCCGGCGCTACCGGCCGGCGGCGCGGCATCCGCAGATGATCGACACCGGCACCTGCCATATCGGCTTTCGCTGCGTCGTGCGTGCCGACGAGACCGAAACGAACGAGGAAGGAGTCGCCTGATGAACCGACGCCAACTGTTCCTGTCATCGGCCAAGGCGGCGCTGGCAACCGCGTTCGGCGGTTCCTGGCTGATCAACGGGGCGAAGGCGCAGACGCCGGCCACGGGCGGCGCTGGCGCGGCGGCGCCGATGGGCAATGGCATCGGGTCCCCTGCGGGCACCCGCACCATCCCGGGCGACGTGCTGCCGCCGCTCGACCTGCCCTGGGGCGGCACGGCGAACCTCAACGCCACCCAATCCACGCCGTGGTGGCCGCCGCGCGTGGTGCCGCCCGCCGGCGCGCCGAACATCCTGCTGATCATGACCGACGATGTCGGCTTCGGCGCGCCCAGCACCTTCGGCGGGGTGATTCCGACGCCGAACCTCGACCGCATCGCCAATGCCGGATTGCGCTATACGCAGTTCCACTCCACCGCGCTGTGCTCGCCGTCGCGCGCCGCGCTGATCACCGGGCGCAACCATCACGCCGCCGGCTTCGGCGTCATCTCCGAACAGGCGACCGGCTATCCGGGCTACGACAGCTTCATCCGCCGCGACGTCACGACGATTGGCGAGATCCTCAAGCAGCACGGCTACGGTACCGCGTGGTTCGGCAAGGACCACAACACGCCGGCCTTCCAGGCCAGCCAGGCCGGACCGTTCGACCAGTGGCCGATCGGCATGGGCTTCGAGTATTTCTACGGCTTCGTCGGCGGCGACACCAGCCAGTGGCAGCCGAACCTGTTCCGCAACACCACCGAAATCCACCCCTATGTCGGCAAGCCCGGGTGGAACCTGACCACCGCCATGGCGGACGACGCCATCGCCTGGATGAACCGGCTCAACGCGCTCGACCCGGAGAAGCCGTTCTTCTGCTACTACGTCCCTGGCGGCACCCACGCGCCGCACCATCCGACGCCGGAATGGATCAAGCAGATCAGCGACCTGCACCTGTTCGACGAGGGGTGGAACGCGCTGCGCGACAGGATCTTCGCCAACCAGAAGCGGCTCGGCGTGATCCCGCAGGATGCCAGGCTGACGCCCTGGCCGAACGACCTGCTGAAGACCTGGGACAAGCTGACGGCGGACGAGAGGAAGATGTTCATCCGCCAGGTCGACGTCTATGCCGCCTACCTGGCCTACACCGACGAGCAGATCGGCCGGGTGATCCAGGCGGTCGAGGACATGGGCAAGCTCGACAACACGCTGATCATCTACATCAGCGGCGACAACGGCTCCAGCGCCGAGGGCACCATGATCGGTACCCCGAACGAAGTCGCCATGTTCAACGGCGTCGAGGTGCCGGTGGCGGACCAGCTCAAGTATTTCTACGATGCCTGGGGATCGGACCAGACCTACAACCACATGGCGGTGCCGTGGTCGTGGTCGTTCGACACGCCGTTCACCTGGACCAAGCAGGTCGCCTCGCATTTCGGCGGCACGCGGCAGGGCATGGCGATTTCCTGGCCGAAGGTGATCAAGGACAAGGGCGGCATCCGCAACCAATTCCACCACCTGATCGATGTCGTTCCGACCCTCCTGGAGGCCACGCGCATCCCGGCGCCGAACGTGGTGAACGGCATCCCGCAGAAGCCGATCGACGGCGTCAGCATGATGTACAGCTTCGACAAGGCGAATGCCGCCGCGGCCTCGACGCACCGCATCCAGTATTTCGAGATGATGGGCGATCGCGCGCTGTACGAGAATGGCTGGATCGCCAGCACCAAGGTCGTCCGGCCGCCCTGGGACGTGCTGGGGCCGACCAACATCGATCCGGCCAACCACGTGACCTGGGAGCTGTATGACCTGACCAACGACTGGACCCAGTTCGAGGACGTGGCGGCGAAATACCCGGACAAGCTGCGCGAATTGCAGGAGCTGTTCTGGATCGAGGCCCAGAAGTACCAGATCCTGCCGCTGGATGCGACGGTGGCAACGCGGGTGGTCACGCCGCGGCCCAGCCTGACCGCCGGGCGCCGGGAGTTCACCTGGGTGGGCGAATTGACCGGCACGCCGAACGGCGATGCGCCCAACATCCTCAACACGTCGTACAATTTCACGGCCGAGGTGGAGATTCCGCAGGGCGGCGCCGAGGGCATGATCGTCACCCAGGGCGGGCGCTTCGCCGGCTACGGGTTCTACCTGCTGAAGGGCAAGCCGGTGTTCCTATGGAACCTCGTTGACCTCAAGCGCCTTCGCTGGGAGGCAAAGGACACACTGCCGCCGGGCAAGCACGTGCTGGAATTCGACTTCAAATACGATGGGCTGGGCATCGAAACATTGGCCTTCAACGACCTCAGCGGCATTGGGCGCAGCGGCACCGGCGTGCTGAAGGTGAACGGGAAGGTGGCGGCCACGCAGAAGATGGAGCGCACCATTCCGCTGATCCTGCAATGGGACGAGAACTTCGACGTCGGCGCCGATACCGGCACGCCGGTGGACGACCGCGACTACCAGATTCCGTTCCGCTTCACCGGCAAGCTGCACAAGCTGACGCTGAAGGTGGCGCCGCCGGTGCTGACCGAGGCGGACAAGCAGCGGTTGATGCAGGCGCACCGAAACAACGCAACGAGCCAGTAGCGGAAGAAACGCCCGATGTTCAGCCGATCCTTGATGACCGCAGCGCTGGTGGGGTTGCTCGCGGCCGCTGCGTTGCCCGAAGCGCACGCCCAGCAACCCGCCAGCCCGGCGTCGCAACCGGCCACCCAATCGGGCTGGACATTCAACGTCGCGCCGTATCTGTGGCTGCCGACCATCAACACCACCCTGAACTTTCCCCTGCCGCCGGCGCTGGACGGCAAGGTTCCCACCGAAGTGTCCGCCGGGCCGGGCGACTATCTTCCCAAGCTCAACTTCGCGGGGATGCTGGCGGCTGACGCGCAATACGGGCGGTTCTCGATCCTGACCGATTTCATCTACATGAACCTGAGCGCCAAGGGGACGCACATCAAGTCGGTGGACTTCGTTGGCCTGCCCTCCACGCCGATCTCGCGCTCGGTGCAGCTTGGCGCCAGCCTGACGCTGAAGGCCACGGTCTGGACCCTGGCGGGCGGCTACACGGTGCTGCGCGGAGACTGGGGCAATCTCGACGTGCTTGTCGGGCTTCGCTACCTCGGGATCGACGCCAGAACCAATTACAACCTTGCGCTGACACTGACGCCGCCGAACCGCGGCGGCGCGACGTTCGGCGGTGGCGGCAGCCTGTCCGGCAACGGCGACATCTGGAACGGGATCGGCGGCTTCCGCGGCCGCATCCGCCTCGGCGATACCGGGCTGTTCGTCCCGTATTATTTCGACATCGGTGCGGGGGGATCCAACCTGACCTGGCAGGTTGCCTCCGGCCTTGGCTACCAGACCGGCTGGGCCGGCGTGTCGCTCACCTACCGCTATTTGTCGTTCGAGCAGGGCAGCGGCGCCCTCGTGCAGCACCTGTCGATGGGCGGCCCGATGGTCATGGTGAACTTCAGCTTCTAGGGTGAGACAGGAAGGGGCTCTGCCGATCGAGGATGATGTCGCGTCCCGGGCCCGCGCGAATGTCGTTGGCCGTTGAATTTCTGCTGTGCATGGGGTAAGGGAGACAGGCTGATGAAGCTGAACGCATGGCTGCTGGCAGCGGTGCCGGCGCTGGCTTTCGCGGGTGCTGCTCTGGCACAATATCCGATCATGGACATGGTGGCCAACAAGGTCATCCAGAAATACCAATCCTCGACCTGCGAGCAGTTGTGGCAGGAACGGGCGCAAGGGCAAGGCAAGCCGAAGCCCGAGCGGGAACAGCGCGCCGTCGAGATGCTGCGCCAGGATCCCGCCATGCGGGCGGCGTTCCTGAACAAGGTTGCGGCGCCGATCGCCAACAAGATGTTCGAATGTGGAATGATCCCATGACCCCAGGATGCCACCTGCCGCGCCCCGCGCGTGCGGCAACGATGCCTTGCCGACTGCTCGGGCCGATGCTCGCGTTGGGCCTTGGCTTGCTGCTTGCGACCAGCGCCGGCGCGCAGACGCCGCCTGGTGCCAGCCAGGCGAAGCCGCCCCGGCCGGCGGCAAAAACCCATCCGGCGGCGCCGACGAAAATGGTGCTGGAGCCGCGGGCGCTGGACCTGCTCAAGGCGGCCTGCGCCCGGCTTGCGGCGGCGAAGTCGATGGCGTTCACCGCCACGGTGAGCTACGAGTATCCGAGCCAGCTCGGGCCGCCGATCCAGTACACGATGCGCTATGACGTCGCGATGCAACGGCCGGACAAGCTCCGGGTGATCATTCCCGGCGACGGGCCGGCGTCCGAGTTCTATTACGACGGCAAGTCGATCATGGCCTATGCGCCGGCCGAGAACCTGGTCGCGGCCGCGCCGGCGCCGCCGACGATCGACGGCGCGCTGAAGACCGCATACGACACCGCCGACATCTTTTATCCGTTCACCGACCTGCTGGTGGCCGATCCCTACGCCGCCATGACCAAGGGGGCGATCCTGGCATTCTATATCGGGCCGTCGGAGGTGGTCGGGGGGACCAAGACCGAGATGCTCGCGTGGGCCAATCCCGACGTGTTCCTGCAGATCTGGATCGGCGCCGAGGACAAGCTGCCGCGACGGATCCGCGCGGTTTACAGCGCCGACCCGGCGCAGTTGCGCCACCAACTGGACCTGTCGAACTGGCAGATCGATCCGGCGATCCCCGCGGACATGTTCACGTCGGACAAGGCCAACAGCGCGCGGCACATCGCGTTCGCCCGGCCAATGAGCGCGCGCCCACCGCCCCCCGGCCTGAACCCGCTCAAGAGCGCGAAGCCCGCGCCGAAGTCACCCTGATGAGGTGGAGTGTCATGAAAGCGATCGTCATTGCGCTCGGCGTCCTGCTCGCAGGCGTCGTTTGGTCGGATCCAGGCGCGGCGTGGACCTCGGCCAATCGATACGGTGGAAGCACGAGCCACAGCTATGGGGAAACCAGCCACACCAACGCCTATGGCGGTAGCACGTCGCATTCCTACGGCCAGGGCACCGAGCACACGAACATGTACGGCGGCAGCACCGGGCACGCCTACGGCGGCGGCACGGAACACACCAACGTCTACGGCGGCAGCACCGATGGCGCCTATGGCGCGGGCGTGGCGCACACCTATCCCTCGGGGGCGACGGCCTATCACCCACCCGGCTACGTGGCCTATCCGGGCTATCCCGCCTATCACCCGCCGGTGGCGGTGCCGGACTACGCGGCGTCCGGCTGCTACGGCTGCGCCGCGGCGGCCGGCGCGATCGTCGGCGTGGCCGCCGGGGCCGCGGTGGCCTCGGCCAACACGGCCGCGGCGACCAACAGTGCCTACAATGCCGGGGTGGCCGCCGGCGCGGCGGGCGCATATGTGATCGGGGCAACCTACGCGATGCTGCCGTCCGGTTGCGTGACGCCCTCCGTGCAGGGCACGCCAACGTATTACCTGTGCGGCAACACGTGGTTCCAGCCGACCTATGGCGCCAACGGCGTCTACTACCGGGTGGTGCCGACCCCCTGATCCGCTGGCCTGCTCGCCGGCGAGACGACGCCGCAGTGT
>CAWKAN010000030.1:0-135243 GCA_963847615.1 uncultured Alphaproteobacteria bacterium
GATGTAGGGGTAGGGCTTGCCCTGCCCGGCGCTCCGCCTGTTCAATGCGGAACCAAGGGGGCGGCAAGCCGTCCCCCTACGGTGAAAGGCCTTGCGGACACGGGGGGCCATGGAAACGGGATTTGTACCCACGAGGTAGCGCAGGGCCCGCACTCCGACCCTGCGGCTTTTCCGGGGCTCTGGTCCGCGGTTTTGGATTGCTCTTTGATGGGGGGCGCCCTAAGTTATACTGGTGTGCATGCAGGTAACCCTTACACCGCAAGCCGAAGAGGCGCTCCGCCAGCAACTGGCTCGTTCACCGGGCCGCGAGCCGGCGCAGATTGTGGAAGAGGCGCTGACCGAGATGGCCCAACGCCAGGCAGCCCGCTCGGCGAAAACTCCCACATCCAAGAATTTTCATGCCTGGCTCCGGGAATTGCGCCAAGGCATCGAACCGGTTCCCGACCTCGCGAACGAGACTTTTCGGCGCGAGGCGATCTACCAGGACCATGATTGATGGCGGCGCCTGCTTATCTTCTGGATACCAACATCCTGCTCCGCCTCTCCCTTCCCGGTGGACCCTATGATGAGGTTGTGGTGTCAGCCGTCGGGCGCCTCGTCGCGGAAGAAGCAACTCTTTTCTACACGCTTCAAAACGCGGCGGAATTTTGGAACGTGTGCACGCGCCCTCGTGAACGAAATGGTTTAGGTCTGTCCCTTCGCGAGACAGACCGGCGTCTCCAACTCATCGAACAGCAATTTCTATTCTTGCCCGAGACCGAGGCGACTTACGCCCGATGGCGCCGGATCGTTATGGAGTGTGGCGTCTCCGGCGTTCAAGTTCATGATGCGCGCCTGGCCGCTGTGATGAACGTGAATAACGTCTCTCATCTGCTGACTCTGAACCCGCGGGACTTTGAGCGCTTTGCCGGAATCACGCCTATCCATCCGGACAACCTACGACCGCGCGCCACCTAGCAGCAGTGGCCGTGGGCTTTCCTAATGATGACAAACCCACGGTCAAATCCCGTGACGAATTGGGCGTGGCCGCCTCCGGATCACACAACCTCAGGCGCCGTTCGAGCGGATGCAACTGATAACCAGGAATGTTCACATGTTCAGCGGGCTCGTGGCGGTCGCGAGCGACGCCAGCAGGCGGCGCGAGCGCTCGCCTGTTGAGCGCTCACCCCTGGCGTTTCCCCCGAGGCAAAAAGCCGTTCCAGCCCCTTATGGCGAAACCGTATGATCATTCTCGTGTAGTGTAACTACTCAGGTTACAAAAGTTAAGTCCCCTATGGTGCCCGTCCAAAGAGATTGGGGGTTTGAGCTTCCCACTTGTGCAACTCGATCACCAAGTGGACGTAGGGGCAGGCCTTGTGCTGCCCTCCGTAAGGGCACCCACGGGTGCCCCTACGTTTCTTGGCTCGGCGGCAATGTACGCGGAGGCGACGGCAAGCCGTCCTTTTCTAGCGCGGGTGTCCCCACCCGCGTCCTGAGATAGAGAAAACGTAGCGCGGGTGAGGACACCCGCGCTACAGGCAAAGCCCGCCGCGCTGCGACTCCGCGGTGAGCGGCTCTTCACTCACCGCGATAGGGCTGCATTGGTGGGTTCGCCAGGACCGAATCCGGGCGAACGCCGGGCCCAGATCGAGGGGCTTCTTGGAAGCGCGCAGGTCGTTGGCGGCGATGGAAATGTTTTCGGTCTGCGGGCCTTCCAGGCGAAGGTACACTTGGTTTCCTTGCGGGGCGCGATTGGATTCCAGCCAGGCGTCACGCGTATCGCGCAGGACCATCACGGGATTACTGTTGGGGGCGGCAAAATCCGCAATGCGAAGGTCTGCGACATCCTCACAAACGAGGGCGGGGCGCAAATCCTCGTGCTCGAAGCTCACCTGCGTATTGAGCAACCGCAGGTTCTTCACGTGCCGGCAGTAGAACCCGGAGGCGGGCAACACTCCAAACATTTTGTATTCCGGGTAATGTGCTGACAACTCCGGGATTTCCCGCGCGGCGTCAGCCTGGGTACCACCACCGGCAAATTGAATTCGGATGTTCGAGAGCGTGACGTTCTCCATGGCGCGTTCCGGCAGGCCGGAGATTGAGCAGCCGACCCTATCCGCTCCCACAGCCTGAACATCGCTGATCATGACATTGCGAAATGAACCCAAGCCGGGCGTGGGCGCGCCTTCGTAGGGGGGCCGCGCGCGGTTTCCCAGCCGCAGGAATATTGGGCAATTCACGTTGCGCATGACAATGTGGGAAACGTTCAGGTTCTCCAGTACGCCTCCATCCACGCATCCAGGGCAATGCCCGCGAGATGCGTGTCATAAACCGTGCAGTTGGTGATGGCGATGTTTGGAATCCCCCACGCTCTCCGTCCCCAGTTTCAGGGCATTGGACAGGCTGCTGAGCACGCAGTTGGTCACCACCACATCGCGGCAGGGGCGGTCCCGAGTGCTCTTCAGGACAATGGCATCATCTCCGGAAAAAATCTCGCAGCCGGAGATACGGACCTTTTCGCAAGCATCGATATCGATGCCATCGTTGTTCGCATTGCATCGGCTATGGACCGCCAGCCCCTGGATGGAAACATCTTCGCAGGCCAGGTAGTGCTGTACCCACATGGGGGAATCCAGAAGCGTGAGGTCGGCGACCTGCACGTGGCGGCAGTTCACCATCCGGATTAAGAACGGCCGGTTGCCGTAAGTGTGGACTCGTTTAAAAGAACCGCCTTGGCCGTTGATGGTTCCCCTTCCCAGCAAAGACACATCCTCCAGGTTCTCGCCGTAAATCAGAAACTGGTTGGCATAGTTATCCGTGTAGCCTGCGGAGCGCCGGCTGGATGGCAGGGTAGTCTGCCAGCTTCGTGCTGCCCAGCAAAACGGCGCCGGTTTCGAGATGAAGGGATACGTGACTTTTGAGAGTAGCGTTCCGAAAGGTAAGTCCCGGGAGGGGGAGTCACCACTCCCCCGGACTGAGCCGCGGCGTCGATGGCGGATTGAAGGGCTTTGGTATCCAAGACGTGGCCGGTCGCCGCAGCGTCACAGAGTCTGCGGCGATTTCGCGACCCGCTTGCGGTACCTGTACCGAGGTCGCAGGCGGACGCGGAACCCGCGCAATATGAGCAACTCGGGGCACCAGTACCGCTGCGCAGAGATCCTGCCGCTTGCCCGTGGCTTGGTTCCGGCGCTGGGAACGCCTGGCGCTCGACGAACGGCCGAGCGCATGAGAGGCGCGCTGGGCTTGCGCTTCATCACCTCGGTTTCTCCAGGCCTGTTACGATGTGGTGCATCGCAGGCCCGTCAACACTTCCGTAACCATCTGCCCGCGGCGTCGCGAAGGAAGAATTTTGACGCAGATGAAGGAAGGCGATGCACGCAAAAAACGCAGATAGCGAGCGGCTGAATGATCTGTCGGGGCAGGTGATCGGCTGCGCGTTCACCGTGCTCGATACGCCTGGGGTCGGGTTTTTGGAAAAGGTCTACGAGAATGCGCTGGCATTTGCAGTTCGTGCGAGAGCCTGCCCCGGCGAAGGCCGGGGGCCTATCGGTTGTGCAACAATGTGCCGCCAGGGTGTACTACCATGACGTGGTGGTCCGCGACGACTTCGTGGACCTGCGGGTCGAGGACGCGCTTCCGGTTGAGCTGAAGACCGTCAAGGCACTGGACGACGCACACCGGATGCCATGCGCCAATGACCTCAAGGCGACCGGCCCGCAGCGCTGCCCGCTGGTTGATTTCGCCAAACCGCGCCTGGAGACCAAACGCCTGGCGCACGGCCGGTGCACCGCACGGACCCATCTGCGTGCATCGGCGTGCATCGCCTGCCTTCATCTGCGGTAAATTCTTTCTTGCCCTGCCGCGCCACAAGCTCGCAACGCGGACCGAGGCGGTAGGCGATCGCAGTCTCCCCGAGCCTCGGCCGGAGCATGCTCGGTCGGTCAGGATCACGGTGCAGGCGTACTCGTCATCTGCGTCACCGATTTTGTGGCGACGTTGCGGCTTGCTGCGACGCTTTCAGGGACGATCGATGGAGCATGAATCCCGGCAATATCAACGACACGGGGCACTAGGTCGGTTCGATCGGCATGCGCGCGATGCTCATCCAGGCGATCGGCGCGCCGGCCTGCTTCGCCGCCTGCGCCGGCGGCAGCGCGGCGTCCCAGTCGGCGCCGATGAAGCGCCGGCCGTTCACCCCGGCGGCTGCGGCGGAGACCAGATAGAGCAGCGGCGGCACCATCACCTCGGGGCGCAGCATCCGCGCGCGGTCGCCGGCATCGTCGCCGACCAGCGGGGTGTCGGTCACCCCGCCCGGCACCAGCACGTTCGCGGTCACGCCGGTGCCCGCCAGGTCGTTCGACAGCACCGCCATCGCCGCCTCGGCCGCCGCCTTGCTGGCGCCGTAGAGCAGGTAGCCGGCGCGCAGCATGGTGCCGAGGCTGGTGGTGACGGTGATGATGCGCCCGGACTTGCGGGCGAGCATGCGCGGCAACACGGCGCGCGCCAGCATGATCGGCGCGGTGGCGTTGACCGCGAGGAAGCGGGACCATTGCTCAGGCGTCGCCTCCCAGAAGCGGATCGGGTGGTGGCGCTGGTCGGCGCGGATCGCCGATTGGCCGATGCCGGCATTGTTCACCAGCACGTCGATGCGGCCGAAGCGGCCCAGTGCGTTCGCCACGATGCGGTCGAACGAGTCGGGGTCGGCGAGGTCGGCGGCGATGGCGTGCAGCGCCCCGCTTGCCTGGCGCGCGCGCGCCGCCTCGGCCACGCCGGCGAGGCCGTCGGCGTTGCGGTCCACCCCGGCGACGTCGAAGCCGGCGGTCAGCAGCCCGAGCGACATCGCGCGGCCCAGCCCGCTCGCCGCCCCGGTGACGATCGCCACCTGTTTGTCGGTTGCCATCGGCGCATCCTCCTGCTGGTGTCGTTGTTGGCACGAGTGTCGCCGAGACCGCCGGGCGAGGCCAGAGCCAGCTGGGGCCAGAGGGTCGGGTGAGGCTGGCGTGCGGACCGAACGCTCGGCAGCAGACGGAACGCTCGGCCGAAGACGGAACATAGCTTCACGCCACGCCCATCAGTGCGCACCCGTCTTTGGCCATCCCAGCGATTGATTGCCGGCGCACAGGAACCCGGGGGCCGAGCGCACAATGGCAACCCTGACGCAACGTCAACGTGTTATACCAGGCATCCGAAGGATTGACCCATCGGCGGCGCCCCCTCGTCATGCCGGCGAAGGCCGGTATCCACGTCTTGCCTTCGTGCAGCAAGCACAGTCCTGGATGCCGGCCTTCGCCGGCATGACGAGGGGGCTACGCCCGGAGAGTCGATCATTCGGACGCCTGGTATTACGCGGTCACCGCCTCCAGGACCCAGGCGGCGGCCGGCAGGGACGGGTCGGCACGCAGCTTGAGCGGCCGGCCGGCCCGGCGGGCCAGCTCGTCGAGCGCGACCGGATCGGCCGCCAACGCCGCCACAACCGACGGTGCCGCGCGTAGCGCCAGGGCACGTCCCGGGTTGGCGGCGATCTCGGACGCGGCCTGGCGCAGCGCGGCGAGGCCGGCGGCGTGCGGGCCGGCGAGGTTTTCGTGCAGTGGCGGGTGGACGCGCGGGCGCACGATCTCCGCCAGGCCAAGCCGCGTGAACCCCAGCAGGCGAGGCCGCAAGGGGTCCTCGGCCAACGCGGCCTCCAGGTCGGGGGCGAGCGCCGCGCGGCCCCGCGCCGGCAGCCCTGCGAGATCGACCAGGATGGCGCCCGACAGGTTGCGCAGGCGGATCTCGGCGGCGAGCGCCGGCAGCAGCGCCCGATTCAACGCCAGTTGCGCCGCCGCCTTGCCGGCCCGCACGGCGGTGGTGGCGCCGGCATCGACGTCGATCGCGGTCAGCGCCGGGGTCGGGTGGATCGACAGCCGCGCCCCGCCGGGCAGCTCCACCACCGGGTCGGCCAGCGCGGCGATCCGCCCCTCCAGCTCCGCGTCGAACGCGGCGCGCACCAGGGTCAACCGCCCGCCCAGCAGGGGGCGCAGCGTGGCGGCCAGCCCGGCATCGTCCAGCCGCACCGGCGCGTCGGGATACAGCGCGGCGAGGCGCAGCAGCGGCCCGGCGCCGCGGCGGATCAGCGCCGGCGGGCCGCCGCCGATCAGCGCCCGGTCGGCGGCGTCGAGCTTCGCGCTCAGGCGGGGTCCCTTGCCGCCCTGGGCCGCGCGGGTGATCCGCACGCCAAGGACGCTGCCGACAGTCGCGCCGGCCGCGCCCTCGGTGTCGGGCAGGAAGCCATCCGCCCCGTCCAGCGCCACGAAGGCGCCGGCCATGGCCGGGACGCGGGCGGCGATCCGGCCGCGGTGCAGGTCGCCGACGCCGTCGGGCAAGCCCGGTCGCCACAGCGCGAAGTCGATCAGCGTGGCGTCGCTTGTGACGGCGATCCGAACCTCGCCCGGCGCGCAGGCGGCGAGGATCGCCACGCTCACGGCAAGCGGCTCACGGCAAGCCACTCACGGCAAGCGGCGCATGGGCGCGCGGGCCACGGGACGCGGCGCATGGCAGGCGGGGACGCGACACGGGTCATCGGACCCGGGTCATGGCATCGGCCAGCCAAGGCCACGCAGCAATTGCGCCGTCTCGAACAACGGCAGGCCGACCACGTTGGAGTAGCTGCCGGACAGGAAGCGGACGAACGCGGCGGCGGTGCCTTGGATGGCATAGCCGCCGGCTTTGCCCCGCCACTCGCCGCCGGCGAGATAGGCGCGCAGCTGCCCCGGGGTCAGCCGCGCCAAGCCGACGACGCTCTCCACCAGGCGCTGGCTGCACCGCCCGTCCGGCGCGCGCAGCACCACGGCGGTCAGCACGCGGTGGCGCCGGCCGGACAGCAGGGTCAGGCAGGCACGCGCCTCGGCCTCGGTGTCGGCCTTCGGCAGGATGCGCCGCCCGGCGGCGACCACCGTGTCGGCAGCCAGCACGAAGCAGCCGGGCGCCTCCACCGCGTCCGCCTTGGCGCGCGCCAGGCGTTCCGCGTGCGGCCGGGGCAGCTCGCGCGGCAGCGGGGTTTCGTCGATCTGGGAGGGAATGACGCGGTCGGGCGTGATGCCGATCTGCGCCAGCAGCGCCACCCGCCGTGGGCTGGCGGAGGCCAGGACCAGCCTGTGATCGCTCACTTGAACCGAAAGGTGATCCGGCCTTTGGACAGGTCGTACGGGGTCATCTCGACATTGACCCGATCGCCGGCCAGCACGCGGATGCGGTTCTTGCGCATCTTGCCGCTGGTGTGCGCCAGGATCTGGTGTTCGTTGTCGAGCTTCACGCGGAACATCGCGTTGGGCAGCAGCTCGGTGACCGTGCCGCTGAACTCGATCATGTCTTCTTTCGACATCAGCCCTCGATGAGTGGTTGGTTGGCGGGGCGGAACATGGGCGCCGGGGTCCGGCAGGTCAAGTTTGGCCGAGCATGCCGTGGCCGGTCATGTTTGGTCCATCACGCGGCGACCAATCATGAATGGTCCATCACGTCGTGGTCGATCATGATTGGCCCATCACGCCGGGCCCATCACGCTTGGCCCATCATCCCTGGCCCATCATCCTTGGCCCATCATCCTTGGCCAAGTCGCAGCGCGATGCTGCGGGCATGGGCTTGCAGCCCTTCGGCCTCGGCCAGGATCACGCCGGCGGGGCCGACCTGCGCCAGCGCGTCGGCGTCGGCCTGCACCCAGGTGGTGCGCTTGAGGAAGTCGAACACCGATAGGCCGGAGGCAAAGCGCGCGGTGCGTCCCGTCGGCAGCACGTGGTTGGGTCCCGCCACGTAGTCGCCCACCGCCTCCGGGCAGAACCGGCCGAGGAACACCGCGCCGGCGTGGCGGACCTGGGCGAACACTGTCTCGGGGTCGGCCAGCATGAGCTGCAGGTGCTCCGGCGCCAGGCGGTTGACCAGCATGGCGGCCTCGGTCCCAGTCGCGCACCTCGATGATCGCGCCATGGGCGTCCCAGCTTGCGCCGGCGATGGCGGCGCGCGGCAGGCTGGGCAGCTCGGCGATGACGGCGGCGGCGACCGCAGCGGCGAACGCCGCGTCGTCGGTGATCAGGATCGCCTGCGCCGCCTCGTCGTGCTCGGCCTGGGCCAGCAGGTCGACGGCGATCAGGCGCGGATCGTTGGCGGCGTCGGCCAGCACGACGACCTCGGACGGGCCGGCGATGCTGTCGATGCCGACATGGCCGAACACCTGGCGCTTGGCCTCGGCGACATAGGCGTTGCCGGGGCCGACGATGCGATCGACCGGGGCGATGCTGGCGGTACCATAGGCCAGCGCGGCGATCGCCTGGGCGCCGCCGACGCGGTAGACCTCGGTCACCCCGGCGCGGCGCGCGGCGGCGAGCACCAGCGGGTTGAGCACGCCGCCGGGCGCCGGGACGCACATGGCGATGCGCGCCACGCCGGCGACCCGCGCCGGCATGGCGTTCATCAGCACCGAGGACGGATAGGCCGCCTTGCCGCCCGGCACATACAGGCCGACCGCGTCGAGCGGCGTCCAGCGCATGCCCAGCGTCAGGCCCGCCGCGTCGGTCAGCCGCAGGTCGGCCGGCAGCTGCGCGCGATGGAATGCCTCGATCCGCGTCGCCGCCAGATCGAGCGCGGCGCGCTGGTCGGCGGGCACCGCGGCGTCGGCGGCGTCGATCTCGGCGGCGGTGATGCGCAGGGTCGCGGGCGACAGGGTGACCCGGTCGAACCGCGCGGTGAAGTCGATCAGCGCGGCGTCACCGCGGGCGCGGACCTCGGCGATGATCGCGGCGACCGGCCGATCGACCTGCTCGACGGTCGCGCGGGCCTGGCTCAGCAGGGCGTCGAAGGCGGCCGGAAAGCCCACGTCCGTGGTGGCGAGGCGGATCATGCGGCAGGCAGCAATCTACTCCCCCTCCCCTTGAGGGAGGGGGTTGGGGGGAGGGGTGCCAACCCGCAACGCTGGCGGCAGTTGGCACCCCTCCCCCCAACCCCCTCCCTCAAGGGGAGGGGGAGTATTCATGGCATCCCACCCAAATCCCGTCCCGTACACCGTCAACCCTGCCCCAGCGCGGCGCGGAACCGGGCGATCCAGGCGCCGATCGCCTCGGGCTGCGTCTTCAGCGCGGTGCGATTGACGATCAGCCGGCTGGTCACCTGGGCGATCACCTCGGTCTCCACCAGCCCGTTGGCCTTCAGGGTGGAGCCGGTCTGCACCAGGTCGACAATCAGCCGCGACAGGCCGAGGCCCGGCGCCAACTCCATCGCGCCACTCAGGTGCACCACGTCGGCGTGCACGCCGCGGCTCGCGTAGTGGCGGCGGGCGATGTTGGGATACTTGGTCGCCACCCGCACCCGCGACCAGCGCGTGGGGTCGTCGCTGCCGGCGGTCGCCGCGGGTTCGGCCACCGAGACGCGGCAACGGCCGATGCCGAGATCGAGCGGCGCGTAGATCTCCGGGTAGTCGAACTCCATCAGCACGTCGGCGCCGCAGATGCCGATCTGGGCGGCGCCGAAGGCGACGAAGGTGGCGACGTCGAACGGACGGACGCGCACCACGTCGAGCGCCGGATCGTCGGTGGGAAACCGCAGCCGGCGGCTTTCCTCATCGGCATAGTCGGGGGCCGGAACGACCCCGGCACGGGCCAGCAAGGCGCCGCACTCCGACAGGATGCGGCCCTTGGGGAGCGCCAGGATCAACGGCTTGCCAAGCTCCGGCTCCAAGGCGGCGGCGGTATAGGGCGCGGTCATGCGCGGCGCCTTACACCAGCCCCGCTTTGACGGGAAGCCTCGGGCGCAGCTCTCCAGGCCAATCGGGTGAACGAGCGGCCTTGGCGGTCGGCGGTCCGATGCGATACGGTTTGTTTGCGTGTCGGCCTCCTCGCACCACCACGCGCCGCCAGGGAGAGCGTTTCGCTTGGGGCATCGAGCTATCCGGTGGCGTGGCACTGCAAGGGCACGCCACCTCTGCCATGCCGTCGCGGAAACGGCGCAATGAGCTCGTCGGGCGCGGCCCGGACGGCCGATGTCGGTCTGTTCGGCAAGCTGCCGGCGCGTGGCGATTTCGTGCAACTCGGGCTGCCCGGCGGTTTCGTCCGCCCCTGGGACGCCTGGCTGCAACGCGTGATGGCGGCCAGCCAGGAGCGGATGGGCGAGGTCTGGCTTCCGGCGTTTCTCGAATCACCGGTCTGGCGCTTCGCGCTGCCGTGCGGGATGTGCGGCGCGGGCGCGGTCCTCGGCCTGCTCATGCCGAGCGTCGATCGGGTGGGGCGGTATTTCCCGCTGACCCTGGCCGCGGTGTTTCCGCCCGGCGCGGGGCTGCCCGCGCCCGCCATTGCCGAGCCCTGGCTGGCGGCCTGCGAGGACGTGGGGCGCGCCGCGCTGGAGGAAGCCGTGGCGCCCGACCAAGTGGCGCGGCGCCTGCCGCGGCTCGATGCCGGCGACAGCGGCGAGACGCCGGAGCCGGGCGAATGGTGGACCGATGGCGGGCCGCGCGTGGCGCCGATGCGTCTGGCGCTGGCGGCGCTGCCCGACGCGGACCGGTTCGCCATAATGCTGGGTGCGGATGCGCCGGCGCGGGAGGAGGCATGAGCGTGGTGCTGCAGTCATGGGCCGCCAGCGACACGGGACCGACCCGTTCGCACAACGAGGATGCCTTCCTTGACCGCCCCGACCTTGGTTTGTGGGCGGTGGCCGACGGCGCCGGCGGGCATGACGCCGGCGAGGTTGCCTCCGCCATGATCGCCGAGGCGCTGGGCGCGATCCCGCCCGGGCTTGGCGCGGCCGACGCGCTGACCGAGATCCGCAACCGCATCGAGGCGGTGCACGCGGCGCTGCTGGCGGAGGCGGCGTCGCGCGGGCCCGACGTCATCATCGCCTCCACCGCGGTGATCCTGTGCATGCGCGGCAGCCATTTTGCCTGCCTGTGGGCCGGCGATTCGCGCGCCTACCTGCTGAGTGGCGGGACGTTGTCGCAGATCACCCACGATCACAGCCTGGTGCAGGAGTTGGTGGACGCCGGCCAGATCGCGCCGGAAGCGGCAGAGAGCCACCCGCATGCCAACATTGTCACCCGCGCGGTCGGCGCCGGCGAGCCGGATAGCTTCATGCTCGACAAGGTGACCGATCAGCTCCGCCCGGGCGAACGGATCCTGCTGTGCAGCGACGGGCTGACGAAATGCGTGCCAGAGGCGGTGATCGCCGCCGTGCTTGCCGAGGACGGCGAGGATCCCGCTCGGCGCCTGATCGCGACGGCCGTGGCAAGGCGCACCAACGACAATGTCACCGCCGTGGTGATCGAGGCGCGCGAGGCCGAGGGGCCCGGCTGACCAGCCAGAGGGTGCCAACCGCTTGGAGGGATGCCGCTTTCCTCGGTTCGGTCGGCCGGTGTCGCGGGCGGGGCGGCCGCGCAGGTGTGGCGCAGCCGCGCGTTGAACGGCGATACATGACCGACGGTTCGACACCGGCTGATCGGTCGGTCATCGGGACGCGGGTATCATACCAGCGGCCCAAGGTCTTGACCCATCGGCTGGTGCTGGGCCGCTGGCATGAGTTTTGGTTTGGCGCGCGGCCGCCCCACCAACTCCCCCGGGCAACCCCGCGCGCGATACCAGCGGCCCGAAATGGTGGAAGAGTTGTCACTTTGGGCCGCTGGTATCAGAGCGGGAAGATAGCCGGCGATTATCGTCCTGGACTTTTGCCGGAGGCTGCGCGAGCATTGCCCCTGGGATCGCGGATTGGCGGTGCAGCAAAAGTCGTGCGCGCGTGAAGCCAAGCGGGGCGAGGGAGGCTTTGGTGCAGGACCGGGCGACGCGGCGCTCTGTGGGATGGGCATGATATGCCGCCGCTAGACGCGGGGACGCTGCTCGAGGCGGTGTCCGAAGACTCGCCGGGCGGCCCGAATCTCGAATTCGACGCCGACTTCGGCGCGCTTGAGCGCGTCGCGCAAGGCAAGTCGGAACAGCAGTACGGCGACACCATCATCCCGGCGGAAGAGCCCGATTGGAAAGAGGTCGAGCGGCAGGCCGCCGCGCTGCTGGAGCGGACCCGCGATCTGCGGGTGCTGACCCATCTGGCGGTCGCGCGCCTGCATCTTACCGGCCTGCCGGCCTTCGCCGAGGTTGTGTCGATGACGCGGCAGTTGCTGGAAGCGCGATGGGACGAGATTCACCCACAGCTTGATCCCGAAGAGGACAACGATCCGACGTTGCGTGCCAATGCGTTGCTGGGGCTGGCCCATCCCGGGTTGGTGCTCAGGCATCTCCGCAACCTCCCCCTCGCCGGCTCGCCGCGGCTCGGCCAGTATTCCTGGCGCGACGTCGGGATCGCGACCGGCGCGATCGAGAGCGACGCGGAGGACAAGCCGAGCGAGTTGGTCATCCGCTCGGCGTTCCAGGCCAGCGACCCGGCGCGGGTCGATGCCTTGCGCAGCGCGGCGGCCGCGGCTGCGGCCGACACCGCCGCGATCCCCGCGGTGTTCGATGCGCGGGCCGGCCTCGCCACCGGCCCGGACTTCGATGAATTGGTCAAGCTGCTGAAGGATATCGGGCGCACGATCGAGCGCTACGCCGTGATGGCGGCGCCCGCAGAGGAGGCGGCAGAGGCGGAGGCCTCGACGGCGGATACCGCCGGGGCGGACCAGGGCGGCGGGGCGCCGGTGGCGCGGCGCGCGGCGGGTGGCGTGAACATCTCCAGCCTGACCGAGGTCACCACGCGGGCCGATGCGTTGCACCTGCTTGAACTGGTCAGTCGGTATTACCAGCGTTACGAGCCCGCCAGCCCGGTGTCGCTGTTGATCGCGCGCGCTTCCGGGCTTGCCGAGAAGAATTTCCTTGACATCGTGCGCGAGCTGGCCCCCGACGGGCTGGCGCAGGTGCAAAACGTGGTCGGCGTCCGTGATGCATGAGCGAACGCCGATCGGCCGGAGCAAGAACAACCACCGTCGCACCTCCACCGGCCGGAGGTGTGGGATACACACCGTTAAACCCAGCATTCAGCGAGGCAAACCGTGGCCAAAGCGAGCAGTCAGAAGTTCATAGCCCGCAACCGGGCGCCGCGCGTGCAGATCGAGTACGACGTGGAAACCTACGGATCGGAGAAGAAGGTGCAGTTGCCCTTCGTGGTCGGCGTGATGGCCGACCTTTCCGGCAAGCCGGCCGAGCCGCTGGCAGCGGTGGCCGATCGGAAATTCCTCGAGATCGACGTCGACAACTTCGACGACCGCATGAAGGCGATGAAGCCGCGGGTCGCCTTCATGGTCCCGAATACGTTGACCGGCGAGGGCAACGTGGCCGTGGACATCACCTTCGAGAGCATGGACGATTTTTCGCCCGCGGCCGTGGCACGCAAGGTTGACGCGCTGAACAAGCTGCTCGAAGCCCGCACGCAGCTCTCGAACCTGCTGACCTACATGGACGGCAAGAGCGGCGCCGAGGACCTGATTTCCAAGGTGCTGAACGATCCCGCCCTGCTGCAGACACTCGCCGCCGCGCCAAACCCGGCTGCCGCGGCCAATAGCGGAGAGGAATAAGCCATGTCGGGGACAGAAGTTGGCGCGGCCGCTCCGGCCGCCGGCGTGATGACGCAGGAGAAGAGCGAGTTCGCCTCCCTGCTGACCCGTGAGTTCAAACCAAAGACCGACCACGCACGCGCCGCGGTCGAAGCCGCGGTGCAGACCCTGGCACAGCAGGCGCTGTCCAACACGCAGCTGATCTCCGGCGACTCGCTGCGCAGCATCGAGGCGATCATCGCCGCGATCGATGCCAAGCTGACCGAGCAGATCAACGTGATCATGCACACCGAGGAATACCAGGCACTGGAATCCGCGTGGCGCGGGCTGCACCATCTCGTCAACAACACCGAAACCGACGAGCAGTTGAAGATTCGCGTGCTCAACATCTCGAAGAAGGATGTCGGGCGGACGTTGAAGAAATTCCGCGGCACGGCGTGGGACCAGAGCCCGATTTTCAAGAAGCTGTACGAGGAAGAGTATGGCCAGTTCGGTGGCGCGCCGTACGGGGTGTTGATCGGCGACTACTATTTCGACCACAGCCCGCAGGACGTTCAGTTGCTGGGCGACATGGCGCAGGTCGCCGCCGCGGCGCACGCGCCGTTCATCGCCTCGACCGCGCCGGGCGTGCTGCAGATGGAGAGCTGGAGCGAGCTGGCCAATCCGCGCGACCTGACGAAGATCTTCCAGACGCCGGAATACGCCGCCTGGCAGTCGCTGCGTGAGAGCGAGGATTCCCGCTACCTCGGGCTGTGCATGCCGCGCTTCCTGGCCCGCCTGCCGTATGGCGAGAAGACCGAGCCGGTCGAAGAATTCCACTTCGAGGAAGACACCGAGGGCGCAGACAGCAGCAAGTTCTGCTGGGCCAACGCGGCCTATGCGATGGCCACCAACATCACCCGCGCGTTCAAGCTGTATGGCTGGACCAGCCGCATCCGCGGCATCGAGAGCGGCGGCGCGGTCGAGGGCCTGCCGGCCTTCACCTTCCCGACCGACGACGGCGGCGTGGCGATGAAGTGCCCGACCGAGATCGCGATCAGCGACCGGCGCGAGGCCGAACTGGCGAAGAACGGCTTCATGCCGCTGATCCACAAGAAGAACTCGGACTTCGCCGCCTTCATCGGCGCGCAGTCGCTGCAGAAGCCGCAGGAATACGACGATCCGGCGGCGACCGCGAACGCCAACCTGTCGGCGCGGCTACCATACCTGTTCGCGAGCTGCCGCTTCGCGCACTACCTGAAGTGCATGGTGCGCGACAAGATCGGCAGCACCATGAGCAAGGCGCAGCTCGAAGGCTGGCTGCAATCGTGGCTCAACCGCTACGTCGATGGCTCGCCCACCTCCTCGTCGGAAGACTGGAAGGCAACCCATCCCTTGGCCGAAGGCCTCGTGCAGGTCGAGGAGAACGAGGAAAATCCCGGCTACTACAGCGCCAAGTTCTTCCTCAAGCCGCACTACCAGCTCGAAGGCCTGACCGTTTCGCTCCGCCTCGTCTCGCGGATGCCGAAATAGCCCCGCACCAACGCGAGGGCGATCGGTGGCCCATCACCACCACCTAGCAGGAAAGGACCCACACTATGGCTGTTGATGCATACGTCGTTTTCGTCCCCTACAATGGCACCGCACCGGACTCCGAATCTCAGGCCGACTGGGGCAACAACAGCGCCGACATTCTCGGAAGTGCCATCTACCCGACGTACAAGCCCGCCACGGTTTCGGGCGGCAAGTTGACCTACGGACACATCTTCGAGATCGAGGACTACAGCTTCGACATCGAGCAGACGCTGAACATCGGCAGCCAGGCCGGCGGTGCCGGCGCCGGCAAGGTCACGTTCAACCCGTTCTCGATCACGCGGAAGATCGACGCAGCCTCGCCGGCGCTGTTCGACATGGCCTGCTCGGGAACCGCCTTCAAGACCGTCATGCTCGCGCTGCGCAAGAGCGTGGGCGCCGGCGCGACCGGTGCGACGGCCATGACCTCCGGCTTCGTCTTCCTGCGCTTCGACTTCAAGCTGGTGGCGGCCAAGACGATCTCCTGGAGCCACGATGAGGAGTCGCCGAAGGAGACGCTCACGTTCGAATACGGCGGGCTGCAGATCCACTACTGCGCGCAAAATCCCGACGGCTCGCTCATGGCGGAGAAAATCGGTGGCTGGAACCGCGTGAAGAACATCCAGGACCATCTCGCGACGCCGATCTGATGCGGGCGAATAGCGACACATGAACGCGCGCGAGTTGTTGCGGACGGGCGACGTTCGCGCCGCGCTGGAACAACTGAAGCAGGAGGTGCGCAAGGCGCCACGCGACGTGGCCTTGCGCACCTTCCTGTTTCAGATGTTCTGCGTGTTCGGCGACTGGGAGCGCGCGGTCACCCAGCTTACCGCGGCGGCGGAACTCGACCCGCTCGCGTTGCCGATGGCGCAAGCCTATCGCGCCGCGATCCGCTGCGAGTTGCTGCGCGGCCGGGTGTTCGCCGGTGCCCGCACGCCGACCATCTTCGCCGATCCGGAACCGTGGATGTCGCTGCTGGTCGAAGCGAACCGCGTGCTCGCCGCCGGCAAGCCGGCCGAGGCCGCCCGCTTGCGCGACGACGCCTTCGAGCAGGCGCCTTCGGTCGGCGGCAGCATCGACGGCCAGGCGTTCGCGTGGATCGCCGACGCCGATCCGCGGCTGGGGCCGATGCTGGAAGCCGTCGTCGATGGCAAATACTACTGGGTGCCGTTCCATCGCCTGCGCACGCTCGATATCGAGCCGCCGGCAGATCTGCGGGACCAGGTCTGGATGCCGGCGCATTTCGTCTGGACCAACGGCGGGGAGTTGTACGGCTTCGTGCCGACGCGCTACCCCGGCTCGGAAAACGCGGCCGATCCCGCGCTGGCCCTGGCCCGGCGCACCGAATGGCGGGAAAACGGCGCGTGGTTCCTCGGCCTCGGCCAGCGCATGCTGACCACCGACGCCGCGGAGTTCGCCCTGATGGACATAAGGCGGATCACGTTCCACGCCCCGGACGCCGCCACGGGCTGAGCCATGAGCGAACTCGTCAGCCGGGAACGACTGCAGCCGTCGTTGCTCGATCGGCTGACCGACGACGCGCCGGAGCACAAGCGCGAGTTGCTCGACCAGCAGACGCTCAGCATGCAGCAGCTTCGCCGTGCCGTGCTGCGCGATCTCGCCTGGCTGCTGAACACCACCAACCTGGCGGCCACCGAGGAGCTGGACGGCGCATCGCTGGCGATGAAGTTGACCATCAATTTCGGTATCCCGAGCTTCGCCGGCCTGGTCACCTCGGGCCGCCGGCTCGGCAGCCTGGAGGCCGGAATCGCCGAGGCGATCCGTGCCTTCGAGCCGCGCATCCGACCCGACTCGCTGAAGGTGCGCCTGCGCCCGCCGCAGGACGACCAGCCCTCCGCGGCGATCACCTTCGAGATCCAGGGCGAGCTGTGGGCGCAGCCGGTGCCGCAGCAACTGTTTCTCGAAACGATGATCGAACTTGAGACCCGGATGGCGGTGGTGACCGACGCCAGGACGCGCGGCTGATGGATCCTCGGCTGCTGCGCCTGTACGAAGCCGAACTGGCCTATGTCCGCGAAGTCGGCGGCGAGTTCGCCCGCCAGTACCCGAAGGTCGCCGGGCGGCTTGGCCTGGGCAGCGTCGAGGTGGCCGATCCCTATGTGGAACGGCTGCTGGAGGGGTTCGCGCTGCTGACCGCGCGCGTGCAGCTCAAGATGGAGGCGGAATTCCCGACCTTCACGCAGTCGCTGCTGCAGATGGTCTATCCGCAGTACCTGGCGCCGACCCCCTCGATGGCCGTGGTGCAGTTCAACCCGGAGCCGACGCTGCGCGGCATGCCGCAAGGCGCGGTGCTGCCGGCGGGAACGGAACTGCGCAGCCTGCTCGGCACCGAGGACCAGACCAACTGCGAATTCCGCACCGCGCACGAAGTTCAGCTGTTGCCGATCGAGATCGCCGACGCGGAATACATCGCCTCGCCCGGCGCGGTCGCGGCCCTCGGCCTGCCGGAACAGCGCGGCGTGCGGGCGGCGATCCGGATCCGGCTGCGCACCACCGGGGAGGCGCCGTTCAACAAGCTGGCGCTCGATCGCCTGGCGCTGTTCCTCGCCGGTCCGGAGGGCGCGCGGGTGCGGCTGTACGAGCAGTTGCTGGCCAACCTGGCGGCCGCCTATGTGCGGCCGACCGAACGGCCGCTGCCATGGCTGGAACGACTGCCGGACGGCGCGGTTCGCGGGCTCGGCTTCGATCCCGAGGAGGCCCTGCTGCCGCGCGTGCCGCAGTCGTTCGACGGCTACCGGCTGCTGCAGGAATACTACGCGATGCCGGAGCGGCTGCTGTTCGTCGAATTCAGCGGGCTCGATCGTCCGGTGGTCCGTTGCGCCGGCAAGGAGCTGGAGATCCTGCTGCTGCTGAACCGCAGCGAGCCGGCGCTGGCCAGCGCCTTCGGCCCGGACCAGTTCGCGCTGTTCTGCACGCCGGCGATCAACCTGTTCGCCAAGCGCAGCGACCGCATCAACCTGTCGGGGCACGAGGCCGAGCTGCATATCGTTCCGGACCGCATGCGCCCGCTGGATTACGAGGTGTTCAGCGTCGCCGCGGTCGAGGGCTACGCCGCCGACGGCGGCGCACCGCAACCCTTCCTGCCGTTCTATGCCGCCAACGATCTCAGCCGCAACCCGGATCACCGGGCCTATTACGTGCTGCGCCGCGTGCCGCGGCAACAGTCATCGCGGGCCCGCCAGCGGGGACCGCGCTCGAGCTATATCGGGCACGAGGCGTTCATCTCCCTGGTGGATGCGCAGTATGCGCCCTACCCCGCCGGGCTGCGCCAGATCGGCCTCGATCTGATGTGCACCAACCGCGACCTGCCGCTGGCGATGCCGGTGGGCAAGCAGCATACCGACTTCACCATCGCGGTGAGCGCGCCGGTGGCTTCCATCCGCTGCCTGGTGGGTCCCGTCGCGCCGCGGCCGTGCCGCGGCGACGGCGATTACGCCTGGCGCTTCATCAGCCATCTCGGCCTCAACTACCTCAGCCTGGTCGATACCGACGCGGTGCGCGGCGCGGCGGCGCTGCGCGAGCTGCTGCGGCTTTATGTCCCGTCGGCGAGTTCGGTGGCCGCGCATCAGCTTGAGGGCCTGTCCTCGGTGGCCTGCCAGCCGATCGTGCGGCGCATCCGCGGCGCCGGGCCGATCGCGGTGGGACGCGGGCTGCAATTGACGCTGACGATCGACGAGGCGCCGTTCGGCGGGGCGGGCGGCATCTTGCTTGCGGCCGTGCTGGATCGCTTCTTCGCCAAATACGTCTCGATCAACGCGTTCACCGAGACGGTGCTGATGAACCCGGAACGTGGCGAGGTGGTCAGATGGCCGATGCGTCTAGGCCAACGCCCGGTCCTGTGAGCGGCGTGGGAGCCGGCTGAGCATGGCAGCCAGCGAACTCGCCACAAGGGATGCGCCGCCAGACCAGGGCGCGCCGTCGGACCACGCCGCGCAGCCCGCGCAAGTGCCGGCGTTGCACGCGGCGTTCGCCGCCGCGCCATGGGACTGGAGCTTCTATCAGGCGATGCGCCGGCTGGAGGCGCTGCACCGGGACCGCCCGCGCTTCGGCCGCTCGGTCCGTCCGGCGCAGGACGCGATCCGGCTGGCGCAGCTTCCCACGGTCGAGTTCGCCCCCGCCACGCTGGCCGGTTGGGACGACGCGCAGGACGGCAACCCGGCGCGGCTGCTGGTGCATTTCTTCGGCCTGTTCGGCCCGGACGGCCCGCTGCCCCTGCACCTGACCGAGTACGCACGCGATCGGACGCGCAACTACCGCGACCCGACCTTCCAGCGCTTTGCCGACATCTTCCACCATCGCGCGCTGTCGCTGTTCTACCGCGCCTGGGCGAATTCCCGCCCGACCGTCAGCTTCGACCGGCCGGAGGACGACCGGTTCGCGCTCTATGCCGGTGCGCTGATCGGCCTGGGGATGGACTCGCTGCGCGATCGCGACGCGATGCCGGACCTGACCAAGCTGCACTTCGCCGGCCACCTGTCCTGCCAGACGCGGCATGCCGAGGGCCTGTCGTCCATCCTCGCCGCGTTCTTCCAGGTGCCGGTGCGCATCGACTGTTTCGTCGGCGTCTGGCTGACGCTGCCCGCGGCGGACCGGACGCGGCTCGGCCACTCGCCGCGCACCGCCGCGCTGGGTCAGACCGCCCTGCTGGGCGGGCGCGTGTGGAGCCGCCAGGACAAGTTCCGCATCGTGCTGGGCCCGCTCGACCTCGCCGACTACCGCCGCCTGCTGCCCGGCGGCCTGAGTTTTCATCGACTGATCCCGATCGTGCGGAATTATATCGGCGACGCACTGATGTGGGACGTGAACCTGATCCTGCGGCGCGAGCAGGTGCCGCCGATTTGCCTCGGCCGCGAGGGGCAGCTCGGCTGGACCACGTGGCTGATGCCGCGCAACGCCACCACCGACGCGGCAGACCTGTTGCTGGACGCGAGCGCCGACAGCATGGCGAGCCGGATCGATTCGCAGACGTCTTCCCCTGCCGCGGACCACCGCGTGCTCAACCCGGAGTCAGCCGCATGAGTGAAATCAGCCGCGCCGCCTTGTTCGGCAAGCTCAACCCGATCGCCTATAAGGCAATCGAGGGCGCCACGACGTTCTGCAAGCTGCGGGGCAATCCCTATGTGGAACTGGTGCACTGGCTGCATCAGATCCTGCAGGTGCAGGATTCGGACCTGCACCGCATCATCCGCCACTACGAACTGGAGCCGGCCAGGCTCGCCGCCGATTTCACCGCCGCGCTGGACCGGTTGCCGCGCGGCGCCACCTCGATCTCCGATCTCTCGTCGCATGTCGAGGACGCGGTGGAGCGCGGCTGGGTGTTCGCCACGCTGATGTTCGGCGAAGCGCAGGTGCGCACCGGGCATCTGCTGCTGGGCTGCGTGAAGACGCCGACCCTGCGCAACGCGCTGTACGCGATCAGCCGGCAGTTCGAGCTGGTGAAGGCCGAGGCGCTGGCTGACGATTTCAACAAGATCCTGGCGAATTCGCCGGAGGCCGCGCTGGGCGCCGCGGACGGCTCGCGCGTCGGCTCGGTCGGCACGCCGGGCGAGGCGAGCGGGGCGATGGCCCCGGCGCAGATGGGCAAGCAGGAGGCGTTGCGGCAGTTCTCCGTCGACCTCACGGAACGCGCGCGCAACGGCGAGATCGATCCGATCGTCGGGCGCGACCAGGAAATCCGCCAGGTGGTCGACATGCTGATGCGCCGGCGGCAGAACAATCCGATCCTGACCGGCGAGGCCGGCGTCGGCAAGACGGCGGTGGTGGAAGGCTTCGCGCTGCGCATCGTCGCCGGCGACGTGCCACCGGCGCTGCGCGACGTCAGCCTGCGCACGCTCGATGTCGGCCTGCTGCAGGCCGGCGCCAGCATGAAGGGCGAGTTCGAGAACCGGCTGCGCCAGGTGATCGAGGAGGTGCAGTCCTCGCCCAAGCCGATCATCCTGTTCATCGACGAGGCGCACACGCTGATCGGCGCCGGCGGCGCGGCCGGCACCGGCGATGCCGCCAACCTGCTGAAGCCGGCCTTGGCGCGCGGCACGCTGCGCACCATCGCGGCGACCACCTGGGCCGAATACAAGAAATATTTCGAGAAGGATCCGGCGCTGACCCGCCGCTTCCAGGTCGTCCAGGTGGACGAGCCGAGCGAGGCGAAGGCGATCCTGATGATGCGCGGCATCGCCTCGCCGCTGGAGAAGCACCACCGGGTGGCGATCCTGGACGAGGCGATCGAGGCCGCGGTGCGGCTGTCGCACCGCTACATCCCGGCGCGCCAGTTGCCGGACAAGTCGGTCAGCCTGCTGGACACCGCGGCGGCGCGCGTCGCGGTGAGCCAGCACGCGGTGCCGCCCGAGGTGGACGACTGCCGCCGGCGCATCCAGGCGCTGGAGACCGAGTTGGAGATCATTGCGCGCGAGACCGCGATCGGCATCGATGCCGCGGCGCGCGAGGCGTCGGCGCAGGCGGCGGTGGCGGCGGAGCGCGCGCGCCTCGTTGGGCTAGAGGAACGTTGGGGCGCCGAGAAGGCGCTGGTCGAACAAGGTGCTGGCCCTGCGCGCGGCGCTGCGCGATGGCACCGCACCGGTCGAACGCGGCGGACACAGGCGCCGCTGCGACGGGAACCCAAGCGGTGGGGGCCGGTGCAATGGGACCGGACGGTGGGAGCGAGATGCCGGTGGCCGACCGCGGCGCGATGCTGGCCAAGCTGAAGACGCTGCAGGCCGAACTGACCGCGCACCAGGGTGAATCGCCGTTGATCCTGCCGAGCGTGGACGAGCAGGCGGTGGCTGCGGTGGTCGGCGACTGGACCGGCATTCCGGTCGGGCGGATGGTGAAGAACGAGATCCAGGCGGTGCTGGACCTGGCGAAGACGCTGGGCCAGCGGGTGATCGGCCAGGGCCACGGGCTGGAGATGATCGCCAAGCGGATGCAGACCGCGCGCGCCGGGCTGGACAACCCCTCAAGCCGATCGGCGTGTTCATGCTGTGCGGCCCGTCGGGCGTCGGCAAGACCGAAACCGCGCTGGCGCTGGCGGAGTCGCTGTACGGCGGCGAACAGAACCTGATCACCATCAACATGAGCGAGTTCCAGGAGGCGCACACCGTTTCAACGCTGAAAGGCGCACCGCCCGGCTATGTCGGCTACGGCGAGGGCGGCGTGCTGACCGAGGCGGTGCGGCGCAAGCCCTATTCCGTGGTGCTGCTGGACGAGGTGGAGAAGGCGCACTCCGACGTGCACGAGATCTTCTTCCAGGTGTTCGACAAGGGCATGATGGAAGACGGCGAAGGCCGCATGATCGACTTCAAGAACACGCTGATCATCCTGACCTCGAATGTCGGCACCGATCTGCTGATGTCGATGTGCGCCGACCCCGAACTGATCCCGGAGCCGGAGGAGGTGGCCAAGGCGCTGCGCACGCCGCTGCTGAAGGTGTTTCCGCCGGCGCTGCTGGGGCGGCTGCTGGTGATCCCGTACTATCCGCTGAGCGACGCGGTCATGGGCGACATCATCCGTTTGCAGCTTGGCCGCGTCGCGAAGCGCATCGGCGAGCACCACAAGGTGCCGTTCAGCTATGACGAGGACGTGGTGCAGCTGATCGCCAGCCGCTGCAACGAGCCGGAGAGCGGCGGGCGGATGATCGATGCGATCCTGACCAACACGATGCTGCCGGCGATCAGCGGCGCCTTCCTGAACCGCATGCTGGAGGGCGGCCAGGTGGCCGGCGTGCGGGTGAGCGTGAAGGACGGGGATCTGGCCTACGCGTTCGACTAAGCACGGGCAATCGCGGTAGGGACGCGCATTACTGCGCGCCCCCCGCACAGAGCCGTACGAGCGGCATTCCCGCATACGGCTCCCACCTCGGGTGTTTGACGGCGAAGCGTTGCTCGGGCCAGGGATGGAGGATGCGCGGCTTCGGCAGGAAGTCCTCTGCCAGCCGCTTGATCCGCTCCCACGTCGTCTTGTCGCGCTGCCCGCGTCGCCGAAGCGACCGCCGCCAGAGCCGAACCACGCAGTCGCGGAAAGTCTGGAGAGCACGGATGTTGGTCGGCACCGCGTGATAGGCAAAATACCCGGTGACCACCTGTCGCAGCCACTCCCCTTGTCGGGGGATCGGCTGGTGCATCCGCCGCCGCATTTCCTCCGTCACCGCCAGAAGCTTCGCCTGCAACCGGTCGCGCCGGGATTTCCGCCATAGCAGGAACTTGCCACGTCGCGACTTGCCGCAGATCAAGGTAAAGCCCAGGAAGTTGAAAGTTTCCGGCCTGCCCAGCCCGCGCCTTTCTCTCCGCTCCGCCGCTCGGCGGCCGAATTCGATCAGGCGGGTCTTCTCCGGATGCAGCGTCAGTGCGAACTCTTCCAGACGTGCTCGCATCATTCCGAGGAACCGATGGGCATCGGCCTCGTGCTCGAACCCCACGACGATATCGTCCGCGTAGCGCACGACGATCATGTCGCCGGTGGCCTCCCGCTGTCGCCAGCGGTTGGCCCAGAGATCGAAGACGTAGTGCAGGTAGATATTCGCGAGCAGCGGCGAGATTACCGACCCCTGCCCGGTTCCCCTTTCACTGACAGTTACGACCTCGTCTTCGAGAATACCCGCCCTCAGCCATTTCTGGATCAGGCGGATGATGCGGCGGTCGCCGACCCGGTGCTCCACGAACCGGACCAGCCACTCCTGGCTGACCATATCGAAGAATGACCGGATGTCGGCGTCCAGTATCCAGTTCACCTTGGTGTTGCCGATCCCAACCACCAGGGCATCCAGCGCATCGTGCTGGCTGCGTCCGGGGCGGAACCCATACGAGAACCCGAGGAAGTCTTCCTCGTAGATCGCATTCAGCACCATCGCGACCGCGCGCTGGACAATCTTGTCCTCCAGCGCGGCAATCGCCAGCGGACGCTGTCGCCCATCCGGCTTCGGTATGAACCTCCTCCGGGATGGTTGCGCCCGATACGCTCCCCGATGGACCCGGTCGTGCAGGTCCTCGATCCTGTGATCGAGGTCTGTCTCGTAGTCCTGCCACGTCAGCCCGTCCGCTCCGGGAGCAGCATCCCGCCTGAGGGCATAGAACGCCGTCCGCAGCATCGGGACATCGACATGGTGGAGAAGCGCGGTGAACCTTTCCTTCTTCCTTTCCTTCGCAGCTTTCCGTATGCGGTCCAGCCCCTGTGACACGCTTGCCCGGTCCTGTGCCCGGCGCGTGCGCTGCTGGCCCACATTTCCCTCGGCCCCGGCCCTTGGCTCCACCCGCTCCGCATCCGGTTGCCCGGAGTTGTTCGCAGGCTTCACAGCTACTATGGCCAGGTCTGACTTCTCACCCCCGTGCATCGCCGGCTACGGCTCCTCACCTTCCCGACGCGGACCGGCAGTTTGCGCCACCGGCCAAGAATGAGATCTCTCGGTTCCCGAACAAGAAGCGTCCATGCATGCTGGGGTCTCTGACCGCGCCGGGTCGCCCACCGCTCGCGATAGCGCAGCAGGACGTGTTGCCTTCCAGGTTGGTAACCCTGTCGGCACCCGGGATTTCGGCCTTACGCGGCTCAATGGCCAGCCTGCACGCTCCCCTGCCGACGCTTCGCCCTGCCCCTCGCGGAACACGACGCACGGCGCGGGGCCGGCGTGAACTCGCTAGGTCTTCACCGTAGTGGACTTTCACCTCCTGCTCCTTGCCGGTCTCCCGACGCACTACCAAGCGCCGAAACGATTGACGCATCGGCGCCTCGCGCGCGTCATGCCGGGTGAAGGTCCGGCATCCCGCGCGTTGCCGGCCGCACGAAGGCCGTTCGTGGATGCCGATCGGCGCCGGCATGACGATGTGGCAACGCTGGGGGATTGCGCCAGAGAGTTGATCATTCCGGCAACGGCCATGAGCCGCTTGCTTCGAACGGTTCCGGTTTCAATTCGGGCCGGCACAAGGGCGAGCCGACGTCACGCGCGCCAGGTCGCGCGCGCTACGTCACCGGGGCCAACGTCCGTCGCAGCTTCGGCAGCACGATCCGCGCCGTGGCCAGGTCGGCGTTGATGCCGGTTACCGCCACGACGTCGCTATAGTACTTCGCGGAGTCCCGCCGGTTGGCGATGCGTCGGACGATGATCTGCGCGGCGGCGGGGGTCTTGGCTTTCGCGCGCTTCGCCAGTTCCTCCTCGTCGGTGCCCATGTCGGCGAACAGCGCGTCGCGCTGCGCATAAATCGTGTCCGCCTCGGCGCGGATGACGGCGAGGCCAAGCTCCAGCGCCTCGGCTTCCACCTGGCGGGCCTTGGACTCGGCGCCAACCACATCGCCGCTGACCAGCAGGTCCTTGACCTCGGCCCGCAGCGTGTCGAGCGCCGCCGCCGCCGTGCGCGGCACATCGGTCAGATAGTCGACGGTTTTCGCGGTCAGCGCGCCGATCGACTTGCGCAGGACCTGGGTGTCGTCCAGTGCCCCGAGCGCATCGGAGACCTGTTTGGTGCTGGCCTGCGGATTTCCATCCGCGTCGGCCTGCGCGTTGGCATTCACCGCGCCGGACTTGTACAGCTTCAGCGCCGCCACCGGGTCGGCCATGATCCAGCTCGCAAGGTCGCCGTGGTTCGGCGTCCAGCCGTTCGTCTGCAGTGTCTTGACGATCTCGTCGAGTCGCCCGCTGCTCGACGTGAAGATCTCGGTGTAGCCGGCACTTTTGGCTTTCATTCCGGCGATGACCCGGTCGGCGATGCCATCGAAATGGGCGTCGTCGGCGTCGAACAATTCTTCGCCGTGCTGGCCGAGCGCGATCTGGATCTCGGCCGGGCTGAGTTCCCGCGCGGCGGCCTTCATGAACATCATCGACCGCTTCGACATCGCGAGGCTTTCGTCGGCGACCTTGTTCTGTGCATCCAGTCCCGGATTGACCTTGTCCAGCGCGGCCAGTTGATCGCGCATGCCCTGTACCATGGCGTCAGGATCGAGCAGATCGAGCTTGGCTATCGTATCGGTATCGAACTTTTCGTAGGCGGCGGGGATGCCAAGGACGGCGTTCTGCACCTTGACGACGCCGTCCCTCGAGATGCTCAGCCCCCCGATGCGGTCCGCCATCGCGGCGAAATCCTTTCGGGTCGGCAGCGTGCAGCCGTGATCGATCGGCACCAGCTCGGGCGCATTGGCGTCCTTCGTGGTGTCGAGCAGCAGATTGCCGCTGTGCCGGTCGAAGTTCAGCCCCATGATGTCGTTGATCGCGATCTTCTGGCACTGCTTGGCCGAGATCTTCCGCCGCGTGCCGACCCCTGAGGTGCCAAGCGGGCCGTCGGACGGGGCGAATTCCTGCAATGACCCAACTCGCGGTTGGCCGTCTGCCTCGGCGTCCTTCAGGTCGAGCGCGTGGGCGCCGACCGTGGTGACCTGCGTCTCCGGGACACCCAGGTCGATGCCGGTCTGCCGCTCGAACAGCTTGGCGTTGGCCGAGGCCAGCGCCTCCTTCGCCGCGCCGGCGCCCGGGCGGTCATCCTTGGCGGGCGTCCGCTCGCCTTGCATCGGTTTAAAACTGAAATTCTTGGTCGCTTTCCGTGCGCCCGGCGGCTTGAACTCGACCCAGAACGCGGAGGAAGCACCAGCCCCGCCGGTGTCGCTGAGATCGCTGCCCTTCTTGTAGCCGGTTTCGAAGTTGATGGCCGCGCGCAGCCCGCCGGCGCGCGCTTCAGTTTCGCGGTCCCAGGGCTTCTGCTCGGTCGGTGCGTCGATCGCCTGCACCTGCATCGCCAGCGAGAACTGCCGCGCCGCCTTGAGGCCCTCGGTGACGATCTGGAACTTCCGCTGGTTGGTCTTGTCGCGCTTTTCGCGGTCGCTGAGGTCCTGCGCGAAATGCGTCAGATAGGCCTGTGCGGTGGCCACCAGCACGTCGCAGTCCCGCTTGGCGGATTCGGCGTCGTTGGGCGGGGTCGGACCTTTCTTGGGCAGGTTGCCGCGGGTCGCCTCCACCGTTTCGAGTGCGGTCAGATAGGCTTTGAAATGCTTGCCGGGGCTCAGCTTCTCCTTGCGGACGCGGCCGGACGAGCTGGCGGCGGTGGGGTTGAAGTAGGTGCGCACGACCTCGTCGCACACGCCTTTTATTTCCTCGTGCTGCGCCTGCTGGACGTGGAGCTGCTTGGCTTGCACGCCGGCGACGTCGCCGAGCGCGATCACCTTGCGCGCCGCATCAACCACCCCCGGCAGCGCGCGGAGTGCCTGTGGATACTTGCGGTCGGTGGCCAGCGCGGTCATCGCGTCGACCCGGTTGCTGAGGTCCTGGTTGGCCTGCCGCAGCTCCGGCGTGGACGGGTTGACGTTCATGGCCCGGTAGATCGTCGGCTTGGCCTCGTCGTACGCGGTCCGGTAGCCGGCGCCCGGATCGGGCAGGTCCGGCAGCTTCCTGCCCTTGAGATTGGCCAGCGGGCTCGGCGTCGGCGGCAGGTCCGGCATGATGACCCGGCGGATCCAGGCGCGCCTCGGGTCGGTCTCCCGTGCGGTCGTCCCGCTCGGCCGCGTGATGGTTTCGCCCATGGTGTCATCGTCCTCCGCTGTCCGTCGGCGCCGTTCCCGGCATTGCCGCGGCGCCCCCTTCGGTCGGGGAACCGCGCCAGGTTTCGTGCCGGACTATATCGCCCGGCGGCATAGGCGGGAACGCCACCCATGAGGAATTTCCAGGAATACGGTGGAAATTCCGCAAAATTCGACTAACCTTGCGATTGGGCACATGACGGTCGGGATGTTCGGGTTTGCCGCCTCGCGACGCCTACCAGGACATCGCCGTCAAGCTGCGCCTGACCACGGCGGCGCTGGCGTGCACCAGTCGCAAGCAACTCTGCGCGCGCTTTCGCGCGGTCAATCCGGCCACGCATTGCGACCTGGATCGGTTGCACAAATGGACGCAAGGCCGCGCCCTGCCGCGGGTACAGAGCTTCTACGACGACTGGGCGAAGGTGCTCGGCCTGTCCCGCTCCGGCGCCTGGCTGGCCGCCTGCCGGGTCGAGGACTTCCGCGTTGAGCTGACCGGGTTGGACGGCGCCCCGATGGCCGTGCAGATGCCCGCGCCGGCGCCCCGCCGCCGCGGGGCCGGCGTCGGCGTGCTGGGCGGGCTGCGCGTGCTGTGCGGCAGCTACGCCTGTTATTCGCATGCCTGGTCGCCGCGCTATCGCGGCGCGCTGATCCGCGGCAGCCTGGTGATCCGCCCCGGGAACGGCGCGAAACTGGTCGCAACCTATGGCGAGACCCTGGTCAATGGGCCGATCCAGGTCACCGGCGAGGTCGCCGTCACCGGACGTTCGATCCACCCGCTGCTGTGGGAGCCGGCGGGCAACCTGCCGATCTGCTTCAGCCTGATCATGCCGGGGCCGCCGGTCAGTGCGCTATGCGGCGTGATGTCGGGCGTGGCCTTCGTGGCGCATGCCGCACTGCCGTCGGCCTCGCGCGTCCTGGTGGTTCGGGTGCCGCCGTCCGCCGCGCTGGACGCCAGCAACCGCTATCTCGATCCGTCGGCGGGAGGCCTCGCGGACGACCTGGCGGCGCTGGGATTGCACCCGGCGCGGGGGGCGGAGTTGGACGCCCTGGCGGCGCGCTGCTTCGCTGGGGGGGCGAATCAGGTTCGACCGGCCGACCAGGAGTCGTTCACCGACCTGCTCGACCCGGAACACTTCGCCGCCGCAATGTGCGCCGCCCCAACGGAGGTGCTCGGCGTACGGCGGCCGGCGAGCCCACTGCGCCCGGCCAGCGAGCGCTGAGCCCGTGTGAGCCCGTGTGAGCCGAAGCCGGCCTGGCCCGCCCGTCAAGGGCCGCCCAGGTGTCCTCCGGATGACCACAGCTCGCCGCCGCGCGGCCTGCCTGCTCGGATGGGCCAATTCCTGGTGCCACCTGAGCCGGCATGACGCGCGCTGCATCGCGAATCGAACCTCCGGCGGCAGACGAGGCACACCCGCAGTATCCTCCCTGAGGCGGAGGGTGGCTCCCGCGGAACCGCAAGCTGACATCGCGGCGCGCGGCCCGCCCGTCTCACCACCTTTCAATCGCTTGCCGTGCGCCCGCAAAATGGTCAAACTGCACGGGAGAGCGCCGACCGAATAATGTCATGATCCGGGGCTCGCGAACGTTGCGCAGGGCGTGGTGTATCAACTGACCTGCTGCGCGGTCGCGGTGTTATCGGACAGGCTTTCCGGGACGGCGAATTGGGGAGCTTCGGCACGGTTCCCGCGAGCCGTGCCGCGGCGGCGACGAAACAACGGAGGGAGACAGACCCATGGCCGTAGCTGCCAAGGCGAAAGCACCGGCGTCCGACACGTTCATGTCGGCTGGCGAAATGAAGCCGTTGCTGGCGCTGTCCAAGCGGGAACCGGTGCAGGCCGCGGTCGGCATAACCGCCGATGGCGAGGGTGTGATCCTGCTGCACAAAAGACTGAAGCCGAAGAAGCTTCTGGCCACGCTCAAGGCCGAAGCCAGCAAGGCAAAGATCCAGCTGCAGACCGCGACCTTGCGGTTCGGCAAGGCGGAGGTGGACACCGACTACGACCCGGGGATGGTGCGGTTCTTCCTCAACAAGGAAGCGCCCGGCAACATGCGGATCAAGCTGGTCGAGGTGGTCAAGCGCATTCCGTATCAAAAGGTCGAACTCAACGTCGATGCGTCGTTCGAGGACGAGCCGGAGGACGAGGCAGAGAGCCAGGAAACCACCGCCGACGGCGCTTCGGGCGACCCGTTGCAGGCCGCCTTCGAGGAAAGAATGGCGGTTTTGGAGCCCCAGTTGCTCGCTGCGTTGCGGGCGAATCGCGGAGATACGTCGAAGATGCGTGCCGTCAGCGCATTCGCGCAGGAGAAGGGCGCCGGCGGCGACTACAAGGCGGCAATGCTGGCGCTGGATAACCTCGAGAAGCTGTTGCTCGCCGCGGCACCAACGCTGGATAAGGCTGCGGTGGAGAAGGAACTGGCGGCACTTGCCCGGCGGATCCCCGAGGTCCCCGACACCGAGCGGGCGGTGAAAGCGGAGCTGATCCAGCTCGCCACTGACGCCAACGTCAATATCAAGACCAACAACCTCAACATGGCCGCCGAGATTATCGCGAAACTGCGCGAGGGCTTGCGCGACGCGCTCGACGCCGCGGGCGTCGGCGTCGGGGCCGTGGTTCAACCAGCCGGCGCGAATGCGGGCGCCGGCAGCGCCGGTCCCGTGGTCTATGCGAAGTCGCGCCTGGCCTGGCTGGCCGTACGCAAGAAGATCGAGACGGATGTGGACACTCTCCGCAAGGAAATCGTCGATTTCTTCGGGGCGGACTCCATCGTCGGGGATGTGGTTGCGCGCTTCGATGAAAAAGTTAAGCCGGTTCTGGACAAACTCGACGTCAGGCTGGCCGACGCGCTGGATGACGCGATCAATGCCGACCCGACCAAGCTCCCCAAGTTTGTGACGGACGCCCGCAACATCATCAAGGAATATCAGGATACCTTGGCCAGCGAGAAGATCATCGACAACCTTGACGCCAATCCCTTCGTGCCGATGGCGATCAAGCAGACCGTGACCGCAACGCTGGCGACGCTCTCCAAGGCCGTCCACTAGCGCGCCCGTTCCGGCGATCGCCAGGCCTGATATGGCGATCGCCGGGCACGGTTGGTGCGGGTCCGCGAATTGCATCCCGGGGGCTGCATCCTGGAAATTTTCCAGGCTGGTTGCCGAGATATCGGCAGGCGGTCCGGCAGCCATGACCGAGACGACACACCGGACCGCGGCGCATACCGCCCCACGGAGTGATACCAGCCGTCCGAAATGATGGAAGGGTCATCATTTCGGACGGCTGGTATCAATCGATCGCCGATCATCTGCCGGACGAATTCCAGCGCAGGAACGGCGGCGAACCGCCCAAGACCGACGCCCGGAACTTTCGTCGAACGGCAGCCGCGAGGTCGTCGCCGCCGGCGCGGATCTGCCCGGTAGCACGGCGGCAGGTTTGCAGGGACTTGCCAAGCAAGCGAAGCTTGCCGCCGGTGCGGCAAGCGCCCAGCGGACCGCGTTCGACCACGAGAAAACCCTGGTGCCGACGCCGTAGCGGGATCGCCCGCGCGGCTTGAGGTCGTACCCGCCGCCCCGCGCCTTGGCCGTTCGCCCAGCCGTCGGGCGGCTGCTATCGGAGGGCGGCGAGCCTGGTCCGCCCGGCCGCCGCGACCTGGCCCGCGCCCGAGCCGTTGCCGATCACCGCAAACGGCGCCCAGAAGAACGGATGCGCCAGCGCCGCCGGCATGGTGTGGCCGGCGGCGTCGAGCATCCCCAGCTCGGCGCCGCGCATCGCCGCGGCGACCCCCGCCGCTGGATCGTTGTGCAGGCGCAACAGGGTGTCGACAACCAGGTAGGCCGCCGCCTGGTCGTTGACCGACCAGTGGGTGACCAGCAGCGAGCGCGCTCCCGCGTAGAAGAATGCCCGCGCCAGGCCCGACAGGCTCTCACCGGCGACCGTGCCGCCCGGCCCGCCGGAGTTGCACGCCGACAGAATGACCAGGTTGGCGTCGAGGTGCAGCGCGACGATGTCGCTTGACGTCAGCAAGGCGCCCGACGCATCGCGCGCGCCCGGCGGGGCGGAGGTGACGATCGCCGGTTCGTCCTGGCAGCGCAGTTCGGCGGGCAGCAGCGCATGGGTGGCGAAGTGCAGGATGCGGAACTCCTTCAGGTCGGCGTGCTGCACCGCCGCGACGGTGAAGCGGTCGTTGAGCACCTCGTCGGCGGGCGAGGCGCCGAGAATCTGGCGCGCGGCGGTGAGTTCGCGCAGCGCCGAGGCCAGCGGCGGCAGCCCGGCGAGCAGGGCAGCGCTGTCACGGCACGCCGCCGCCGGGAAGCTGGCGCGCGCCTGCGCCAGGGTCACCGGACGGAAGCCGCCGAAGCCCAGCCAGGGATGCGGGGCGCGCGAGGTGCCGGCCTTGCGCAGCGCCACGAAGTTGGCGGCCGAAGGGACGTGCGTCAGGCTGAGCTGGCGGATCAGCCACGGCGCGCCGGCCAGATCGGCCTGCTTCGCCGGACCGGTCAGCAGCACCGAGAACGGCAGCGCCAGCAGCGCGCCGGACGGCGCCACGACCAGCGCCTGCGCGCCATGGAGCTGCGGTGCCACCGGCCCCAGCGTGTCGTCGTACAGCGCGCGCGACGCGGCGATGTCGAACGGCGGCAAGCCGGCGGAGGTCAGTTCGATGCTGGCGCGGATCTTGCGAACCAGTGCGACGATGGCGGCGGCGTCGCCGTGCACCGGCTTGGCGGTGATCGCGCCGTCGCGCAGCAGGAATGTCCAGCCGCCGTGCCCGGTCAGGGTGATGGCGGCGAACGCCTCGCCCGGCGCCAGCGCCTTGAACACGTCGGCGGCGGGGACGACCTCCTGCACCAGTTGGCCGTAGTTCGGCGCGGCGGCCTGCAACGCCGCGTCGGCATCGGCGAGGTCGCCCTGCGCGGCGGCGATGCGCTTGTCGAGCTCGGCCGGGCTGAGGTCACCGGTCGGGGGCGGCAGCGTACCCGGCGCGGGCGGATGGGCCAGCGCGTCCCGCCGGCGGTACAGCTCCGCCAGGACCTGCGCCGCGTCCTGACGGCGACGGATCGCCTCGGCGACCTTGGGGTCGTGCGTGCCGGCCGCCAGCCGCGCCGCGGCCTCGCCGATCTGCCGGCTGGTGACGCTGCCCTGCGCGAGCTGTGCGGTCTCGAACATCTCGGCGAGCAGCGGCTGGCGGCGGGCCGGGTCGCGGTCCGCCACGGCGGCCCCGGACGCCAGGCAGGGTTCCAGCAGCGTCGGATCGATGCCGACGCGCAACTGGCGCAGCAGCGCGGTCGCCTGGCCGCACAGCGCGATCGCCGCGTCCGGGTTGCCCTGGCGGGCGTTGTCGGCCGCCTGCAGCAGTTCCGTCTCGGCCACCGGCCTGGTCTGCGGCAGCACCTGGGTGAAGTCCTGGTGCGCGCGCGCCAGCCCGGCCTTGGCCAGGCCCATATCGCCGGCGGCGGCCCTGATGGTGGCCGCGGTGCGGGTCAGCCGGGCACTCACCAGCGGGATGTCCATGCGATTGGCGGCGGCCAGCGCCTGGGCGGCGGCGATCTCGGCGGCGCTGTCGGCGGGGCGGTCCAACAGGCGAAGCGCAACGGCGCGATAGCGGCGCGTCTCGATCAGGCCGATCAGCGCGGACTGCGCGGTCGGATCGACCATGAGACGTTCGCTCGGCAGGGACGACGCAAGGTCGCTCGCGCCGGTGCCGGCCGGGCTGGCGTGCAGGCTCTCCGGCGGCACCAGCGCCGTGTAGGCGGCTGCCGCGCGGCTCAGCAGGGCCAGGGCCGCCTCGGTCCGGCCCTGGTTCAGCGCGTCCAGCCCGCGATAGTGCAGCAGGCGGGCGGGCGCCGCCCGGTCCGCCGCGTGTGGTGCCAGCGTGTCGGCCTGCTGGAACAGTCCATCGGCCTCGACGAAGCGGCCCTGGTCGGACACTTGCAGTGCCAGGTGCATCAGCGCGTTGACCGTGTCGGGATTGCTGCGGCCCAGCGCCTTCTGCTGCAGCACCAGCGCGGCACGATAGGCGGTCTCGGCGGTGGCGAAGCTCTCCGCCAGGTTGGCGCGCGCGCCGAGCGCCATCAGCCGTTCGTAATCGCCAACATCGCCGGCACCGAAGGCGCGCGCCGCCAGCCGCGCGGCGAGCAGCGTATCGACTGCGGAGGGCGGCAGGGCGGCGGTTTCGGCCACGGTACGGCCCGACAGCACGCCGATCGCTCGTTCCATGACCGGCAGGGTCGGCAGGATCCCGTCCGCCTGGTAGACCCGCGCGCCCACCGCGGCGACCAGCGCGAGCTGCGGCCAGCCGCCGATCCGGCGGGTGCATTGCAGCACTTCGGCCGGCTCGCCGCCAAGGATGAAGGTGCTGGTTGGCGGCGCGCAGGCGTAGCGCAGATCGAGCGTGTTCCGCCAGGGGCCGCCGCTCGCCAGCGCCGCCAGCGGGGTCGCGGTGGCGGGTGCAAAGCGGATGCGCGCGGCCGGAAGCTTCCACGTGCCGCAGTACACGTCGACCGCGTCGGCCACGTCGGCCGGGAACTGGGTGCAGCTCTCGCCACTGGCGTCGCTGCCCAGCGCCACGCCCTGCGCGGCCCCGGCCGAGATCCCGCTGCCGCCGACATAGGCTCCCGGCGGCGGCTGGGCGCAACCGGCCAGCAGGCAGGCCAGCACGCAGGCGGCAAGCGGCGATCGCATGGTCAGTAATCCACGTAGGACACGTTGGGGGGAACCACGTCGGGATCGGTCAGCGCGCCGGCCGGCGGGGGCGGCAGCGGGTTGGCAAGCAGGACCAGCGGCGTCAAACCGATCAGCGGCGGCGGCATGCCCGGCAGGAACGGGGAGAGCGTGCCGAGCACGGCCGTTTCGTTCTGCTGCTGCGACAGTGGACTGCCATGGCAGGAAGGCGTGCCGATCTGGCAGCCATTGAACAGATAAACCTGGCTGACGGCCGGCTGGATGAAACCGTACGCCGCCGCGCCAGGGCCGGCGACGCCGTTGATGGTGCCACTGAGGTCGGCGCTGCCGGGCTGGGAATACGTCACATTGAGCGCCCCGACATAGATGTTGCCGGCGGCAGTCCCGCCGCCCAGGTCAAGGATCAGCCAATTGCCGCCGCCCTGTAGCCCGAGCGATGGGTCGAACTGCGTGCTCTGGCTGGTGCTGATCTGCAACGTCGCCGGCCCGCCCGCCTGGCCGGACAGCGTGCTGCTGCCGATCTGGGTGAAGCTGGCGGCCTCGATGTAGGCGCCCGGCGCGCCATTGGACGGTTCCAGGGCCGCGACCAGTGGCCCGGGCGACCCCGGGTTGCTGCCGCCGGTGATGATCGAGGCACCGTCGCCGAGCGAGATCTGGCTGGCCAACGCGCGCAGCGTGATGTCGGCCGCATTCAGCACCGCACTCACCAGCAGGTCGGTGGCATCGTCGAGCAGGAAGCTGGTTCCGCTGACATCGGCAAGCACCGAGACCGCGTTGCTGGGGTTGTCCAGGGTGATCACGCCACCGTCCGCGGCGAGGGTGTTGACGGTCAGCGGGCCGCCGGGCTCGCTGATCGGACCGTTCGCCAGCAGCAGCAGAGTCGTTGCATGGCCGGTCAGGTCGACCGCCCCGTCGATGGAGATCGACGCCGCCGAGGCGGCCGGGCTGGTGGCAAGGGCCGGCACGTCGGTGAAGCCGCCGACCACCAGCGTGCCGGTGTTGATGTCGCCGAGCAGGGTCGTGTCGATCAGCAGATGGCTGCCGGCGCTGCCCGCCAGACTGAGCGCGGTCGTGGCGGTGAACGGCGCCAGTTCGACCGATCCGCCGGCGGCGGTGATGGTGCTGGGGGCGCTGCCCTCGGTGAGGTTGTCGGCGACCAGGGAGATGCGCGGGTTGCTGGCCGCCGTCGCGGTCAGCGTCGCGCCGAGCGCGTTCGAGCCGACCTGCAGCGTGCCGCCCGCCGCGGTCACTTCGAAGAACAGGTTGTTGCCACTCTGGCTGCCGGTCAGCACCAGCGTGGGGTCGTCGACCAGCACGATGTCGCCCACCGTCGCACGCAGGTTCGTGGCGACGCTGATCGCATTGTTGGCGTCCGGCAGGTTGATCGCCGTGCCGACCGCGGTGAGCGTGGGGACGGTCAGGATGTCGGCCGCGTTCTGCGAGACGGCGCCGCCGCTTTGCAGATCGAGCGTCGTGGCGATGCCGGTCAGGTCAACCGGGGCATCGAACGTGATCGCCCCGGCCGTCGTGGTTTCCGTGCCATTGATCGTCACGGCGCCGATGCGCAGCGTGCCGGTGCTCATTTTGGCAAGCGCGGATCCCGGGATCGTCAGGGTTCCGGCGGCGGCGGTGGCGAAGTCGATCCCGTTGTCCTGGGTCGCCGGCGCGATCTCGATGGTGCCGTCGGGCGCGGCGATCGAGGCGACCTTGCCGACCAGCAGCGTATCCGTCTGCAGCGTCACCCGCTGACCGGATGCCGCGGCAAGCGTTCCGGTGGTCTCCGGTCCGCCGACCACGGCCAGGCCGATCCCGACCGTACCGCCAGGACCCGAAAGCAGGTTCACCGAACCGCCGGTGGAGGTGACGTCCCCGCCCAGCACCGCGATCAGCGGCGATGACTGCGCCGTGGGCGGTGGGCTCAACGGCCCGGCGCCGCCGGTCGCCAGGGTGATGTCGCCGGAGGCGGTGATCGAGCCGTTCACGGTGATCGTGCCGCCGGCCTCCAGCACCACGCTCTGATACACACCGCCGGACAGGTTGACGGGGCCGGTCACCGTGAGCGGTACGGAATCAACCAGGAGGAAGCTCTGGTATCCGTCGTAGACGGTGACCGGGCCAAGCGAGTCGATCGCATTTTGGGTGCCCAGCAGCGACATCCCTCCAAGGCTGCCGCCTCCGCCGGTCTGCAGGGTCGCTGCCGTGATGATGCTCGTGCTGGCCTCGGACACCGCCCCGCCGAACGTCATCAGATTGACCACCGACCCCGCTCCGCCTACCGATGCGTTGCCGGTCAGCGTGATCGCCTCGGCTTGCAGGGAGATCGTCGGGCCGGTCAGTGCGGCGCCGGTGACAAGCGCCAGATTGCCGAGGCCGGATCCGGCGAACAGCGTCCCCCCGGAACCGATGCTGCCCGACACGGTGATCGCATTCCCTGAGCCTGTTCCGATGACGTCCAGCCCCACGTCCCCCGTCGCCGTCAGCGGACCGGTGACGGCCAGGGTGCCGGTGTCTTCGAGCGAGAAGTAGTTGGTCGTACCACCGGTCACCGCAAACGAACCGACGCTCGTCACCGTGTTGCCGTTGCCCAACAGCACCGGGCCCGCCACGTTGCCCTGCAACGTCGCGGCGATGATCACGCTGGAATTGTACTCGGTGACCCCCGCGCCGCCCGCCGTCAGATCGACCACGGCGTCGTACTGCCCGACCGACGCATTGCCGATCAGGGCAATCCCGCCCGATCCGCTGTCCAGGTCGATGGTTTGACCGGTCAGCACCGCGCCGCTGTTCAGCGAAATTCCGCCGCTGCCGGAGGACAGCTTCACCGTGCCGGCGCTCGTGCTGACGGTGTCGCTCAGTGTCAGGCCGCCGGCCGCGTTGAAACCGGTGATCGTGCTGTCGCCGGCCGACAGGGTGATGTTGCCGCTGGTGGTGATCGCGCCCCCGGCCTGGACCACCAGGTTGTTGCCGGCCTGCAGGGTCAGCGCCTGGCCGGACGTCGTCAGGTCGATCGGCGCGGAGACCGTCAGGTTGGTGATCGCCTGCAGCACGATGTTACCGGTCAGCAACTCGATCGCGCCGTTCGACACCTGGTCATTCGTCGTGTCCGCCACGGTCGCCAGCAGCGTGCCGGTGCCGGCGATCAGGTTGGTGTCCTGGTCGCCGCTGCCGTTCGATCCGGCGACGATCGTCAAATTCGCCGGATCGAGCAGGATCGTGCCGAGGTTGCCGAGCGGCGCCGAGACATCGACCGACCCGGTCAGCGCGAAGCCCTGCTCGCCCGAGGTCTCGACGAACCCGCCGTCGCCGCCCTGCGGCCCGCCCTTGGCGGAGATCGTGCCGGCCATGTTCGTGGCCTGGCTCGACAGCACGGTGACCCGCCCGCCGTTGCCCGTGGCCGTGGCATTGGCGGCGATGCTGGCGCCCTGGGCAATCTGCACCGTGCCCGCGGTCAGCGCCGATGCGGTCCCCGGCCCGCCCTTGGCCCGCGCCAGCGTCGTGCCGATCGCCACCGTGCCGCCGCCCGCCGGGCCGGACGCGCTGATCCGCGACCCCGCCGCCAGCGTCACCCCCTGGCTCGCGTCAACCTGCACCTGACCGCCGGTGCTGCCCGCCGCGCTGCCCGCCGCCGAGACCTCCCCGGTCAGCACGATCGAGCCGCCCAGCCCGCCCAGCACGATCGTGCCGGTCTTCGCGCCCACGCTGTTCGCCGTGATCGTGCCGCCCGCCTGCACCAGGGTCTGCACCAGCCCGTCCGCCTCGCGCGCGGTGAGCTGCACCGTCCCGCCGTCCGCCCGGATCACCCCGCTGTTGGTCACCAGCGCCGTCACCGGCTTGCCGTCCGGCCCGATCGGCGCCTGCGTCACCTCGTTGGTCACATCCAGCGACACCAGCCCGTCGCCATACAGGTCCAGCGTCGCCGTGTTAGCCCCGGCCAGCACCACATGGCCCAGCTTCGCGGTGATCACCCCCGAATTCGCCACCTGCGGCGCCACCAGCGCCGCCAGGCCCGCCTGCGTCACCGTCAGCGTTCCCTGGTTCACCACCGCCGCGTTCGGCTGCGCCGGCTGGTCGAACACCAGCTTGCCGGCCATGAAGTTGGCGTCGCTCATCCCCGCCGCCGAGACGATCAGCCCGGCGCTGTTCACCTGCGCCCCCTGGTAGAAGATCACCCCGGACTGGTTGATCAGGATGATCTGCCCGTTGGCGTCGATCCGCCCGGCGATCTGCGACGGGTTCGGACCGATCACCCGGTTCAGCGCCATCGCCGACGACGACGGCTGCACGAAATCCACCGTCTGCTGCGCGCCGACATCGAAACTCTGCCAGTTGATCGCCGCAAGCTGGCTGCTCTGGGTGATCGTCGTCGTGCTCGGGCTGCTACCGATCGTCGCACTGCCCGCCGTGACCACGCCCCCGCTCGGGCGCGCGTTCGGCGCCGGCTGCGCCCGGCCGGGCGTTGCTAGGAGAAGCGCCGCGCTGGCCTGCAGCGCCGTGCCGAGCAGCAGCGCGGACCGCCGGCGCCGCACCGCGCCAAGCAGCCTGACCGGTTCCTGCCCGACCGGTTCCTGCCTCTCCTGGATACGCCGACGTCCGTGCGCCATCCAATCATCCTCCGTGTCGGCCGGGTTGGCGCCGCGGGGTGAGACCCCGCGGCCTCGGTCAGTACCCGCGCCAGCACCCGCCAGTAGAACGCCCCGCCATACAGGGGCGAGACGCCCGGTCCGTCACCCGTCGGGTAGCGGTCGAACCGCGCCAGCCCCTCGAGATCCAGCTCCACGCGCGACGTGACCTGCATGCGCATCCCACCGCCGGCGGAACTGACATGCAGGCCCGGATCGTACGACTGGTTGTTCCAGGTCTGGCCCCAGTCGTAGAAAAGGTAGAATTGCGTCGAACAGGTCCGACGGCAGGTGCAGCGTGTGAAAGTCAAGCGAGGTGTTGAGCTGCAGTTCGGCGGTGGCGGCGAGCGCGTTGTCGCCGGTGACCTGGCCCGAATAGTAGCCGCGGGTGTATTGCATGCCGCCCAGGTAGAACTCCTCCGACAGCGGCAGCACGTCGCGGCTCACCTGGCCGGCCAGCAGGCCCATCAGCGCCACCGACGCGTCCCGCCACGGGCTGAACAAGGTCTGGGTGCGGCTGAGCTGGAAGTCGAACTTGGCGAAGTTGGTCCGTTCGCCCAGGCGCGGCGCGTTCGGATCGCCGTTGGCCGAGGCGCCGAGGATCGGCAGGCCCTTGGAAAGTCGGATCGAGACGGCATTGAGCGCCGACCGCTCGGCGCCCAGCAGCAGGTCCGACAGGGCGTAGTCGGCGCCCAGTCGCACCACACGCAGCAAGTCGTAGCTGCTCATGATCGAAGGGGAGCCGAGATCCACGACCGATTGGATGCCGTCGAAGGCAAGCCGCAGGTTCAGCGTCTGCTGGCGGGCGCGGATCAGCGGATAGCTCAACTGTCCGCCGAACACCGTTGTGGTGCCCTTGTAATCCTGCAGCGCGAGAGGGCCGGTCGGCAGGCTTGCGCCGGAGCCGCCATAGACGCGCAGCTTGAGGCCCGAGGCACCGAGGAACACCTCGGTGGCGGCCTGGCCGAAGGTCTCGCTGTTGGGGAAGGTGTGATAGAGCGAGATCTCGGTCTTCTCGCCGAACTCGCTGAAGCTGTTGAAGTCGACGACGCCGAGCGCCTCGATCGGTCCGGTGTTGACGAAGGCACGGTTGTCCACGGTGGCGAGGCCCGATACCGCCTGGCGGCTGACCTGGGCGATCAGGTTGAGCGCGCCGGGGTCGTCCGCCGAGGGCTGCAGCACCGCGTGCAGCTTCACCCCGGGGACGTCCTGCGCCAGCAGCAGGTAGCGCTCCAGCGTCGCCGAATCGATCGGCTGCTGTTCGGTCAGGCGGTTCAGGAAGCGCAGGACCTGCGTGCCGGCCGGGCCGATATTGCCGTCGAGCTTGACGCTGGCGATGCGCCCTTCGGTGACGATGAAGCGCAACCGGCCGCTGGGAACATCGAAGTTCACCGAGACGGCGGACAGCACGTAGCCGTCCGCGCGGTAGTGCTGCAGGATCGCGAGGCGGGCGGCGTCGATCCGCGGCAGCGGGGTCGCCGGGCCCACCAGCCCATCGGTCAGCGGCGAGAGCGCCGACATCGGATAGGCGGTGACGCCTTCGATCGAGACCGACGTGACCCGCACCGGCTGGTTCGGCACCTCGGTGCTCGGCGCGGGCGGGGGCGCCAGCGGTGCGCCGGGCGAGACGGACGGCGGTGCCGGGGGCAGGATGCGCGGGATCGGCGAGCCCTGCGGCACCGTCGGGGGCGGAGCTTGCGCGTGGACCGGAGCCGGCGCGGCAGCCGCCGCGAACAGCATGCCAGCGCCGATCAGCCGCGGCCACCAGCCGGCCGGGCCGATCGCGGCGGGCATTGGGTGCGTCTCTTCCCGGACGTTGCGAGTCCGCACAATCTACCCCCCGAGGCGCCCCAATCGTTCGGCGCAGCGTGGCAGATCATGCCGGCGGACACAACGACGAGATAGCGTCTTCGCGCGATGGTCGGACGAAGGAACTGCGTGGCAACCCGCTGGCCTGATGAGTCTTTGGTGGTTCTCTCGGTCGATTCGCGGAGGGCGGCGAGGGATCGCGTCGCAGCGGGCCGCGAGGCATTGGGCGAGACGGCTGGATTTTTGCAATATTTCATAGGGACGTGCCGGCCCCGCGCGCGCGAGCGGGGGCGCCCCGGCAGCCCGCCCGGTACAGACGGCTGCCTGGGGTTTTTACCCCTCGTGCCAGGCGTGCCGCCACCCACGGTTTTGAATGGCGACCCGGGGCGGGCGAAGCGATTCGAACCCTCGACCCCGGCCTTGACAAGCTTGCCATGCGCTCCGGCTCTTTCGGTTCGGTAAAGCGGGCTGCACGCCCTTGGCCTTGCATCCTGCCGGCGATTGCCCTGGCGCCAACCCGCGGCAAGCCGCACAATGCGGCGCAACGAACGCGTGTCGGGGAGCACGTCCATGTCCGTATCGACCGCAAGCTATGCGCACGGTGCCAGCGATGTCCCGCTGATCGGCGAGACGATCGGCGCCAGCTTCGATCGCACGGTGGCCGCCTGGGGCGACCGTCCGGGGCTGATCGTCCGCCAGCAGGGCCTTCGCTGGAGCTACCGCGAGTTGGGCGCGCGGGTTGACGCGTTCGCCGCCGGCCTGGTTGCGCTGGGGCTGCAACCGGGCGAGCGCATCAGCATTTGGTCGCCCAACAACGCCGAGTGGGTGGTGACGCAGTTCGCCACCGCCAAGGCCGGGCTGATCCTGGTGAACATCAACCCGGCCTATCGGTTGGCCGAGCTGGAGTACGCGCTGAACAAGGTGGGATGCCGCGCGGTGATCACCGCGACGGCGTTCAAGACCTCGGACTATGTCGGCATGCTGAACACGTTGGCGCCGGAGCTGGCCTCGGCGCAGCCGGGCCGGCTGACGGCGGCGAAGCTGCCGAAGCTGGAGATGGCGATCCAGATCGGGCCGGACACCGCGCCCGGGTTCGTCGGCTTCGACAGCATCTACGGCATGGGTGCCGCGTCGCATCGCGCGCATTTGGCCGTGCTGGCGCCGCAGCTGCAATTCGACGAGCCGATCAATATTCAGTTCACCTCGGGTACGACAGGCGCGCCCAAGGGGGCGACCCTGACGCACCACAACATCCTCAACAACGGCTTCTTCATCGGCGAGGCGATGCAGCTGACGGCGCAGGACAAACTGTGCATCCCGGTGCCGCTGTATCATTGCTTCGGCATGGTGCTGGGCAACCTGGCCTGCACCACGCACGGCGCGGCGATGGTCTATCCGGGCGAAGGGTTTGACCCGCTGGCGACGTTGCAGACGGTCGCCGAGGAGCGCTGCACCGGGCTGCACGGGGTGCCGACGATGTTCATCGCCCAGTTGGAGCATCCCGCGTTCGCCGGCTTCGACCTGTCGTCGCTGCGCACCGGCATCATGGCCGGCGCGCCGTGTCCGATCGAGGTGATGCGCCGCTGCATGGCGCAGATGCACCTGTCGGAGATCACCATTGCCTACGGCATGACCGAAACCAGCCCGGTCAGCACGCAGACCACGACGGACGATCCGGTGGCGCGGCGCACCAGCACGGTCGGGCGCGTCCACCCGCACGTGGAGGTGAAGATCATCGACGCCGAGGGCCGGATCGTGCCGCGCGGCTCGGCGGGCGAACTGTGCACGCGCGGCTACTCGGTGATGCTCGGCTACTGGGACGATCCAGAGCGCAGCGCCCAGGCGATCGACGCGGCGCGCTGGATGCACACCGGCGATCTGGCGACGATGGACGCCGAGGGGTACGTCAACATCGTCGGGCGCATCAAGGACATGGTGATCCGTGGCGGGGAGAATATCTACCCGCGCGAGATCGAGGAATTTTTGTATCGCCATCCGAAGATCCAGGACGTGCAGGTGTTCGGCATCCCGGACCCGCGCTTCGGCGAGGAATTGTGCGCCTGGATCAAGCTCCGTGCCGGCGAGACCTTGACCGCCGATGAGGTGCGCGCGTTCTGCCGCGACCAGATCGCGCACTACAAGGTGCCGCGGCACATTCGTTTCGTCAACGAATTTCCGATGACGGTGACCGGCAAGATGCAGAAATTCATCATGCGCGAGCGGATGGCCGCGGAGCTGGGCCTGCACGACGCGGCGACCGCGTAGCGACGATCCTGCGGCGTTGCCGGCTGCGCCCCGCGCTGCGCGATAAAGCGACGGATACGCTTCTGGCAACGCAAGCCGGAAAGCCCCAGGGACGACCGCCACGCCAACGCCGACGCCAAATCAGGCCCCCGATGGGCCGCGCCACGCCTCCGCAACCGCAAAATCCGCGATGCACCTTCCGGTCCCGCCGTCTATGACGGACAATGCGTGACCGCCCCACGTCATCGAAGTCTCCCGGCCTGCCGCCGCCCCCAGCCCGCCTCCCCCGCCGGAGCGCCCCGTCTCCAGGACCCAACCATGGCGCACACCCCAGGACGCCATCTGACCATCGCCCCGAGCCTGCTGGCCGCCGACTTCGCCCGGCTGAAGGACGAGGTGCGGGCGATCGAGGCCGCCGGCGCCGACTGGCTGCACCTCGACGTGATGGACGGGCATTTCGTGCCCAACCTCAGCTTCGGCCCGCTGATCCTGCAGGCGCTGCGCCCGCACACCGCCCTGAAATTCGACGTGCACCTGATGATCAGCCCGGTCAACCCCTACATCGCCGCCTTCGCCGCGGCCGGGGCCGACCATATCAGCCTGCACCCCGAGGCCGGGCCCCACCCGCACCGCTCGTTGCAGCTCATCCGCTCGCTCGGCAAGCGGGCCGGTGTTGTGCTCACGCCGGGCACCCCGATCGAAACCGTTGCCTGGCTGCTCGAACTGGCCGACATCGTCCTGGTGATGACAGTCAATCCCGGATTCGGCGGCCAGGCCTTCCTGGCCTCGCAACTCGGCAAGATCGCCGCGCTGCGGCGGCAGCTCGACGCCATGGACCGTGGCATCGCGCTGGCGGTGGACGGCGGCATCGGCCCCGACACCGCCCGGCTGGCGGTCCAGGCCGGCGCCGACACGCTGATCGCCGGCACCGCGGTGTTCGCCGCCGCCGACTATGCCGCCGCGATCGCCGCGCTGCGCGCGGCTGGCACGACGGAAGCGCCAAGCGCGGTTGCTCAGACAGCCGCGCCAAGCGCGGCGGGGAACCTTGGATGACCGGCAACCGCCCGCAAGCCTGGCTGCGCGCGCTGCGCCGGGTGCTGGCGCGGCTGCCGCGTCCGAGCATGTCGCGCGTACCGGACGCGCCGATCCAGCCGATGCGCGACGTCTGGCCGGGCGACGCCCAGCGCGGCGCGCGGCTGTTGCGCGGGGAGATGGACCTCGGCGGCGCCACCGCCATGTTGCAACTCGGCAACTGGCCGGGCGGGGCCACCTCGCCGCTCCTCCTCGCCGCGGCGCACGGCTTCACCTGGCTGCGCGACCTGCGGGAGATCGGCTCCCCCACCGCCCTGCTGCGCACCCGCGCCCTGGTCGGCGAGTGGATCGCCACGGCGCAGGCGGACCCGATCGCGCACCGCCCGGACGTCACCGGCACGCGCATCGCCGCCTGGCTCGGGCATTACGACTTCTTCGCCGCGACCGCGGACGACGCGTTCCGCCAGAAGGTGATGGCGCGGCTGGTCGCCGATGCCCGCCGCCTGTCCGCCGCGCTGCCCACCGAGGAGATGGACGGCCGCGCGCTGACCGCGCTGAAGGGGCTGACCGCGGTTGCCGTGGGGCTGCCCGACCAGGCGGCCTACCTCAAGCGCGTGCTGCGCTTCCTGCCGCAGGAGATTGCCCGCCAGGTGCTGCCAGACGGCTGCCACGTGGAGCGCAGCCCGTTGGCGCACCTGACCGCGCTGCAGGACCTGATCGACATCCGCGCCCTGCTGCAATCGGCGCAGGCGCAGCCGCCGCCGGTGCTCGGCGCCACGATCGAGCGCATGGCGGCGGTGCTGCGGTTCTTCCGCCACGGCGATCTCGGCCTGGCCCAGTTCAACGGCGCGCGGGAGGAGGCGGGCTCGCTGATCGACCAGGTGCTGGCGCGCGCCGGACGCAGCGGCAAGACACCCACGTCGCTGCCCGACGGCGGCTTCCAGCGGCTGCAGGCGGGGCGCGCCACCGTGATCATCGATTGCGGCGCGCCGCCGCCGCCGGGGCTCGACCGCTACGCCCACGCCGGCACGCTGGCCATGGAGATGTCGGTCGGCCGCGAGCGCCTGGTGGTGAATTGCGGCGGCTTCCCGGCCGGCGGGGCGCCGTGGCGCGATGCCACAAGGGCCACCGCGGCGCACTCCACCCTGGTGGTCGCCGACGTCAACTCCGCCGAGCTGCTGCCGGGCGGGCTCGGCCACCGCCCCGCGGTGCACGACCTGCAGCGCCAGGAGGCCGACGGCGCGCATTGGCTGGAGGTCAGCCACGACGGCTGGAAGCAGGCGTTCGGCGCGATCCACCGCCGCAGCCTGTATATCGCCAGCAGCGGCGACGACGTGCGCGGCGAGGACACGGTGGAGGCGTTCGCGCCGCAGCCCTTCACCCTGCGCTTCCACCTGCATCCCGACGTCTCCGCCAGCCCGCAGCAGGGCGGCGCGGTGCTGCTGCGGCTGCGCTCCGGCGCCGGCTGGCGGCTGCGCGCCGAGGGCGGGCGGCTCAGCATCGAGGACAGCATCTATCTCGGCGGCATCGAGCCGCGCCGCAGCGAGCAGGTGGTGATTACCGGCACTGCCGACGGCCCGCAGCAGGTGAAATGGGCGATCAGCAAGGTCGGGTAACAGGTGTCAGTTTTCAGTTTTCAGTTGTCAGGCCAGACACCCCAAGGGCTGACCCATCGGCGCTGCGCCCACGTCATGCCGGCGAAGGCCGGCATCCACGACTTGCCTTCGTGCAGCAAGCACAGTCGTGGATGCCGGCCGGAGCCTATCCTCGGGCTAACCTGCGGCCGGCCCCCGGGTCCGGCATGACGGTGCGGGCCTCGCCGATGGGTCAATCCTTTGGCCGGTTGGTATCAGGCCGGACGCCCGGCTGACCGGCGGGCGGCTTGAAGGTCATCGAGGTCACCAACGTCGATTTCGCGCTGCGGCATTTCCTGCTGCCGCTGATGCGCGGGGTGCGCGCGCGCGGCCACGAGGTGATCGGGGTCTGCGCCGAGGGACCGCTGCTCGACGCGGTGCGCGAGGAGGGGTTCCAGGTGGTCGCAATGCCGTTCGTGCGCCGGGTCTCGCCGCTGGCGCACTTGCGGGCGCTGGTCGCCCTGGTCCGGCTGTTCCGTGCCGAGCGGCCGGACTTGGTGCACGCGCACATGCCGATCAGCGGCTTCCTCGCCCGGCTGGCGGCGCGCATCGCCGGCGTGCCGCGCGTCGCCTATACCTGCCACGGCTTCCTGTTCAACCAAAGCGAGTCCTGGCTGCGCCGGTCGGCGGCGCTGGCGATGGAGTGGGTCGGCGGGCGGCTGACCGACGTCTACCTGACGGTGTCGCGCGACGAGGCGGCCGACGCGCGCCGGCTGCGCATCTGCCGCGCCGCGGTGGCGGTGGGCAACGGGCGCGATCCGCGGCGGTTCCGTCCCGACCCGGCGACGCGCGCGCGCATCCGCGGCGAGCTGGGCGTGCCGGAGGAGCGCGTCGTGGTCGTGGCAGTGTCGCGGCTGGTGCGGGCCAAGGGCTATCCGGAACTGGCGGCGGCGATGCGCGCGGTGCCGGAGGCCGAGCTGTGGGTGGTGGGCGAGCGTCTGGCGTCCGACCGCGGCGACGACATGGTCGCGCTGCTGGTCGCGGCCGGGCTGGGCGCGCGGCTGCGCCTGCTGGGCTACCGGCACGACGTCGCGGCGGTGCTGGCGGCGGCCGACATCTTCACGCTGCCCAGCTATTTCGAGGGCCTGCCGATGTCGGTGATCGAGGCGATGCTGACCGGGCTGCCGGTGGTGGCCACCGACATCAGCGGTCCGTGCGAGCAGGTGGAGGACGGCCGGACCGGATTGCTGGTCCCGCCGCGCCAGGTGGCGCCGCTGGCCGCCGCACTGGCCCGCCTCGCCGCGGACCAGGCGTTGCGCGCGGCGATGGGGGAAGCCGGGCGCGCCCGCGCCTGTGCGCTGTATGACGAGGCGCGCGTCGTCGGCCGCACGCTGGACCTGCTCGGGCTGTAGGGCTAGAGCGCGTGCATCGTGGCTGGCAGCGCCGCGCCGGCCACGGTGAACGCGCCGCAAGCCTCGGTGCACGCCCTTTCCCCGGAACCCCGCCATGCCCGGATCGCACGACCCCGAACCAAACCTGACCGACATCGCCCCGATCCGCCGCGCGCTGATCTCGGTGTCCGACAAGGCCGGACTGCTGCCGCTGGCCCAGGCCCTGGCCGCACACGGGGTGGAAATCCTGTCCACCGGCGGCTCGGCCCGCGCGCTGCGCGAGGCCGGGGTGGCGGTGAAGGAGGTCGCCGAACATTCCGGCTTCCCGGAGATCCTCGACGGGCGGGTGAAGACGCTGGTGCCGCAAATCCACGGCGGCATCCTCGGCCGGCGCGACCTGGCGGAGCACCGCGCGCAGATGGCGGCGCACGGCATCGCGCCGATCGACCTGGTCGCGGTCAACCTCTATCCGTTCGAGGCGACGGTGGCGCGCGGCGCGCCGTACGACGAATGCGTGGAGAACATCGACATCGGCGGCCCGGCGCTGATCCGCGCGGCGGCGAAGAACCATGATTTCGTCACCGTGCTGACCGAGCCGGCGCAATACGCCGCCGTGCTGGCGGAACTCGCCGCGCACGGCGGCACCACCCGCGCGCTGCGCCGCCGGCTGGCGTTCGCGGCCTATGCCTGCACCGCCGCCTACGACGCCGCCATCACCGGATGGTTCGCCCGCCAGAACGGCACCGAATTCCCGCCGCGCTTCGGCCTCGCCGGCACGCTGCGCCAGCAGTTGCGCTACGGCGAGAACCCGCACCAGCGCGCCGCGTTCTACGCCACCGACGCCCGCCCCGGCGTCGCCACCGCGACCCAGGTGCAGGGCAAGGAGCTGTCCTACAACAACCTGAACGACACCGACGCCGCCTTCGAGTGCGTCGCCGAATTCGACGCCCCCACCGTGGCGATCATCAAGCACGCCAATCCCTGCGGCGTGGCCAGCGCGGCGACGCTGGCGCAGGCCTGGGACCTGGCCTTCCGCTGCGACCCGGTCTCCCCGTTCGGCGGCATCATCGCGGTGAACCGCACGCTGGACGCCGAGTTGGCGGAGAAGATCACCCGCATCATGACCGAGGTGATCATCGCACCCGATGCCGACGCCGCCGCCAAGGCCGTGCTGGCGGGCAAGAAGAACCTGCGCCTGCTGCTGACCGGCGGGCTGCCCGATCCGGCCGAGGCCAGCCTGACCTTCCGCCGCCTGTCCGGCGGCTTCCTGGTGCAGACGCGCGACGCCGGTCGGGTGAGCCGCGCGGCGCTGCAGGTCGTCACCAGGCGCGCGCCGACCGAGGCCGAGCTCGACGACATGATCTTCGCGTTCCGCGTCTGCAAGCACGTGAAGTCGAACGCGATCGTCTACGCCAAGGGCGGCGCGACGGTGGGCATCGGCGCCGGGCAGCCGAGCCGCGTGGACAGCGCGCGCATCGCCGCCTGGAAGGGGGCGGAGGCGGCGAAGGCGGCCGGGTTGCCGGAGCCATTGACCCACGGCAGCGTGGTGGCCTCCGATGCGTTCTTCCCCTTCGCCGACGGGCTGGAGGCCGCGGTGGCGGCGGGTGCGACGGCGGTGATCCAGCCCGGCGGCTCGCTACGCGATGCCGAGGTGATCGCCGCGGCGGATGCCGCGGGTATCGCCATGGTGTTCACCGGGATGCGGCATTTCCGGCACTGACCGGCGCGCCGGGCCGTCGCCCGGCACGACGCGATCGGCTGGAACGCCACGCCCCCCGGCAGCGAACCTGCGGGATTCACCCACCCCCTGCCCGCGATTGTCAACCGACCGGTCGGCCCTGGGCGGGTTCGCAGCGTCCGCAGGCAAGCAAGCAAGCAAGAATTTGGCTCTTATGGCGTTGACGGTTGGACGGCCCCGTAGGGCGGAAAAGCGCAGCGCCTTCCGCCACCGCCGGGCGAGCCGCTCGCATCTGCCGACGTCCCCAACAACATATCCCGCCACCGTCCGACGGCGGAAGGCGCTGCGCTTTTCCGCCCTACGGGGCCGTCCAACCGTCAACGCCATATGAGCCAAGAATTTTAACCCGGAGGAAGCCTTACTTGCTGGCGATGCAGCCAGCGCCCAGGTCGCATCACCGGAGCGCGCCGGTTCGCCATCACCCTCCCGCGCGCAGCACGGCCAGGTCGCAGCCCTCGTCGGCCTGCAGCACCTGCTCGGCGACCAGACGGTCCCAGCCGCGCGCGGGTTTGGCCGGCGCCTGCCAGGCGGCGTGCCGCCGCGCCAGCACCTCGGGCGCCACCAGCAGGTCAAGCGCGCGGTCCTTGACCGACAGGCGGATGCGATCGCCGCTTTCCACCAGTGCCAGCGGCCCGCCGGCCGCCGCCTCCGGCGTGATGTGCAGCACGATGGTGCCGAACGCGGTGCCGGACATCCGGCAGTCGCTCATGCGCACCATGTCCTTCACCCCGGCGCGCGCCAGCTTGCTGGGGATCGGCAGGTAGCCCGCCTCCGGCATGCCCGCCGGGGTCAGCGGCCCGGCGTTCTTCAACACCAGGATGTCCGCCGCGGTCACCTCCAGCGCCGGATCGTCGATCCGCGCCGCCAGGTCCTCCAGCCCGTCGAACACCACGGCGCGGGCCTCGGTCTCGAACAGCGACGGCGTCGCCGCGCTGCGCTTCAGGATCGCCCCGCGCGGCGCCAGCGAGCCGAACAGCGCGACCAGCCCACCCACCGGCGAGACCGGCTCGTTCCGCGCCCGGATATAGCGCCGATCGACGAAGGCGGGCTCGGCCAGCCGGTGGCGCAACGAGGCGCCGGTGATGTCGATCACGTCCAGGTCCAGCAGGTCGCGCAGCTCCCACAGCAGCGCCGGCAGCCCGCCGGCGGCGTGGAAATCCTCCATGTAGCCCTCGCCGGTCGGCTTCAGGTCGACCAGCACCGGCGTGGTGTCCGACAGCGCGTTGACCCGCCGCAGGTCGATCGCCACGCCGCGCCGCCCGGCGATCGCGGTCAGGTGGATCAGCGCGTTGGTCGAGCCGCCCAGCGCCAGCAGCACGCGCAGCGCATTCTCGATCGAGCCCGCCGTGATCACCTCCGACGGGCGGATCGGCGCCTCGGTCAGGCGCATCGCCAGGGTCCCCGCCTCCTCCGCCGCGCGCAGCCGGTCGGCGTGCACCGCGGGAATCGACGCGGTGCCGCCGGGCATCATCCCCAGCGCTTCGGCCAGGCAGGCCATGGTCGAGGCGGTGCCCATCACCCCGCAACTGCCGGCGGTGGTGGCCAGCCTGCCCTCGATCTCGCCGATCCGCTCCGCCGTCACCGTGCCGGCGCGATACTGCGCCCAGTAGCGCCGGCAATCGGTGCAGGCGGACAGCCGCTCGCCCTGGAACGGCGTGGCCAGCATCGGCCCGGTGACCAGCTGGATCGCCGGGATGTCGGCCGAGACCGCCGCCATCAGCTGCGCCGGCACCGTCTTGTCGCAGCCGCCCACCAGCACCACCGCGTCCATCGGCTGGGCGGTCAGCATCGCCTCGGTGTCGAGCGCGGCGAGGTTGCGGTAGTGCATCGAACACGGATGCAGCGACGGTTCGCACAGCGACACCGTGGGGAACGGCATGGGCAGCCCGCCGGCGGCGAGCACGCCGCGCTTCACCGCCTCGATCAGCTCCGGCACCGTGCGGTGGCAGTTGTTGTAGGCCGAGCCGGTATCGACGATGCCGACCACCGGACGGTCGAGCATGGCCTGGGAATAGCCCATCGACTTGGCGAAGGACCGGCGGAGGTACAGCGCGAAATCGCGGTCGCCGTAGTTCGAGGTGTTGCGCGCGAGGCCGCGGCGGGAGCTGGGATGGGTCATGGCGGCATGTTAGGCACCCGGCGCCGCGGCGGCAATTTTCGGCCGGCGTCGCGGGTCTTGCCAACGGCGTGGCGCGCCGCCGGCAGGCAAGCCCGGGCCGGGCGAAGCCTGACGGAAGGTGGCGGCTTCCACCGGCAGGCACCGAGCCAGCCACCGCGAGCGTCCGGAAAATCCGGGCTGGTACCTCGTGTCGTTGCTATTGCCGGGACTCGTGCTGCATCGATTGTCCCTGATGGCGTCGCAAGCGAGCCGCAACGTCGCCACCAAACCGGCGAGGCAGCTAAGCGCTGCCCCTGCACTGCGATCCTGGCCGGTTCAGCACACTCCGGCCGTGGCTCGGAGAGGCCGCGATCGCCTGCGGCCTCGGCCCGCGTTGCGCGCTGGTGGCGCGGCGGGGCAAGCAAGAATTTACCGCAGATGAAGCAAGGCGATGCACGCCGATGCACGCAGATCGGTCCGTGCGGTTCACCGGCCGTGCGCCACGCGTTTGGTCTCCTGGCGCGGCTGGCCGAAATCAAGCGGCAGGCAGAGCGGCGGGCCGGTCGCTTTGCGGTGATCGGCGCATCGCATCCGACCCAAGGGTCAAGCAGCCCCGCGGCATGCGTGCGTCGTCCAGCGCCTTGACGGTGTTCAGCGCAGCCGGACGTGCGTCCTCGCCCCGCAGGTCCACGAAGTCGCCGCCGACCGCCACGTTCCTGTCGCACACCCCGGCGGCATATTATTGCGCGATAGATATTATACCAGCCGGCGAAAAGATTGCCCCATCGGCGGCGCCCACCACGTCATGGCCGGCGCAGGCCGGCCATCCATGACTTGCCTTCGTGCAGCAAGCAAACCCGTCGGTGCTGGCCTACGCCCGGCATGACCTGGTGGCACCGCCGAAGTTCGATCATTCGGACGCCTGGTATTATATCCGCACCGACCGCTGATGCCGGCGCGTTCTCCTGGACCTTTTCCAGGAACCCGGCCCCAGGCGTATCGAGCACGGTAAACGCGCCGCTGATCGCCTGCCCCGACCGATCATTCAGCACGGCGCCATCGGCGTGCATCGGCGTCCATCGCCTTGCTTCATCTGCGGCAAAATTCTTGCTTCGCGGTGCCGCGGCCAGATGGTTACGGACGTGTTGACGCGCCCGCGATGCACCACATCGCAACCGGCCCGGAGCGGCCGAGGTGATCAAATGCAAACCCGGCGCGCCTCGCATGCGCTCGGCCGTTCGTCGAGCGTCAGGCGTTCCCAACCCGTGGATCAAGCCACCGGCAAGCGGGCGGAATCCCCGCGCAGCGGTACCAGTGCCCCAGGTTGCTCATCGTGCGCGGCGACCGCGTCCGCCAGCGACCTCGGTACAGTCCCGCCAGCGGGTCGCGAAATCCTCGCAGAGTCGGTGACGCAGGGCACTAGACCCGCAGGAAGCCCACCAGCCGCTCCGCCTCGGCCACGATCGGATCGGCGATCGCCGCGGCGCGCTCGGCGCCATCGCGCAGCGCCGCATCGATTCCCGCCGGATCGGCCAGCCGCCGGTCGGTCTCGCGCGCGATCGGCGTCAGCTTGTCCACCACCAGCGCCGCCAGGGCCTCCTTGAACGGGCCGAACCCCTTGCCGCCATGCTGGCGCAGCACGGCGGCGGCGTCGGTCTCGGCCAGCGCCGCGTAGATCCCCACCAGGTTGCGCGCCTCGGGCCGGTGCGCGAGGCCCTCGGGCTCGCTCGGCAGCGCCTCGGGATCGGTCTTGGCGCGGCGGATCTTCAAGGCGATCGTCTCGGCGTCGTCATTCAGATTGATCCGGCTCTGGTCCGACGGGTCGGACTTCGACATCTTCTTGGTGCCGTCGCGCAGGCTCATGACCCGCGGCACCGGCCCGGTGATCAGCGGCTCGATCGCCGGGAAGAACGCCACGCCATAGTCGTGGTTGAACTTCTGCGCGATGTCGTTCGCCAGCTCCAGGTGCTGGCGCTGGTCGTCGCCCACCGGCACGCGGGTCGCGTGATAGGCCAGGATGTCGGCCGCCATCAGGTTCGGATAGACATAGAGGCCGGCCGAGGCGTTCTCGCGGTTCTTGCCGGCCTTGTCCTTGAACTGCGTCATCCGGTTGAGCCAGCCGAGCCGCGCCACGCAGTTGAAGATCCAGGCGAGCTGCACGTGGGCGCGAACCGAGGATTGCAGGAACAGGATGTGCTGGCGCGGATCGACGCCGCAGGCCAGCAGCGTCGCCGCCATCTCCCGCGTCTGGCGCTGCAACTGGGCCGGGTCCTGCCACTCGGTGATCGCGTGCAGATCGACCACGCAATAGATGCAGTCATGGCCGTCCTGCAGCGCCACCCAGTTGCGGATCGCGCCAAGATAATTGCCGAGCGTGGCCAGGCCGGAAGGCTGGATGCCGGAGAAGATCCGCTGCATGTCGGTGGTCGGTTTTCAGTTGTCAGAGGCCGGACTGATGGCCGATCCGTCGCGGCGGCGCAAGGCGCGGGCGGACAGCAGGCGGCGCAGGTCGCGCATGTCGACGGCGCCGAACGCCTGGCAGGCCAGCAGATAGGCGGCGCCGCCCACCGCGACCAGCAGCGCCAGCGCCGCCCAACGCACGCCATGGCCGGTCCAGCCAAGCCCGGCGGGCGTGAACAGCAGGCGCTGGGTGAGCCACAGCGTTCCCCCCATCGCGCCGGCGGCGAGCGCCATGCGCGGCAGCCGGCGGCGCATCGGCGCATCGGCCACCAGGTGGCCACGGCGGCGCAGCAGCACGGCAAGGCAGGCCAGGTTGAACATCGCCGCCAGGCTGGTCGCCAGCGGCGGGCCGATCTGCTCCAGCCGCGGCAGCCAGGCCGGCGCGCCGGCCGGCGCCAGGATGCCGGCGTTGAACACCAGGTTCAGCCCGAGGTTCAGCGCCATGCTGAGCAGGCCGATCTTCACCGGCGTCGCGGTGTCGCTACGGGCGAAGAACGCCGGGGTCACCACCCGCAGCAGCACCACCGCCGGCAGGCCGACGGCAAACGCGGTCAGCGCCTGGGCCGCGAGCCGGGCGCTCGCGGCGCCGAAGGCGCCACGGCCGAACAGCACCCACATCATCGGAAAGCCCGAGACCGCCAGCGCCAGCGCCGCCGGCAGGGTCAGGAACAGCGTGTACTCGATCGCCCGGTTCAGCGTGCCGATCGCCGCGTGCGCCTCGGCGCCGCGCACCTGGCGTGACAGCAGCGGCAGCAGCGCGGTGCCCACCGCGGTGCCGATCACCCCAAGCGGCAGTTGCTGCATGCGGTCGGCGTAGTACAGCAGCGATACGGTGCCGGCGGGCAGCAGGCTGGCGATGATCACGTCGACCACCTGGTTGAGCTGGCTGGCACTGGCGCCGACCAGCCCTGGCGCCATGCGCCGCAGCAGGACGCGCACCTGCGGGGTCAGCCGCGGGCGCGGCAGGCGCAGCGGCACGCCGGCCCGCTGCACCGCCCAGACCAGCAGCGCGAACTGCACCACGCCGGAGGCCGCGACGCCCCAGGCCGTCGCATGGCCGATCGTCGCGACATAGGGGGTCAGCCCCAGCATCGCGGCGATCACGAACACGTTGAACAGCAGCGGCGTGCCGGCGGCCGCGGCAAACCGGTCCATCCCGTTGAGCACGCCCGACAGCAGCGCCGCCAGGCAGATCAGCATCAGGTAGGGGAAGGTGATCCGCGCCAGGGCAACCGCGAGGGCGAACTTCGCCGGTATGGCGATGAAGCCCGGGGCGAACACGGTCATCACCTGGGGCATGAAGATCTCGCCCAGCACGGTCACTGCGCCGAGCCAGAACACCATCACGGCGAAGGCTTCCCGGGCGAAACGTTGCGCCGCCGCGGGCCCCTCGGCTGCCAGCAGGCCGGCGAATTCGGGCACGAAGGCGGCGTTGAAGGCGCCCTCGCCGAACAGGCGGCGGAACAGGTTGGGCAGCTTGTTGGCGACAAAGAACGCATCGGCCACCGGCCCGGTGCCGATCAGCGCCGCCATCAGCATGTCACGCAACAGGCCCAGGACGCGACTCGCCATGGTCCAGCCGCCAACCGTCAGCACACCTCGAAGCATGGGCTTTCCGCATCAACCGGCCCCGCCGTATCGCAAATCAGCCGGCCGGGCCACCCCGCGTCGCGCCGCGCGATGACACCCGGCCCCCGCTGTGGCATCGGAGGCGCCGGAGGCGCCGCAGACAGCGGGCCGCAGGGAGGGGACAAATGAGCGAATCGGTCGAACGAGCTCAGGGGGGGCTGGAATCCGCCCACCACGCCGCGACGCATGGCGGCGATCAGGCGGCGCGCTGGATCGCGGTGCTCATTGCCGCGCTGGCCGCCGTGCTGGCACTGGCCGAGGTGGCGGAGAAGGCGGCGCAGAACGCCTATCTGACCCACCACGTCACGCTGTCCGACGACTGGGCGTACTATCAGGCAAAGAACCTGCGCGTCACGATGCAGTCGGCCGAGGCCAACGTGCTGCAAAGCCTGACCAACGCCGCCGATCCCGCGGTGCAGGCCCGGATCAGGCAGGCGCAGGCGGAAGTGGCGCGGCTGCGCGACGATCCGAAGGGCGGCGAGGGCATGAAGCAGTTGAGCGCGCGCGCCAAGCTGACCCAGGAGGAGCGCGATCACGCATTCCACCATTACCACCAGTACGAGCTGGTGGTCGGCGCACTGCAGATCGCCATCGTGCTCGCCTCGGTCTCCGTGATCACCCGGGCGCGGGCGCTGACCTTGGCCGCCGGCCTGATCGGCGGCGCTGCCGCCCTGTTCACCCTGTCGGTCGCACTCGATTTGATCTGAGGCCAGGGCGGTCGGGGGGAAGCAGCAAGGCTGGGGCTTCGCCCCAGACCCCACCAAGGGGCGCTGCCCCTTGGAACCCCGCCAAGGGCGAGCCCTTGGAACCCTTCACTGGGAGCGGGTGAGGGGGAGGGGGCGTGCGGGCAAGGCGTCAGGGTCGCCCGTCGCGACGGGCGACCCTGACGCCTTGCCCGCACGCCCCCTCCCCCTCACCCGCTCCCAGTCATGGAGTCCAGAGGCTCCGCCTCTGGTGGGGGTCCAGGGGGCAAAGCCCCCTGGCGGGGTCCGGGGCGGCGCCCCGGCCTTGCCTCCTACCCCCCAACCCCCTGGGCCTACTCGTCCCGGCGCGGGCGGGCGAGCAGCGCTGCCATGGCCGCGCGCAGCGTGGTGCGGCCCTGCACCAGCGCGGCAACCGCGGCCGAGATCGGCATGTCCACGCCGGCGGCGCGCGCGACCAGCGCCGGCGCGGTGGCGACCCCTTCGGTGACGGTGTCGCGCGCGGCCAGGATGTCCGCCAGCGCCTCTCCGCGTCCGAGCGCGAGGCCCAGGCTGTAGTTGCGGCTGGACGGTCCGGTGCAGGTCAGCAGCAGGTCGCCCAGGCCGGACAGGCCGGCCGCGGTCTCCGTCCGCCCGCCGAGTGCCACGGCAAGTCGCGCGAGTTCGGCCAGGCCGCGGGTGATCAGCGCGGCGCGGGCGTTCTCGCCCAGGCCGGCGCCGATTACCGCGCCGGCGGCGATGGCGATGACGTTCTTCGCCGCGCCGCCGACCTGGGCGCCGATTGGGTCGTCGTTGCCGTAGAGGCGGAAGCACGGCGTCGCCAGCAGGTCGATGATCCGGGCGCGCAAGGCCGGGTCGATACCGGCGACCACGGCGGCGGCGGGCAGGCCGGCGGCGATCTCGTGGGCAAAATTCGGCCCGGTCAGCACGACGGCGTGGGCGGCGGGGTGCAGCTCGGCGAGCAGTTCGAGCGGCAGGCGGTGGGTGCCGGTCTCGACGCCTTTCGCGCAGACGACGAGCGGGGTGGCGGTACGCGGCAGGCGGACCAGCACGCCGCGCAGGTGCTGCATCGGCACGGCGAGCAGGATGGCGTCGGCCGGGTTCTCGCCGATCCCGCCCGAGGGCGAGGCCGGCAGACTTGCGGTCGGCGTGATCGCGTCGGGCAGCCTGACGCCGGGCAGGCGCGGGTTCTCCCGGGTCGCCGCCAGCGTTGCCGCGCGCGCCGGGTCCCTCGCCCAGAGCGTCACGCGGTTCCCGGCGCGCGCCGCCTGGAGCGCCAGCGCGGTGCCCCAGGCGCCGGCGCCGATCACCGTCACTTCGCTCATCGGTGGTATGATCCGCGGAGAAGCGCGCGCCGGCAGGCCGCGACAGCGCTGCTCTGCGCCTCAGAGGGGCACCGCATGATGGGTCTGTCAGCCTGCAACCGCCGCTCTCCGGGCACCATCGGCCAGCAGCCAGGTCCGCGCCGCCGTGCCGAGGGACATGGGGCGGTTTGGCGGATTCGAGGCGGGGACGCCAGCCCGTTGACGATCCGGCCGTGGCCGTGGCGGTTGGCGTCGCGTACCGGCAAGACCGTGTTCCGGCCGGTTCCTGCATCCGATGCTGGCGGTGGAGGCGGGGAACCGCGGTGCCGCCTGACCTTCGGCCGGCTGTCCGGCGGCTTCCCGGTGCCGATGCGCGACGCCGGGCGAGTGACCCACGCGGCGTTTCGGATCGTTGCCAGGCGTGCGCCGGCCGAGGCCGAGTTCGACGACATGATCTTCGCCTGCCGTGCCTGCAAGCACGTGAAGTCGCGCGCGATCGTCAACGCCAAGGGCGGCGCGACGGCGGGCATCGCCGCCGGCAGCCCCGGCCGTGATCGCCAACGGTCCCTGGCTGGGGCGGGAGGATTCGAACCTCCGCATGACGGAATCAAAATCCGTTGCCTTACCACTTGGCGACGCCCCATCCGGCTTCGGGTGATAGGTCCCCCAACCCGGGCCGTAAAGCCTCCCGGTCAGCCTGACGCCAAAGCGCCGCCCCAGCACCACCAGCCCGGGCGCGCCAGCATGCGCGCCGCCGCCTCGGCGCGCGCGGCATCGGCGAACAGGCCGAAGCAGGTCGCGCCAGCCCCGCTCATGCGCGCCAGCAGGCAGCCGGGGACGGCAGCCAGGGCCGCGAGCACCGTGCCGATCGCCGGGCGCAACGCGATCGCCGGCGGCTCCAGATCGTTGCGCAGCCCGGCCAGGTCGCCGGCCATCGTCGCCGCATCCGGCCAGGACGCCGGCAATGCCGCCGGGGCCGAGAACCCGCCGGTGCGCGCGCGGAATACCGCCGCGGTCGCCAGCGAGACGCCGGGATTGACCAGCACCATGCCAGCCGGGGGCAGTTCGGGCGCCGGGGTCAGCACTTCGCCGACCCCGCCCATGCGCGCGGTCCGGCTGGCAAGGCAGACCGGCACGTCGGCGCCCAATGTCAACGCGATCGGCGTCAAAGCAATCGGCGCCAGGGCCTTCGGTGCGGGCGCCTTCGGTGCTGGCGCAGTCGGCGCCAGGGCAAACGGGGCCGGGGCAATCGGCGCCGGTGCATTCGGCGAGACCACCGCCGGCAGGCCCCACAGCCGGCACAGCAGCCGCAACGCCGCCGCCGCATCGGCCGAGCCGCCGCCGAGGCCGGAGGCCACCGGCAAATGCTTCTCCAGCACCATCCGGGCGCCGGCCGACCCGCCCAGCGCCCGCGCCGCGCGCAGCACCAGGTTGTCCGCCTCTGCCGCCAGGGCGGCGGCGAACTCCCCCTCGACCGTCAGCGACACCCCCGCGGCAGGCGCCGCGCGCAGCCAGTCCCCCACCGGCGGAAACACCGCCAGGCTGTCGAGCAGGTGATAGCCGTCGCCCCGCCGTCCGGTCACATGCAGGTACAGATTGACCTTGGCGGGCGCGAACTCGTTCAGCCAGGCCGGCGCCACGCCGCGTTACTGGCCGCTGATCGCGGTCGGCTGCTGGCTCTGGTTCAGCTTCGCCTCCAGCTTGGCGGCGTCGCCCGGCTCCGGATTGAGGGTTAGCGCCCGGCGCCACTGATAGGTGGCCTCCAGCCTGCGTCCGGCCGCCCAATAGGCGTCGCCGAGATGGCCGTTGATCGTCGCGTCCTGCGGTTCCAGCTCCACCGCCCGCTCCAGCGTGGCGACCGCCGCATTGATGTCGCCCTCGCGCAACAGCACCCAGCCCAGGCTGTCGATGATCGCTCCGTCGTTCGGCCGTTGCCGGATGGCCTTGTCGATCATCTGCTTCGCTTCGGGCAGGTGCTTGTCGGCGTCGGCCCAGCTATAGCCGAGGTAGTTCAGCACCGCCGGCTGGTCCGGCGCCAACGCCAGCGCGTGCTCGAAATCCGCCTGCGCCTTCGGCCATTCATGCATCCGGTCGTGGGCAATGCCGCGCGAGTAGTACAGCAGCCAACCCGCTTGTTCGGGAGACTTCAACCGCGCGATGGCCTGGTCGTAGGCCGCGACCGCCTCGGGAAAATGCTGCCGCAGGCGCTGGATATCGCCGATCTGCGCGTCCGGCAGCGGGCTGTCGGGATAGTCCTGGGACAGCCGGGCAAGGTCATGCAGCGCCTGATCCGTGCGTCCCAGCCGGTCTTCCAGCGTCGCCCGCTGCAACCGGACCGGCGCGCCGAGCGGATCGCTGTCCGCCACCGGTATCAGCATCTGCAAGGCGAAGTCCGGGTGGTTCTCGCCGGTCAGGATTTCCGCCGCCATCAGCCGCGCGGCGGTGAAATCCGGTCGCAGGTCCAGCGCGAACCGCAGCAACAGCATGGCGAAATCCCCGGCGTCCTGCTGGCGCAATGCGCCGGCGAGCGCCAGGTAGGCCTCGGCAATGCCATCGGTGGCGCGGGTCACCACGCGCCGGTGCAGGTCGCCGACCAGCCCCGGCAAGGCGATGGCCAGATAGGGCGTGGCCTGCGCCACCTGGCCCAGCAGGTGCATCGCCTCCGCCTGGTGGCCGTCACGCACCTCCCAGCTCGCCAGGATCTGCGCCAGCCGTAGGTCCAGCCCGGGGAACTCGCCCTGCGCCAGACGGTAGTTGCGCCCCGCCGCCGCCGTGTCGCCCGCGAGGTCGAGGATCATCGCCGCGTGCAGCGCATAGACGCCGCGGAAGCGCTGCCCGTCGATCAGCGGGCGCAGCGTGGCGATCGCGGCCTCGGTGTGTCCGGCGCCCGCCTGCGACCAGGCCACCAACAATGGCTGCAGCAACTGCGTCAGCCCCTGCCGCGGCAGGGCGCGGAACCGCTGCTCCGCCGCCGCCCAATTGCCGGCCCGCGCCTCGGTGTCGCCGAGCAGGAGTTGCGCCGCCTGATTGTCCGGCAGCTGCCGCGCGAGCTGAACCGCTTCCTGCCGGCCGCTGAGCACGCAGGCCAGGAACGCCTGCTGCGTCAGTTCCGGACTGGTCGGATCGGCGGCGAGCGCCCGCAGAAACCAGGTCGCCGCCTCGGCCGGGTCGACCTGGGCCATGGCGAACTGGCCGTCCAGGAAGTCGCCGAACACCCCGCCGGCGGGCTGCTCGCCGCGACTGATCGCCAGGCCCGCCGAGGGGTCGGCCGCCGCGCAGGCGGACAACAACGAAAGCGCCAGCAGAACGGCACGCTGAATACGGAACATCGTCATGGATCAACTCTACCAGTGCCGAACCCGCCCTGTCATGCGTGTCGGCGTGCGCGTAACGTCCCGCCAGGCAAGAGGCGGGGCCAGGCAAGAGGCGGGGCGCGCCCGGCGACCCGCCGGGAGAGCTGCCCCCCGGGCGGGGTCCGGCGGCGAGCCCCCTGGCCCGGCGTCCTCCCGCCGAAGGCCGGGGCGGTTACATCCCGCCCGGGTAGTTGGGGCCGCCGCCGCCTTCGGGGGTGACCCAGACGATATTCTGGGTGGGGTCCTTGATGTCGCAGGTCTTGCAGTGCACGCAGTTCTGCGCGTTGATTTGCAGGCGCGGCGCGGCTGCCTCGGCGTCAACGATTTCGTACACGCCGGCGGGGCAGTAACGCGTCTCGGGCGCGGCGTAGCGGGCCAGGTTCACCGAGATCGGCACCGCAGCATCGCGCAGCGTCAGGTGCGCGGGCTGGTTTTCCTCGTGGTTGGTGTTGCTGATGAACACCGAGGACAGCCGGTCGAAGCTCAGCACGCCGTCCGGCTTCGGGTAGGCGATGCGCGGCGCGGCGTCGGCGTCGCGCAGCGTGGTGTGGTCCGGGTGCGCGTGGTGGAAGGTCCAGGGCGCCTTGCCGCGCAGCAGGTAGGTGTCGATGCCGGCATAGGCCAGGCCGCCCCACAGGCCGAGCCTGGCGAAGGCGGGCCGCACGTTGCGGGCCGCCGCCAGTTCTTCCCACACCCAGCTTGCCCGCAGTTTCTGCTCGTAGCCGGTGGGTTCGGCCGGGCGGTCGCCGGCGAGCGCCTCGGCCAGCGTTTCGGCGGCGAGCATGCCGGACTTCATCGCGGTGTGGCTGCCCTTGATCTTCGGCACGTTGAGCAAGCCCGCGGCGCAACCGAGCAGCGCGCCGCCGGGGAAGGTGAGGCGGGGGATCGACTGCAGCCCGCCCTCGTTCAGCGCGCGCGCGCCATAGGCGATGCGCCGACCGCCGGCGAAATGCTTGCGCACGTCGGGATGGGTCTTGAACCGCTGCATCTCCTCGAACGGCGCCAGCCAGGGGTTACGGTAGTCAAGGCCGATGACGAAACCGTAGGAGATCAGGTTCTCGCCGAAATGGTACAGGAACGATCCGCCGTACGTTGCGCTGCCGAGCGGCCAGCCGATGGTGTGCTCGATCAGGCCCGGGCGATGGTTCTCCGCGGGAATTTCCCACAGCTCCTTGATGCCGATCGCGTAGGTCTGCGGATCACGCGCGTCGCGCAGGTTGAAGCGCGCCATCAGGCGCTGGCTGAGCGAGCCACGGCAGCCTTCGGCGAACAGCGTGTAGCTGGCGCGCAATTCCATGCCGCGGGCGAAATTGGCGGTGGGCGTGCCGTCCTTGCCGATTCCCATGTCGCCGGTGGCGATGCCGACGATGCGGCCGTCTTCCTCCAGCAGTTCGGCGGCGGCGAAGCCGGGATAGATCTCGACGCCAAGTTCCTCGGCCTGCGCGGCGAGCCAGCGGCAGACGTTGCCGAGCGAGACGATGTAGTTGCCGTGGTTGTGCATCTGCGGCGGCGTCGGCAAGCGGAATGAACGGGTCTCTGTCAGGAACAGGAACCGATCATCCCTGGCCGGCGTGGCGAGCGGGGCGCCGCGGTCAGACCAATCCGGAATCAATTCGTTCAGGGCACGCGGCTCCAGCACGGCGCCGGACAGGATGTGCGCGCCGACCTCGCCGCCTTTTTCCACCACGCACACCGCGGCCTCGGGCGCGCACTGCTTCAGGCGGATCGCCGCCGCCAGCCCGGCGGGCCCCGCGCCCACGATCACCACGTCAAACGCCATCGTTTCGCGCGGCGGAAGCTCCGCAGCCATGCCTGGTCTCCTGTGTTGTCGCTGCCAGCCTAGCGCGCTTTGCCGGCACTGTCGCGGGCGCCGGTCCGGTGCATGGCGTGTCCCGAGGTCCCATTGGGCACGACAATGCGCCTCGGCAGCATCGCGCAACAATCTGGGAGATGCCGACCGGAAACCGCGCGGCGGTTGCGCAAAACCCGGGCTGCGGGCAGCGTCCAGGGTCATGGACACGCTGAGCGCACTCCGGCTGCAGATCGAATGGGGCGCCGATGAGGCGCTGGAGGCGGAACCGGTTGATCGGTTGCGCCCGGCCCCGGTGCCCACGCGACCTGGACACACAGGATCTGAACCGACCGCCGCCACGGCACCGCCGATGCCGCGATCATCGGCTGCGGTCCGCGCGATGCCGGCTGAGCGGGCGACGCGTGCCGCCGCGGCGGCGACAACCCTGGAGGAACTGCGCGCGGCCATTGCTACCTTCGATGGTAGCGCTTTGGGGGGTACTGCAACCAGTACGGTGTTCGTCGAGGGCGATCCGGCGTGCGGGCTGCTGCTGGTGGGTGAGGCGCCGAACGCCGATGCGGATCGTACCGGCAGTCCCTTCGCCGGTCCGGTTGGTGCATATCTGGAACAGATGCTGCGCAGCGTTGGATTAGGTCGTGACGCTATTTGCCTGGCACCGTTGCTTCCGTGGCGACCGCCGGGCGACCGGCCGCCCAGTCCCGCCGAGATTGCCACATGTTTGCCATTTTTGTATCGCATAATTCAAATAATGATGCCGCGGCGGATCGTAACGCTTGGGCCGCTGCCGACGCGCGCACTACTCGGTGCTACACCGATACGTCGGCGTACGTCACCCGGCTGGCAGTCGGCGGCTATTCCCGGCTGCGCGGTAGCAATTCCAACATTGACAATGCCAAGCCCCGCGATCTTGTTGCGGGTTCCCGGTCAAAGACGGGCCGCCTGGGCCGATCTGCGGTGGCTGCGCCACAGTTTGGACACCGATCTCACGCAGACGTGACGGAACGTCACTGCAACATCGCCACAATCGAGACCAATAGATCACAGCTACTGAAACCTCACACAATAGATTTGGCTTGCATTGACCCTTCACCCCGTGTACCTCCCCGCCGCTATGCGAGGGATCGAACTTCCGCTCTCCCGCCTTCCCGCTGCCCGGGCCTTCATCGCCGGGGCCGCGATCCTAGCCGGGGCCATGGTCCAGGGTGCGTACGCGCAACCGACGGGACCTGGGGATGGCGATGAAACCGCGATGGCGGTGCCGCTCACGATGCTCCCCGGAGCGTCTGGAGGCGTCGCATTGCCACGGCCGCTTGCGCCGAGCGACGTCGTGCTGGTGCGCAGAATTTTTTCGGCGCAGTCGCGCGGTGACCTTGCGCTGGCGGTGCGCGAAACCAACGAACTGCAAAATCCGCTGCTGGTGGGCAGTATTCTGGCCGATCGATATCTCGGCCAGTTCCATCGCTCCACCGCGGCGGAGCTGACCGATTGGCTGAACCATTACGCTAGCCAACCGGAAGCGCCCGCCATCCATGCCTTGCTGCTGCGCCGGTTGCCGAACGGGGCGGCGGCGCCGCCGATGCCGGCGGCGCAGGCATTGCCGGAGCTGCCCGCGTCGGCCGCTGCCGCGCAGAACGACGATGACGGCACCGAGGACGTGCCGATCAAGCGCAACGCGGCGTTCGATCGTGCGGTGCTCGAGCATGCGTACGCGGACAACGCCGCCGCGGCATTGCGTTTGATCGACCGGCGCAAGGGACTTGACCCCGGCTATCGCGCATGGTTGCGCGCCAAGGTTGCGCAAGCGTTGTTCACGCAGAACAAAGATGCCCAGGCACGTGACATCGCCGCGGCCGCGCTGCGCGACGCGCCGGCGGATCAACAGGTGACGCTGGCCGGGCTGGTGGCCGGCCTGGCCGCCTGGCGCAGCCAGCAGCCCGATCTCGCCGCGAGCTATTTCGTGGCGGCGGCGCGGGCCTCGCTCGGCAGTATCGCACAACATGCCGCCGCCGCGTTCTGGGCGGCACGCGTGGAACGACGGATCGGCGATCCGGTTGCCGCCACCTACTGGTTGCACCAGGCCGCGGCGCAGCCCGCGACGTTCCATGGAATGATCGCACAGCGCGCGTTGCGGTTGCATTCTGGCATAGGCGCGAACCGCGACACGCTGTCGCAGGCGGATGTTGACGCGATCGCCGCGACGCCGCACGGACTGCGCGCCTTTGCCCTGCTTCAGGTTGACCAGCAGGACCGCGCCGCGGCGGAACTGCGCGCGCTGTGGCCGGCGATGATGACCGACCCGACGCTGGGCCGCGCGCTGCGCCTGGTGGCATCGGGCGCCGGCCTGGTGGACCTGGCGGCGCAGCTTGCGGCGCTGAGCGAAACCAATGACGGCCATCCAGGCAATGCCGCCTTGAAGCTGCCACCGCTGCATCCCACCGGCGGTTTCCGTATCGATCCGGCGTTGGTCTATGCGCTCACGCGGCTGGAATCCAATTTCAACAGCGGCGCCGTGTCACCGGCCGGCGCGCGCGGACTGATGCAGATCATGCCGGTAACGGCACGTTTTATCACGGGCAACCCATCGCTCGATGGCAGCCGGCTGCACGATCCGGCATTCAACCTCGCCTTGGGACAGCGCTATGTTTCCTATCTGGCGACCCAGGACGATGTCGATGGCGATCTGATGCGCATGCTGGCGAGCTATAACGTCGGCCCAACGAAATTCGCGCGGTTGAGTGAAACGGTCCAAGATGATAACGACCCGCTGCTGTTCATCGAGGCGATCCCCAATCCGGAAACCCGCGCCTTCGTACGCCGCGCGCTGACCTATGCCTGGATCTACGCGGCCCGCCTCGGGCGCCGGCCGATCGGGCTCGATGCCCTGGTGGCGGGTGAGTTCCCCCGCTTCACGCCCGCCGCGGACCCGGGCAAACTGGCCCTCGCGGCGGCACGAATCCACTGAACCGCCGCGGCACCTCAAGGAGGGCGCCACATGGCAGGCATCGACGCACAGCGCCGGTTCATCGCGGTCAACATCGCCGTGCTGACGGTGTCCGATACGCGCACCCTGGCGAACGACACCTCGGGCGATGCGCTGGTCGCGCGCATCGGCAAAGCCGGCCACCACGTCGCGGCGCGCGCGATGGAAAAGGACGATGCCGCGGCGATCGAGCGCCATCTGCGCGGCTGGATCGCCGATCCGCGGATCGACGTGGTGATCACCACCGGCGGCACCGGCATCACCGGGCGCGACGTCACGCCGGAGGCCTTCGCGCGCGTGCTGGAAAAGCACATCGAGGGCTTCGGCGAATTGTTCCGCATGCTGAGCTACCAGAAGATCGGCACCTCGACGATGCAGTCGCGCGCGCTTGGCGGCGTCGCCGGCGGCACCTATCTGTTCGCGCTGCCGGGCAGCGGCGGCGCGGTCAAGGATGCCTGGGACGACATCCTGGTGTTCCAGCTGGATAACCGTTTCCGCCCGTGCAACCTGGTCGAACTGATGCCGCGACTGCAGGAACATTTGCATCCCGCAGCGCAATAAAACGCCCATTCCGCCACCGGAAATGCCGGATCGCGGCGTCGCGCGGGCTCAGTGACTGAGCGCCTGCGCCTCCAGAAAGCGGCGTGCCAGCGCGGCATAGAGCGGCCGGCGGCACACCAGGCGCGACACGCCGAACGCCAGAAACGAGGCCGCCAGCAGCGGGATGGTCATGCCCTGGTTGTCGGTCATTTCCATCACGATCACCGCCGCGGTGATCGGTGCCTGCACCACGCCGGAGAAATACGCCACCATGCCCAGCAGCACGACCGCCCCGGTCGGCGCCGACGGCAGCAGATGCGACAGCGTCTCGCCCAGCCCCGCCCCGACCGCCAGCGACGGCGCGAAGATGCCGCCCGGGATGCCGCTGATATAGGACACCACGGTGGCGATGAACTTCAGCAGGGCATAGGCCATGGGCAGCGTGGTGTGCCCCTCCACCATGCCGCGGGCCTGGTCGTAGCCGGTGCCGTAGCTCTGCCCGCCGGACATCAGGCCGCACAGCGCGATGATCAGTCCGCACAGGGCGGCGAAGACCACGGGGTAGCGCACCAGCAGGTGCCCCAGCCGCCCGGGCAGCCCGCTGGCGAAGCGCACCAGCGCCGCGCTGAACACCCCGCCCGCCAGCCCGCCGGCGCCGCCGCACAGCGCCACCGCGGCCCAGCCGCGCCCGAAATCCAGCGCCGCCGCGGTGTGGCCGAAATAGGTGTAGTTGCCGACCAGCGCCAAGGTGGTGATGCCGCCGATGATCACCGCGGTCAGCACCACGCCCGAGGTACGCGATTCGAACCCGTGGCTGAGTTCCTCGATGGCGAACACCACGCCGGCCAGCGGCGTGTTGAACGCCGCCGCCACCCCGGCCGCGCCACCGGCCAGCACCAGCGCCCGCTCCAGGTCCGGCCGCGGCAGGCGCAGCACCCGGCCGAGCGCGTGCATGATCGCCGCGCCGACCTGCACCGTCGGACCCTCGCGCCCGATCGAAGCGCCGCATCCCAGGCCGAGCAGGGTCAGGCCCACCTTGCCGATCGCCACCCGCAGCGACAGCACGCGGGCGACCGCCTCGCGGTCGGTCATGTGCTGGGCCGCGATCACCTGGGGGATGCCGCTGCCCTGCGCGCCGGGAAACACGTGCCGCGTCATCAGAAAGGCGACCACCAGCCCGGCCGGGCAGACCACGAAGGCGATCCACGGATGCGGCGCCTGGAGGTGCACGAACAGCGCCGAGGCGCGGTCGGCCAGCATGGCAAAGCCGATCGCCACGGCGGCGACCACCACCGCGCCGGCCCAGAACACCACGCGGCGCAGCCATTGGCGGGGGGAAAGCAGCGGCAGGCGCGCAATGCGCCGCACCCGCGGGGGAAAACGCTTCAGGACCGGCATCGGCGCAAGCTACGCAAATCGGCCGCCGTGTCCACATCGCGCAGCGTCCGCAGCAGGACCACCCGCCGGCCGCGGAAATTGGCCAGCGTGTCGGCCAGCGCGTGCGGGCTGGACCAGCGCACGCCGGCGAACGGCCGCGCCGGGCGGCGCGGCGACAGGCCGACCAGCCAATAGCCGCCATCGGCGGCCGGGCCGAACACCGCCTCGGCGCGGCCCAGCGCGCGGAATGCGGCCAGCACGTCGGCGGCGCCCGCGTCGGGAATGTCGCAGCCGATGATGACCACCCGGCCGCGTTTCAGCCGCGACGCGGCACGCTGCATCCGCGCGCCGAGATCGCCGCCGCCCGCCACGCCCCCACCCGGCACGCCGCGCACCAGCGCGCCGCCCCCCAGCCCAGCGCCCCCTTGGCCGATCCGCGCCACCCGCACCGGCAGGGGGAATCGGGCGCGATCCGGGGTCTGCGCCAGCACGGTGCGCACCCGTCGCTCCGCCGCCAGTCCGCGCAGCAGGGCGATCAGCGTTCGGCGGTGGAAATCGAGCGCCGCGCGGGCACCGATCTCCCGCGCCAGCCGCCGCTTCACCGCGCCCAGCCGGGGCGCGCGGGCGAACACCACGACAGTGTCGCGCATCAGCGCTCGCGCATCACGGGAGGACACGCATCAGGCGGGGACCACGCATCAATAGAGCCACGCGATCAGCCGGGGCGGCACGCCGGCGAAATACAGCGCCAGGCACAGCAGGTTGCGTGCCGAGCGGCGATACCATCCGCCCCGCTGCCACTTCGCCGCCGAGGTCACCGCCGCGACCTCGAGCGCCGCCAACCGATGCCGGCCGAGCCGGCGGACCAGGTCCACATCCTCCATCAGCGGCAGCCTGCGGACGCCGCCCACGGCGCGCAACAGGTCGCGATGGATCAGCAACCCCTGGTCGCCATAGGGCAGTCCCAGCACGCGGCAACGCCAGGCGACCAAACGCTCCAACCGGCGCGCGCGCCGGTCGTCGCTGTCCAGCACGAAGCGGAAATAGCCAGCACGATCGGGGGTATCGCGCATATGCGCCGTCGCCGCGGCCTGCCAGCCCCGGCCAAGCCGCGTGTCCGCGTGCAGCAGCAGCAGCCAGGGCTGGGTCGCCGCCGCCACGCCGGCCGCGAGCTGCGCTCCCCGCCCCTGCGGCGCCGCCAGCACGCGCGCACCGAACCGCGCCGCGACCTCCGTTGTGCCGTCCAGGCTGCCGCCGTCAACCACGATCGTCTCCCGGGGCGTCTCCCGGGGCGTCTCCCGGGGCGTCTCCCGGGGCGTCTCCTCGGGCGCCTGCTCCCGCGCCCCCGCGGGCGCGTCGCCGGCGCGGTTGCCCAGCGCGGCGAGCGTCGCCGGCAGCTCCGCGGCAGCGTTCAGCGTGGGGACAACGACCGATAGCACGACGCACCCATGTTCTCAGATTGTTCTTGACCGTTGGCAGACCGTTTGCCACTCTCCCAACTCGAACGAAGCAGGAACATCAGCCGGGGACATGCGCCCGGGGACATGAGCCCGGGGACATGAGCAGGGACATGACGATGCACCATCAGCCTGATCCTGGCGATCGATCGCCGGATGCGGAAGCCCTTGCGGCACTGGCGACGGCGGGCGACGCCGAGCCGGCGCCGGAGGTGCGGATGCCATCGCTGGCGCGGCACGGCCGCGGCGCCACGCTCAACCCGGCGGCGCGCTACGACGGGCAGGTCATCAGCGCCTTCGATGACGGGTGGGAGACGGTGGGGGGGCTCTCGCCGACCTGCCGCCGCTCGCCACCACGCTGACGCGCGACGCCACGCGCTCGGCGATCGCCTGGAACAGCTCGCCCGATATCGGTTTCGACCGGGCGGTCAACCCGTACCGCGGCTGCGAGCACGGCTGCGTCTACTGCTATGCGCGCCCGAGCCACGCCTATCTCGGCTACTCGCCCGGCCTCGATTTCGAGACCAAGCTGGTGTTCAAGCCCGAGGTCGCGGAGCTGCTGGAAAAGGAGCTGCGCAAGCCGGGGTACGTGGCGCGCACCATGGCATTGGGGTCGAACACCGACCCCTACCAGCCGGTCGAACGCACGCTGAAGCTGACGCGCGCGATCCTGCAGGTGCTGGACCGCTACAACCATCCGGTCGGCATCGTCACGAAATCGGCCGGGGTGCTGCGCGACCTGGACATTCTCACCTCGATGGCGAAGCGCCGGCTGGTGCGGGTCTATCTGTCCGTCACCACGCTGGACGCGTCGCTGGCGCGCAAGATGGAGCCGCGCGCGGCGACCCCGGCGCGGCGGCTGCAGGCGATCGCCGAATTGACGCGCGCCGGCGTCCCGGCCGGGGTGATGGTGGCGCCGATGATCCCCGGGCTGAACGATGCGGAGATGGAAAAGATCATCGAGGCGTCGTCGCGCGCCGGCGCCCGCCACGCCGCCTATGTGCTGCTGCGCCTGCCGCACGAGCTGCGCCAGATGTTCGAGGACTGGCTGGCGACGCACTTCCCCGACCGCGCCAGGCATGTGCTGAACCTGGTGCGCGAAACGCGGGGCGGGGCGCTGAACGATTCGCGCTTCCACCACCGGTTCGGCGGGCAGGGCGTCTATGCCGACCTGCTGCTGCGCCGCTTCACCCGGGCGACGAAACAATGGGGGCTGGACGAGGCGCGCGAGGGGCTGGACTGCACGAAGTTCGCGGTGCCGGCGGATCGGACGCCGGCGGTGGCCGAGGCACAGATGTCGCTGTTCTGATTTCGCCTTGATGGCCGATGCTGGCCCCAGCAAGGATAGATCTACTTGGAATTAGAATTATGTTGCCTGGGTATCATTCGAATGATTCCAGTATTTCCTGCGTAGTCCACAATGAAAATGTGCCGCGTCCTCATCCATCCCCTCATTTCCAGGCTGAGCTCGGCACGATCTCCGACAAGGCCGCCGCCCAGCTTGCCGGGCTTGCCCCGATCGCGCGTGACAGCGGCAAGCGGCAGGGAAAGCGCCCGGTGCGCGGCGGCAGGGAGGGTATACGCTCGATCCTGTTCATCGTCGCCGAGGTGGTCCGTCGCAACGAGCCAGACTTTCGCGACTGTCACCGCAGGTTGAGCGAGGCCGGCAAACCAAAAGAAACTCATCCGCACCGCTCTGGCACGAAATCTCCTTGTCCGCCTCGATGCCAAAGCCCGCGATGTCCGAAACCAACTCGCACAAACCGCTTGACACCACAGACAGTCGCTCACCCGGCTGGCGGGCGCCCTGATGCGCGAGCTCACCCGCCGCCAGGCCGGCCCGGCGCTGCGGCCGGCGGCACTGCCCGCGTCCGTCCCCGCCCCAGGCGCGCAGCCAGCCCCCGCCAAAGCCGCCGCAACCGCGACCGCCCGGGCGCGCCCACGCGACGAGCCCCTGCCGCCGCGCGCCCCGAAACCGCCGCCGCGCTGCCTTCCGCCACCGTACCCGCGCCGCGTCCCGCGACCGGCCCCACCGCCGGCCCGACCGATGCCGGGATCGAGCTGCTCGTGGCCGAGGTGGAGGCACACCCGCGGCCTCCGCCCCGGTGCTCGCCGCGTAATCGGCAGGCAAGACCCCATGCCCAGTGAGAGCATCGCCGCCGCCACCGGGCCGCCGCGCAACGGCGCGGCTTCGCAGCCCAACCTGTCAATCGCGGTAGGGACGCGCATTACTGCGCGCCCCCCGCACAGAGCCGTACGAGCGGCATTCCCGCATACGGCTCCCACCTCGGGTGTTTGACGGCGAAGCGTTGCTCGGGCCAGGGATGGAGGATGCGCGGCTTCGGCAGGAAGTCCTCTGCCAGCCGCTTGATCCGCTCCCACGTCGTCTTGTCGCGCTGCCCGCGTCGCCGAAGCGACCGCCGCCAGAGCCGAACCACGCAGTCGCGGAAAGTCTGGAGAGCACGGATGTTGGTCGGCACCGCGTGATAGGCAAAATACCCGGTGACCACCTGTCGCAGCCACTCCCCTTGTCGGGGGATCGGCTGGTGCATCCGCCGCCGCATTTCCTCCGTCACCGCCAGAAGCTTCGCCTGCAACCGGTCGCGCCGGGATTTCCGCCATAGCAGGAACTTGCCACGTCGCGACTTGCCGCAGATCAAGGTAAAGCCCAGGAAGTTGAAAGTTTCCGGCCTGCCCAGCCCGCGCCTTTCTCTCCGCTCCGCCGCTCGGCGGCCGAATTCGATCAGGCGGGTTTTCTCCGGATGCAGCGTCAGTGCGAACTCTTCCAGACGTGCTCGCATCATTCCGAGGAACCGATGGGCATCGGCCTCGTGCTCGAACCCCACGACGATATCGTCCGCGTAGCGCACGACGATCATGTCGCCGGTGGCCTCCCGCTGTCGCCAGCGGTTGGCCCAGAGATCGAAGACGTAGTGCAGGTAGATATTCGCGAGCAGCGGCGAGATTACCGACCCCTGCCCGGTTCCCCTTTCACTGACAGTTACGACCTCGTCTTCGAGAATACCCGCCCTCAGCCATTTCTGGATCAGGCGGATGATGCGGCGGTCGCCGACCCGGTGCTCCACGAACCGGACCAGCCACTCCTGGCTGACCATATCGAAGAATGACCGGATGTCGGCGTCCAGTATCCAGTTCACCTTGGTGTTGCCGATCCCAACCACCAGGGCATCCAGCGCATCGTGCTGGCTGCGTCCGGGGCGGAACCCATACGAGAACCCGAGGAAGTCTTCCTCGTAGATCGCATTCAGCACCATCGCGACCGCGCGCTGGACAATCTTGTCCTCCAGCGCGGCAATCGCCAGCGGACGCTGTCGCCCATCCGGCTTCGGTATGAACCTCCTCCGGGATGGTTGCGCCCGATACGCTCCCCGATGGACCCGGTTCGTGCAGGTCCTCGATCCTGTGATCGAGGTCTGTCTCGTAGTCCTGCCACGTCAGCCCGTCCGCTCCGGGAGCAGCATCCCGCCTGAGGGCATAGAACGCCGTCCGCAGCATCGGGACATCGACATGGTGGAGAAGCGCGGTGAACCTTTCCTTCTTCCTTTCCTTCGCAGCTTTCCGTATGCGGTCCAGCCCCTGTGACACGCTTGCCCGGTCCTGTGCCCGGCGAGTGCGCTGCTGGCCCACATTTCCCTCGGCCCCGGCCCTTGGCTCCACCCGCTCCGCATCCGGTTGCCCGGAGTTGTTCGCAGGCTTCACAGCTACTATGGCCAGGTCTGACTTCTCACCCCCGTGCATCGCCGGCTACGGCTCCTCACCTTCCCGACGCGGACCGGCAGTTTGCGCCACCGGCCAAGAATGAGATCTCTCGGTTCCCGAACAAGAAGCGTCCATGCATGCTGGGGTCTCTGACCGCGCCGGGTCGCCCACCGCTCGCGATAGCGCAGCAGGACGTGTTGCCTTCCAGGTTGGTAACCCTGTCGGCACCCGGGATTTCGGCCTTACGCGGCTCAATGGCCAGCCTGCACGCTCCCCTGCCGACGCTTCGCCCTGCCCCTCGCGGAACACGACGCACGGCGCGGGGCCGGCGTGACTCGCTAGGTCTTCACCGTAGTGGACTTTCACCTCCTGCTCCTTGCCGGTCTCCCGACGCACTACCTACGGCCCAAATTGCTGACCGTTCGGCCAGTGTCGGGCCGTTGCTATGAGTTCTGGTTTGGCGCGCGGCCGCCTGCAACTCCCGTGGGCAACCCCACGCGCGATACCGCCGGCCCGAAATGATGGAAGAGTCATCATTTCGGGCCGGTGGTATCAGACAGCAACGGAGGTGTCCCCGCCCCCGGTCAGCAAGACCGTGCCTCGGCCTGACCGGCCGGCGCCAAGCGATACAGCGTGACCTCGCGCGCCGTGCGATCCTCCAACTCCAGCGTCGTCGGCACCGTGTACTGGGCAAACGCCGCGCGCCCCTCGCGCGGCAGATAGGCGCGCCCCGGATCGGCCAACCACACCTCGGCCGACCGCGCCAGCACGCGCAGCCACGGCAGGATGTGGCCGGTCATCGGCGCCTCGTAACAGACGTCGCCGCACAGGATCAGGTCCCAGCGGCCGGCCGCGCCGACCACGTCCGCTTCCACCGTCGTCACCGTCACGCCATTCGCCGCCGCGTTCAGCGCCATCGCCGCAACCGCGAGCGGATCGATCTCCGCCGCCTCGACCGCCGCCGCGCCGGCGCGCGCGGCGGCGATCGCGGCAATCCCGCCCCCGGCGGCGAAGTCCAGCACCCGCCGCCCCGCGACGCGCGCCGGATGATCCAGGATGTGCCGCGCCAGCGCCTGCCCGCCCGGCCAGGCAAACGCCCAGTACGGCGGATCGACATTGCGCGCGGCGAGCCAGTCCTCGGTCGCGCGCCAGATCGGGGTGATCTCGCTGACCAGGTGCAGCGCGATCTCCGGCACCAGCGCCGCGTGCGACAGCACGGTATGGGCCCGGACGAACGCGGCGGCATCGCTCATGCCGGCGGCCTTGCGCGCTGACGGCGCCCCCGGCCTCGCACCACCCCCCTCACAGCCAGCCGAGCAGGATCGCCGCGCCGACCGCCAGCCCCACCGCGCGGTTGGCGCGGAACAGGCGCAGGCACCGCGCCGGATCGTCGATGTCGAGCGCCACCACCTGGCGCGCCAGCAGGCCGGCGGGCAGCAGCAGCGCGGGGAAAAACCACGGCGCCAGCCCGGCCAGCCAGCCGCCCAGCGCCAGCAGCGCCACCGCCCCGGCGTAGCAACAGGCCAGGAACGGCGCCGTCCGCTCACCGAACAACCGCGCGGTGGAGCCCACCCCGACCAGCGCGTCGTCCTCGCGGTCCTGATGGGCATAGATCGTATCAAACCCCAGGTCCCACAGGATCGCCGCGCCGTACAGCACGAGCATCGCCACATCGACCCGCCCGGCCCCGGCGGCGTAGCCCAACGGCGCGCCGAAACCGAAGGTGAAGCCCATCATCAGCTGCGGCCACCAGGTCACCCGCTTGGCCAGCGGATACAGCCCCACCAGCACCAGCGACGCCGCGCCCAGCCCCCACGACAGCACATTGAGCTGCAGCAGGATCGCCAGCCCGACGGCCAGCAGCATGGCCAGGAACCCCAGCGCCTGGCGCGGCCGCAGCGCGCCGGAGGCCAGCGGTCGGCCCGCGGTGCGCGCCACCCTGCGGTCGATATCGCGGTCCCACAGATCGTTCACCACGCAGCCGGCGGAGCGCATCACCACCGCCCCGACGCCGAACAGCACGACCAGGCGGATCGCCTCGACCGGCCCGGGCCGGCCCAGCAGAATCCCCCACAGCCCGGGCAGGAACAGCAGCCAGGCGCCGATCGGCCGGTCGAGCCGCGCCAGCAGCGCATAGGGCTGCCAGCCGCGCGGCAGCCGCGCCACCCAGCCGTCGGCAATAATGTCGGTATGTGCCGCCATGGCTGCTACTCTGCCCGCCGCCATGCCCGGGTCAATCCGCCTGTTCGTCACCGCCCCGCTCGCCGCCGGGGCCGAGGTCGCCGCCACCGCGGCGCAGGCGCACTACCTCGGCACGGTGATGCGCCGCGCGGTGGGCGACGCGGTGGTGCTGTTCAACGGCCGCGACGGCGAATTCCAGGCGCGGCTCGCCGCGCTGCGGCGCGGCGTGGCCAGCTTCGCCGTGGACGCCAGGCTGCGCCCGCAGGCGACGGAGCCGGACCTCTGGCTGGCCTTCGCGCTGCTGAAACGCGACGCGACCGACCTCGTGGTGCAGAAGGCCACCGAACTCGGCGTCGCCGCGCTGTGGCCGGTGCTGACGGCGCGGACCATCGCCCCACGGGTCAACCTGGCGCGGCTGCACGCCATCGCGGTCGAGGCGGCCGAGCAGAGCGAACGCCTGACGGTGCCCGCCATCCACGACCCGCGCCCGCTGGCGACCCTGCTGCGCGCCTGGCCCAGTGGGCGCGCCCTGTTCGTCGCCGCCGAGCGCGCCGCCGCGCCGCCGCTGGGTGCCGCACCGCAACCGGCCGGGCTGCTGGTCGGTCCGGAAGGCGGCTTTGCACCGGCGGAGCTTGACGCGCTCCGGGCACATCCCCTTGTTACGCTTGTCAGCCTCGGGCCGCGCATCCTCCGGGCCGAGACCGCTGCCATCGCCGGATTGGCGCGGTTGCAGGGGGCGGGCGAGGCAGAGTACGGTGGCCGACAATCGTCAACCGATGGGAGCTAGATGTCCAATCCTGGAGATGCCGACACGACGCCCCTCACGTCGGTCCGCCAACTCGCCGACTACATTGCCGTCGGCTGCAAGCCGCCCGATGGGTTTCGCATCGGCACCGAGCATGAGAAATTCGCCTTTCGCCTGCCGGACCTGACCCCGCCGCCCTATCTGCCGGCGGACGGCCATCCGGGCGCGATCCGCGACCTGTTGGAAAGCCTGGCGCGGACCGGCGGCGAACCGGGCCCTGAGTACGCCGGATTCTTGACCACGGCAACGTGATCGGCCTCCGCCAGGGCGAGGCCGCGCTGTCGCTCGAGCCGGCCGGCCAGATTGAGCTGTCCGGCGCGCCGCTCGCCACGCTGCATGAGACCAAGGCGGAGCTGGCGGCGCATTACGCCCAGTTGCGCTGTCCGGCGCGCGACCTGCGGATCGGCTTCGCCGCGCTCGGGTTTCATCCGCTGGCCAGCCGCGCGGCAATGCCGTGGATGCCGAAGGGGCGCTACGCGATCATGCGCCGCTACATGCCGACGGTCGGCGCGCTCGGCCTGGACATGATGACGCGCACCTGCACGGTGCAGGTCAACCTGGATTACGCCTCCGAAGCGGACATGCGCCGCAAGCTGCGCGTCTCGCTGCTGCTGCAGCCGTTGGCCACCGCGCTGTTCGCCAATTCGCCGTTCACCGAAGGGCGGCCGAACGGGTACCAGTCGTACCGCGCGCATGTCTGGACCGACACCGACAACCAGCGCAGCGGCATCCCGGCGGTGTTCTTCGAGGACGGCTTCGGCTTCGAGCGCTACGCCGAATGGCTGATCGACGACGTGCCGATGTATTTCGTGTATCGTGACGGCGCCTACATCGATGTGGCCGGCCAGTCGTTCCGTGGCTTCATGGCCGGGCGGGTGCCGCAAGTGGCCGGCATCGTGCCGACCATCGGCGACTTCGCCGACCACATGACCACCGTCTTCACCGATGTCCGGCTGAAGCGGTTCCTGGAGATGCGCGGTGCCGACGCCGGATCGGCGGAGATGATGGTGGCGCAGTCGGCGCTTTGGGTGGGCTTGCTCTACGACGACGCCGCGCTCGCCGCGGCTGAGGCGCTGGTGCGCGGCCTCGGCCACGCCGATGCGGTGGCACTGCGCGCCGCGGTGCCGCGACAGGGCATGGCGGCGCGTTTCCGCCGCGGGACATTGCGCGACCTGGCGCGCGAGGTGGTGGCGATCGCGCGCGACGGGTTGCGGGCGCGCGGCTGCCGCGATGGCACCGGCGCCGATGAGTCCGTCTATCTGGCGCCGCTGGAGGCGATCGCCGCCGGCGGTCCGACGCAGGCGGAATATTGGTTGGCGCGCTATCATGGCGACTGGCATGGTGACGCGCGCCGCATCTTCGCCGAGGCGGCGATCTAGGGGTGGTCGGTAATCATGTGCGCAGACGGGCTTGCAAGCGCAACCAGACACCGCACAATGGCGACGTGATGGCGGAGCTTCCGCAGCCAGTGCCCGGTCTGCCCCCCTCGTCCGGGAACGCCGGGCAGGTGGTGGTGCGCCTGCGGCTGATCGGACAGATGGAAGCCTGGTCGCTGACCAGCGAAAATGTCCTGCCGCAGGGTCGCAAGACCCGGGCGCTGCTGGCCGTGGTGGCGCTGTCGGCGCCGCGCCCGGCGCTGCGCGGCCGCCTGGCCGAGTTGTTATGGAGCCGCCGGCCCGAGGAGCAGGCGCGCGCCTCGCTGCGCCAGGAAATTCATCGCCTGCTCGAACTCGCTATCCCCGGCCGGGGCGGAGATCCTGATGGTCACGCGCGACCACCTGTCGCTGCGGCCCGGCGCCGCCTGGGTGGACGTGGACGAGGTGATGCGGGCCACGGTGGAACAGCCGGCCTCGCTGTCGCTGCTCGAAGGCGACCTGCTGGAGGATCTGGACGGGATCGACCCGACCTTCGACGCCTGGCTGGCGGTCGAGCGCGAGCGGGTGCGCGACAAGGCGCGTTCGGTCGCCGAGGCGTTGCTGCGCACGCAGGTGGAACCCGAGGCGACGATCCCGGTCGCCCAGCGGCTGTTGTCGATCGATCGGGCGCACGAAGGCGCCTGGCGCGCGCTGATGCGGGCGCACGCCGAGCGCGGCGAGCGCGGCATGGCGATCCAGTCCTATGACCGCTGCCGTGCCGTCCTGGCCGACCTGCTGGATGCCTCGCCCTCGCCGGAGACGCAGAAACTGCTGGCCGAGATTCGCGGTCCGTCGGGCAGCCGCTTCCGCCCGCGCCCGCCCGCACCACCGCCGGCCGTGGAAAACGACGAGCCGCCGGCGGTCCTCGAGCCGGCCCCGGTCGCCCCGCCGGCACGCGGCGGCGCGCATGTCGGCGTGCTGCCGCTGCAACTTGTCGGCACCTCGGACGATGAGGCGCATCTGGCGACCGGCCTAGCCGAAGAGATCACCACGGCGCTCTCCCGGTTCCGCTGGATGTTCGTGGTCTCATCCACCTCGCTCGCCCGCTTCGCGCTGGAAACGCGCGACGAGACGGCGATCCGGCGGACCTTCGGCATCGACTTCCTGCTGGACGGCACCGTGCAGAAGGAACGGTCGCGCCTGCGCATCACGCTGCGCCTGCTCGACCTGCGCGGCGGCAACCAGGTGGTGTGGGCAAGGCGTTTCGATCGCCAGTCGCACGACCTGCTGTCGCTGCAGGACGAGATCGCCAGCGAGGTGGTGGCGCAGATCGATCCGGAGATCCTGCTGATCGAGGCGAAGCGGACGGCGGCGCGCCCGCCGGTCAATCCGACGGCCTACGATCTCGTGCTGCGTGCCCTGCCGCTGATCGGGCGCATGGAGCACGCGCCGTTCATGCAGGCGGGCGACTACCTGCGGCGGGCCATCGAGCTGGAGCCGGAATACGCCGCGGCCTATGCCTGGCATGCCTACTGGCACGTCTTTCTGGTGGGCCAGGGCTGGGCGGACAATCCGCGTGCGACGATCGAAGAAGCCGGCGCGCTGGCCGAGCGCGCGATCGCCCTCGACCCGTTCGATGCCCGTGGCCTCACCGTGGCCGGACATGTCCGTGCCTACCTGCACCGCCGGTTGCGCGAGGCCCTGGTGCTGCACGAGCGCGCGTTGTCGCTCAATCCGAACCTGGCGATGGCCTGGGCGCTGTCCGCCGTCGCCTACGCTTACCTGGGTGAGCCGGAAGAGGCCGAACGTCGGATCAACCACTACAAGAAGCTGTCGCCGCTCGATCCGCACGCCTTCTTCTACGACACGTTCTATCTTTACATCCATCTGCTGAAGCGGGATTTTGAATTGGCGGTGGCGGTCGGTCGCACCGTGATCGACATGAACCCGTCGTTCACCGCCAGCCACAAGCTCTACCTCGTGGCGCTCGGCCATACCGGCCGCATCCAGGAAGCGGACCGCGTCCGCCAGCGGCTGCTCGCGCTGGAACCGGACTTCACCGTCGAACGGTTCCTGCGAACAACCCCGCTCGAACGCGAGGAAGATCGCACGCTTTGTGCGGACGGCCTGCTGCTGGCGGGCGTGCCGGCGCATGCTGGCGAAACCGCCGCGCCGGTCGGGGAGCACGAGCTGCGGGGCGTTTCTTAGCCCCGCCTGCCCGCCAATCGGTTGCCGTCCCATCTCCACCCACGATGCCGTGCGGCAGGGGGGCCGGCAAGGACGACGTCATGGCCGCCATGAACAGAGTGTCTCGGGACCTCTCCATCAGCGCTCCCCGGCCTCGGCTAATTGCCCTGGTGACCCACCACGATCCGATGGACGGTCCGGACAACCGCGCCTATCGTTGCCACGAACGGACCCGGTCGAGCGGTTGCAGACCAGCGTGGGGCGAAACCTGCCGATATCGCCAAGCTGCGAGTGCCGGGGGCTTCAATTGCGAGGGCCATTGCATGGACATCGAGCCGGCGCGCAACCGTTTCAGCGATGTGATTGCCTCACCCGAAGCGCTGGAAGCGGTTCTCGGCCGACCGAACGAACGGGTCGCCGCGAAGGTCATCGATTCGCTCGACATCCATTGCCGGCGCTTCATCGCCCGCTCGCCGTTTGTGCTGGTGGGCTCGTCCGATGCCGCCGGCAACATTGACGTCTCGCCAAAAGGGGATCCACCCGGCTTTGTCCGCGTGCTGGATGACAAGACCCTCGCCGTGCCTGAACGCCCGGGCAACCGACGTGCCGACACGTTTCGCAATGTGCTGCAAACGCCGCGTGTCGGCCTGATTTTCCTGATTCCCGGCAAGCGCGAGACCCTGCGCGTGAGTGGCGAGGCGATGATCGTGCGCGATGCCGATCTGCGCCAGAGCCTGGCGGTCAACGGGCGGGTGCCGGAGCTTGCGCTGGTCGTGCAGGTGCGAGAGGCGTTCTTTCATTGCGCCAAGTGCATGATCCGCGCGGGCTTATGGGAGCCGGCGAAGTGGCCGTCGCTGGAGGGCCTGCCGACGCTCGCGGAAGCCGCGATCGCCCACGCCAAACTGAGCCACACCGTGGAACAGATTCAGGGCTTCATCGACATCGACGAGCGCACGCGCCTCTATTGACAGCGCCCGTTACCTCGCCGCACGGCGCCGCCGCCGCGGCTACCCGTCAGGAAAGTCAGGCGAGCCCGGCCGGCCCGCAACAACCGGGCCCGATGGACGGCCGCCGATATCGGCAGGCCCGGTTCACCCGGAAGACTTGCCGCCGGCCTCGGTGGCGCGGCGCTTGCGGGCCGCCGCGGCATACTGGCCGCGCGGCCGCGTCTCCTGCACGTGTGGACGCACCACGGTATCGTAATAGTCGTCCCAGTCCTCCGGCGTGAACTGCTTCAGGTCGGGCACCAGTTCATAATTGTTGAGCGTCGCCTCGTCGTACGCCTGGCGCGGCACCGGCAGCACCTGCGCCAATGGGAACTCGGCGTTGAAGTTGATCGGGACGTCGGTCTTGGTCAGTCGGATCGCCATGATCAACGGCCCAAACCAGCGATCGGTCTCGATGATCCCCTCGAAGGGTTCGTAGCCGCCGGGACGCGGCACGTTCACCGGCGGACGGATCATCAGGCTCCAGCCCGGCGCGGTGCGCGCGATAATGCCGGTCCACATCTGGAACAACCCGGGTTCCTGGAACGCGACCAGGAAGGGGGGGGCGTATTCCTGGACCTCCTTCGGCGCAACCGAGCCGAAGACGTCGCGAAATCCGGGGTATTGCACCGACTTCAGCGGCATCCAGTCGGACGCGCCGTCGAACGTCCACATGATGTCCTGGCCGTCCCACAGCAGGCTGAAGCTGATCGGCGGAAAAATGTAGTAGCCGTAGCCGGATGCGGTGGCCGACGGCTCGCAGTAGCGAAAGGCGCGGGTCGGCATCGAGCCGGCACCGGAGCGATCCGCCCGCTGCGGCAGGCGGCCGAAAGGCAGCACGCGATGGAAAACAACGAGTGGCGACTTCCGTGCGGTTGCCTGCTCGGCGTCGGATGGGGAGGAGACGGTGGTCGTCACGGGCGCTGATCCTGATGGCGGAAGAACAAACGTCAGCCGCCGGGCAGTCCTCCTGCCCGGCGCCACATCCTAACAGAGTTGAGCGAATTTCGTCTTTAGTGAGCGAGACGGACCTTGCCGGCATCAGCGGTCGCCAGCGACGGGGCGCAGCCACCGAGACGGACCTTGCCGGCGTCAGCGGTCGCCAGCGACGGGGCGCAGCCGCCGAGACGGACCTTGCCGGCGTCAGCGGTCGCCAGCGACGGGGCGCAGCCGCCGAGACGGACCTTGCCGGCATCAGCGGTCGCCAGCGACGGGGCGCAGCCACCGAGACGGACCTTGCCGGCGTCAGCGGTCGCCAGCGACGGGGCGCAGCCGCCGAGACGGACCTTGCCGGCATCAGCGGTCGCCAGCGACGGGGCGCAGCCGCCGAGACGGACCTTGCCGGCGTCAGCGGTCGCCAGCGACGGGGCGCAGCCGCCGAGACGGACCTTGCCGGCGTCAGCGGTCGCCAGCGACGGGGCGCAGCCGCCGAGACGGACCTTGCCGGCGTCAGCGGTCGCCAGCGACGGGGCGCAGCCGCCGAGACGGACCTTGCCGGCGTCAGCGGTCGCCAGCGATGGGGCGCAGCCGCCGAGACGGACCTTGCCGACGTCAGCGGTCGCCAGCGATGGGGCGCAGCCACCGAGACGGACCTTGCCGGCGTCAGCGGTCGCCAGCGACGGGGCGCAGCCGCCGAGACGGACCTTGCCGGCGTCAGCGGTCGCCAGCGACGGGGCGCAGCCGCCGAGACGGACCTTGCCGGCGTCAGCGGTCGCCAGCGATGGGGCGCAGCCACCGAGACGGACCTTGCCGGCGTCAGCGGTCGCCAGCGACGGGGCGCAGCCGCCGAGACGGACCTTGCCGGCGTCAGCGGTCGCCAGCGACGGGGCGCAGCCGCCGAGACGGACCTTGCCGGCGTCAGCGGTCGCCAGCGATGGGGCGCAGCCGCCGAGACGGACCTTGCCGGCGTCAGCGGTCGCCAGCGACGGGGCGCAGCCGCCGAGACGGACCTTGCCGGCGTCAGCGGTCGCCAGCGAGGGGCGCAGCCACCGAGACGGACCTTGCCGACGTCAGCGGTCGCCAGCGACGGGGCGCAGCCGCCGAGACGGACCTTGCCGGCGTCAGCGGTCGCCAGCGATGGGGCGCAGCCACCGAGACGGACCTTGCCGACGTCAGCGGTCGCCAGCGACGGGGCGCAGCCGCCGAGACGGACCTTGCCGGCGTCAGCGGTCGCCAGCGACGGGGCGCAGCCGCCGAGACGGACCTTGCCGGCGTCAGCGGTCGCCAGCGATGGGGCGCAGCCGCCGAGACGGACCTTGCCGGCGTCAGCGGTCGCCAGCGACGGGGCGCAGCCGCCGAGACGGACCTTGCCGGCGTCAGCGGTCGCCAGCGATGGGGCGCAGCCACCGAGACGGACCTTGCCGACGTCAGCGGTCGCCAGCGATGGGGCGCAGCCACCGAGACGGACCTTGCCGGCGTCAGCGGTCGCCAGCGACGGGGCGCAGCCGCCGAGACGGACCTTGCCGGCGTCAGCGGTCGCCAGCGATGGGGCGCAGCCGCCGAGACGGACCTTGCCGGCGTCAGCGGTCGCCAGCGACGGGGCGCAGCCGCCAAGACGGACCTTGCCGGCGTCAGCGGTCGCCAGCGACGGGGCGCAGCCGCCAAGCCGAACCTTGCCGGCGTCAGCAATCATCGGGAGCAGAGCGACGGTCGAGCGTGCGGCGATGGGCATCACAAAAGGTCCTTCCCTGACCAACCGAAATTTTGAACGTTCTCCGCCGGGAACTGCACACCCCGTGCGTCATGGAAGGACGATGCCATATTGAGGATTAATTACCGTTCTTTTCACGTTACCTGAGCGTCAAATCGTCTTGGTTGCAAAGAAGTCATTCATTTCTAACGGCTCCAAGTCAATTCATCGGGCGGCAGCCCGCTGCCGGCCGCCTCACCATGGGAAACGAAAAGTGAACTTTGTCCGACAGCCGCCTGCCATTGCGCCGGCCGGCTGTGCCGGCCGCATCGGCTCAGGCCGCGGTGCCGCCCACCGTCAGCCCGGTCAGCTTGATCGTCGGCTGCCCGACGCCCACCGGCACGCCCTGCCCGTTCTTGCCGCATGTGCCGACACCCGGGTCCAGCGCCATGTCGTTGCCGATCATCGCGACCTTGGTCAGCGCATCCGGCCCGTTGCCGATCAGGGTCGCCCCCTTCACCGGTGCCGTCACCTTGCCATCCTCGATCAGATAGGCCTCGGAGGCGGAAAACACGAACTTGCCCGAGGTGATGTCCACCTGGCCGCCACCGAAATTCACCGCATACAGGCCGCGCCTGACCGAGCGGATCATCTCCTCCGGCGTGTGCGACCCGCCGAGCATGATCGTGTTGGTCATCCGCGGCATCGGCGCATGCGCATAGGATTCCCGCCTGCCGTTGCCGGTGGCGCGCATGCCCATCAGCCGCGCATTCAACCGATCCTGTAGATAGCCGGTCAGCACGCCGTCCTCGATCAGCACGGTGCGGCTGCTCGGCGTGCCCTCGTCGTCCACCGTCAGGCTGCCGCGCCGGTCGGGCAGCGTGCCGTCGTCGACCACGGTCACCCCGGGCGCGCCGATACGCTTTCCCATCAGGCCGGCAAACGCCGAGGTCTGCTTGCGGTTGAAGTCGCCCTCCAGCCCGTGGCCGATCGCCTCGTGCAGCAGGATGCCCGGCCAACCGGACCCGAGCACCACCGCCATCTCCCCGGCCGGCGCCGGGCGGCTGTCGAGATTGACCAACGCCTGGCGCAACGCCTCGTCGACCGCGGCGCGCCAGGCCGCCGGCGTCGTCATCGTCTCGTAGCCGAAGCGCCCGCCGGTGCCGAAGCTGCCGGTCTCGCGCCGCCCGTCCTGCTCCACCACCACCGACACGTTCAGCCGCACCAGCGGGCGCAGATCGGCCACCCGGGTGCCGTCGGCGCGCAGGATCTGCACCGCCTGCCACTCGCCGCTCAGTGACGCCATCACCTGCCTGACCCGCGCATCCTTGCCGCGCGCATAGGCGTCGATCTCGCCCAGCACCGCGGTGCGCGCGCCGAAGCCGGTGCCGGCCAGCGGATTGGCATCGGAATAGAGCCGCGAATTGGTCGCCCGCGGCGGTTCGGCCGCGGTGCCGGAATGCCCCGCCGCGACCGCCGCCACGCTGGCCGCCGCGCGCCCAAGGGCGGCGTCCGACAGCTCCCCGGCATGGGCATAGCCGGTGGCTTCCCCGGCCACCGCGCGCAGCCCGAAGCCCAGCGTGGTGTCGAAGCCGGCGCTGCGGATGCGTCCGTCGTCCAGGCTGATCTGCTCGCTCTCGCGATATTCGAGGAACAGCTCGCCGTCATCGCTGCCCACCAGCGCGGCGCCGAGGTGGCGCTGCGCCGCGGCGCGGTCAAGCTGGGCGTCGGCACGCTCGAAAAACAGCCGATCGGTCGCGGCAAGTGCGGTCATACTGGCCCTCCTGTTCGAAACTTGGTCCGCCGTCCGGCCAAATCAACCGCAAGGCGGGCAGCCGCGGCCGCCCGTCAAGTCCCTCGACCAGCGCGCGTACCAGGTGAAGCCCGAACCCGGCCCCCCACGAACCGCCACGCCAGCGTGCTGTCGAGCCGGGTGAACGGCTCGAATGCCGGCGCCAGATCGGCCCCGCCGCCACGTCGCGGCCGGCGCCCCTCACCGTGCCCTGGGCGCCACGTTGCGCCGGGCATCGCATTGCGCGGCATCAAGTTGCCCCGCGCAGCGCATGCAGCGTCGCCAGCGCCGCGGTCAGCACCAACACGGCCCCGGCCTGGTGCGCCGCGGCGAGCGCGACCGGCACCACCAGCAGCAGGGTCGCCACGCCTAATATATACTGCAACGCCACCACGCCCCCCAGCGCCAGGATCACGCCACGCGCCGGCCGCAGCGAGCGGACCGAGAGACCGACGCCGACGAACGCCGCGCTGACGATCGCGGTCAGCGTCGCCAGGGCCCGATGGTCGAACTGCACGGCGGCGATGTTCTCGGTCAGGTTGCGCAGCCAGGGCGACAGCCGGGCGTAATCCGCCGGCACCAGGTGACCGGCCATCAGCGGAAACGTGTTGTAGTCGTAGCCGGCATGCGTGCCGGCGACAAAGCCGCCGGCGACGATGGTCAGGCCAACCAGCGCGCAGCACAGCGCGGCCAACCGCCGCAGCACCCGCACGCCGGCCAGCGCGACCGGCACCGGGCGCAACACGCCAAGCCCGATCCACACGATGGCGGCATACAGCACCAGCGCCAGCACCAGGTGAATGACCAGCCGGTAGGGCGAGACCGCCGTGGTGTCGGGCAGGAAGCCCGAGGCGACCATGAACCAGCCGACCGCCCCCTGCAGCCCGCCGAGCACGAACAGCAACGCCAGGCCGGGCCGCAACCGCCGCTCGATCCGCCCGGTCGCCCAGAACCAGATCAGCGGCACCAGAAACGCCAGGCCGATCAACCGGCCCCACAGCCGATGCGTCCACTCCAGCCAGAAGATGTGCTTGAAGCCGGCCAGGCCGAAGCCTGCGTTGACCAGCGCGTATTGCGGAATCTGCTTGTAGAGATCGAACAGCTTCTGCCAGTCGGCCTGGTTGAGCGGCGGCAGAACGCCGCTGACCGGCGCCCATTCCATGATCGACAGGCCGGACCCGGTCAGCCGCGTCACCCCGCCCAGCACCACCATCACCAGGATCATGCCGGCAACGCCGAACAGCCATAGCGCGACCAGCCGACGATTGGCCCCCTCGGCAGCCCGGTCGCCGGGCGGAAGGTCGGAAAAGTTGCGTACATCGAACGGCATGGCCGCCACTATACCGCGGTCGCACCGCACGCAAACCTGTAACCGCCTGACGCAAGCTCGGCGCGTCGCCCCGAACCCCACCAAGCGACGCTGCCCCTTGGCGGGGGCCGGCGCGAAGCGGTGGCCTTGCTTCGGCTCGCCCGGGTCGCAGCCGCCGAGCCGAGCGGATCACGCGGCCGAACGGCCGCGTTTGAGGGCGGGGTGCACGGTTTTGCCGATGATGTGCATGTCGGTGCCGATGACGTGAGCACTGGAGCCGACGATCAGCTGGTCCGCGCCGGTGACGATGCTGCGATCCTTGTCGGTGTAGGGCAGTGAGGCCAGGAAGTGCTGCATGCAATTCAACCTGGCGCGTTTCTTGTCGTCCGCCTTGACGATGGTCCAGGGCGCGTCGGCGGTGTCGGTGTGGAAGAACATCGCCTCCTTCGCCTCGGTGTAGTCGTCCCACTTGTCCATCGAGGCGCGGTCGATCGGCGAGAGTTTCCATTGCTTCAGCGGATCTGTCTCGCGGGCCGTGAAGCGCTTGCGCTGTTCCTGGCGACTGACGGAGAACCAGTATTTGAACAACAGTATGCCGGGGCGGACGAGCATGCGCTCGAACTCCGGGCACTGGCGCATGAACTCCAGGTAGTCGTTGGGGGTGCAGAAGCCCATCACCCGTTCGACGCCGGCACGATTGTACCAGGAGCGATCGAACAGCACGATTTCGCCGGCGGCCGGCAGGGGCGTCACGTAGCGCTGGAAGTACCACTGGGTCTGTTCGCGCTCGGTCGGTTTCGGCAGCGCCACGACGCGCGCCGAGCGGGGGTTCATGTGCTCCATGTAGCGTTTGATGGTGCCGCCCTTGCCGGCGGCGTCACGGCCCTCGAACAGCATGACGATGCGCTGGCCGGTTTCCTGCACCCAGCGCTGGGCCTTCAGCAGCTCACGCTGGAGCTCCAGCATGTGTTCCTCGTACGGACCGTTGCGCATGCGGGTCTCGTAGGGATAGGCGCCGGACTCGAACAGCCGGTGGATGGCCGCGGGATCGCTGCGCAGCGCCGCGGCGGTGGGACGCGGCGACGAGCGGGCCGGATTCGTTGCGGCCGGCGCAGCGTCGGCGGGGGCGCTGGTCGCCGGCGTGGCCGATGGCGTGCTGCCGTTGGATTTCATGCTGCCCTGTTCCGACATAGTGCGCTCCGTTCCACCACGACGTGACGCGGCATGACGCGGACCGATGCTGCCCGGGCGTCGCGGGATGCTGCGCTGGCGGCGAGGCTGCGTCAGACGCTGCCACCGGCCGGGCGCACGGCGCGCGAGCTCCGAGCGGACCGGCGGCCAACGCCCTGTCCGCCTCGCCAGCTCGGGGTTCTGCGCGCGCGCCGTAAAGATCGCATTAATGCGTGCACTCGCCGGCCGATGCCGCGTCGCGTCTCCGGGGGGGCATCGCCGTCAGCAACGGCGGGGCGCCGCCGCGCCGGTGGCCAATGCCCATTTGGCGAACCGGCCTGGCAGCCGGGGACAGCGCGAGCGCGTTGAACCGGCCGTCGGCGTGACGGCATGGTGCGCGCGAACCTGCGCCGACAAGGAACCCGGCCGCTGTGCCCCACTGTGGAACCCGCACGCGGAACACTGAACGGGAACGCCGCGACGGGCGGCGTCGCAGGGTTCGAATTTTCGCGCCTGTGCCCCCCGCCCACCGCAGCTTGCCAGTCGGCGGCGGCGGCGATACTCCCCTGCCGATGCAGCAAAACATCGCCGTGACGGCCGGCTCCGGGCCACAGTTTGCTTCGCAACTGCGTCTGGCGGGCGGGGTTGTTCTTTGCCTGGGCATCGCCGCCCTGGCCTATGTCGCCGCGCGGTTTGCCCCGCTGGTCGGTGCGCCGCTGTTCGCCATCGCCATCGGCGTGGTGGTGACCAACACCGCGCGCGCGCCGCTGCGGCTGACCACCTGGCGGCTCGGCGATGTCAGCCGGCTGTGCCTCAAGGGCGGCATCATCCTGCTGGGCGCCAGCCTCGACATTGGCGACATCGCCCGCACCGGCCTCGGGTCGCTGCCGCTGTTGTTGGTCACCATGGTCGTCGGCCTGGGCTGCTCGCTCGGCCTCGGGCGGATGATGGGGGTGGAGTGGCGCATGCGCTGCCTGATCGGCATCGGCACCACGATCTGCGGCGGCTCCGCGATCGCCGCGCTGGCCCCGGTGATCCGCGCCAAGGCCGAGGAGATCGCCTACGCGATCACCGTCATCTTCTTCTTCAACATGGTCGCGGTGTTCACGTTTCCGGTGATCGGCCACCTGCTGGGGCTGAGCGACAACGGCTTCGGCCTGTGGGACGGCACGGCGGTGAACGACACCTCGGCGGTGGTGGCGGCCGGCTTCGCCTACAGCCAGGCCGCGGGGATCATCGCGACGATCGTCAAGCTGACCCGCACCACGCTGATCATCCCGCTGGTGATCGGCTTCGGCCTGGCGATGCCGTGGCTGGACCCGTCGTCGGCGCGCAGCGAGATGTCGCTGGCGCGGCGGGTCTATCACGCGGTGCCCGGGTTCATCCTGTTGTTCGTACTGGCGGCGGGGCTGAACAGCCTTGGGCTGCTGGGCCATTACGCGCCCGACGTGCAACTGCTGGGCCGCTGGGTGATGGTGATCGCGCTGGCGGCGGTGGGGCTGCAGGCGCACTGGCGGGCCTTTGCCGGTGCCGGGACCAAGCCGTTGCTGCTGGGGTTTTCCACCTGGATCGCGGTCGCGGTTGCCAGCCTGGCGATCCAGACCTGGACCCACGCGCTGTAGGCAGGCGCGACGACCCGCCGTTCGAGCGGGTCCGGGTGATTTGCCGCCGGACCGCTGCCGGCGCACCGAGGCTCGGCGCGACCGCCTCGCTTTTCCCAGGCGTGACCGACATCGGCGTGACCGACATCAGGGTGACGGACATCGGCGTGCTGGGCGTCGGCGTGCCCGACATCGGCGTGAGGGAGGTCGGCGTGACGGGCGCCGGCGACCGGCTGATCTCGGCGCGGCGGGTCAGGCGACCGCCCGGGCCAGCACCTCGCCCGCCAGCCGACACTGCGCCGCCGTCACGTCCAGATGCGTCACCGCGCGCACCGTGCGGGCCGCAAAGGCCGACACCAGCACGCCCTCGTGCTGCGCCCGGCGCACCACCTCGGCAGCGTCGGGCAATCCGCTGGGCAGGTGGAAGATCACGATGTTGCTCTGCACCGTCGCCAGGTCCATCGCTGCCGCAGTCTCGGCCACGCGCGCGGCGATCAGCCTGGCGTTGGCGTGGTCCTCGGCGAGGCGCTCCAGGTTGTGGTCCAGCGCGAACCGGCCGGCGGCGGCCAGGATGCCGGATTGGCGCATCGCGCCGCCGAACATCCGCCGCGCCCGCACCGCGCGCGTCATGGCCTCGCGCGAGCCGGCGATCAGGCTGCCGACCGGGCAGCCGAGCCCCTTCGACAGCGCCACCGAGACCACGTCGAACGGCCCCGCCAGTTCGGCCAGGCTGCGCCCCGAGGCGATCGCGGCGTTGAACAGCCGCGCGCCGTCCAGGTAGGTGCCGAGGCCCAGCTCGCGCGCCGCGGCGCAGATCGCGTCCACCGCGTCCTGCGGCCAGACCACGCCGCCGCCGCGGTTGTGGGTGTTCTCCAGCACGACCAGCGTGGTCGGCGGGAAGATGATGTGGCCGCGCGGCTTGCAGGCGGCGCGCAGGTCCGCCGCGCCGAACAGCCCGCCGTGGCCGATGACGGTGAACTGCACGCCGGAATTGGCCGCCGCGGCGCCGGATTCGTGCCAGACGATGTGCGATTCCGCGCCCACCAGCACGTCGTCGCCGGGCCGCGTCAGCAGCTTCAGGCCGATCTGGTTCGCCATCGTGCCGCTGGGCAGGAAGATCGCCGCCTGCTTGCCGAGCAGTCCGGCGATGCGTTCCTGCAACGCATTGACCGAGGGGTCCTCGCCGTACTGGTCGTCGCCCACCGGCGCGCGCGCCATCGCCGCGCGCATCGCCTCCGACGGCAGCGTGACGGTGTCCGAGCGCAGGTCGATGCGGTCCATGTCGAGGCTCCTGTTCAAGCCGGCGATCCTGGCGCCGCCGCGCGCCGGTGTGCAACGGCGCGCCGGTCGGTGGCACAGGGCGCGCGCAACCGCGCTTTTGCCGGCCGCTACACGGTGAACTGTTCCGTGATGATCCGCTCCGACAACCCCTGGTCCGGATCGAACAGCACGATCACGCTGACCGAGCGGTCCTCGCTGACCGCCACCGACAGCACGTCGCGCACCTCGGTGAAGTCGGCCACCGCGGCGACCGGGCGCTTGTCGTGCTCCAGCACCTCGAACAGCACGTCGGCGCTGCTGGGCAGCAGCGCGCCGCGCCAGCGGCGCGGGCGGAATGCGCTGATCGGCGTCAGCGGCAGCAGGTTGGCCGACAGCGGCACGATCGGACCGTGCGCGGATAGATTATATGCGGTCGAACCGGCCGGCGTGGACAGCAGGATGCCGTCGCACATCAGCTCGGCCAGCCGCACGCGGCCGTCGACGGTGATGCGGATCTTGGCGCCCTGGCGCAACTGGCGCAGCAGGCTGACCTCGTTGAACGCCAGCGCCTCCTCCACCATGCCGGTGGCGGTGACCGCGTTCATGCGCAGCGGGTGCAGCTCGGCGTGCTGGGCGCTGATCAGGCGCTCCAGCAGGTTGTCCTCGCTGTAGGCGTTCATCAGGAAGCCGACCGAGCCGCAGTTCATGCCGTAGACCGGCAGGCCGTTGCCCACCGCGCGGTGCAGCGTCTCCAGCATCTGCCCGTCGCCGCCCAGCGTGACCACCACGCCGGCCTGGTCCACCGCGCAGTCGCCGTAGCGCGCGACGAGGCGGGCGAAGCTCTCCTGCGCCAGCGGGGTGGCGGCGGCGGAAAACGCCACGCGGCCCGGCGCGACGGCGCGGCGCGTCGCCGGGGGCGGCGGCTCGGGAGGGATCGGGCTCACACCCGCTTCCGATGCTCCAGCACCGGCATGTTGCCGCGCACCCGCCCGGTGACGCCGGGGTCGATGCGCGCGGTGCTCCAGCCGATGCCGTCGGAGACCTGGGCGACGACCTGGCCCCAGGGGTCGCAGACCAGGGAGTGGCCGTAGGTGAACCGCGCCTCGCCCTTGCCCTCCAGGTGCTTACCGTGCGTGGCGGGCGCGGCGAACCAGCACTGCGTCTCGATTGCGCGGCCGCGGATCAGCACCTCCCAGTGGTCCTTGCCGGTGGCGAGCGTGAAGGCCGAGGGCAGGAAGATCAGCTCCGCCCCGCGCTCGCGCAGGGTCCAGAACAGGTCGGGAAAGCGCAGGTCGTAGCAGATCGCGCAGCCGACCTTCACCCCGCCGGCCTGGTAGGTGACCACCTCGTCGCCGGCGCCATAGGTGGCGCTTTCGCGATAGCCGGTGCCGTCGGGGGCGACGATGTCGAACAGGTGCATCTTGCGGTAGCGGGCGATCTCCTGGCCGTCCGGGTCGAACACCACCGTGGTGTTGAACAGTTTTTCCGGTCCTTTTTCGATGATCGAGCCGCCGTGCACGTGGAGTTTGGCGCCGCGGGCGACGTCGCGCAGGAATTCATACGCGGGGCCGCCGGGTTCGTTGGAGCCCTTGGCCGGCAGCACCTCGGCCTGGGCGAAGCGGTTGGCGCGGTCGCCGCCGAGCGAGGACCAGACCTCCGGCAGGCTGACGATGTCGGGCCGATCGGCGCTGATCGCCTGATCGAGCAGCGCGCGCGCCTGGGCGATGTTGTCGTCCTTGTTGGCGCCGGGGTTCATCTGCACGACGGAGACGCGCATTGGGTTGCTCCTGGAGGTGGGGCTGGGGGAGAGAAGCGTATCCGGCGGCTGATGGCAATCTTCAAGCTGGCGGCGGGAGGGGCGGTGTCATGGCCGTTGGCAGCCGAACCTGATCGAGGCGTCCCGCCAGCTCTCCCAATGCCGCCCGGCGAAAAGTCCGGGGTTTGTCGGCTGACCTGTCATGTTGAAAATGCGAGATCGTTTCAGCCGCCGGAGGGTCGACCTGGTCGCCAGTTGATCGAGACCCGGACCGCTCGGCCGGCGCCGGGTTGGTGGTATCCGTCTTGATTTGACGTGTGGCTGCAAGCCGGTCCCCGGGCAATCCCGCGCGCGATATCAATGACCCAAATAACGAAGGCTCTTATCGCGTTGATTGTTGGCAACTGGGTAGGGCGGAAAAGCGCAGCGCCTTCCGCCATCGTGCAGTCGTGGGACGTCGCGGGGAACCACGCGGGGCGAGGTTTGCTCGTCCGTGCGGTGGCGGAAGGCGCTGCGCTTTTCCGCCCTACCAATGGTACCAGCGAAGCCTCGTCAACAATCAACGCGATAAGAGCCATAACGAATGGTTCAGCATTGCGATCCGTTGGTATCAGGCCAGCAGATCGGCGATGCAGTTGACAAAGCGCGCGGCGGTTGCAATCGCCGCGGTTGCGGTGACAACGGAGATCTCAGCCTCGGTTCCCGTGCCGTAGTCGGCCATCGATTTCAATTCGTACGCTCGACCGAGGAATTCCGACAACGCCTTGTCGAGGAACCGTGTCGCCTCCGGCGTCACAGATCGCGCCCGTCCTGACGGATCTCGTGCATCAGCGGCGAGCGCTCCGCGTAGGCGCCGGAACGGAACGGCTTGGCCGAAATCACCGCCCCGGTGTCGTCCAGGATCATGGTGGTGATGTGTGCCAGCCGGCCAAGTTCGTCCCAGAGCTCGCCGGGGTCCTTGATGAAGACGGCCACATCGTAGTCCGACGTCGGCCTTGCGTCGCCGCGGGCGCGCGAGCCAAACAGCACGACGCGCTCGATCCGGTTGCCATAGGCCTCGTTCAGCGCCTGGCGGAAGCGAACGAGAACAGGGTCATCCGTCTGGGTTGCCGACATAGTGTCTTCCACCACCGGTCGGGATCATAGCAAAGCCTGGGTCGCGGCGAAGACTGCATCATGGCGGCGCAGGGACCGACCCTGGTATCGCCGTCGCTGTCAGTCCCCCTCCTCGAAGCCCGATTCGACCAGGGCCGCCAGCGCGTCCAGCGCCTCCTTGGCGCCCCAGCCCTCGGCGCGCAACTCGATCGTCGCGCCGTAGCCGGCGCCCAGCATCATCAACCCCATGATCGAACGGGCGGGCACGCTTTGACCGTCGCGGATCACGTCCACCGAGGCCTCGAACCGTTCGGCCAGGGTGACGAATTTCGCCGCCGCGCGCGCGTGCAGGCCGCGCCGGTTGGTGATGATGACGCTGCGGCTGACGACGGGGGCAGGCCGGTCCGTCGGCGGATCGGGGGCCTGCTCACCGCCGTCCTGCATCAGCCGCAGGTTCCGTTCAGCTTCTTCTCGCCGTGCAGCACGTGCGAGGCGGCGGCGATGTATTTGCGGCCCGCCTCCTCGGCGCAGCTCACCGCGGACGCGAGCGGCTGGTTCGAGCGGACCTTCGCCAGCTTGACCAGCATCGGCAGGTTGACGCCGGCGATCACCTCGACCCCGGGATGTTCCATCATCGAGATCGCCAGGTTGGACGGGGTGCCGCCGAACATGTCGGTCAGCAGCACCACGCCGTCACCGGAATCGCAGCGCGCAATGCAGGCCTCGATGTCGGCGCGGCGATTCTCCACGTCGTCTTCCGGACCGATGCACACCGTGTCGACGTTCTTCTGTGCGCCCACCACATGTTCCATGGCGGAGCGCAGTTCCTCGGCCAGGCGGCCGTGGGTGACCAGGATCATGCCGATCATGGGTCGCGTACGAGGCCTCTGGCGGCTTCCGAGGCGGGAAGCCCACTGTCTTTATGGAAGCGGATCATGTCGTATCAGGCCTCCTGCGCCTGGGCCGGCAGGGGCCACGCGCCCGATCCGCCGCCAGTCGCCACATTTCCGTCGCGGCGGGGTGCCGCGCGGTCAACCCATGTCGCCCCGTTCGGGGCGGTCCCGTTTTGGATCGCCCCGTCCTGGGCCACCGCGTTTTGCGGCGCCCCGTTCCGGGTCGACGTCGTCAGTCCTTCCTGCGCCAGCTCCCGATGCATCACGTGAACGCGCCAGCCGCCGGACTGCCCGGCGGCGCCATGCGCTTGAGGGCGGCAGGTCAGCCGGGCGGCCAACGCCTCGACGAAATACACCGAGCGGTGGCGCCCGCCCGTGCAGCCGATCGCGATCGTCGCGTATTTCTTGCCCTCTTGTAGGAACCGCGGCAAGAGCAGCTCGATCAGCCCGGCCGCCCCCTCGAAGAAGGCCGGGAAATCGGGGTCGGCCGCGACGAAGGCGCCGACCGCGGAATCAAGCCCGGTTCGCGCACGCAAAATCGGGTCGTAATGGGGATTCCGCAAGAAGCGCGCGTCGAATACCAGATCCGCTTCCCGCGGCAGTCCCTTCGGATAGGCGAAGGAAACCAGGGTCACCACCAGACTGCCGCCAGCGGTGTCGGTGCCGAAATGCTGCTCGATCCGCCGGCGCATAGTACCGATCGGCAGGTCGGAGGTGTCCACCACCAGGTCGGCGGCCTCGCGCAATGGCCCGGTCGCGGCCTGCTCCTCGGCGATGCCGACCGAAACCCGGCCGTGCGGCGCCAGCGGGTGGCGGCGCCGGCTTTCGGTGTAGCGGCGCAGCAGCGTGGCCTCGTCGGCGCAGACATAGACCAGCTCGGGCCGCAGCCGCGGGTTGGCGCGCAACGCCGCCAGCGTCTCCAGCACCCGCGCGGCGTCGAAGCCGCGGGTGCGGGCGTCCACCCCGATGGCCAGCTTGCGCTCGCTGCGCCCGACCATCTCGGCCAGCATCTCCAACGGCGGGTTGTCGACCGTCTCGAAGCCAAGGTCCTCGAGCGTACCGAGCACCGAAAGCTTGCCGCTGCCGGACAGGCCGGTGACCAGGACCACGCGCCGGCGCGGCGTGGGCGGGTCCGCCGTCATGCCGCGAAGGCCCCCGCGACCTGGTCGACGCGGCCGAGCGCACCGTCGAGCGCCAGGGCAACCCGCTCGGCGGCCGAGACGGCCGCGGCGTCGATCCGCACCAGCGGCAGGTCGAGCGCGGCGTGCCGCGCCGGCGCCGGCAGGCGGGGCGCCATAGGGGCCGGCAGCGGGGAAAGATCAACCACCAGGGCGAGCCGCGCCTCGGTCACATAGGGCAGGCGGAAGATGCCCAAGCCACGCACTTCCAGCAATCCGGCCAGCGCCGCGGGCGCGCGGGCCAGGCCGTCCACGATGTCCACCCGGTCGTCGGCAACCAGATCAAAGCCACGGGCGCACAACCGCAACACGAGGTCGGACTTTCCCGACCCCGGCGGTCCCAGCAGTAGCACGCCCAGCCCCCCCCTGGACGCGCAGCTCCCGTGGATTTGCATGCGGCACACTCTGAGCGCAAGCGCGGCGGAATGGAAGCGGCGCATGACGCACGCGTGACCATCGGACCCTGGTCGGGTGGCTTGTCCCGGTCCGGGTCGCGTGCCAGCCTGACGCGGTCATGACCTCTCGCGCCGATATTGCCAGCGCTGCCCGCCGCATCGCCGGCCACGTGCGCCACACCCCGCTGCTGCGCCTGGCCGGCTCCGAGCTCGATCTGCGGCATCCGGTTACGCTGAAGCTGGAGCTGCTGCAGCACGCCGGGAGTTTCAAGCCGCGTGGCGCGTTCAACCGGTTGCTGTTGGCCGAGTTGCCGGCTTGTGGCGTGATCGCCGCGTCAGGCGGCAACCACGGCGCCGCGGTGGCCTATGCGGCCCGCGCCCTTGGCGTGGCGGCCGAGATTTTCGTGCCCGAGCTGACGCCGCCGGCCAAGCTGGCGCGCATCGCCAGCTATGGCGCGCGCGTGGTGCGGGGCGGGGCGACCTATGCCGAGGCGCTGGCCGCCTCCCGCGCCCGCCAGGCGGAAACCGGGGCACTGGAGGTGCATGCCTACGACCATCCGGCGGTGTTGGCCGGCCAGGGCACGGTGGGGCGCGAGTTCGAGCTGGATGCGCCGGAGCTCACCCATGTCCTGGTGGCGACCGGCGGCGGCGGGCTGATCGGCGGCATTGCCGCGTGGTACGCCGGCAGTGCCGCGGTGGTCAGCGTCGAGCCGGAGGGCTGCCCAGCGCTGCACGACGCGTTGCGTGCCGGGCGGCCGGTGGCGGCCCCGGTGGGCGGTCTCGCCGCGGACAGCCTCGGCGCGCGCCAGGTGGGCGGGCTGATGTTCCCGATCGCCGCGCGCCACGTCGCCGCCGCGGTGCTGGTGGCCGACGCCGCGATCGCGGCGGCGCAGCGCCTGCTGTGGGACCGGCTGCGGCTGGTCGCCGAGCCTGGCGGCGCGACCGCGCTGGCCGGGCTGCTGTCCGGCGCTTTTGTTCCGCCTGCGGACGCGCGCGTCGGCGTGCTGGTCTGCGGCGCCAACACCGATCCCGCGAAGGTGGCCGCATCATGAGTGACGCGACGTTCCTGCTCGATATCGACCCGCGCGGCGTCGCCACGCTGACGCTGAACCGGCCGCAGGTGGCGAATGCCTATGACGAGGCGCTGCTGCGCGCGCTGACCGCGGGGATGCAGCGGCTTGCCGCCGACCCGGCGGTGCGCGTGCTGGTGATCCGCGGCGCCGGCAAGCACTTCCAGGCCGGCGCCGACATCAACTGGCTGAACCACCTGTCGCGCCAGGGGCCGGATGCGAACTACGCGGCCTCGGTGCTGACGGTGCGGTTCAGCCGCACGCTGAACGAGTTTCCCAAGCCGACGATTGCGGTCATCCATGGCGGGTGCTTCGGTGGCGGCGTCGGCATCGCCTGCTGCGTCGATCTGGCGCTGGCGACACCGGAGGCGCGCTTCGGCATCACCGAGGTGCGGGTGGGCATCGCGCCGACGCCGATCTCGACCTTCATGGTCGGCGCCATCGGGCTGCGCCAGACCCGCCGCTACGCGCTGACCGGGGAACGTTTCGGCCCCGAGGAGGCAGCGCGCATCGGCCTGGTGCACGAGGTGGTGCCGGGCGAGCGGCTGGAGGCGCGGCTGGCGGAGGTGCTGGAGGCGATCCTGGCCAGCGCGCCGGGCGCGATCGCGGCGACCAAGCTGTCGGTGCTCGGCGCCAACGGGTTGCTGCTGGACGATCGACAAGTGGCGCTGCTGGCGCATGAGGGCTGGATGCAGCGCCAGTCGGCCGAGGGGCAGGAGGGCACCTCGGCGTTCCGCGAGAAGCGCCGGCCGGCGTGGTATCGGCCGGCGACGACGTAGGCGGAAAAGCGCAACGTATTCCGCCGGCGCGGCAGGGAGCGAGCCAGCGCCCGCGAGAGGGTGAGAAATGCCGGCCAGGCAAAGGCAAGAACGACCGCAGGCTATCCGGGAGATGTCCGATAAACTGCGTCCCGACATCGCTCGCGACGCCACACTGAAGGCGGGTTCGGCCGTTGTCGAGGTTGCCGACCTTACCCGGCAATTTGGCACCTTCGTCGCGGTCGACCGCGTCAGCTTCAGCGTGCAGCGCGGTGAGGCGTTTGGTCTCATCGGCTCCAACGGTGCCGGCAAGACCACCATCATCCGGATGCTCACCACCCTGCTTCCCATCACCGCGGGCACCGGCACCGTCGCCGGCTACGACATCGTCCGACAACCCGAGCAGATCCGCCGCCACATCGGCTACGTGCCGCAACTGCTATCCGCCGACGGCGCACTCACGGCGTGGGAGAACCTGCTGCTCTCGGCACGGCTCTACGACATTCCCCGCCGCGAAGTGCGCCCGCGGATCGAACGGGCGCTGGCGTCCATGGAGCTGACGGCGTTCGCGCACCACCTCGTCAAGGGCTTTTCCGGCGGCATGATCCGCCGCCTGGAGATCGCCCAGAGCATGCTGCACCACCCCGCCATCCTGTTCATGGACGAGCCGACGGTGGGCCTCGATCCGGTTGCGCGACGTGCCGTTCTCGCCCACATCGCGGACCTGCGGCGGGACTTCGGCACCACCGTCCTGGTGACCAGCCACTACATGGAGGAGATCGAGGTGCTGTGCGATCGCCTCGGCGTGCTCAGCCACGGCAAACTGGTGGCCGTCGGCACCCCCGCCGAACTGAAGGCAAAGGTCGGGCCGGAGGCAACACTGGACGACGTCTTCGCGGCCCTGGCGGGCGCCGGCGCGGAAACCGCCGAAGGAGGGACCTACCGTGACGCCCGGCTGTCGCGACGCGCTGCCAGCACGCATGCCTGACGCACGGACCTCGACGCGGGCGTACCTCCGGCAGGTCTTCGGGGTCTGCGCCGCCGAGGTGCAGAAGCTCCGCCACGACCCGTTCGAGCTGGCCACCCGCGCCATCCAGCCGGTGCTCTGGCTGGTGCTGTTCGGCGAGGTGATGGCCCAGGTGCGCGGCCTCGCGCCGGGCGGGATCCGCTACCTCGACTATCTCTCCGCCGGGATTCTGAGCCAGAGCGTGCTGTTCGTGGCGATCTTCTACGGCATTGCCGCAATCTGGGAGCGCGATCTGGGCATCCTGCACCGCTACCTGGTCAGCCCGGCGGCGCGCTCGGCGCTGGTGCTCGGCAAGGCGCTCTCCGCCGGCGTGCGCGGGCTCACCCAGGCCGCGGTGGTCTATGTGCTTGCCGGTCTGCTGCGGGTGGCGATCAGCCTGGAACCCGCGCGGCTCGTCGGCATGATGCTGATCATCGTGCTCGGCGCCGGGCTGTTCGCCACCTTTTCGCTCATCGTCGCCTGCCTGGTGAAGACGCGCGAGCGGTTCATGGGCATCGGCCAGGTGGTCACCATGCCGATCTTCTTCGCCAGCAATGCGATCTATCCGCTCAGCCTCATGCCGCCCTGGCTGCGCGCCGTGGCGCGGCTGAATCCGCTGACCTACGAGGTCGACGCGCTGCGCGCCCTGATGCTACGCGGCGGTACGAGCGTGTTCGGCCTGGGCGCCGACTTCGCGGTGCTGGCGGGGGTGTTCGCGCTGTTGGTCGCGGTCGCGGCCCGCCTGTATGGCCGCATGGGCACCTAGCCCGCCAGGGAACCACGGCGACGCGGCACCTGACGTGAAGGGTACTTCGCCCGAAGGCGATATCATGGGCCGATTTTGGCGCACACCCGACGACCCACTGTGGAGATTGGCTGGCCTCCGAAGGTGCACCCCCGGTTGCTGCGCGGGCCTGGGCTGGACAGGCCGGTGCCGGGCCTGATGAGGGCGTTGCGGGGCGGCGGCCGCGGTTGGAGGGCAGGGATATCTGCGACCCGTGCGACGCGCACCGCCTGGACCGGTCGGCGCGGTTCGGGGCGGCGCCGCTGAGGCGCAGCACTCGAGGGACGGGCGCCAGCGCTGATCGTGAGCACCCTCGCTGATTGAAGCCGGGGGCGGTTCTGCCGCGCCCGGCCGTGGCGTACGAAGCGGGGAGCCGGGAGCCCACTCTGGAGCCAACCTCCGGTCGCCACGCAGCAACGACGCCGCGCTACTCACCCCAATCCGACGCCTCGGCCTTCCCCATCCGGCCAGGCAGGTTCCCTGACGCAAGGTGCCGGCCCAACGGCGGTGTGTGCATGACGACAGACCCCGACCGCGCCGGATGCTCGACCAGCCGCTCGGCGGGGATCCGCGCCATCACCGCAGCGGCGGCGTGCGCCCGCTTCCGGCGGTTGAGCCGGAGGGCGAAGGGCAGCGATTTCGTCCAGCCCGGTGGGACGGAGGTGGCGGGGTGTTTCGGGGGAGGCCAACCGGGCCGCCCTGGCTTCGCGTAACCCGGCCCCCTATGGCGTGCTGGCTGTGACACGGCAGAGCCAGACGCGTGGGCTGATCTGTGGGCTATTCCTGACCGGAGATTTTTATCGCGCTATTTCGAGAACTTACGCGGGGTGGTGGTGGAGCTGAGGGGAATCGAACCCCTGACCTCCTCATTGCGAACGAGGCGCTCTCCCAACTGAGCTACAGCCCCATCCCACGCGTTGACAGCCGAGACCCCGGCCGTCGCAGGGCGCGGACAATGCTTATGAGGGGGGGTGAAGTCAACCACGTGGTGTGGGGGGTTGGCTTGCTGCTGGGTGGGGCGGGGTGCGGTTGGTCTCGCGCCGCGTGCGGCGCGTGGATGCGGGCCGCTCAGGGTCGCACAGGCTGCCGACGGCTTGGCCGGCATGGCGCGGGGGCGGGCGTCGTCAGGTCGATCTTGCGCGCAGTAAGCGACGCCTTGGAGCGGCCTTGTTCGGCATGCTCGGGCGCCGCAGACGCGGCAACGTCTGCATCCCGGAGAGCCTGATCTGGTTGAATTGAGCTGTCTGGCGCCGAGGGCGCGAAGGATCGGTCATGCCGGCCATAGGTCGGTCCGAGCGGAATGACAGCTTTCGACCCAAGGCGGGCCAGATTGCTGTCATGCACATGACCGGCGCAGTGCTCTCCACGCTCGACACCTCATCGCGAGCCAGAGTTCGCGATCTGTGCCCCGGGCGTGCTTCCATAACCGCCCTTCATTTTGCCAGAGGATGCCGAACACCAGATCGAGGCGGTGGTCCGGCATCTCGAGATGTTTCGGATGCGGACCCTAGTTAGGTTGTAGCGGCGGAGGTAGTCGATCTCGCGCAAGAGATTGTCCCGCGTGGTCAGTTAGTCTGAAGCAAATCTTCAACCCGGAGGGGCGCGACTTCGCGATTCCGTCCAAGCCCGGCGTCGAACTCAACACGGGTAAACCGGTTGTTTATCGAATCGTAGGTGAGAATCAGCGCCTTCCCATATTCACGATGCTCGGTTCGACTTTTTACCAAGGCATCCTCAGCTGCGATGCGCTCCTTAGTGTCGGCGAGTGCGATTCCATCAGGTTTCTTCCTGCCATCAACACATACCACGAAATCGGGGAAGAACCCTGTCCCGGTCTCGGGCAGCATGATCCGCACCGCCCAGGCGTTGGCCATTCGGGGCTGGGAGGGATTTCGCAGCCACCAAAGGACACGGCCATGCTGGCTGTCCAACCAGTCGGCAAAGCGTGTCTCCCAGGTGTTCATGGGTGGAAGGCGACCGTAAAGATTAAGGGGCGATTCCAGAAGCGGAATCGAGCTTTCCAGAGCCTCAGGCAAATCTGCCGCGTCCACGACTTCCGTGCAGGATGCCATGGCGCGGAGCATGGCATCACGGCAGAGACGGGGCGTCCGAACCAGGATCACATTCAGGCCACGCCGTAAATACTTCTGATCCGGAACGTCTTCGCCTGCTTCCTCGAACGCCTGTTCCAGCCGGCGAAGAAGCCTACGAGCGAGGTCCTGGGGGTCGATATGGTCGCTGACGCGCAGCAGCCGAAACGCGCTTTGTTGGGCGAACATATCCGATATGGCGGCCTGCTCCTGCACGCGACGAACGGTGGCGGTATCAAACAGACTGCTTTCCCGCCGTTCTACTTCGGCCCTTGACTGCCGTACCATGGCGCGATGTTCAGCGGTAAATGTTACCTGGCCGACAAGAGCCTTGATCAAGATGGAAATATTCGCCGGCATCCTCTCGGTTCTCAGTCGTTTCGGCACCGGCAACCCGGGGCGCTGCGGGTATCGGTACGCCAGCGTGGAGCCACCCCTGTCGCCTGGCGGTGATGAAGCTACCGCTGTGTCTGTCGGCCTTGGCGGATCGGGTGGTGGCGCACTGAGATCCGAAAGCTGCCCAAACAGGGTGGCCGGGGCTCGGCTCAATAAGGCGGCGCGGTCTTGCTCCGGTGTCACTGTGGGAACCGGTCCCGACGATGTAACGGCTTCGGGTGGCGTCAAAATCAGCATCTGCTGTCCGCGATCGTTGGTCACCGCGAGCGCCCCCTCGCCATCGATCTCCGCGGCATAAATCGTTATGTTATCCGTGCAGATGTCCATCGCGTCGCGGATGGCCTTGATGCGGTCGGCCGCGTCTTGCAGTCCGGACTGGCTGTCCGCGTTGCCCAGAAATACGTAGCCCGTGTTGAGCGATGCCGGCAGATCAGTGCGGGATTGCAACAGCGGATGGACCCGCATGATGCGGCCAATGACCTGGAGGCCAAAGCCGGCATCAACGACCGCTCGCAAGGCGCAAAGGGTAAAGGCACGGGGGGCGTCGAAGCCGGTCGCCACCGCCATTTTGAAAACCAGCACTTCAACACTGGGGTCCTGGGCAAGGGCTTGCACGTTGGGATCTGGTTCGTCCGCTGTATGAACGCCAACGGCCGACTCAGGAAAGCCGAGCGTTTTTTCAAGCACGGACTTGACGTGTTGTGGTGTCCAGTGGGCGGTCGCAGCCTGAATTCAACAGAAGCGGCGTGAGCGGAATACCGGCGTCGTGAAGGGCCAGTTTCAACGCGCGGTGTTGCTCCACGGCCTTGCGCAGTGCCACCTCATTCAGGTCCAGCAGGTTGACGTTGGCACCGCGTGCAATAAAGGTGACGGCCTTTACCGCTTCCTTGTTCAGCCGAGCAGCGACCACCCGCTCGCGGGCGATCGCGATGCGCTGGAAGCGGACGATCTCCAGTGCGCGTCTGACCACTTCGATGTCGCGGTCGGCTGGCGTGGCTGTCGCCAGCATCAGCAGGTCGGGACGCAGAACTTGTTGGAGGAAGCGGAACGCCTCTGTATTTGGCTTGAAAGAGTGGTGTGCCTCATCAACGACCGCACCGATGAGGAAGCCGGCCTCGCGGGCGGCGGCAACCAATGAAGTCAAGCGCAGGCTGCAGGTCGTCGTCCGTCCGCATGCGGCGGCTTTCGGCGTTTCGCGTGGCGACGGACGCCCAGGTCGCGATGAAGACATCGCCCTCACGGGTTCCGAGGAGGGTGCGATCGGTCCGCGGATCCCGCACGCGCAGGCCGGGCGCGGCCGATCGGAGGGCCGCAGCGGTCTGATCGACAACCCCCTTGAACGGCGCCCACCAAAACCAGACGACCGGTTGCTCGGCCGATGCTCGTTCCGCAGCCACAGCTAGCATGACCGTCTTGCCGGAGGCGGTCGGTGCCTCGAGGAGGAAGCAACCGTTCAGCCGGGTTATTTCCGTGCGGCGCGAAGGGGCCGCGCGAATCTTGCCTGCGGTGTCGATCAGCGCGGCGGCGACGCCGTCCACGGCTTCCTGTTGGAAGTCACGCAGCACCAAGGGTGAGGTGGAACGGCGTGACATGCCTCACAACCCCGCAATGGTGCGGCGAAACTCCGACAGCAGGCGGTCCGGCACGGCCTCAACCGAGAGGTCCGGCCGATCGGTTGCGTCGAGCAACCGGCCTGGCGTCGGCGTGAACACATGAAGCGGGCCCGGCAGCGAGCGTAGCGCGACAAACAGGTCGTCGCTGGGTTGGGGAGCAAGGATCAGCGTGGCCATATCGTCGGCTTCGGTTGGACGAAGGAAAAGTTGGTAAGGAAGATCCGAATCGGTACTGCCGCAGCGGGTGACCATGGCGGAGCAGTAACAGGGTCCAAAGTGCGCGTGGATCGAGATCGTACAACACATCCTCTTCCGCGATCCGGCGGGCGCGAAGATAGGCGAAATCTCCACCAAGACCGGCAATATCACCATAACCGGCAATCACGCGCCGGATGCGTTCGGCACAAATGTCACGGCAAAGATTCTTGTCTGGGTCTTCCGGCGTCGCTTCAGTGTTGGAGACCATGATGAAGCGGCGGTCGCATTCATCTTCGGCATTGGCAGTAAGGACCGCGTGCGCGGTCGTGGCTGCGCCGGCGAAAAAATCGAGGACAATGTCGCCGTCGCCGCTACACGCGCGGATTAGCGCGTGCATCAAGGATAGCGGTTTTGGAAACTGAAAAACCTGCTGGCCGAATATATGCTCTAAAAGAGTCGTTGCTGCTCCTTGCCTATCGCTACGAAGCGTGTCAACCTCTGTATCGACCACAACCTCGGCCAAGCCTGCCACCCAACTGCCGACGGGACGGGTCGCATTTTCCATTTCAGGCGTCCAGCGGACGACGCGGCTGAGCCGGCCATGGGCGATCGGCTTACCAATCCAGAAGTCAAGGTCGGGCAGGTCGCTGCGAAGTAGTGGGCGCCCGCGCCCATCGCGGGGCACCGCGCCGGCAGCTATGGCGGCATCCAGTTCATTACGATCGCGGTAAAAGAACGACGGCTTGTCTTCGTTAGGGAAATAAATGTCACCCAACCGTATCAGCGACTCCATTGAAGCTTCCAGGCGGGCTTTTCCTCTTGGGGGCTGGGTTTCGCTCCAAAAGCGCCAGACCTGATTCGGAGCGCAAGGGTACCAAAGGCCCGTCACCGGATTCTGGATAGGATAGTAAGTGTTCGCTCTGCTCTTGAAAGTCTCAGGCTTTGTGATCGGATCGAGCCTTACAAGCAGGTCTCCAAAATCAGGCCGCTTGCGGAATTTCCCAGCGCCTGTCTGCAAGCCGGCGAAGCTAAAATCCGCATTTCCATAGACAAGGATATGTTCGTGGACACCGCTCCAGTTGCGTCGCTTATCGCTGTTGTTTGTGTCCTTCGTCCGCCACACGAAACTCCCGATACGCATCCCTGGAAACACCTGCTCCATCAGCATATCAAGCCGGGCACGGTTTTCGTCGTTGATGCAAACCAGAATGACACCGTCCTCGGCCAACAGATCGCGGGCCAGAACGAGCCGCTGATACAGGAACTCCAGCCACAGCGAATGCCGGAAGCGGTCATCCTTGCCGACGAACCGGTCATTGTAGACGAAATCCTTGTTGCCGGTGTTGTAGGGAGGGTCGATTAGGATGCAGCGGATGCGGCCAGCATGTGTCAGGCGGAGGGCGCGCAGGGCGTCCCAATTGTCCCCCTCGATCACCAGATTGCGCCAGCCGGCTTCATCCTGCGGCGCGGTGGACAGCGCGGGGTCCAGGTCAAGGACCACATAATCCTGGTTGCGGGCGCGGTCCTGCTCGATCCCTTCACGCTCCCAGATCAGGCCGTAACGCTGCATTGCGTCCCGCCGCTCGAGCAGGCGGATTAGGTCTTCCTTGGACAGGTGGTCATAGCGATTGGTCATGCGTTGCTAGCATAACAAGGATTGGAACACACAACCACCACTGCCCTCCGCCCACATGTCGCCAACCGTCCACCAAGACCGGCCGTTACCGCGCTTCGATCAAGGTCCGCTCCCCACCCTTTGCGGAAATTCAAACCGAGAGAGCGGCGCCGAGCGAAGCGCTTTGCGGATGGTTCTGCCCTGAGCGCCAGGCCGGTGCGGCCGAGGACCACCGCGTCGGTGGATAACGGGCGCGGCCTGCGCGGCCTCGGTGTCGGCTGGACCCGGGTGACGTTGGTCCTGGGGCACCGCGGCCGATCCCGCACGGTCCTCGGTGTGCTCCGTGCCGCCTCCCTGCTGCCTCCGTGTTAGAGTCTTGCTTGCTTGCCGGCAGCTGAGCGGGCTGTCGCGCCCGCCGTTTTGCAAGGAATGGAACCGCAAACGAACGCAAATGCGAGCTGAACCGGCGGGGGGCGAGTGTATTGAGATCACACGATCAATGCTCGCGCTTGTAGCCTGACTCGCGCTGGCTTCGTATCGCCAGGACAAAGACCGTATCGATACTGGCCACGAAGCGATACAGCGCGACAGTGCCGTGCGAATCCCGCCCGATCACCAGTTCACGCTTGCCGCCCTTCACTGGCCGGCCGATGAGCGGACTATGGGTCAGGATTTGTACCGCCTGTATGATCTCGCCAATCCTCGCGGGCGCGTCGGCGACCTCGAACCGGGCCATGTGGTCGAGAAAGCGGTCGAAGTCGTCAAGGACTTCCGGCGCGAGTTCGATGCGGGCCATACGGCGGGTCAGCGTGCGGGCTTGCGCGCCACCGGTTTACGCGGGCGTTCTCCGCGCGATCGCGCCTCGAGCCAGGCTTTCGCATCGTCCCACGGCACGGTCTTCCCGGTCGCCAGCACGTTCGCCCAACGCTCGTCGGCGACGCGGTGGAACGCCTCGTCCAGCTCGGCCTGCTCCACCGTCTGGGCGATGGCGTCAAGGATGAATGCGTGAGCCGTCTTCCCGGCGCGCGCAGCCGCGGTGGCAACCCGGGCTTTTAGCTCGTCCTCGATGCGGATGGTGGTCGTCGGCATGGAAAGTCCTCGAAACGGACCCAACTTGTAGCACGATTGTGCTATTCCGAGCAATCGGGGCCGCGACGCGGCGGGGTGGCCAACGCCGGGGCAGGCGGCACGGCCAACCCGAAGACCGGCACGGTCCGCCGCGTTCCGCGGCAGCACGGTGTGACCGAGGAAAATTTGGCGGTTGACCGATGCGCCACGCCGATCCGTTCGACATGGAACGCCAGCCCGAAGGTGGGTTCATCGTGAGCTTTCCGGATGTTCCGGAAGCCATCACCGCGGGCGACACCGCGGGGCAGGCGCGCGTGCGCGCCGACGCCGCGCGGGTGGCGGCCATGAGCTTCTACACCGAAGACGCCAAGCCGCCGCCGATGCCTTCTGCCGCGCACGGCCGGCCGGTGGGCGGCGTGGGCGTTCCCCTGTTGTGGTTTGCATGGCGCCGGTGGGGCATTCTGGTGTAAGAGCTTGATAACTAACTTACAGCGCGCCAGGATCGCAGATGATCGCCATTCCAGCCTTCCCCAAGTCACCGCATCGGCCACGGTTACCGCGGAGTCGGTTTTGCTGCCGGAGCGGCCAAGCGAAAATTTCGGCAACAACCCCATGCAACAGTCAGCCACACCGGAGCCTGCCACCGGGCCAGACCCGGTGCGGCGACGACCCGGTGGTGGTGCGGTTACCGCGGAGCCGGTTTTGCCGCCGGAGCGGCAAAGCGGAAATCTCAGCAACAACCCCGGCCTTCGCCGGGGCAGGCTCCCATGCAACAGTCAGCCACACCAGAGCCTGCCGCCGGGCCAGGCCCGGTGAGGCGGCGACCCAGTGGTGGCGCGGTTACCGCGGAGCCGGGTTTGCCGCCGGAGCGGCAAAGCGAAAATTTCGGCAACAACCCCGGCCTTCGCCGGGGCAGGCTCCCATGCAACAGTCAGCCACACCAGAGCCTGCCACCGGGCCAGGCCCGGTGCGGCGACGGCCCGGCGGTGGCGCGGTTACCGCGGAGCTGGTTTTGCCGCCGGAGCGGCAAAACGAAAATTTTGGCAACAACCCCGGCCTTCGCCGGGGCAGGCTCCCATGCAACAGTCAGCCACACCAGAGCCTGCCACCGGGCCAGACCCGGTGCGGCGACGGCCCGGTGGTGGCGCGGTTACCGCGGAGCTGGTTTTGCCGCCGGAGCGGCAAAACGAAAATTTCGGCAACAACCCCATGCAACAGTCTGCCGCACCAGAGCCTGCCGCCGGGCCAGACCGGGTGGGGCGACGACCTGGTGGTGGCACGGTTACCGCGCAGCCGATTTTGCCGCCGGAGCGGCAAAACGAAAATTTCGGCAACAACCCCATGCAACAGTCTGCCGCACCAGAGCCTGCCACCGGGCCAGACCCGGTGCGGCGGCGACCCGGTGGTGGCACGGTTACCGCGCAACCGGTTTTGCCGCCGGAGCGGCAAAACGAAATTTTCGGCAACAACCCCGGCCTTCGCCGGGGCAGGCTCCCATGCAACAGTCAGCCAGACCAGAGCCCGCTGCCGATGGGCCTTGCCGCCGGGCGCTGGTCGCGGAGGTTGGCCCGGCAGGGCTACGGCCCGGTAGCGGCACCGGCCCGCTGCGCAGCGGCAACCCACGCGGCAAGCCGAACCTGGCGCCGCGCTGCGGGGCGAAGACGCGATCGGGCCTCGGCTGCCGGGCGCCGGCGACGACCAGCGGGCAGTGCCGGATGCACGGCGGGTGCAGCAGCGGGCCGCGCACGACCGAGGGCCTCGCGCCCGGCTGGCCGCCGCGCGCACCACGCACGGCGACGACAGCGTCGCCGCGCGAGCCCGCCAGCGCTACGTCCGGACGTTGATCGTGCGGACCCGGCTGCTTACCGCGGCCTCATGGTTCCGGGCGCATCTGCCGGCTGAGCTGGCGGCCCGGCTGGAGCGTGGCGCGCCCGAGTTGAGCGCGCCGGTGCATCCCTCCTGGCTGGAGGTCGCGCCGCGCGAGGCCAAGACCCCATGCAACGTGGGACGGGACACGTGCGGGCGGCTCGCCAAGGTGCCGCGGGCGCTGGGCGGGCGGCGACGCGGCTGCGCGCCAGGAGCGGCCGAGCGAGCGCCGTGCAGCACGACCCCATGCAACAGTCTCGCACGGTGGAACCCGCCGCCGGGCGAGCGCCGGCGGGACCACGACCCGGCGGGCGGGGTGGTGCGCATCCACTTGGGTGCGGCGAGCCGGGCATGGCGGTGGCAGGCAAGCGGCGGAAGGCGCTGCGCTGTTCCGCCCTACCGCGGTTTTGGGCGTGGGTGTGGACGGGAGTGGGGGAAGCGGCCGGCTCGGCTGAGCCCAGCTGGGGCGGCGACGTTCGGCAGCACGACTTTGGCGGCGAGGTGGGAGCCTGGCGTGCGCGCACAGCTCGCCGCGCCGTTCGGGGCCGCCGCGCCGCCGGCGGGCTGGCTTGTGCCATGGGCGTCGCCCCCGACAGGTGGCCGCGGGGCGGCGTGTCCGGGCAACCCGGGGCCGCGCTAGATCTCCGGCCGTCGGTCGCGGGTGCCGGCTTCCCGCTCGAAGTGATGGCCGACCCGCAGCACCGTCGCATCGCCCCAGGCCGGGCCGATGATCTCGAGGCCGAGCGGCAGGCCCGCGGCGGTAAAGCCGGCGCAGACCACCAGCGACGGCACCGCGGCGACATTCGCCAGCGTGGTCAGCAGCGGCCGGCCGAAGCCTTCGTCGGGGCGCTGCTCGTTCAGCAGCGGTGCGGTGCCGACGGTGGGGGTCGAGATCAGCACGTCGAAGTGCTCGGAACGCCTTGGCCGTGATGGCGATCAGGTCGGCGCGGCGGCGCTGCGCGGCGATATACTCGGCGGCGCGGACCAGCGCCCCGGGCAGCACGCGGATGCGGAAGGCGCGCGAATACTCCGACAACCTGGTCTGCAGCGTCGCCTCGTGCAGCGCGTAGGCCTCGGCGCTGATGATCACCCGGCCGACCGCGTTGTATTCCTGCAGCCGCGGCAGGGTGGCATCCTCCACCCGGCAGCCGAGCGACTTGAGCACGGCGATCGCGTGGGCCATCGCGTGGCGCACCTCCGGCCCGGCCGGCATGTCGTGCTCGTAGACGTGGCGCAGCACGCCGACGCGCAGCCCCTTCACCGGGGCGGCGATGGCATTGGCATAGGACAGGTTCGGTCCCGGCACCGAGGCCGGGTCGGCCGGATCATGTCCGGCCAGCGCGTCCAGCAGGATCGCGCAGTCCTGCGCCGTCCAGGCCATCGGCCCGGCGGTGTCCAGGCTGGGCGCCAGCGGGATGACGCCGCGGCGTGAGACCAGCCCCGGCGTCGGCTTCAGCCCGGCAATGCCGCAATAGGCCGCCGGCAGGCGGATCGAGCCGCCGGTGTCCGAGCCCAGCGCCCCGAGCGCCAAGCCGCTCGCCACCGCGGCCGCCGAGCCCGAACTCGACCCGCCGGTGAAGCGGCGCGGGTCCCACGGGTTGCGCGCCGGCGGCCAGGGCAGGTCGAAGGCCGGGCCGCCGATGGCGAACTCGTGCGTCGCCAGCTTGCCCAGCATGACCACGCCGGCTTCGCGCAGCCGGCGCACCGTCTCGGCATCCTGCTTCGGCACATTGCCCTGCAGGATGCGGGAATGCGCGGTGGTCGGCACGCCGGCGGTCTCGTAGATGTCCTTGTAGGCCACCGGAATGCCGAGCAGCGGACCCTTGCCGCCCGCCATCACGGCCCGCTCGGCGGCGCGGGCGGCGGCCAGCGCGGCTCGTTCGGTGACCGTCAGGAACGCATTGATCCGGGGATCGACCGCCTTGATCCGCGCCAGCAGCGCCTTGGCCAGCTCCACCGGAGACAGTTTCTTGGCGGCGATGAGGCGGCCGGCCTCGGCAATGGTGAGCCCTGGCGGGACGGAGGTCATCGCCGGCGTCGGGCCGAGGGACGGGCGGCCGGCTTGCCGGCGGTGCGCTTGCCCGCACGGGATTTGGCGGGTGCCGGCTTGGCGGAGCCGGGCTTGCGACCGGCGGGTTTGGCGTGGGCGGGTTTGGCGCGGGCGGGTTTGGCGCGGGCGGGTTTGGCGGCGGCCTTGGCGGCGGCGGGTTTGCGGGCGGCTGGCTTGCGGGCGGCGGGGCTTCTGGCGCCAGGCGGCGCGACGGCCGCGACCGGTGGCGGCAGCCGGAACACGAAGGCCTGGTCGTCCAGCAACGGCCGATCCCGCGGGATCAGCCCCAGCAATCCAACCATCTGGCGCCAGGCCAGCACCAGGTCCGCCATCTGTCCGGGATTGAGCGTGAGGCCGGCGCGAGCGACCAGAACCTGCATCTCCGCGGGGCTGATCGATGGCGTCGGCGTGGCCGAGGAGCCGGACATGCGAAGCGGTAACCCTTTGTTGCAACTCTGCGGCGACCCTATCGACCGCGGCGCCTCGCTTCAAGCCGCCGCGCGGCGATGACTGCGACGAGCGAGGCGCAGGTCGCGGCCCGGGCGCGCGTTCAGCCGATCTCCAGCACCGCCGCGCCGGTCACGCGGCCGGCGCGCAGGTCATCGAGCGCCCGGTTGGCGTCCTCCAGCCGGTACGCCACCGGGCTGGTCCTGACCGGAACCTTGGGCGCCAGGGCCAGGAACGCCTCGCCGTCGTGGCGCGTCAGGTTGGCGACCGAGCGCAGCACGCGCTCGCCCCACAGCAGGTCGTAGGGGAAGCTCGGGATCGCGCTCATGTGGATGCCGGCGCAGACCACGGTGCCGCCGCGTTCGACGGCGCGCAGCGCGATGGGCACCAGCGCGCCGACCGGGGCGAAGATGATCGCCGCGTCCAATGGTTCGGGCGGCGCGGTGTCGGAGCCGCCCGCCCAGGTCGCGCCGAGCCCGCGCGCGAAGGCTTGCGCCGCGGTATCGCCGGGGCTGGTGAAGGCGAAGATCGTGCGTCCCTGCCAGCGCGCGACCTGGGCGATGATATGCGCCGCGGCGCCGAAGCCATAGATGCCGAGGCGGCGTGCCTCGCCCGCCATCACCAGCGCCCGATAGCCGATCAGGCCGGCGCAGAGCAGCGGCGCGGCCTCGAGGTCGCTGTAGCCGGCCGGAATGGCGAAGCAGAAGCGAGCGTCCGCGACGGTATGCTCGGCATAGCCGCCGTCGATCTGATAGCCGGTGAAGCGGGCCTCGGCGCACAGGTTCTCGCGCCCGGCGCGGCAGAACGCGCAGACGCCGCAGGTCCAGCCGAGCCACGGCACGCCCACCCGGTCGCCGGGGGCGAAGCGATCCACGCCCGGTCCCAGCGCGGCGACGCTGCCGATGATCTCGTGCCCGGGGACCAGCGGCAGCTTCGGTTCGGTCAGGTCGCCATCGACCACGTGCAGGTCGGTGCGGCATACCGCACAGGCATGCACGCGCAGCAGCACCTGGCCGGGTCCCGGGGCGGGGATCGCCACCAACTCCAGCCGCAACGGCGTGCGGGCGGCGTGCAGCCGCATGGCGCGCATCGCGGCCATCGTCAGGCGGCGCCGGGATATTCCGGGTCGTTCACGAACGGATACGGCCCGGCGTAATGCTCGACATAGGCAGTGTGCGACACGATGCCGTCGGCCGGCGTCCAGCGGTGCAACTGGAACGCCGGCGGTTCGAACACCAGGGCGCCCGGGTCATGCGGATCGAGCGCCAGCTCCACCTGGTGCGCCACCGAGGGTGCGATCGAGGCGATGGCATGCGCCACCCGCGCCACGATCGGCCGATGGTGGTGGCCGCAGATGATGCGCTCCACCTGCCGGTGCCGGGCGATCACCGCGGTGAAGGCCGCCGCGTTGCGCAGGTTGATCCGGTCCATATGGCCGATCCCGCAGACGAAGGGCGGATGATGCAGCGCGACGACGGTCGGCTTGTCCGGCACCGCGGCCAGGGTGCGATCGAGGAATTCAAGCTGGGCGCCGTTCAGCTCGCCATGTCCGGCGCCCGGCACCAGGCTGTCCAGCATCACCAGCCGGACCGGATGGTCCTCGACCGCGTATTGCACGAAATGCGGGTCGGCGGTGACCCCCGGCAGGTGCGCCAGCCCTTCGCGGAAGCCGGCGCGCCGGTCGTGGTTGCCGGGGATGACGTAGACCGGCATGGCCAGGAACTTGCGGATCAGCCGCGCCAGGTTGGCGTATTCGCCATCCAGTCCGCACTCGGTCAGGTCGCCGGTGATCACCACCACGTCGGGGCGCGGCGTGAACGCGGCCACGGCGCGGAAGGCGCGCTCGACCAGCAGGTTCGTTTCGGACACGCGGTTGGCCGGCTTGCCCGGCAGGCACATGTGCAGGTCGGTCATCTGGCAGATCAGCATCGATACGGCTCCGGCTCGGGATGCGGGCCTGGCGGCGGGATGCCGCCAGGCCGTCATAGACCAGTCTGTTGCACGGCCGAATATATCATGGCGGACCGGCGCCAGCCGAGTCTCACGCTGCCTGATTCAGGCTTTTTCAACGAAACGATCGAGCACCCGCTTCGCCCCCGTCTTGTCGAAGGCGATGTCCAGCCGGTCGTCGTCGGCGGCCGTCACGACGCCGTAACCGAACTTCTGGTGGAACACCCGGCTGCCGACCGGGATGGCCGTCTCGCGCGCGGCGCGGCCGGGCCGCTCCCAAGGTTCGGTCCCCTTGGCCCCGATCACGTTAGCCTCGGTCACCTTGGGGCGGCGCGCCAGCAGCGGGAACTGCGCGGCGAACGCCGGCGGCGCCGCCAATCGGGCATCGCGCGCCAGCGCGGCGGAGCCGCTGCGCGTCACCTCGGACTCGGGCAGCTCGTCGAGGAAGCGGCTGGGGATGCTGTTCTGCCAGTTGGCGTAGATCCGCCGGTTCGCCGCGTGGCTGACGATGGCGCGCCGGCGCGCCCTTGTCAGCCCGACATAGGCCAGCCGCCGCTCCTCCTCCAGCGCCTTCAGCCCGCCCTCGTCCAGCGAGCGCTGGTTGGGGAACACGCCCTCCTCCCAACCCGGCAGGAACACGGTGTCGAACTCCAGCCCCTTGGCGCCGTGCAGCGTCATCAGGCTGACCCGGTCGGCCTCGGATCTGTCATCGTTCTCCATCACCAGGGCGACGTGATCGAGGAACCCCGCCAGGGTCTCGAAGTCGGCCAATGCGCGGACCAGTTCCTTGAGGTTCTCCAGTCGGCCCGGCGCGTCGGGCGACTTGTCCTGCTCCCACATCGCGGTGTAGCCGCTCTCGTCCAGCAGCGTGGCGACGGTCACCACGTGGCCGTCGCGGTCGAGCATCTCGCGCCAGCGCGCGGCGCCGCGCAGCAGCTCGGCGAGTGCTTCCTTCACCCTGCCCTTCAGCCCGCCCTCGGCGACCAGCTTCGCCGCCGCCGCGGTCAGCGGAATGGCGTTCGCCCGCGCGGCCTCGTGCAGCGCGCGCAGCGCCACCTCGCCGACCCCGCGGCGCGGCACGTTGACGATGCGCTCGAACGCCAGGTCGTCGGCCGGCTGCGCCACCAGCCGCATATAGGCGATGGCGTCACGGATCTCGGCGCGCTCGTAGAAGCGCAAGCCGCCGACCACGCGGTAGGGGATGCCGATGGTGATCAGCCGCTCCTCGAAGGCGCGGGTCTGGAAGCCGGCGCGCACCAGTACCGCCATCTCCGCCAGGCTCTCGCCGGCACGGCGCAGCAATTCGATGCGGTCGCCGACCATGCGGGCTTCTTCGTCGGAGTCCCACAGGCTGACCACCGCGACCTTCTCGCCCGCGCTGTCCGCCCGGCCGGGGTGCAGGGTCTTGCCGAGCCTGCCCTCGTTGTGCGCGATCAGCGCCGAGGCGGCGGCCAGGATCGGCGCGGTCGAGCGGTAATTGGCCTCCAGCCGGACGATGCGGGCGCCGGGAAAATCCTTCTCGAAGCGCAGGATGTTCTCCACCTCGGCGCCACGCCACGAGTAGATCGAATTGTGGGTGACAAAGCCGTTCGCTACGTAATTGTGCGTTCCGGCGACGTCGAGGTCGTGCACGGTGGCATCCAACTCGACCGGTTCGACCGCGACGACGCCATGATGGCGGCCATCCGCGCCGGCCAGGACCATGCCGGGCCTGACCTGTCGCGCTGGCCGCAAGGTCAGGGCAGTGCCGAGGATATTCGCCTTGCGAATGACAGTAAGGTCGAGCTGCGCCGCAAGGCGGATGCGGATGCGCTCCACGTCTCCGACATCGCGAAACGACAATTCATAGCGCCAATTGCACGGATTGCGCTTGTAGGGGCGTGGCGTCAGACCGGCGGCCCGGACGGCGGCGTTGCCCTCCAGGTCATTGCCGCTCAGCGCCACGCGGTGCATCGGAGTCGGGCCGCGCCGATCCGCATAGTAGGTCAGGATCAGGTTGCGCCGCCGGCGCAGTGCGGTCGCGGGGACATGGTGTGGATGCTCGGAATCGAGTCCGAGTTCTGCCATCAGCCGGTGCGCGGGCGCCGCGCCGACCGCCGCGTGGATCCGATCCAGACGCACTTGGTCATGCACCAACCCGTTCGAGGAGCCGCCCTTGCGGGCGACAAACGGCAGCGTCGAGATTCCGAACCGCAGGCTCAGCAGGTGTTCCTGCTCCCGCGCATCGGCCTCGGTGTCGCTCGCGGTGACCAGCCATACGGCATCCGCATGTTCCTGAAGGCAGCGCTGCTTGAATCCTATCACCGGATGCACCTGACCGGCGGTGTAGACCTGGGAGGTGCCAAGGCGATAACCGGCATCTCGTTTGAACATCAGGTAGACGTAGAATTTCTGCGGACTTTCGCCCAGCATGACGTCCGCAAAATGGACATGTTCCGGCGTGCTGACGAGGTCTTCGCCAGTCGTCGTGCGCAGGCGTACGCCGGTTCGGGTCACCCGCCGCGCGTGCACCCGCGCGACCAATGCCGGCCTGAAATCTCCACTGCCATAACAGGACAGGATGGCGTCGCCCGCACGCACGCTCTCGACCGGGCGCTGCGACCCATCCGCCATGGTGATCAGCGTGCCTGCCGCAAGGCATTGGTCGTCGTCGCCGACGCAGCAGATGTTGTGGTTGCCCTGGGCCAGCAGCCGCAGCCAGAGGTACTGCACCAGGTTGGTGTCCTGGTACTCGTCCACCAGGATGTAGCGGAACTGCCGGTGGTACTGCGCCAGCACGTCGGGGTGCTCGCGCAGGATCTCGGTGACGTGCAGCAGCAGGTCGCCGAAATCGGCCGCGTTCAACGCGCGCAGCCGGTCCTGGTAGGCTTCATACAACGCCCGCGCCTGGCCGTTGGCGAAGTCGCTGTCCTCGGCCTTGGTGATGCGCGAAGGCGTCAGGCCGCGGTCCTTCCAGCGCTGGATGATCGCCATCAGCCCCGGCGGCGCCCAGCGCTTGGTGTCGATCCGCGCCGCCTCCATCACCTGCTTCAGCAGGCGAAGCTGGTCGTCGGCGTCCAGGATGGTGAAGTTCGCCGCCAGCCCGACCAGCGCCGCATGGCGGCGCAGCATGCGCGCGCACAGCGCGTGGAAGGTGCCGAGCCACAGCCCCTCGACCGGCCCGCCGAGGATGGCGCCGACCCGCTCGCGCATCTCGCGCGCCGCCTTGTTGGTGAAGGTGACCGCCAGCACCTGGCTCGGCCAGGCCCGCCTGGTCAGCAGGATGTGGGCGAAGCGGGTGGTCAGCACCCGCGTCTTGCCGGTGCCGGCGCCGGCCAGCACCAGCAGCGGGCCGTCGATCGTCTCGACCGCGGTGCGCTGGGCGTCGTTCAGCCGGGCGAGGTGCTCCCCCATGGCGCGATCAGCTGGCCGGCGCTGTCGGTTCGGGCGGCGCCGGTTCGCGCCGCATCGGGCGCACGCCGAGGATATGGGCGATCGAGTAGGCCAGGTCGGCGCGGTTCAATGTGTAGAAGTGGAACTCGTCCACGCCGTTGGCTTGCAGCAGCCGCACCTGCTCGGCCGCCACCACCGCGGCGACCATGCGCCGCGTCTCCAGGTCGTCGTCCAGCCCGTCGAACATGTGCCCGAGCCAGTCGGGCACGCTGACCCCGGACAGCGCCGCCATCCGCCGCAGCCCCGCCAGGTTGGTCACCGGCATGATGCCGGGCACGATCGGCGCGGTGATCCCGGCCGCCAGGCACAGGTCGAGGAAGCGCAGGAACACCGAGGTGTCGAAGAAGAAGTTGGTGATCGCCCGGCTGGCCCCGGCATCCAGCTTGCGCTTCAGGTTGTCGAGATCGCCGACCCGCGACAGCGCCTGCGGATGCATCTCCGGATAGGCGGCGACCGAGATGTCGAACGGCGCGATGCGGCGCAGTCCGGCCACCAGGTCCACCGCGAAGGCATAGCCCTGCGGGTGCGGCGCGTAGGTCTCGCCCGGCGGCGGGTCGCCGCGCAGCGCGACGATGTGGCGCACCCCGGCCTCCCAATAGGTGCGGGCGACCGCGTCCACGGCTTCGCGGCTGGCGCCGACGCAGGTCAGGTGCGCGGCCGGCACCAGGCTGGTCTCCCGCACCAGCCGGGTCACCGTCGCGTGGGTGCGCGCCTGGGTGGTGCCGCCGGCGCCGTAGGTGACCGAGACGAAGCGCGGCCGCAGCGGTTCCAGCCGGCGGATGCAGGTCCAGAGCTGATGCTCCAGCGCCTCGGTCTTCGGCGGGAAGAACTCGAACGACAGGGAGGGCGGCTTGTGGCCGGCGCCGCGCGCGGGCAGCGGCCCGAAGCGCGGGCCGGTGAGCCAGCGTTCGAGGGTCGCCGGCGGGCCGCCGGGGTGCGGGGCGCCCATGTTGGCCACGTCCGGGTCGGAGCCGCGCGCGTGTGGCGTTCCTGGGTCTGTCGATCCGGAGCCTGGCGGTCCGGAGCCTGGCGGTGCCGGGCCACGCGATGCCGAGTCTGCGAAAACCTCCTGCATCCATCCCCCTTCGCCGGAATTGCCGGTCAAGGCAAGCGTTCGTCAAGCCGATCGTCACGCCAGTCGCATTGCGCGCGCCTCGCCGCATGCTAAAAGCGATTCACCAACGGCTTACCATTTGGGTGTCAGAATTCAGCGTGCCAGCGGCGACCTCCTTCGCCCCTGACCGCGCCGGACAGGAATGCCAACGTCGCTGCCATGCCCGACCGCGCCGCCATGCCGCCCCTCGCTGCGAGACAAGGACGCACGATGCCGCCCCGCCCCCGCCCCCTCCTCGTCGCCGTCTGGCGCTGGCTGCCGCGCTGCTGCTGCTCGGTCCGCTGCTGGGCTGCGCCACGCCGCCGCCGGCGAGCGATCCGGACGCGGTGGCCGAGTTCAACGAGGCCGACGACCCGCTGGAGCCGACCAACCGCGTGCTCTACACGATCAACGACGGGCTCGACACCATCATCCTGCGCCCGGCGGCGCTGACCTACCGGGCCGTGGTGCCCGAGCCGGTGCGCACCGGCGTGCACAACGTGCTGGCCAATCTCGATACCCCGGTGCAGCTCGGCAACGACGTGCTGCAGGCCAAGCCGCGGCGTGCCGGCGACACGACGATGCGGTTCCTGATCAACACGACGCTGGGCGTGGCCGGCATCTTCGACGTGGCCAAGCGCCTCGGCTATCCGGATCACGACACCGATTTCGGCGTGACGCTGGCGCTGTGGGGCGTGCCGGACGGGCCGTTCCTGTTCCTGCCGGTGCTGGGCCCGAGCAATCCGCGCGACGCCATCGGCCGCGGCGTGGACTATGCGGGCGATCCGTTCACCTGGGTCGGCCAGGGCGCCGTGGTCTCCGCGCTCGACTGGACGCGCTTCGGCCTGACCGTCCTCGACGCGCGGGAGCGGTTTCTTGACCCGGTCGAATCGATCAAGAAGACCGCGCTCGATCCCTATGCCACCTTCCGCAGCCTGTACCGCCAGCACCGCACGGCGCAGATCGCGGCGACAAGCAGCGACCAGCGCGCCACCATCCCGATCTGGTTTCCGCAGCCGGCGGCGGCCAAGAACTGACCGAGCCCGAGAGGCCACATGTTGAACCGACGCACATCCCTCTCCTTGATCGCCGCCCTGCCCGGCTTGCTGGCGTTGCCAGCCGGCCTTGCCCGGCCGGCCTATGCCTCCGCCGCGGGTGACCGCGCCAGCGCCTTCATCGCGGCGATCGGTGAAAAGCTGGCCGCGGCGATCAACGGGACGGGGTCGCTGGAGCAGCGGCGCCAGGTGGTCGCCGGCATTATCGATGACACCGTGGACGTGAACGGCGTGGCACGCTTCTGCCTCGGCCGCTTCTGGCGGACTGCGGCGCCGGCGCAGCAGCAGCAATACCTCAAGCTGTTCCGCGACATGCTGGTGACGAACATCGCATCGAAGCTCGGCGAGTACAAGGGCGTGCGCTTCACCGTCGGCGCCACCCAGGATCGCGAGGACGGGGAGATCGTGTCCACCATTGTCGCCCGGCCGAACAACCCGCCCACCAATATTCAGTGGCTGGTCGCCAACGCGGCCAGCGATCCGAAGATCATCGACGTGATCGCCGAGGGGGTCTCGCTGCGCCTGACGCAACGCGACGACTACGCCTCGTTCATGAGCCAGCACGGCAACAACGTCGATGCGCTGCTGGCCGGGATGCGCAAGCTGGTCAGTCAGAACGGTTGATCCGCCGGCTGGCGAGCAGGTTCCTGGGGTAGGCCGTCCGGCTGTCCCGGCCGGCTCTCGCGCCTGCTCCCGGACCGGTTCGCCCCCAGGCTGCTTGGGGCCTGGCTTTGGTAGACCACCATCGCGAAGCCGTCCTGGATGAAGCCGTCGCACTCGGTCATGCCGATGCCGCCGAGCACGGTGCGCGAGGCGAAGTTGCTCGCCCGCGCCACCGCGATGATGCGTGCCAGCCCCGCCCGCTCGTGGCCGAAGCGCAGCGCGGCGAATGCGGCCTCGCGCGCCAGGCCGCGGCCCTGCGCCTCGGGCCAGAGGGCGAAGCGCAGTGCGACGCCGCGCCCGTCCGGCCGGTCCTTCAGCCCAGTGATCCCCAGGAAGGCGTTGCCCTGTCGTTCGCGCACCGCCCAGATGCCGTAGCCATGGGCGCCCCAGAAGACCACGTCCCCGGCCAGCTCGGCCGCGGTCTCGGCCCACGACCGCACGCCGCCCAGCATCACCGCGAACACGCGGGGGTCCGCCTTCAGCGTGCGCAGCTCGGCGAGGTCCGTCCCCCCCACCGGGCGGAGGATCAGACGCGCGGTCGGCAGGGTCCGATAGAGGTCCATCGCGGGCGGTATCGCGGCGTTGCAACAACAGCTAGCAACAAAGCCGCAAGGATGCCGGCGATGTCGCTTGCTACGAGACGCCCGAAACGCTGGCGCGTCCATCGTTTCGGGTCGCTGGCATCAGGCCATCAGGTGTTCAGCGCCGCGAACGCTCCCCGGCTGCGCCAGGGCGGTTTCCCGACGCACCACCAACGGCCCGACAGGATGCACGGGGCCTGGTTCGGGCCGCTTGGCATCAGGTGTTCATCGCGTCGAAGAAATCATTGTTGGTCTTGCTGTATTTCAGCTTGTCCAGCAGGAACTCCATCGCATCGACGGTGCCCATCGGGTTGAGGATGCGGCGCAGCACCCACATCTTCGACAGCGTGCCCTTCTCGACCAGCAGCTCTTCCTTGCGCGTGCCCGACTTGGTGATGTCGATCGCCGGGAAGCTGCGCTTGTCGGACAGCTTGCGGTCCAGGATGATTTCCGAGTTGCCGGTGCCCTTGAACTCCTCGAAGATCACCTCGTCCATCCGGCTGCCGGTGTCGATCAGCGCGGTGGCGATGATGGTCAGGCTGCCGCCCTCTTCGATGTTGCGCGCCGCGCCGAAGAACCGCTTCGGCTTCTGCAGCGCGTTGGCGTCCACGCCGCCGGTCAGCACCTTGCCCGAGGACGGCACCACCGTGTTGTAGGCGCGCGCCAGGCGGGTGATGCAGTCGAGCAGGATCACCACGTCGCGCTTGTGCTCGACCAGGCGCTTGGCCTTCTCCAGCACCATCTCGGTCACCTGCACGTGGCGGGTGGCCGGCTCGTCGAAGGTGGAGGCGATCACCTCGCCCTTCACCGAGCGCACCATGTCGGTGACTTCCTCCGGCCGCTCGTCGATCAGCAGCACGATCAGGAAGACTTCCGGATGGTTGGCGGCGATCGCGGTGGCGATGTTCTGCAGCATCACCGTCTTGCCGGTGCGCGGCGGCGCGACGATCAGCGCGCGCTGGCCCTTGCCGATCGGGGCGATCAGGTCGATCACCCGCGGCGTGTAGTCCTTGGTCGGGCCCTTCGCCACGGACTGGAAATTCTCGACCTCCATCTTCAGCCGCTCATCGGGATAGAGCGGCGTCAGGTTGTCGAAATTGATCCGGTGGCGCACCGCCTCGGGCGGTTCGAAGTTGACCGTGTCGACCTTGAGCAGCGCGAAGTAGCGCTCGCCGTCCTTCGGCGCGCGGATCTGGCCTTCCACCGTATCGCCGGTGCGCAGGCCGAAGCGGCGCACCTGGGTGGGACTGACATAGATGTCGTCCGGCCCCGGCAGGTAGTTGGCCTCCGGGCTGCGCAGGAAGCCGAAGCCGTCGGGCAGGATTTCCAGCGTGCCGTCGCCGTGGATCGCCTGGTCGTTCTCCGCCAGGTTCTTCAGGATCGCGAACAGCATGTCCTGCTTGCGCAGTGACGAGGCGTTCTCGACCTGCAGTGATTCAGCGAAGCTCAGCAGGTCCGCTGGGGTCTTGGCCTTGAGTTCGGCGAGATGCATCGTCGTGAGGTCGCTCTGATGGTGACGGTGGCGGGCGGGGATGCCCGATTCGCGGTCGCCGCGCCATCGGTCGCCGATGGCGGGTTGCCGTCCCGTCGCTGGGAATTTAGGGCGGCGATCGATCGCCGCGGGAAGGAAGGAGAGCGGCACCGTAGGCAGCCGCGCGGGCGTCGTCAACGTCGCCACATGGTCGCGATGCCCGCCGCCGTCAACCCCCGCCAGAGCAATCGGGCGAATGAAGCAAGCCGGGGCTCCGCCCCGAACCCCGCCAGGGGGCGCTGCCCCCCTGGCGGGGTTCGGGGCGGAGCCCCGGCTTCCCTTGCCTCGGACGATGGCCTGCGCTCAGCGCCGGCCGCCGATCCTGGTGGGACGGAACAGGAAGGTCAGCGGCACCGCCAGGAAGGCGATCACCGCGCACAGCTCGAACACATCCATATAGGCCAGCACCGCCGCCTGCTTGTTCAGCATCGCATTGATCAGCCCCATCGCCGAGTGGTTGGCGGCGGCGGCGGTCTGGCCCAGGTCGATGAAGGTCTGCGTGGTTCGTGCCAGCAGGTCGCGGTACGGCTGGTCGAACGGGCTCAGATGCTCGCTCAGGTGGGCGCGATGCACCTGCGATTGCTCGTTGACCATCGCCGTCGCCAGGGTGATGCCGATCGAGCCGACGATGTTGCGGAACATCGAGTAGAGCGCCGTCGCGTCGGGATTCAGCGCGCGCGGCATGGTGGAATAGGACAGCGTGTTGTTCGGCACGAACAGGAAGGCGAGGCCGACGGTCTGCACCGCGCGGAACAGCGCGAGCGTGGTGAAGTCGATGTCGGGCGTCAGGTTGTGCGTGTACCAGGACGCGGCGCCCAGCATCAGGAAGCCGAAGGCGACCAGATTCCGCGTCTGCACGTTCGGCAGCATGTATCGGCTGACAATCGGGATCAGCACGACCATGACCACCGCGCCGGGCGACAGCAGCAGCCCGGCGAGCAGCGCGGTGTAGCCCAGCCATTGCTGCGCCAGCGACGGGATCAGCAGGTTCGACGAATAGAGCAGCGCGCTGAGCAGCGCGATCATGGTGGCGCCGACGGCGAAGTTGCGATCGCCCAGGGCGCGCAGGTTGACGATCGGCTTGTCGGTCAGCAGCAGCCAGGCGACCGCGCCCGCCAGGCCCATCGCGGCGAGCAGCGCGAACACCCGGATGGTGGGGGAGCCGAACCAGCCGGCGTCCTCGCCGCGGTCGAGCATGATCTGCAGCGAGCCGAGGCCGAGCGCGATCAGCCCGAGGCCGACCGCATCGATATCCGCCAGCCGGGCGCGGTCGCGCTGCACCCAGGGCGGATCCTCCACCAGTTCCGCCACTGCGAGGAGCGCGAACAGGCCGATCGGTACGTTGATCAGGAACATCCAGCGCCAGGAATAGGAATCGGTGATCCAGCCGCCCAGGATCGGCCCCAGGATCGGCGCGAAGATCACCGCGAAGGCGACCACCGCGAAGCCGCGGCTGCGCTGCGCCGGCTCGAACGCGTCCAGCACGATCGCCTGCTGGCAGGGCTGCAGGCCGCCGCCGAAGATGCCTTGCAGCAGCCGGAAGACGACGAGCTGCGGCAGCGACGTGGCGGAGCCGCAGAGGAACGAGCAGACCGTGAACATCGCGATCGAGATCAGGAAGTAGCGCTTGCGCCCGAGCAGGCGGCTGAGCCAGCCGGCCAGCGGCATCACCACGCCGTTGGCGACCAGGTAGGAGGTCAGCGTCCAGGTCGCGTCGTCGTAGCTGGCCGACAGGCTGCCGGCGATGTGCGGCACGCTGACATTGATGATCGTGCTGTCGAGGATCTCCATGAACGGCGCCATGCTCGCCACCACGGCGATCAGCATGGGGCTGGTGCGCGGGCGCCAGGCCGCGTCCAGCCCGACGAAGCCACTCATTGCAGCCGGCTCACGGCAGTCGGCTCGGTCGCACGGCGCCGCGCAGGTCCGATGTCCCGGGCGTTTTCCGTGCTCCGGTCACGTCAAACGGCCCGTTGGTCTGGTCCGTTCGTTGCGGCTGATCCACCCCCGGATGATCCACCAACTTCAAGCGGCCCGCTCATTTCACTTGGACGGTCGGCTCGACCGAAAGCCCCAGGGGCAGCGGCAGCCCGGGCGGCAGACCACTGTCGATGGCGATCTTCACCGGCACGCGCTGCACCACCTTGACGAAGTTGCCGGTGGCGTTCTCCGCCGGGAAGGCGGCGAAGCGTGCGCCGGAGCCGCGCTGGATGCTGTCGACGTGGCCGGTCAGCTTCAGGTCGGGGTAGGCATCGACCCGGATCGCCACCCGCTGGCCGACGCGCATGCGGTCGAGTTGCGATTCCTTGAAGTTCGCGGTGATCCAGACGTCGGGCGTGACCAGCGCCATGATGGCCTGGCCGGGCTGCACGTAGTTGCCCTGTTCCACGGCGCGCCGGGTGACCCAGCCATCCTGTGGCGCGGTCACCTTGGTCCAGGACAGATTGAGCCTGGCCTGGTCGAGCCGCGCGCGGGCCAACGCCACCTGGGCCTCGAGTTCGCTCACCTGCGCTTCGGCACCCGCAATGAATTGGCGGACCATGTCGGCCTGCTGCAGTGCGGCCTGCGCCTGCGCGACCTTGGCCTCGGCATCGCGGCGCGTGGCGGTGGCGGCGTCGATGTCCTGCTGCGTGGTCGCCTGGCGCGGCAAGGCAAGCTGGCGGCGCGCATCGGCATCCGCCTTCACGCGTATCGCCTCCGCCGCGTCGAGCTGCGCCTGGGCGCTGGCGCGCCGGGCCGGGTAGTCGATGCGCGCGGTTTCCAGCTTCAGCCGCGCATTGTCGAGCCGCGCCTCGGCGATGCGCAGGTTGGCGGCGGCCTCGTCGCGCGTCGCCTCGTAGGCGCGCGGATCGATCCGGATCAGCGTCTGGCCGGCCTTGACGCGCGCGTTGTCGGTGACGTCGAGGGCCATGACGGTGCCGGCGACCTGCGGTGCGATCGTGATGGATTGGCCGTCGGTGTAGGCGTCGTCCGTGCCCACCTCGTCCTTCGTCAGGGTACCAGTAGCCGGTGCCGACCAGCGCCCCGGCCAACAGGACGAGCAGCAGCGACAGCCGCGCCCAGACGGTCCGGCTGCGGCGCGTCCGGTACCGTGCCTCGATCGTCAAGGTCGGCTCGGCGGCTCTCGAAAGGTCGTCCATCCATCGCGCTCCCGGGGATGCACGCTATAGTAGTAGTCATTACAGGCTGGCGTCAGTCGTGCCTACCCCGGGTGCAGGACGCGACCCTTGCTATTGGGCCAAGGCCTGGCTTCGGACCAACCTGGCATAGAGTCCATTGCCGCGCATCAATGTAGCGTGAGTTCCGCGTTCGATCGCGCGTCCGGCCTCCATGGCGATCACCTGCTCGGCGTCGCGCACGGTGGACAGCCGGTGCGCGATCACGATGGTGGTGCGGCCGCGGCGCAGGCGCGCCAGCGCCAATTGCACCGCGGCCTCGTTCTCGGTGTCCAGCGCGCTGGTCGCCTCGTCCAGCAGCAGGATACGCGGGTTGCGCAGCAGCGCACGGGCGAGCGCGACGCGCTGGCGCTGCCCGCCGGACAGCCGCTGCCCACCGGTCCCGACCCTGGTGGCGTAGCCTTGCGGCAGGGCGGCGATGAAGTCCGCCGCCGCCGCCGCCGCCGCCGCGGCGACCACCTCGTCGTCGCTGGCACCCGGCCGGCCCATGCGGATGTTGGCGGCGACGGAATCGTCGAACAGCAGCGCATCCTGGCCGACATAGGCGATGGCATCGCGCAGGCTGGTCAGGGTCGCCTCGCGCACGTCGGTGCCGTCGATGCGCACCGCGCCGGCGGTGACGTCGTGCAGCCGGGGGATCAACGCCAGCGCCGTGGACTTGCCGGCGCCGGACGGTCCGACCAAGGCGACGGTGGTGCCGGGCGCGGCGTCGAAGCTAAGCCCGGCCAGTCCGACGCGCCCATCCGGATAGACGAAGCGCACGTCGTCGAACACCACATGGCCGTGGCCGGGCGGGAGCGCGACGGCATCCGGCGGTTCGGCGATGCGTGGCGCCTCGTCGATCACGCTGTAAACCCGGATCAACCCGGCGAGCCCCTCCTGCACCGCGGCATTCAGCGAGCCCAGCGCGCGCAGCGGGCGCGAGGCGATCAGCAACGCGGCGACGAAGCCGGTGAAGTTGCCGATGGTGTTGGCGCCGACCGCTGCGCGCCAGCCGGCGAAGCCGATCACCGCGGCCACCGCGACGCCGCCCAGCACCTCCAGCACCGGATCGATCCGCGCGCGGGTCTTGGCGATGCGGACCAGCGCGCGGTACAGCGCGTCGAACGCGGTGCGGGCGCGCTCGGTCTCCGCCGCCTCCAGCCGATAGGCGCGCACCGTGCGGGCCTGGGCAAAGCTTTCGTTCAGCAGCACGGCGGTCTCGCCCATGCGCTCCTGCATGCCGCCGGAGGCGCGGCGGACCCGGCGGCCGATGCGCTGGATCGGTACCGCCGCCAGCGGATACAGCGCGGCGGCGATCAGGCTGAGCAGCCAGTCGAGATACAGCATCGAGGCAACCAGCCCGACCACCGTCACCAGATCGGCGACGCCGCTCACCGCGCGGGTCAGCGCCTCGCGGATCACCGCGGCATCGGTGGTGAAGCGGGCGGCCAACTGGGCCGGCGCCTCGCGCTCGACCCGGGCCAGATCGGCGCGTGCCAAATGCGCGAACATCCGGCCCTGCAGCTCGCGGATCACCAGCAGGACCATCTGCTGGACCTGCACGTTCTGGAAATACTGCGCCAACGCCTTCGCCGTCGTGACGACGATGACCAGGGCCGGAAGCTGGTAGAGGATCCGCTTGTCGCGGGCGGTGAACATCTGGAAGGCATGGTCGATCACCACCGGGTACAAGGCGGTGGCGCCGGCCATCAGCCCGGTCAGCAGAAGCACTAGCAGCAGCCGGGTCTTGTGATGGCGGATATGCTCACCCCACAGCCGGGTCAGCAACGCACGCGTCAAGTCGCGCTCCGGCAACAGCGCAGCTTCGGGGACTGGGGCATCCATCCGTGCGATGTATCAGGCGACCTCCGCCTTCGCCAGCACCCCCCCAAGGGCAATCCTACGGCATTCACCTATCGTTGCCCGAGGCGGTCGGCGCGCTCCGGTGATGCGACCTGGGCGCTGGCTGCATCGCCAGCAAGTAAGGCTTTCCTGCGCATTCAAGAAGAACTTCTGCCCTGGCTCGACGATACGATGGTCGGCCCGCTGAGCGGATACCATCGGCAACTGGTCAGCGTGCTGGGATTGGCACGGATCGAGGCGTTCCTGCCGGGCTGGCAAGGACTGCCAGGGCGCCCGCCATCTGAACGCGCGGCCCTGGCACGCGCCTTCGTCGCAAAAGCTGTGTTCAACATTCCGACCACCCGCCTGCTGATCGGCATGCTATCCGCCGACAAGGCATTGCGCCGCTTATGCGGCTGGCAGCGCGCCGGCGAGGTCCCCAGCGAAGCAACGTTCTCGCGCGCCTTCGCGGTCTTCGCCGCGAGTGCCCTGCCATCCAGACTGCATGACGCGCTGATCAAGGAAACTCACGCGGATCGGTTGGTTGGGCACATCTCACGCGACAGTACAGCGATCGAGGCCCGCGAGAAACCAGCAAAACCAGACCAGCCGGTGCCAGCCGCGCAACCCAAATGCAAGCGTGGTCGTCCACCCAAGGGCGAGATCCGACCCACGCAGCCGCCACGCCGGATCGAGCGCCAACTGGGCATGACATTGGCTGCGATGCTGGCCGATCTTCCCCGGCACTGCGACGTGGGAGCCAAGCGCAATGCCAAGGGATACCAGGAATCCTGGATCGGCTATAAGCTGCATATCGACAGCGCGGATGGCGAGATACCGATCAGTTGCGTGCTCACGTCAGCGTCCGTGCATGACAGCCAAGTGGCCATTCCGCTCGCCACCATGACCGCCGCGCGAAGTCACCAACCTGTATGACCTGATGGACAGCGCCTACGATGTTGCGGAGATCAAACAGCACAGTCGCGAGCTCAATCATGTTCCGATCATCGACATCAATCCGCGGGCGACCCCTGGGCTGAAGCAGGAACTGGCGCAGGAGGCGAGGCGGCAACGCTTGGTCGGGCATCGCATGGCGGAACAGGTTCGCTACGGTGAACGCAGCACGGCCGAGCGGGTCAACGGCGGGCTGAAAGACAACCATGGCGGTCGGACCGTACGGGTGCGCGGACCGGTCAAGGTGATGTGGCACCTGATGTTTGGCGTGTTGAGTTTCACCGCGCTGCAACTGCTGCGTCTGGTTACGTAACCTCCGGGTTAAAATTCTTGGCTCATATGGCGTTGACTGTTGGGCGGCCCCGTAGGGCGGAAAAGCGCAGCGCCTTCCGCCGTCGGACGGTGGCGGGATATGTTGTTGGGGACGTCGGCAGATGCGAGCGGCGCGCCCGGCGGTGGCGGAAGGCGCTGCGCTTTTCCGCCCTACGGGGCCGTCCAACAGTCAACGCCATATGAGCGAAATTCTTGCTTACTTGCTTGCCTGCGGACGCTGCGAACCCGCCCGGGGCCGACCGGTCGGTCGTGACACCCGCGGGCAGGGGGTGGGTGAATCCCGTAGCCAAGGGCAATCGGGTGCAGCAAGCGAAGGTCAGGGCGCCGCCCTGAAACCCGCCAGGGGGTTTGCCCCCCATGGTGCCATTGGGACCCCCAGCAGAGGCGGAGCCCCATAGGCGCGAATGTAAGAAGAATTTCTTTGGGTAATCAGTGGGTTAGAATTGCTGATTGGGCATCGAGATCGCGCGCCGAGCTCGAGTCCTCATGCCTTCTACTCAAATCCTGACTTCGTTGACGGAAACTGGGGTTTCGCGAGCCGGCCGGACGCTAAAAAGTTGTGGGCTAACGCGGCAAAGCAAGCGGTTCCCCCGCCTTAAATTCGCGCCTATGAGGCGGAGCCCCGGCCTTGCTTCGTTCAGCCGGCGGCCACGAGGTGGCCCGCCCCGAGGAAGTAGGCGTCGACGGCGCGTTTCATGGCGCGGGCGACCAGGGTGCGGTGATCGGCGCGCCGCAGCAGCGCCTCGTCATGCGGGTTGGACATGAACCCCATCTCGACCAGCACGCTGGGGATATCGGCGGCTTTCAGCACCTCGAACCCGGCATGGCGGTCCGGGTTGGGCAGCATTGGCAGGTCCCGGTCGAGGCTGCCGACCAGATCGCGCGCCAGGCGGCCGGAGCCCTGCCGTGTCTCCTGGCGGACCAGGCTGGCCAGGATGCGCGCCACCTCGGGCGAGGCGCCGCGCCAGGCGGGCCCGAGGAAGCGGTCGGCGCTGTTTTCGCGCCTGGCCAGTGCGGCGGTTTGCGCGTCCGAGGCGGTGTTGGCCAGGGTGTAGACGCTGGCGCCGCGCACGGCCTGGTCGGTCAATGCGTCGGCATGCATCGAGACGAACAGCGTGGCGCCGCGCGCCTGCGCCTGCGACACGCGCTCGTCCAGCGGGACGAAGACGTCGCGCGCGCGGGTCAGCTCGACCCGGTAGCGCCCCCCGGCGGCGAGTTGGAGTTTGAGTTCCAGTGCGGCGGCGAGCGCGACCTGCTTTTCAAAGGTGCCGGAAACGCCGATCGCGCCGGGGTCCTTGCCGCCGTGCCCGGGGTCCAGCATGACCAGCGGTGGCTGGCGCGGCGGCGGCCGGACGCCGGCTTTGCCCTGTCGCGCCGTCTCCGCCATCGCCTGGTGCAGCGCGTCGGGCAGCAGGAATGTGCCAAAGACGCCCGACCCGAGCTGGGCGAGCAGCAGGCGGCGCGCGACGGGCAAGCAGCGGCTCATAGGACGTTGTTAACACATTCCCTGCGAAAACGCAGCTTGGATGTTGATCGGGGTGCATTTATGTTCGGGGGGCAGATGACGCCTTGCGATAGCGGGCGGTTTGCTCCATGGTCGGCGTGCTCCGATGACAGGCGCCCGGGAGCGGGCGGGTTCGGTTTTGCTTTCCGGTCGGATCGGGCGGGCCGCATGATCGTGGGCTCCGACCGGACAAGCGGTCCGGCGGACGGCGGTTCGCGGAGGGCCCGCACCGGCCAGCTTCTGTCGTCGGCCGTGCCGCGCCCCGTTCTACAGTCATCGCGGGTGCGCCGGGGCTGTCCCAGCCGGGGCGGCAGGCATTCGCTTCGAACTTACCGCGACTTCGCACCGAAGGCGCGGCCAGCAAGCCAGGGATCGATGATCTTACCCGCACGCGCGCAATCGAAGAAGGCTTTGGCGCCGCCCGGCATTGGGCGGACGGCCTTCGCTGATCGGTTGGCTGTTCGCGGGTGCGGCATCGGCCTTTCCACCATCTCATTCACCCGCCTGCCCGCGCGCGCCCCCTTCGGGCCGGCGCCGCGCGCCGCGTGGGCGCACCGGAGTTCACGCCTAGATGACCAAGCGCATGTTGATCGATGCCACGCACGCGGAAGAGACCCGCGTGGTGGTGCTGGACGGTAGCCGCCTCGAGGATTTCGACGTCGAGACGGCGGCCAAGCGGCAGCTCAAGGGAAATATCTATCTCGCCAAGGTGGTCCGCGTGGAGCCGTCGCTCCAGGCGGCCTTCGTCGAGTATGGCGGCAACCGCCACGGTTTCCTCGCCTTTGGCGAGATCCATCCCGACTACTACCAGATCCCGGTCGCCGACCGGCAGCGGTTGCTGGCCATGGAGGCCGAGGACGCGCGTCGCGAGGCGGAGGAGGAGGACCGGGCGGCACTGAGCGCCCACGCGGGGGCGAAAACCGCTGCGGCGATCGACGCAGACCTCGCCGCCGATGAGACCGAAGCCGAGCCGTTCGACATGGCGGAGCAGCCCGACGAGCCGGCGATGACGGAGACCGCCGAGGCCGAGATCGTCGAGCCGAAGGCCGCGGGGGTTGTCGAGCCGAAGGCCGCGGGGGTTGTCGAGCCGAAGGCCGCGGGGGTTGTCGAGCCGCAGGCCGCGGAGGTCGCCGGGCCGGAGACCGTCGAGCCGGAGGCCGCGGAGACCATCGAGCCGGAGGCCGTGGAAACCATCGAGCCGGAGGCCGTGGAAACCATCGAGCCGGGAGCGGCGGAGACGATCGAAAGCGCGGCGGCGCTGGACGACGCGGTCGATTCTCCTTCAAGTGGACTTCTTCGGGCGCAGCCGGCGCGGATCGAGACGGATTCGGTCAGCGGCGCGTACCGACGGGGCGGACGAATCGCTGGACCACAAGGGACCGGGCGTGCCGGCCGCGGCGGCCATGCCAGCGGTCGCGGAGCCCTCGGCCGAGCCGGAATCCGGCGCGACGGCGAGCCCGTTTGCCGCGTCCGTTCCGTCGGAGAATGCGACGATCCTCGAGATGTCGATCGATGCGGCAACCGGGATCGAGGGGGCTCCGGAGGTGGACGCCGAGGTCGAGGATGCCGACATCGAGGATACCGACGTCGAGGATACCGGGCCGGACGACGACGAGACCGCAGACAGCAGGCCCCCCGAGACCGTCGGCGGCGATGCCGACGCCGCGGAAGACGCCCGCGAACGGCGCATCCCGCCGCGCTTCCTGCGCAACTACAAGATCCAGGAGGTGATCCACCGCCGCCAGATCCTGCTGGTCCAGGTGGTCAAGGAGGAGCGCGGCACCAAGGGCGCGGCGCTGACCACCTACATCTCGCTCGCCGGGCGGTTTTGCGTGCTGATGCCGAACTCGCCGCGCGGCGGCGGCATCTCGCGCAAGATCACCTCGGCCACCGACCGGCGCCGGCTGAAGGAGGTGACGGCGGAGCTCGACATCCCGGACGGCATGGGCCTGATCGTGCGCACCGCCGGGGCCAACCGGCCGAAGCCGGAGATCAAGCGCGACTGCGAATACCTGATGCGGCTGTGGGACGACATCCGCGAGCACACCATGAAGTCGGTCGCGCCGGCGCTGATCTACGAGGAAGCCAGCCTGATCAAGCGGACGATCCGCGACGTCTACGCGCGCGACATCGACGAGATCATGGTCAACGGCGAGGAGGGCTGGAAGGCGGCGCGCGACTTCATGCGCATGCTGATGCCGAGCCACGTCAAGAAGGTGCAGCTCTGGCGCGAGGCGCAGCCGCTGTTCGCCCGCAACCAGGTCGAGGCGCAGCTCGATGCGATGCTGTCGCCGACCGTGCAGTTGCGCTCCGGCGGCTATCTGGTGATCAACCAGACCGAGGCGCTGGTGGCGATCGACGTCAACTCCGGCCGCTCGACCCGCGAGCGCGGCATCGAGGAAACCGCGCTGCGCACCAACACCGAGGCGGCGGAGGAGGCGGCGCGCCAGCTCCGGCTGCGCGACCTGGCCGGGCTGATCGTCATCGACTTCATCGACATGGAGAGCCGCAAGAACAACGCCATCGTCGAACGCCGGCTGACCGAGTCGCTGAAGGTCAACCGCGCGCGCATCCAGGTCGGCCATATCAGCCATTTCGGCCTGCTGGAAATGAGCCGCCAGCGGCTGCGCCCGTCGCTGGCGGAGAGCAGTTTCGTGACCTGCCCGCACTGCGGCGGCACCGGCCACGTGCGCGGCACCGAGAGTGCCGCGATCCACGTGCTGCGCGACATCGAGGACGAAGGCGCCAAGCGCCGGGCCGCCGAGATCGTGGTGCGGGTCGCCACGCCGATCGCGATGTACATCTTCAACCACAAGCGGGCGCGCGTGGCGGAGATCGAGGCACGCTATGCGATGCAGGTGACCTTCGCCGGCGACAATTCGCTGATCCCGCCGCAGGTCCGCATCGAGCGGGTGCGGGCACAGGCGGCGATCGAGGCGCCGGCCGCGATAACGCCCGACGCCCGCGCCGAAGCGGAACCGGTGGCGGCGCGCGGCGCCAGGGTCGAGGACGAGCCTGAGGACGTGGACGTCAACGGCGAGCAAGCCGAGGCCGAGAGTGCGCAAGCGGAGGCCGACCCGGGCGCCGTGCCGGGCGAGACCAGCGAGGAGGCCGATCGCCGCCGTCGCCGTCGTCGCCGCCGCCGGCGGGGCGGCCGGCGCGAGGACGGTGCGCCGACGCCCGGCGAGGCGATCGCCGAAGGGGCGATCGCCGCGGAGCCTGGCCTGGCCATCCCACCGACCGGCGCACCGCCCGGCGAGGCGGGCGGCGAGGCGGACGGCCTCGTCCCGGCGGACCTGGCGGAGCATATCGAGGGCGTGCCCGAGCATGCGGATGCCGCCCCGGAGGGCGCCGGCGACGACGAGGCGCGTGGCCGCCGGCGCGGCCGGCGCGGCGGACGACGGCGGCGGCGGGATGGCGCGGACGGCGCCTTGGAACCGGTTGCCGAGCCGGATGCCGAGCAGCCGAGCCTGCCGGCCTACACCGGGCCGACGCCGGCCAACCCGTTCGGCGGACAGGCATTCGACATATTCGACGTTCTGGAGCAGGCCGAACGGGCGGTCGAACAGCCGATCGCCTCGGCACCGCAAGCGGCGTGGACAGCGGCGCCAGCCGCGGCGCCCAGTTCAGTTCCGGCCTCGGCGCCAGCACCAGCCGCGGACCTGGCATTGGAATCGGCAGCGGAGCTGGCAGCGGAGCCATCTCCACAACCGGCGCCCGAGCCTGAGCCTGAGCCTGGGGCTGAGCCTGGGCCCGAGCCAGAGCCTGGGCCTGGGCCAGTTTCGGGGCCCGCGCCGCAACCCGCTCCGGCCCTTGTCGTGGAAACCGGTGCGACCGAGGCGGTGCCGCTGATCGACGCGGCGCCAGAGCCGGCGGCCGGCGCGCCGTCACCACCGGTGCCGGCGAACGACGCGAAACCGGAGACGCCGCTTCCCCCGATCCTCGTTGGCGGCGAGGAGGATGCCCCGGAAACCGAGAAGAAGCGTGGCTGGTGGCGTCGGTGACGCCGGGTTGGGCGTGCGCCAGGGAACGAACCTGACGTCAAGACGGCCCTGAAGCGACCCGGGCGGAACGAGGCCCAACCGCCGATCCGGCGTCCACGCGGCGGCTTCGGGGACGGTTTCTCCCGCCGCGAGCGGGGCCTGGCAGCCGCGCCGGCCGCACACCCAAGGCCGCGCCGGGCCCTGGAGCCGCGCGCGGCGCGCCGCGCGGCGGGACCACGAACGGATCGCTACGGGAGGGCACCCCGATGGACTACCGGCAACTCGGCCGCTCCGGCCTGAAAGTCTCCCCGCTCTGCCTGGGCACCATGATGTTCGGCGGCGCCACCGACCCCGCCACCGCCGGCCGCATCGTCGCCCACGCCCGCGAGCAGGGGGTGAACTTTATCGACACCGCCGACGGCTACAACCGCGGCCTGTCGGAAGAAGTCGTCGGTAGCTGCATCCGCAACAACCGCGCCTGGTGGGTGCTGGCCAGCAAATGCGCCAACCCCACCGGCGAGGGCCCGAACGCGCGCGGCCTGTCGCGCCGCCACATGCTGCACGCGGTCGACGCCAGCCTGAAGCGCCTGGCCACCGAGGTGATCGACCTGCTCTACCTGCACAAGGAAGACCACGCGACGCCGCTGGCCGAAACGGTCCACGCGCTGGCCGACCTGATCCGCGCCGGCAAGATCCGCTACTTCGGCGTCTCCAACTATCGCGCCTGGCGCGTCGCCGAGATCTGCCATTTGTGCGACCAGGCCGGCATCGACCGCCCGGCGGCCAGCCAGCCGCTCTACAACGCGCTGAACCGCCAGGTGGAAATCGAGCACCTGCCGGCGTGCGGCTTCTTCGGCCTCGGCGTGGTGCCCTACTCGCCGTTGGCCCGCGGCCTGCTGACCGGCAAGTACCGTCCCGACGCCGCGCCGCCGCCGGACACCCGCGCCGGCCGCCAGGACCGGCGCATGCTGGAATCCGAATGGCGCCCCGAAAGCCTCGCCATCGCCCAGGAGATCGCCGCGCACGCCCGCTCGCGCGGCCTCACCCCCGGCCAGTTCGCCTTCGCCTGGGTGCTCAACAACCGCCTGGTCACCGCCGCGATCGGCGGCCCGCGCACCGAGGACCAGTGGGAGGACTACGCCGGCGCCCTGACCTACCGCTTCACGCCCGCGGACGAGGCGCTGGTCGATCGGCTGGTCACCACCGGCCACGCCTCGAGCCCGCGCTACAACGACCCCGCCTACCCGATCGAGGGCCGCGCGCCGCGCACCGCGCCCGCCGGCTGAAGCCAGCCCCAGCCCCCGCCGTGGAATCCGTTGCAGGGCAAGCCGTGGACCCCATCCCGAACCCCACTGGGCGCCCGGCCCGCCCGCACAGTCGTCAGCGCCGGTCCGCTCAGGGCGCCGTCACCGCCGGGGCTTCCGCCTGCAATGCGAAGGCCGCGGCGATCAGCGCCTTGGTGTAGGCCTGCTGCGGCGCGGCAAACACCGCATCGGCCTCGCCCGCCTCCACCACCCTGCCGTGCCGCAGCACCACCACGCGGTGGGCCAGCGCGCGCACCACCTTCAGGTCGTGGCTGATGAACAGATAGGCCAGCCCGTGGCGGAGCTGCAGCGCGCGCAGCAGATCGACGATCTGCGCCTGCACCGACATGTCCAGCGCGCTGGTCGGCTCGTCCAGCACCACCAGCCGCGGCTTCAGCACCAGCGCGCGCGCGATCGCCACCCGTTGGCGCTGCCCGCCGGAGAATTCGTGCGGGTAGCGCTCCGCCGCCGCCGCCGGCAGCCCAACCTCCTCCAGCGCCGTCGCCACCCGCCCGGCGCGCTCGGCCCGCGTCAGCCCGGGCTCGTGCACGGCCAGCCCCTCGGCGACGATGGCGCTCACCGGCAGGCGCGGCGACAGGCTGCCATAGGGGTCCTGGAAGACGATCTGCATGCGCGCGCGCAGCCGGCGCAGGCTGCGCCGATCGAGCGCCATCAGGTCCTGCCCGGCGAAGCCGATCGCCCCGGTCGCGTGTTCCAGCCGCAGCGCCGCGAAGGCCAGGGTGGTCTTGCCCGAGCCCGACTCGCCCACCAGCCCCAGCGTCTCGCCGACGCGGACCGCCAGGCTGACCCCATCGACCGCGCGCACCGCGCCCACCGCCCGGCGCAGCACGCCGCGGCGGATCGCGAAGTGCACGCGCATGTCGTCCACCGTCAGCAGCGGCGCCGCATCGTTGCGCAGCGGCACCGGCCCGCCCTTCGGCACCGCGGCCAGCAGCATGCGGGTATAGGCATGGCGCGGCGCGGCGAACACCGCGGCGGCGCGCCCGGCCTCGACGATGCGCCCGTCCTGCATCACGCAGACCCGGTCGGCGTAGCGCCGCACGATCGCCAGGTCGTGGGTGATCAGCAGCAGCGCGAGCTGGCGCTCGGTCTTCAGCCGCGCCAGCAGCTCCAGGATCTGCGCCTGGATGGTGACGTCCAGCGCCGTGGTCGGCTCGTCGGCGATCAGCAGCGCGGGGTCGTTGGCCAGCGCCATGGCGATCATCACCCGCTGGCGCTGCCCGCCGGACAACTGGTGCGGAAACGCATCGAGGCGGTCGGCGGCATCGGCGAAGCCCGCCTGGGCCAGCACCTCGCTCACCCGCGCGCGCAACGCGGCCCGGGGCAGCTTGCGGTGCAGCCGGATCGCCTCGGCCACCTGGCGGCCGATGCGGTGCAGCGGGTTCAGGCTGGTGGTCGGCTCCTGGAACACCATGCCGGCCAGCGCGCCGCGGGCGTGGCGCAGCGTCGCGGCGTCGGCGCCGATCATCGCATGCCCGTCCAGCGCGATGCGCCCGGTCGGGTTGCTGCCGCCCGGGGGCAGCAGTTGCAGCAGCGACAGGGCGGTGAGCGACTTGCCCGACCCGCTCTCGCCCACCAGCGCCAACGTCTCGCCGCGATCGAGGGTGAACGAGACGTCGTCCACCACGCGCCGTTCGCCGAACGCGACGGACAGGCGATCGACCGCGACCAGGCTCATCGCCGCGACCGCCGCGAGGCCGCGCCGCGGCGGCTGCCCGCCAACCGGTGCGACCGGGCCGGGCTCTTCAGCAACATCGATGTCACCCGCGCACGATGCGTCAGGGCCGGTCGCACGTCCATCTGAGGCCCCCGGCAGTTCCGGTTTTGGCTGAGATCCCGTCGCGGAAGTGGTTCAAATTCGGAGTGGTGTCATCTCCGGCTTGTACAACGAGCCGGAACTCGGCGCCGAGACGCCGCTGGAGATGACACCATGGAGCAGCATAGCCGAGAGACATCGGCCGCATCGGCGGAATTCCTGGGCGCGGGATGGTTTGATCCGATCGAGGTGGCGATCCGGGATCGGGCGCGGGGATTTATCGAGGATCTGGTGGACGCGGAGCTGGCCGACGCCCTGGGGCGTTCGCGCTACCAGCGTCCGGAGGACTGCGGACCGGCGAGACGGGACGGCAGGGTACCGCCATGGGCGCCGGGACCACCAGTTGCTCGGTTCATTCGGTGCGGTGACGATCCGCGTGCCGCGGGCACGGCTGACCAGAGCCGACGGGACGCGCCGGGAATGGCGCAGCG
>CAWKAN010000031.1:0-40926 GCA_963847615.1 uncultured Alphaproteobacteria bacterium
CCGAAACCTGGACAGGTAGTTAAGAGAGGTTCCGGCCCCTAAAACGGCTTGAAATCCAGGGGTTCCAGATGATGAATGTTCGCAAGAAGCACGGCGTTGATTTCAAGGCGCAGGTAGCCTTGGCAGCGGTTCGCGAGGATGGCACGGTGGCGGAGCTGTCGAGCCGGTACGGCGTGCATGCCAGCCAAATCCATGCGTGGAAGAAGACGGTCATCGACGGGGTTGGCTCGCTGTTTGTCCGCGGCAAAGCTGGCGCGACCGATGGCACGACCGCCGACGATGCGCGGCTGGCCAAGCTGTATGAAAAAATCGGCGAATTGACTGTCGAGCGGGATTTTTTTCGCAAAAGGTCTGGTCCATGAACCAGATCGCTCGACGGTCACTGGTGGACCGCACGGACGACGAGCTGTCGATCGTAGCGCAGTGCCGGCTGCTGAGGGTCGCCCGCTCGACGCTGTATTGGCGCCGGTCCGCGGTGAGCGAGGACGATCTGCGGCTGATGCGGCGGATTGATGAGCTGTATCTGGCGACGCCCTTCTACGGCTCGCGGCGGATGGTGGCGGTGCTGTGCCGGGATGGCTGGACGGTGAACCGCAAACGCGTGCGCCGGCTGATGCGACTGATGCGGATCGAGGCGATCTACCAGAAACCGAACACCAGCCGTCGTCACCCGGAACACCAGGTCTATCCTTACCTTTTGCGTGGTCTGGTGATCGACCGCCCGAACCAGGTGTGGTGTGCGGACATCACGTACATCCCGCTGGCGAAGGGGTTTGTGTATCTGGTCGCGGTGATGGACTGGTTCAGCCGCCGTGTTCTGGCCTGGCGCCTGTCGAGCGGACTGGAGACAGGGTTCTGCGTCGAGGCCTTGCAGGAGGCGATAGATCGATACGGGTCGCCGGAGATCTTCAACACCGATCAAGGCGTGCAATTCACCAGCACCGATTTCATTGCCACGCTGGCGACAAGCGGCGTGCGCATCAGTATGGACGGCAAGGGTCGATATCTGGACAATATCTTCATTGAGCGGCTGTGGCGCAGCCTGAAATACGAGGAGGTGTACATCAAGGCCTACACCTCGGTACCGACGGCTCGTGCCAGCATCGGTCTGTGGCTGATTTTTTATAACGATGTACGCCCGCACCAGGCCTTGGGTTACCGAACGCCGCGCGAAGTGTTCCAGACGTCCCCAGCCTGTGGGGATGTGGACAACGCAAGCGCGTTGACCACATCCCCACAGGCACACCAACAGCGAAAAGAGGATTTATCGATAGGGAAAACGTGCTATAACTTCGTTGCCCCCTCGAACGGGTGGGGGACAAAGCAACCGGCGGGATTTCTCTTAGCTTGCCCCGTTTCCTGTCCAATGGATGGGGTCCACCTCAATGCGCGAAAAGGCACCAGCCTACCGCAAAGAGCGGCGGGAATTATGGGAACTGTTTATCAAGGCAGTCCCGCTCATAATTGGCCTTGTAGGAGCGGCGATTGGCCTAGTGTCCACACTTAGAAGGTGACTTTCCATAAAGCCGATTATGCGGCGCAAACTTCCTTTGCATCCTGATTGAGGGTTTGCGCGCTGCGCTTAAGGTTGATTTTTAAGGATGAAGATGGTACGCTAGTGCCATGACAGAATTGCTCGACCAAGCGCTTGAGGTGGCCCGCAACCTGCCGCCCGCCACTCAGGACGACATCGCCCGCGTTGTCCTCCGGCTCGCCGGAGAGAACGACGAGGAACCACCCGTGGCGCTCGCGCCCGACGAACGCGCCGCCATTGCCGCCTCGAAAGCCGCCGCGGCCCGTGGCGAATTTGCGAGCGACGAGCAAGTGCGGGCCGCGTGGGCCAAACACGGCTTGTGAAGCTTCGCTACACCCTCCCGGCTCTCGCCGACCTCACCGCCGTTCTCGACGACATCGCGGCCCGTTCGCCGCAGGGTGCCCGCCGCGTACAGGCCCGCATTCAGGCGATCATCGATCTTCTGTTGCTGCATCCCCGCATCGGCACCCGCACGGATGATCCGGCGATCCGGCGCATGACGGCAACGCCCTATCCGTATCTCGTCTTCTATGAGACCACCGAAACCGAGATTATCATCCACGCGGTGCGCCATACTGCCCGCGGTCCTTCCGGGATGCCCGGCGCGACGTAGCGTCATTACCGGGCTGCGTCATCACCTTCCGCCAAGGAAAGGCAAAGAACGACGATTTGTGGTGGTTCCGGGGGCGACCCGTCTCACAGTATGCAGGCTTTCGAGGGTTGCACTGGATGTCCCGTGCCGAGCCTCATGCATAGGAGACGGGTCGCCCCTGTCTCAGGCGAACATCTGCCCTAATCGATCGCCGCGTGCACCAGATTCGCCACCCGGTCCAGCCGCGCCGAGTGCCACGGATCGGGCGAGACAAAATTCGTCAGATAAGCAAACGACACCCCACTGGTCGGATCGGCCCAGGAATACGACGACCCCACCCCGCCATGGCCGAACACCGCAGGCGCACCGAGCGTGCCCAGGCCGCGGATGCGATCGCTCTCGCCGCGCACATGCGGGCCCAGGCCGCGGTGCATCGGAATGCCGCCCATCTGCTCGTCCCCACGCTCCCCGGTGTGGTTGCGCGTGACGTAGGCGATCAGCCGCGGCGAGAACAGCCGCACGCCGCCCAGCCGCCCGCCCGCCATCAGCATCTGGTAGAACGCCACCATCCCGCGCGCCGTCGCGAACCCCCCACCGGACGGCAGCCCCGCGGCGCGGAACTCGGCGGAGTTGTCGCGCGGCTCCGGCGCATACGTGTCGGCGCAGCGCGTCTGCAATTGCGTCGGCACGCCGACGAAGATGTCGTCGGCCAACCCCAACGGCGCGATCACCTTGTCGCGGATCACATCGCGATAGTCGCGGCCGGTGACCGCCTCGATCACCATCGCCTGCACCAGATGCGCCGCCTGGCCGTGATATTGCACCTTCGATCCGGGCGTCCAATCCAGCGCGAAGTCGCACACCTCGGCGCGCATCCGCGCGTGGTCGGTCCAGCTTGCCTTGGTCACGTTGTTCGACGGAAACCCGCCCTGGTGCGTCATCACCTGGTGCAGGGTGATCTCCCCTTTGCCGCGCGCCGCGAACTCCGGCAGGTGGTCGGCGACGCGGTCCATGAAGGACAGTTTTCCTTCCTCGACCAGCGCCCACACCGCCGCCGAAGTCAGCACCTTGGTCTGCGAGAACAGCAGGAACAGCGTCTCGTCGGTGGTCGGCTGCTTCACCGGCTCGGTCCGCGCAGCGCCGTAGCTGCGGAACAGCGCCAGCTTGCCGTGCCGTGCCAGCGCGATCTGGCAGCCGGGGTAGCGGCCTTCCTCGATGTGCCGATGGATCAGCGCCTCAAGATGGAACAGCGGCTTGGCGGCCAGGCCGAGGCGCGCGGGATCGGCAGGGGACAGCGGAAACTCGCCGGCCATGGTTGGGCTCCTTCCGGGGTTCGTGCCCGCGATGCTAAGCCGCGCGCGGCGCACCGCCAACCGCCGGGGGAAACGACGGCCGAAGCAAAGCCAGGGGCTTCGGCCCATAGGCGCGAGCCTAGACCAGCCGTCTTAATGAAGGCTCATATGGCGTTGACTGTTGGACGGCCCCGTAGGGCGGAAAAGCGCAGCGCCTTCCGCCGTCGGACGGTGGCGGGATATGTTGTTGGGGACGTCGGCAGATGCGAGCGGCTCGCCCGGCGGTGGCGGAAGGCGCTGCGCTTTTCCGCCCTACGGGCCGTCCAACAGTCAACGCCATAAGAGCGTTAATGAAGGACGGGCCCACGCCCAGGAGCGATGGGTGATGGCGTTGATGCGTTCCGAATCGCGAACGAGGAAGCGCCGCGCATCCTTGCAGGCGGCGCCGACGGCCTCATGGCTGTCCCAGACACGCCTGCTGAGCGTCCCGGGTCCCGCAGTGGCCCCACCCGTCACAGCCAGCGTTGGTTGATCGGCATGTCCATCAGGTATTGACCAACCGTCTCAAGATGCGCGCTACGGCCCTGGAGTTGCTGCGACACGGCATTGATATCGCGGAACCGCCGCTCGATCGGAAAGCGGTCGAAGATCGCCGTGCTGCCGGCCTCGTGGTAGACCTTGTTCACCATGTCGCGTGCCTGGTTGATCGCGTAGGTCGCGGCCTGGCGGATCGCCACGCGTTCGTCCAGGTTCAGCTCGCCGCGCTGCCGCACCCCCGCCTCGGCATCGCGCATGGTCTGGATCAGCCAGCCCGCGCCGCGCGCAGGGTCACGTCGGCGCCGCCGATCAGCCCCTGGACCGCCGCGTTGTCGCGCATCGGGGCGGGGGCCAGCGCCTGCGTCTTTTGTCGGGCGAGCTTGATGAAGTCGTCGAGCAGGGTCCGCCCGACGCCGAGCGCGACGGCGGCGAACCCGGCGGCATAGATGCTCAGCGAACTGAACCGGTAGGTCAGCCCCGGTTCGCGCCGTTCGGCGGGGTTGTCCCGCCCGATGGCGTGGGCATCGGGGATGAACAGGTCGGTCACCTCGTAGTCGTCGCTGCCGGTGCCGCGCAGGCCGAGCACCTGCCAGGTATCGGTGATCTTCGCCCGGGCGCGCGGAAACAGCAGGGTGCGCTCGATCGGCTTGCCGTCGGCGTCGCACCGCGGCGTGCCGTCGGCCTCGAACGTCGGCACATGCGCGCCGAGCCAGGAGCAATGCCGGCTGCCGCTGGCGAAGCTGCCGTGGCAGGTCAGCCGCCAACCGCCCTCGGCGCGGATCGCGCGGGCGCCTGGGGTCTGCCCCCAGGCGAGCGCGTCGCGGGGCCCGCCGAACATCTCCCGGGCGGCGGCCTCGGACAGATAGGCCGCCGACATGGAGCAGCCGGATTGCTGGTTCATGCACCAGGCCGTGCTGGCATCGCCGCGGGCGATCTGTTCGACCGCCTGGATGTAGATCGAGGGGGTCAGTTCGACGCCGCCGATCGCGCGCGGCACCAGCAGGTGGAACATCCGCGCCGCGTGCATCGCATCCAGCACGTCCTCCGGCAGCTGGCAGCCGGCCTCGATGCGTGGGGCCGCCGCATCCAGGATCGGCATCAGCGCCCGCGCCCGCGCGACGTAGTCGTCTTCGGCCGCCGCCGCGCCGGCCTCGTGCAGGTCCATTGGACAATTCCTCTCCGCGTCGTAGCGTCAGCCTATACCGCGGGGCGCCGGCCGGGCAAAAGCGCCGCCATTGCACCAGGGCAGCCGATGGATGCGCGCGCGACATTGGTTCGGGCGATCGAGGCGGAGATGCGGGCGACCGCCCGATGGACCGGCCGACGACGGTTGGCGCCGCCGGTGCGGGCGGCGCTGCTGGCGGTGCGGCGCGAGGCATTCGTGCCGCCGGCGTTACGGGCCGAGGCCTACGCGAACCATCCGCTGGGAATCGGCCATGGCCAGACCATCTCGCAGCCGTTCATCGTCGCGCTGATGACGGATCTGCTCAATCCGGCCGCGGATGATGTTGTGCTGGAGGTCGGCACCGGCTCGGGCTACCAGGCGGCGGTGCTGGCGGCGCTGGTGCGGCACGTCTACTCGATCGAAATCATCGCGGCATTGTCGGCGCGGGCGGCGACGGCGCTGGCGCAGCAGGAGGTCGACAACGTCACGTTGCGGATCGGCGATGGCGCGGCGGGTTGGCCCGAGCACGCCCCGTACGACGGCATCATCGTCACCGCCGCCGGCCCGACGGTGCCGCCGGCGCTGGTGGCGCAACTGCGTCCCGGCGGGCGGATGGTCCTGCCGCTGGGCGACCCGGCCGACGAGCAGATGCTGACGCTGGTGACCAAGGACAGCGACGGCCGCGTCACCCAGCGCGACGTGCTGTCGGTTGCGTTCGTGCCACTGGTCAAGGGAGAGCCGCAACATCCCGGGTGATGGTGGGACCGGCTGGCGCGTGGCGCGGCGCTGCCGCGAGATCACCCCAACCAGCCGGGGCAACAAAGCGCCTTCCCACCGCCTCTCTCCCAACCGATGGGGGAGCGAGGAATCGCCGGTCCGGGCGCCCGCTATCCGCCCCGCCCGGAACCCGCTTGAATGCCCGGATGGCGCGCAACGACCCGGTCCCGATCGCAACCGCTGCCCAGCCGCGGGCCAGCCTGCCCGCGCTGTTCCGGGGTTTCCTGTCGATCGGGCTCATGAGCTTCGGCGGCGGCCTCGCCGCCTGGATCCGGCGCGAGGTGGTGGAGCGGCGCGGCTGGCTCGACGACAAGCAATTCCTCACCGGCTACGCGCTCAGCCAGATCGTGCCGGGGGCGACCAACGTGAACCTCGCGGTGTTCATCGGGGCGCAACTGCGCGGCGTGCCGGGCGTACTGGCGGCATTGGGCGGGTTGATGCTGATCCCGGTCGTGCTGATGCTGGCGGCAGGCTCGCTGTTTCTGCGCGCGCAGGCGACCCCCGGCTGGGCCTGGATCGGCACGGCACTGGCGGGCATGGGCGCGGTGGCGATCGGGCTCAATCTGGCGACCGGGGTGCTGCTGGCCCGGCGCAACCTGCGCGGCATGACCGCGGCGCTGGTGATGCTGGCGACCACGATCGGCGTCGGCGTGCTGCGCATTCCGCTGCTCGAGGTGCTGCTGGTGATGTTCCCGGTCAGCCTGGCGCTGAGCGTGTGGCAAGGCAGTCCGAGATGATCCCGGTGGGGAGATGATCCCGGTGCTGGTCCAGCTCGCGCTGCTGTTCGGCGGCTTCTCGCTGCTGGCGTTTGGCGGCGGGGCGGCGGTGATCCCCGACATGCAGCGCGCGACGGTCGACACCTACCACTGGCTGACCGCGCCGGAATTCCTGGCGTTCTTCGCCATCTCCCGCGCCGCGCCGGGGCCGGGCTCGCTGATCGTGGTGCTGATCGGCCAGAAGGTCGCCGGCGTGGCGGGGGCGGTGGTCGCCGGGCTGGCGATGTTCGGCCCGTCCTGCATGCTGGTCTACGGCGCCGCCCATGCCTGGCACCGCACCGCCGGGGCACCATGGCGCCAGCACGTGGAGCGGGCGCTGGCGCCGGTCGCGGTCGGCGTGACCTTCGCCAGCGGCATCGCCCTGATCCGTGGCACCGAGCACGACTGGCGCACCTACGCGATTACCGCCGCCGCCACGCTGCTGCTGTCGACCACCCGGCTCAACCCGCTGTTCCTGCTGGGCGGCGGCGCCGCGGCGATGCTGCTGGCCGGGGCGTAATCGAACGCGCGGCACCAACCAGGGCAATCGGGTGAAGTGAAGGAAGGCTGGGGCTTCGCCCCAGACCCCACCAAGGGGCGCTGCCCCTTGGAACCCCGCCAAGGGCGGAGCCCTTGGAACCCCACACTCCCAGTCATGGAGTCCAGAGGCCGCTGCCTCTGGTGGGGGTCCAGGGGGCAAAGCCCCCTGGCGGGGTTCGGGGCGGAGCCCCAGCCTTCCTTCGCTTCACCCGATTGCCCTGCGGCACCAACGGTCATTCCATGACGGACGGCTGCTACGATCCAACCGGGTCGTTCCGCTTCCGCCGTTATCCCGCTGATCTCCGGCCAGTCCCGTCCGGCGCGCCGAGGTCATTCCCTGGCAGCGAGCATTTGTCCGCGGGCGCCGCCCTGACCTGCCTGGCCAACGGGAAGACCACGGTGACCCGCAATCCATGCGGCTGCCGATTGGCGGCACTGATGCGCCCGCCCAGCGCCAGCGCGTTCTGCCGCGCCAGCCAGAGCCCGATGCCGAAATGCTGCGTGCCACGCCCGCCGCCGGACGCCGACCGATCGGCTGGGCGATCCGTGTAATAGCGCTCGAACGCGCGTTCCAGACGGTCGGGCGCGATGCCGGGCCCGTCGTCCTCCACCGTCGGTACCGCCTGGTCGCCTCGGACGTCCAGCCCGACCACGATCCGCCCGCCCGCCGGCGAGAAGCTGATCGCGTTGTCCACCAGCGTCTCCAGGATGGTCTCCAGCATTTCCGGTTGTCCAGCCACAGCGATCCCGTCGGCGACATGGGCCTCGATGCCCACAAGCCGCTCGGCGTTCATCGCCGCGTGGCTTGCCAGGAAGGCACGCACCAGTTCGGACAGGTCGACCCGCACATATTCCGGTTCCAGCAGTTCGGCGGCGGCGGTGTCCAGGACGCGCGCGGATTGCACCAACCCGTCCAACCGGTCGAGCGCGACTTTGATCGTCTGCAGCGCGCCAGGCAGCAAGCCGTTGGACGGCGTGTCGCCCCGCGGCTGTTCGATGGCGATGCGGATCGGTACTGATCGGCCCCTTGAAGGCGTGGGCGTTGTCCTCGGCCGCCTGGCGGAGCATCTCGGCACTGCGCCGAAGCCGCTGCACCATTGAATCGAAGGCTGCCGCCAGCGGCGCCAACTCCGGGGTGTCGGTCAGTCGCGCGAAGCCCGACTGCTCGGCCGACGTCGGGGACAGCGCCAGGCGCCGGAACCGCAGCAGATCGCGCCAGATGCCGGCGAACATCGCGACGATGAGGATGGCCATCAGCTCATATATGGCGATGGCGACCCGAACCTCGGGGCGAGCCCAGTACGGCCGCGCCTCGGCCGCACCGAGTACCTGGCGTTCGCTGGTGGCGATGACGATCGTCCAGCAGCCGGCAACGCCGTCCACCGACCTGACCGAGGTGAGCACCTGCGTCCCGTTGTCCAGCAGCGAGGGATCACGTCCACGCATGAACCGTGCGTCACAGCCGGGCGAGAGGTCCGGCAGGATGCCGAGATCGAGCAGTTGCTGGCGCTCCGCCGCGGTCTGCTCCGGGGAGATCGGCGGCTCGGTGGCAACCAGATAGAATTCAGCCGCCTGGCCAGGTGCCGGGCGGAACAGGATCTTGATGCTGCGGTCGGCGCTCGAAAAGCGCGCCAGCGCGCTGCCCAGTGTGGCGATCTCCGCCGGACGCAGGTCATGCAGCATCGGCGCGAGCCCGGCGGCCACCGCATCGCCGGTTTCCGCCACGGCGCCGAGGATCAGTTGGCGCCGTTCCGCGTCCGCCTTCGCCAGAACCGCGAACATCAGCGTCGGCAGAACGATCAGGATCACCGCCAGCGCGAGGCCCTGGACGCGCACCGATCGCAGCCAGCGCGCGGTCAGCCGGCGCGGCGGGCTAGCCATCCCGATGCCAGCGGTAGCCGAAGCCCGGGTAGTTGTGCAGCGCCGCGAACCCCGGATCGAGCTGGACGAACTTGCGGCGGACCCGCTTGACCATGGCCCGCACATTGGCCCGGTAGCCGTCCTCGCCCTGGCCGGCGAGGAAGCCGTGGCCGCGTACGACATCATAGAGCAGGCGGTAGCCGACGTCCTCGCCGGCCTTCTCCGCCAGCAGCACGACCACATCGAACTCGTTGCGGCTGAGCGGCACCGGCTGGCCACGCCAGAAGGCGCGCTTCGATGCCCGCGCCAGCAGCAGTTCGCCGACGCGAAGGTCCGGGTGGTCCGGCCCGTCCGGCGTCGCGACCTGGACCGATCCCCGCGTCAGGGCGAGCGACAGCCGCTGGCGGATGATCGCCGGTCCCCTTGTCTTGTCCACGAAATCCGCCGCCCCGGCATCGAGCGCGGCCTCCTCGAAAATCGGCTGGCCGTGGGAGGTCAGAAACAGCACCGGCGCCGGCACGCCCTGCATCCGCAACTGCCGGAACAGCGCAAGCCCGTCGAGACCCGGCATGTTCCAGTCCAACACGCAGGCGTCGGGCCGGACACCCTGGCGCACCCGATCGAGCGCGCATTGCGGATCCTCAAAGCCGAGCACCTGGTACCCCGCTTCCCGCAGATTGTCGGCCAGCACCCGCAGAAACATCGCATCGTCGTCAACCAACATGACGCATGCCGGGGGTGGCCTGGCCGGGCCAGCCGGATCAGTTGCCATGGTCATGGGAGATGCGCCGGAAGCACGCCTGCTGGTTCTCCCCGGGCGATCCGGCGGCGTTGACCTGATGATCGAGGACGCGCAGGTCACCGTCGGCGACGGATGGAAACAGGAACAGCTCCACCTCGCAGGCGCCGGACCGGTAGGTCCAGGTCTGACCGGGACCAACCGCGACCTGGGTCACCGGCGGGCCCAGCAGGGTGCGCACCGCGCTCCCGGACAGGCCATCGACCGCGACCGGCGCCTCGTCGGCCAGTGGGTTGGCCGGTGCGTTGGTCGGTGCGTTGGTCGGCGCGACGGCCCGCCGCGGCGACGGTGGCGGCGGCAGCGGCAACCTCTTTTCCGTTCAACGTGGTGGCTTGTTCAGGCGTTTCGGCGCCGTGGAACAACTTGCTGAGGTCGGCGCATCCCACCAGGAGAACGAGGCTCCCGAGTAGGAACGCATGCGCAGAACCAGACTGCACCGCCGCTTGCCCCGCTTGCCTGACCGCAGCTTGGATCACAACACGATACGCTGAAAAGTCCCAACAGGTCACGGGGTGTGACAAAGCAGCGACACGGATTGCTCCACAATATGTGTTCGCGTAGGCGATTGACATGACCCCTCATGGACCAGGAGGCAAGCATGACGGCTGGCATGACGGCTGGGCGACCGATCCTGATCGTGGACGACGACATTGGCCTGCGGGACACGCTTGCGGCGCATCTCGCGTTCGAGGACCAGTTCACTGTCACGGTGGCGGGCGCTCTGGCGGAAGCCGCGGCGGCGCTGAATGCCCGCGATGCGCGGTTCGACGCGGTGATACTCGACATCACGCTGCCTGACGGCGATGGCCGCGATTTCTGCGCCAGGCTGCGCCGTCAGGGCCAGAGGATGCCGGTCATTCTGCTGACCGGTTCGGACTCCGAGGCCGACGTGGTGCGCGGCCTTGACTCCGGCGCCAACGATTACATCACCAAGCCATTCCGGATGACCGAGTTCCTGGCCCGGCTGCGCGCGCAACTGCGCACTTTCGAGAGCAGCGAGCATGCCGTGTTCACCGTCGGCCCCTACACCTTCCGTCCGTCGGCAAGGATGCTGCAGGCGCCCGGAAATCGCCGTATCCGTCTGACCGAGAAGGAGGCCGCGATCCTCAGGTACCTGCATCGCGCCGACCGCCGCCCGGTCGCGCGCGAGGTGCTGCTGAACGAGGTGTGGGGCTACAACGCGCTGGTCTCCACGCACACGCTGGAGACGCATATCTACCGCTTGCGCCAAAAGATGGAGCGTGCGCCGGTGAATACGCGCATGCTGCTCACCGAGGAGGGCGGCTATCGACTGGATCCCGAGGTGGCTGCGCCGCCTGCGGCGGCAGCCTGACCGGCCCCGGTCGTTCGCGCGATCCTTAGGCGTCTTGCGCCGCTGCGTCGGCGCTACGCGCTCCGGCGCCGGGCGCAGGGCCAGCGCAGCGTCTAACTGTCCGTGGTCGGCCGTCTGGTCGTGGCGATGACACGGCGCCGGCAATTGCCGCTGCAGCGCGCCGTCGGTCGGACGTCCCCAGGCGAAATCGGCGGCCCGCGGCGCCAGTCGCGGCAGCCCGAAGGGCTCACCCTGTCACGAGATGATGGCGAAGCGCGCTGGCGTGCCAAACGGCTTTCGCGCCACCGCCAATTCCGGGTGTCTGCGCAAGGCGCGAAAACCGATTGGCGGGGCAAGGACCGTGCCTGCCCCCGCGAGAGGGTGAGAAATCCGGGCCAGAGGCACCAACCATTGCCCCCGCCTGACGAGCCATCGACGCATGCCGGGATCTCCGATCGGGCGGTGCCGGATAAAGGGGGACGGAGACGCCGGCCGCGGCCACGGTCCGGTCTTTGCGCGCCGGCGGTTGCTTTGCCCGCGCGGGACGCCCAGAAAGCGCGCCGCACGGCACACGTCGCGCCCGGCGCCAGCACCGGGACGCCCACAGCGTAGGACGCCCACAAGAATGACCACCGGCAGCTATTTCGAGGATCTGCGGATCGGCCAGACCGCGAGCCTCGGCAAGACCATCACCGAGGCCGACATCCTGCTCTATGCCGCGGTTTCCCTCGACACCAACCCGGTGCACCTGAACGACGAGGCGGCACGCCGGTCGGTGTTCGGCGAGCGGATCGCGCACGGCATGCTGTCGGCCGGCCTGATCTCCGCGGTGCTGGGCACCCAGCTGCCCGGCCCGGGCACGCTGTATATGCGTCAGTCGCTGCGCTTCGCCGCGCCGGTGAAGATCGGCGCAACGGTGACGGCGACGGTGGAGGTGACCGCGCTGAACGCCGAGAAGAAGCGCGCCACCCTGAAGACCACCTGCACCGTCGGCGACGAGGTGGTGATCGAGGGTGAGGCCTACGTCCAGGTACCCTCGCGCGGCTGATGCGCATCTTTCGCGACTGGTGGGGCCTGCCGGCGGAGGCGCAGGGCGCCTCGGTGGCGCTCGGCAATTTCGACGGCGTGCATCTGGGCCATGCGCACCTGCTGCGCGCCGCGCACGGCGCGCGGCCGGATGCGCCCCTGGCGGTGCTGACGTTCGAACCGCATCCGCGGGAGTATTTCCGCCCCGACGACCCGCCGTTCCGCCTAACTTTGGCCGCCGAGCGGGCCGACGCCCTGGCCGCGCTGGGCGTGACGCTGCTCTACGAGCTGCCGTTCACCCACAAGTTCAGCCTGATCACCGCCGAGCAGTTCGTCGCCGAGGTGCTGCATGCCGGCCTCGGCGCGCGTCACCTGACCTGCGGGCAGGATTTCGCCTTCGGCCACCGGCGCGGCGGCGATGCCGCCTTCCTGGCGCAGCGCGCCGAGGCGCTGGGCATGGGCTTCACCGCGGTGCCGCTGGTGGCGGATGCCGAGGGTCCGTTGTCCTCCAGCCGCATCCGCCGGGCGCTGCGGGATAGCTACCCGGAGCGGGCGACCGCGGAGCTGGGCCGCCCCTGGGCGATCCGCGGCGTCGTGGCACACGGTGACGCGCGCGGGCGGACCATCGGCTTTCCCACCGCCAACGTGGCATTGGGACGGCACCTGGAGCCGGCGCGCGGGGTCTATGCAGCGACCGTGCGCCTGGCCGACGGCGTGGTGCACAAGGGGGTGGCGAATATCGGCCGCCGGCCCACCGTCAACGCCGGGCCGGAGAGCCGGCTGGAGGTCAACATCTTCGACTTCGACGCGGATCTGTATGGCGCCGAGATCACCGTCAGCCTGCTGAGCTACATCCGCGACGAACGCAAATTCGCCGGGCTGGACGCGCTGAAGGCGCAGATCGCGCTCGACGCGGCCGAGGCGCGACGGCTGTTGTAACCGGCGCATGCGCCGACAATGACCTGGGGGGGACCATGCGATGCCTGTGCTGCACCGCGACGCGGCGGAGATTCATTACGAGGAATTCGGCAGCGGCTATCCAGTGCTGATCTTCGCGCCGGGCGGCCTGCGCTCGCGCGCGGAGATGTGGCATGGCCCGGACACCGGTCCGGCCCGGGTGTGGAACGACTGGACCGTGGCGCTGGCCGGGCGGTTCCGCGTGGTCGCGATGGACCAGCGCAACGCCGGGCGCTCGCGCGGCGCGCTCGCACCGGATCACGGCTGGCACACTTATGCCGCCGACCACCTGGCGCTGATGGATCATCTCGGCCATGAACGGTTCCACGCGCTGGGCGGGTGCATCGGGTCGAGTTTCTGCCTGAAGCTGTGCGAGATCGCCCCGGCGCGGATCAGCGCCGCGGTGCTGCAGAACCCGATCGGGCTGAACCCGGAATTTCCCACCTATTACCAGGATGGAACCGTCGAGTGGGGGGCCGAGCATCGTGCTACCCGCGGCGGGTTCGACGCGGCGACGCTGGCGGCGTTCAGCCACAACATGTGGGACGCCGGCTTCGTGTTCAGCGTCAGCCGCGACTTCGCGCGGCGCTGCAAGGTGCCGACCCTGCTGCTGCCCGGCAGCGACAAGCCGCACCCGGCGGTGACCAGCGGGGAACTTGCCGAGCTGCTGCCGGGGGTGGAGGTCATGCGGGACTGGCGCGGGCCGGAGCACCTTGTGGCGCAGCGTCAGGCCGTGCTGGCGTTCCTGGCGCAACACACGCCGGCGGTGACAAAGGCCGGGCATGGGGGAAATACCGACTGATACCAGGCATCCGAAGGATTGACCCATCGGCGGCGCCCCCTCGTCATGCCGGCCCCCGGGTCGGGCCGCAGGCCCGCCCGAGGACAGGCTCCGGCCGGTATCCACGTCTTGCCTTCGTGCAGCAAGCACAGTCGTGGATGCCGGCCGGAGCCTGTCCTCGGGCGGGCCTGCGGCCCGACCCGGGGGCCGGCATGACGAGGGGGCTACGCCCGGAGAGTCGATCATTCGGACGCCTGGTATGAAATATTGCCGGTTCGATCCGGACTGCGACAAGTTGCCCCGGGCGCGACCAGCAATTCTCATTTTGGCCGGACGACGTTGCCTCTCCGTCATGGCCGGGCCTGTCCCGGCCATCCACGCACCGCCGTTGGGGGGCGGATGGCCGGGACAGGCCCGGCCATGACGGAGACAGGCTGTCCGGAGCGGGCAAAATGAAAATTGCTGGGGCGCGACGCCGCGGCGTGCCTGTGAGTGTCAAGCCGCTACCGGCGATCGCGACCTGGTCCAGCCTGTCGGGAGGCGTGAATTGTGCCTGACAGGGCGCCGTCTGGCAGTGCCGGCCGAGGCATGCGGTCCGGCGTCGGGCCAGCCTCCCGCCGCAGGGTGGTCGCCGGTTTTTCGAGACGGTTCGGGCTACGTCAGGACGCCGTTGTCGCCTGTGCCCCACAGGGTGTTCCCGCAAGCCCGAACCTGTTCGACGGCGGCGCCTGGAACAGCGGGCTTGCCGACGTCCCATGCTTCGGATGAGAGAGCCGGTCTATCGCCACGCGGATCAACGCCCCCGGTTGGTCGTGCGACCCATGGCAGGCCATGCCCGGCACGAGGTGAGAGCGGACCCCGTCGTTGATTGTATCGAACCGGGCATCCGTCGGTCTGCTACATCCCCGGTGCAGTGTCGATTTGTTCGGCAGCAGCACTGCAATGTTGGCGATTTTACCGGCGGCAATCGCTCCGGGAGCGGGGTTGTTTTCGGTCACGAGCGCATCGCGGCCTCGCCCGCTTGGCGCTCGACAACCGCCCGCATTTCGCTGTTTTCGATTGCCTCCACCGGGCAGCCACGCGTCCGGCGCCGGTGGCGCCATGGGCGGCCAAGCATCCGGCCCGAAAGCTGCGTGGCTCCACGCATGGTGTCCCCACGCCACGGCCTTACGTCGTTCAGTCGTTGGCACCCCGCGTGGGTGGCTCTTCAGTCCGGTTCACGAACACCTCCAGGGCATCAGTTCGCCCAGACATCGCGAAGTCTACCCGCTCGCGACGGCCGCGATGCCTGGGCGCCAATCGCGCCGTGCGGTCCGGGTGCGGGAGACCACGCCAGACGTTCGGAGCCGGCGAGGCGCCCTTGGGCTTCCCGGTGTCCGGACCGTGAGGTGGCCCACTTAGATGAACATTATTTAATCCGAATGGGGCAGGCTTTGCCGCCGGTCACGCAATTCGATGATTTAGATCAAGGCGCCCAGCCGCCACCGGCGCGATTCATTGCGCACCAGGCGCCACGACAGGGCTCCACTCTGGTCCCGCCGCGACGCGGACTGACCGATCGGACCGGATCGTGGGAGCACAACAATGACGCTGCAAGCGAAGCTGGCGTGGGCCGCGGTGGCGGTCCTCGGTGCGATTTCGTTCGCCATCGTGGCGCTGACCCGCGGGGAGCCGGTGAACGCCGCCTGGCTGGTCATCGCCTCGGTCTGTATCTACTTCATCGCCTATCGCTTTTACGGCCTGTTCGTTGCCAACAAGGCGCTCGGCGTCGATGTGACGCGACAGACGCCGGCCTATCGTCGCAACGACGGGCTCGATTACGTGCCGACCAACCGCTACGTGCTCTACGGGCACCATTTCGCGGCGATTGCCGGGGCGGGGCCGCTGGTCGGTCCGGTGCTGGCGGCACAGATGGGCTATCTGCCGGGCACGTTGTGGATCCTCGCCGGCGTGGTGTTCGCCGGCGCGGTGCAGGACATGACCGTGCTGTTCCTGTCCACCAGGCGCGACGGCAAATCGCTCGGCGACATGGTCCGCTCCGAGATGGGTCCGGTCGCCGGCGGCATCGCCGGCATCGGCGTGCTGCTGATCTGCATCATCATCCTGGCCGTGCTCGCGCTGGTCGTGGTGAAGGCCCTGATGGGAAGCCCTTGGGGCACCTTCACGGTGTTCTGCACCGTGCCGATCGCGCTGATCATGGGCGTCTACAGTCGTTTCATCCGCCCCGGCCGCATCGGCGAGATGTCGCTCATCGGTGCCGTCCTGCTGCTGCTGGCGCTGGTCTACGGGCGGACCGTGTCCGACACCCCGGCGCTGGCGGGGTATTTCAACCTCTCCGGCACGACGCTGGCGCTGACCATCATCGGCTACGGCTTCGTGGCCTCGGTGCTGCCGGTGTGGCTCTTGCTGGCGCCGCGGGACTATCTGTCCACCTTCCTCAAGGTCGGCACCATCGTGCTGCTGGCGATCGGCATCCTGATCGTGCGTCCCGATCTGCAAATGCCGGCGGTGACCCGGTTTGTCGACGGCAGCGGCCCGGTCTGGGCCGGCAGCCTGTTCCCGTTCCTGTTCATCACCATCGCCTGCGGCTCGGTGTCCGGCTGGCACTCGCTGATCGCGTCGGGCACCACGCCGAAAATGATCGAGAATGAAAAGCTGATCCCGTTCATCGGCTATGGCGGCATGTTGATGGAATCGCTGGTCGCCATCATGTCGATGATCGGTGCCACGGTGCTGCATCCGGGCATCTATTTCGCGATGAACAGCTCGGCGGGGCTGATCGGGACCACCGCCGCCCAGGCGGCGCAGGTGATCTCGTCCTGGGGCTTCGTGGTGACGCCCGACGTGCTGACCCAGATGGCGCACGACGTCGGCGAGATCAGCATCCTGTCGCGCACCGGCGGCGCGCCGACGCTTGGCGGTCGGCATGGCGAGCATCCTGTCCAGCTTCCTGGGCGGGCGGGTGATGATGGGGATTTGGTATCACTTCATCATTCTGTTCGAGGCGCTGTTCATCCTGACCACGGTCGATGCCGGCACCCGCGTGCTGCGGTTCATGATCCAGGATTTCGTCGGCAACCTCATCCCCGCCTTCAAGGAGACGAAGTCCTGGGTGAACAACGTCATCGGCTCCGCGGTGGCCTGTGTCCTGTGGGGCTATATCCTGTACGAAGGCGTCATCGACCCGTATGGCGGCATCTGGACCCTGTGGCCGCTGTTCGGCACCGCCAACCAGATGCTGGCGGCCATCGCACTGACGTTCTGCACCGTCGCGCTGTTCAAGATGAAGCGCCAGCGCTACGCCTGGATCACCATCGTGCCGGCTGCCTGGCTGGTGGTCTGCACGGTGACCGCGGGGTTGGAGAAGGTGTTCAGCCCGGATACCGCGGTCGGATTTGTCAGCCATGCCTGGCGGTTCTCCGCGGCGCTGGCGGCGGGTCACGTCCTGGCGCCGGCGAGCTCGGCGGCAACCATGGGTCGCGTCATCTTCAACGACTATCTGGACGCCACGCTGGCCGCACTGTTCGTGGCCGTCGTCGTGGCAATGGTGATCTACGGCTGGATCGATAGCCGCCGGGCGCTGGGCACCCCGAAGAGCACCGTGGTCGAGATCGGCGGCACGGCGATGGCGGCCGGCGATGACTGAGACGCTGGCGGCACGGTCCCGGTTCATCTGCGAGATGGTCGTCAAGACCGCCCGGCTGATGGTTGGCGTCCCCGACTACGAGACCTATGTCGCGCATCGCCAGGTCACCCACCCGGGCCAGCCGATCATGACGTACCAGGAATTCTTCCGGGAACGCCAGGAGGCGCGCTACGCGGTCGGCAAGGGGCGGTTCCGCGGCTGCTGCTGAACCCGGCCGCGCGCGCCGGCCGGGTCGGTCGCCGCCGTCAGAACAGCCGCCCGCCGTTCGGCACCTTGAAGTCGGGCCGGATCAGCACGACCGCGCCGTCCTCGTCCGGCATCCCGAGGGTCAGCACCTCGCTGATGAACGGGCCGATCTGGCGCGGCGGGAAATTCACCACCGCACAAACCTGCCGGCCAATAAGCTGGTCGGGCCGATAATGCACGGTCAACTGGGCCGAGGAGGTCTTCACGCCGATCTCCGGCCCGAAATCGACCGTCAGCTTGATCGCCGGCTTGCGCGCCTGCGGGAAAGGCTGCGCGTCAACAATGGTTCCCACGCGGATGTCCACGCGCTCGAACTCGGCGTAATCGATGGTCGCGGGGGCGACGATTTCGGGCATCCACGCTCTCCTGACGGCGAACGGCTTGTGGCCGTGCGCGGTGGCCACGGCTGAGTAACAGAGGCATACTCCGAGTCAACATCCCGCCCCGACCACATCCCGGGGTCCCAACCATGACGGAGCCCCGATGCGCGACTATCACCTGCCCGGCCGCAGCCCGGTCTACGCGACGCACGGCATGGCCGCCACCTCGATGCCGGCGGCGACGCTGACCGCGCTCGACGTGCTGCGCGCCGGCGGCAACGCGCTGGACGCCGCGGTCGCCGCCTGCGCCGTGCTGTGCGTGATCGAGCCGCAATCGACCGGGATCGGCGGCGACTGCTTCTGTCTCTACGCCCCGGCGGGCAGCGGCGAGGTTGTCGCGCTGAACGGCTCCGGCCGGGCTCCCGCGGCGGCCAGCATCGACTGGTATGAAAGCCACGGCATCACCGCGATCGAGAACACCTCGGCCCACGCGGTGACCATCCCCGGTGCGGTCGGCGCGTGGGAGACGCTGCTGAATGCGCACGGCGCGCAAGGGCCTGGACGAGCTGCTGCAACCGGCGATCCGCTACGCCGAGGACGGCTGGCCGGTGCATCCCAAGGTCGCCTGGGACTGGCAGCGGCTGGAGCCGAAACTGCGCAAGAACGGCGCGCACCAGTTCCTGCCGGGCGGCATGGCGCCGGCGCCGGGCGACCGGTTCGCCCAGCCGGCGTTGGCCGAGACGCTGCGCGCGATCGCGCGGCACGGCGCCAAGGCGTTCTACGAAGGCCCGATCGCCGCCGACATCGTCGCCACCCTGCGCGCCCGCGGCGGGCTGCAGACCGAGGCGGATTTCGCCGCCGGGCTGCACAACGCCGAGTTCGTCGACGCCGATCCAGCTCAACTGGCGCGGCTACGACGTGTTCCAGTGCCCGCCGAACGGCCAGGGCATCGTCGGGCTGATGATCCTCGGCATGCTGGGCGGCCTGCCGACGCGCGCCGGACGGCCCGCTGGGCACGCTGCGCGCGCATCGCCATATCGAGGCGGCGCGCCTGGCCTATCGCGACCGCGACGCCTTCGTTGCCGATCCGGGCCAGGTCGAGGTTCCCGTCAGCGAAGCTGCTCAGCCCGGACTACCTGGCCGCGCTGCGCGGGCTGATCGACGACAGCAAGGCGATGCGCCAGATGCCGCTGGCGGGCGAGGCGCTGATGCCGCCGCACCGCGACACCGTCTATCTCTGCGTCGTCGACAAGGACGGCAATGCGTGCAGTTTCATCAACTCGCTGTTCGAGGGTTTCGGGTCCGCCATCCTGGCCGAGCGCTCCGGCGTCATGCTGCAGAACCGCGGCTTCGGCTTCCGCCTGGAGCGCGGCCATCCGAACTGCATCGCGCCGCGCAAGCGGCCGATGCACACGATCATTCCGGGCATGCTGATGAAGGACGGCCAGGCGGAGATGCCATTCGGCGTGATGGGCGGCCACTTCCAGCCGATGGGCCACTCCTGGTTCCTGACCAATCTCCTGGAATACGGCCTCGACATCCAGGAGGCGATCGACCTGCCGCGGCTGCTGCCGCTGAAGGGCAAGCTGCAGATCGAGCGCGGCATCCCGCAGGATGTCGTTGATCGACTTGCGCGCATGGGCCATGAGCCGGAGCTGATCGAGCGCCCGCACGGCGGCGGCCAGGCGATCTGGATCGATCGCAAGCGCGGCTGCCTGATCGGCGGGTCGGAACCGCGCAAGGACGGGCTGGCGCTCGGCTACTGAGGTCGCGAGATGTCCGGGCGGGCCATGACGGAGCCATGTGATCTGACCGCCGTCGTCGCGCGGCGGCTGATCGGGGCGAAACGCCTGTCGCCCAGCGAGCTGCTGGAAAGCTGCATCGCTCGGATCGAGGCCGTGGACCATGCGGTGAACGCGATGGTGGCGCGCGATTTCGCCAACGCCCGCCGCGCCGCACGCGATGCCGACGCGGCGGTGCTGCGCGGCGATGCACTGCCGCCGCTGCACGGCCTGCCGATCGGCATCAAGGATCTGCAGGAAACCGCCGGCCTGGTGACCACCCATGGCAGCGTGATCTTCCGCGATCATGTGCCGGCACAGGACGAGCGTTTGGTCGGCGCGGTGCGCGCGGCGGGCGCGATCGTGCTCGGCAAGACCAACACGCCGGAATTCGGCGCCGGCGCCAACACGCGCAACGCGGTCTATGGCGCCACCGGCAACCCGTTCGACCCGATGAAATCCTGCGCCGGCTCCTCGGGCGGCTCGGCGGTCGCGCTGGCCACCGGGATGGTGCCGCTCTGCACCGGCTCCGACATGGGCGGCAGCCTGCGCAACCCGGCTGCGTTCTGCGGCATCGTCGGCTTCCGACCCACGCCCGGCCTGGTGCCCTCGGAGCGGCGCGGTCTGGGTTGGAGCAACCTGGCGGTGGCCGGGCCGATGGCACGCAGCGTCGCCGACCTCGCGCTGCTGCTCTCCGCCATGGTCGGCGACGACCCGCGCGATCCGCTGGCCACCACCGTGCACGGCACCACGGTCCGACGCGCCGCGGATTTCGCCGCGCCGGCGCCGATCGATCTGTCGCGGCTGCGTGTCGCGCTGACGCCGGATTTCGGCTTCGCCCCCACCGAGCGCCACATCGCCGAGGTGTTCGCCGAAAAGACCGGCCTGTTCCGCCATGTCTTCGCCCGCGCCGAGGACACGACGCCGGACTGCACCGGTGCCGACGAGGCGTTCGCGGTGCTGCGCGCGCTCAATTTCCTCGCTGCCCACCAGGAGAAGGTGCGGACGCGGCCGCAGGATGTGGGCCCGAACGTGCGCGCCAATGTCGAGGAGGGCCTGCGCTACAGTGCCGCAGACGTGGCCCGGGCGATGGCGTCGCAGACGGCGCTGTACCGGCGGTGGCAGGGATTCTTCGAACGATATGACGTGATCCTGACGCCCGCGATCACGATCAGCCCGCGTTCGTGGCGTGAACTTTATCCGGCGAAGATAGACGGCAGGCCGACCCGCAGCTACTTTCATTGGCTGGCGTTGGCCTATGCGGTGACGTTGGCCGGCCACCCGGCGCTGTCGCTGCCGGTCGGGCTGGATCGCCACGGCATGCCGTTCGGGTTGCAGATCGTCGGACCACGCGGTGGCGACGCGCTGGTGCTGTCGGTCGCCGCGGCGTTGGAGTGTATGCTGACGGCGGATTCGCGTACCGCCCGGCCGAGGCCTGATCTTGAACGGCTGCGTATGGCGGCACCACTGCGCGAGGCGGTAGCGTTTCTCGGATTCGACTGATAGATACGGGCGATGAGCGTCAGTTACCTTCGCGACGTCGAGGCTGCCGGCGACGAATGGATGCAGCAAAAACTGCCGACATTCTCGCAGCAACGCCCGCACCCAGTGTCCCTTGCCGGGCGGCGAACGGTGGCAATCCTGCTGTCGGTTTACAACGGCGAGAGCTTCCTGGCAGCGCAATTGCGCAGCTACCTCAGCCAGACCCATGACGACTGGACGCTGCACTGGCGCGATGACGGCTCATCGGATGTTTCGGCACGGGTGATCGGCCAGTTCGCGGCCGAAGTCGGCAACGGGCGTTGCGAGTTTCATCACGACATCGGGCGCCGGCATGCAGCGCGCAGCTTCCTGGCGTTGCTCCGCGCGGCACGCGCCTCCGACGCCGCCTATTTCGCCTTCTCCGATCAGGACGATGTGTGGCTGCCCGAAAAGCTGGCGCTCGGGGTCGCGGCGCTGGACAAAGTGTCGGGCGCCGAGCCGGCGCTTTATTGCGCCGGGCGGATTCTGGTGGATGCGAATCTGCGCCGCCGTTACGTACCAGGCAGATTACATCGGCCGCCAGGATTTCCAGCGGCCTTGACGCAGAACATCGCGCCCGGCTGCACGATGATGCTGAACCGCGCTGCCGCCGACCTGGTGCTGGCTTCACAGCCACCGGAAACGACGTGGCACGACTGGTGGTCTTACATCGTCGTGGCCGCGGCGGGCGGCCATGTGCTCATCGACCGCACCACGACCGTGCTGTATCGCCAGCACGCCAACAATCAGGTCGGTGAACCAGGGGTCTGGTGGCGCCGCGGGATCGCCGCGCTGCGGCGTGGCCCGGCACCGTTCATGCGCCTGCTGCGTCGGCATGTCACCACATTGCAGGCCCATCCGGACTTGCTGGCGGAGGCCACGCACCGCCAGCTGGCCGTCATCGCCGAAGGATTGAATGGTGGGTTTTGCGCGCGGCTTCGGGCACTGCGCTTGACCGATTTGCGGCGGCAAACCTGGCTGGAGACGATGGTGTTCCGGGTCTGGTTCGTTATCGGATGATGCGCGGCATGCGGCAGTGTCGATCGACCTCGGACATTGGTGGGCGAACCGCCACTCCCGCGCCGCTGCGTGCCCCCCTGGGCGCCCTCCCGGGCACCGCAAGCGGCAGTGGCGATGCTGCGATCAGACCGGGCAACGCCAGGCGCATGACGGTTTCGCACAGCTTTCGCCGGCCCAACGCCGTGGTCAGGTACGGTCTGCGTTGGCTCGCCATGTGGGCCACGTCGTGGCGGCTTGGCGGCGCATCGGCCAGGGCTTCGTCATCGCACGATACAGCGGGGCACAGACGCTGGCAGACCACGGCAAGGTCGCCGTGTTCGCACATTACGATCGGGACGGCTGCGTGGACGATTTCGTCATGCATTACCTGCGGGCGCTGGCGCGGGCGGGCTATGCAGTTGTCTTCGTCTCGAACGCGCCGCGTCTGGCCGGCCCGGCGCTGGACCGGGTGCTGGCGCTGTCCGCCCTGGTGCTGCACCGGCGGAATGTCGGCTACGATTTCGGCGCCTATAAGGACGGCTTGGCCGCACTGGGCGAGCTGACGCGGTTTGCCCAGGTGGTGCTGGCAAATGACAGCGTCTACGGCCCGCTGTTCGACCTCGACAAGACCCTGGGGCGCTGCGACGACCGCGCCGATGTCTGGGGCATCACCGACAGCCGGGAAGGGTGCTACCACCTGCAGAGCTACTTCCTGCTGTTCCGCCACCGTGCCTTGGCCAATCCGCGCTTGGCGGCGTTCTGGGGATCGATCCGACCGGTGCAGTCACGGCAGTGGATCATCCGTCGCTACGAGATCGGGCTGACGCAGGCGATGCTGCGGGCAGGGCTGCGGTGCGCCGCCCTCTGTCCGCACGACGCCGTGGTCGCGGCGTTCGGCGCGGCCGAGCGTGCCGACGCCCCGTCCCGACACCTCGATCCGACTACGCCCCATCTCCTCGCGCCGCACACGGCGATCGGGCGCGACAGGCCGCCCAACATCATGCACTGGTTCTGGGACCACCTGATCACGGACATGCGGTGTCCCTTCATCAAGCGCGAACTGCTGATGGAGAATCCGCTGCGGGTTCCGAACGTTGCGCACTGGCAGGATGTGGTGCGACGCGCCAGCGCCTACGATACCGATCTGATCGTGCGTCACTTGCGCACCCAGCAGCAGGGCCGATCCCATCGTCGGGAACTGCTGCCGACCCTGCCGGCGCTTCGGCAGAGAAACGACGTCTCCGGGTTGGCGCCATGACCGCCGCCGCGCCGCCATCCCTGCCGGAGCGGCTGACGGGAGCGGAGGTCAACGCCAGGCCGCATGCGGCGCGGGGGGAGTTTGTCGGCCAGGCCGCCGCGCCACACGTCAAGCTGGGCGATCGGTATTTTCCCGTTTCCATCCATACCGGGCGTAACGTGGTGCAGCTCGCAAGCCACTCACGACATCGGCCCTCGCGGCCGCAAGCCGAAACGGTCAAATAGGCGCCATGGACACCCACTCCCTGGACTCGTTCGACGCGCCCGACAAGTGGACCGGTACGCTGTCCGCGCTGGCAGACCCGGCGCTTGCCCCCGTCTTTTGGCAGGCGGAGCGGCTCGGCTTGCCGAGTGCCTGGTGGCAGCACGTGCCGTTCGCGCATTGGATCGTGTGCGCAACAGCGCCGCGCCTGTTGGTCGAACTCGGTACGCACGCGGGCGTTTCCTACACCGCTTTTTGCCAAGCCGTCGTTCGCGCGCAACTCCCCACCCGCTGCCACGCCGTTGACACCTGGCATGGCGATCCGCAGTCGGGCGAATATGGCGAGGAGGTATACGAGGATCTGCGCCGCTTCCACGATGAACAATTCGGCGCCTTTTCCACCTTGCTCCGGTGCACCTTCGAGGATGCCTTAGGTCGGATCGAGGACGGCGCGATCGACCTGCTGCACATAGATGGATTTCACAGCTACGAAGCGGCGCACCAGGATTTCCAGAGCTGGCTGCCCAAGTTGTCCGACCGGGCGATCGTCCTTTTCCACGACACCAATGAGCGCAGCGGCGATTTCGGTGTCTGGCGGCTGTGGGAGGAGTTGCGCGGACGCTATCCCGGTTTCGAGTTTCTGCACGGCCACGGACTAGGCGTCCTTGCGGTGGGCAAACAGGTGCCCGCCGCCGTTGCCGCCCTGTGCGAGCTTGGGCCTGCTGCGGTCGTCGCCGTTCGGACGTGCTTCGCCCGCCTCGGAGAGCGCTGGCTCTATGATACCCGAGAGCGTCTGCTGCAACAGGATGTCGGCCCCCGGCTTGCCGCGGCCTCCAGCGAGATCGACCGGCTGCAGACGGAGATGGCCAAATACGGCGGTGAAATCGATATCCTTCGTGCAGGCGCAGAGCGTGCCGAGGAGGCGGCTCGTCAAGCAGCAACGCGTGCCACCGAAGCCGACACGGCGATGCTGGCAGCGAAAGCAGCGACCGACGCCGAGTTGCACGAAGTACGACGGCAACTGGCGACCGAAGCCGCCGCGCGACGGCGTGCAGCGGATCGCGTGTCTCAACTCACCCAGGAACTGCGGCTGGCGCGTCACCAGGTCGCGACGCTGTCGTGGGAGCGCAACGTCATCCTGGGATCCGCGCTCTGGCGAGTGATGGAGCCGTTGCGCGTCCTCGGCCGGCGCATCCCCTTCGCGCTGCGCCGGAGGCTGCGCCGCGTGCTGATCGGCGCGGCGGCAACCGGAGATTTCGCCACCGCACCGATACCGGCTACGGAGACGGCAACCGCGCTGCCCGCCACGGCCGAGCGCTCGCTTCCGGCTTCGGCCCTCGACGTGCTGGCGCCTCGCCAGGTGACGCCCGCATCGACCTATCAGCGCATCGTGTTCATCTCCGGGGAACCGGAGAATCCCGGGCATGTCTACCGCGTGCAACGTTATTTGCAGGTGGCCCGGGCGCTCGGCGCGGAGGCTGAGTGGCTGTCACTGCCGGAGGTGACCGCGCGCGGTGAAGATATCGCGCGTGCCGATTTGCTGGTGATCTGGCGCGCGGCCAACGCGCCCGAGGTGGCGCACGCGCTGTGGATCGCCCGCAGCAACGGCGTGAAGATTCTCTTCGACGTCGATGACCTGATGTTCGATCCCAGCCTTGCGTCGCGGAAAGTCATCGATGGCATCCGGTCACAGGGCCTGGGCGAAGGCGAGGTGGCGCAGCATTTCCAACGGGTGAGAGAGGTGGCGGTGCAGGCCGATTCCTGCTCCTGCACCACCGAGGAGCTGGCCGAACATCTGCGCGGGCTCGACCGCATCACCTTCGTGCTACCGAACCTGTTCGACGCGGCGACACTGCGCACATCGCGCCTGGCGGTGCGCCGGCGCGGATCATCGGACGGCGACATCGTGCGGATCGGCTACGCCGCGGGGACCCGCACGCATCAGCGCGATTTCCGCAATGCCGCGATCGCGCTCGGAGACATTCTCCGGGAGCGGCCGCAGTGTCGGCTGGTGTTGTTCCGCGATCCCGACTCCGGACGCAAGCTGCTGGACCCGGGCGAATTCTCCGCGCTCGCAACGGTCTCTGCGCAGATCGAGTGGCGCGACCGCGTGCCCCTCGCCGAACTGCCGAACGAGCTGGCGCGGTTCGATATCAATCTGGCACCGCTTGAGGTCGGCAATCCATTCTGCGAGGCCAAGAGCGAACTCAAGTATGTCGAGGCGGCGTTGACCGAGGTGTGCACGATCGCCTCGCCGACCGGCCCGCTGCGGCGTGCGATCGCGGATGGAGTCACCGGGCGCCTGGCGGAGACGGCCGAGGAATGGGGCGTCGCGCTGCGCGAGTTGATCGACGATCCGCCGGCCCGTCGCCGCATGGCACACGCGGCCTATCTCGATGCGCTCGCGCGGTTCGGGCCGCAGGAGGGGACCGCGGCGTTGCGTTTCGTGCTCGATCAGTTGTCCGGCAACGATGAGACGGTAGCGCGCGCGTTCCAGCTTGAAGTCGGCCGCCGACAGACACCCCGCATCCGTGACATTGCGCTGCCCGACCGCGAGGTGGTGTTCGCGGCCGACGGCCTGGGCGATGCCGAGGTGACGGTGGTCATCCCGCTCCACAACTATGCCCACTTCGTCATCGAGGCATTGGAGTCCGTCCGCGCCCAGACCCTGGCATCGCTTGATCTTGTCGTGGTGGACGACGCCTCGACCGATGAGTCACTCGCCACGGCAGTGGAATGGGCGCAGCGCCACGCCGGACGGTTCAACCGCGTATTGGTGTTGCGCAACCGGCGCAATGCCGGACTGGGGCCGACGCGCAATGTCGGCTTCGACGCCGCCGAGACGCCGTTTGTGCTGCCATTGGACGCCGACAATCGCCTGCGCCCGACCTGCTGCGCGGTCTGCCTTGACGCGATCGGTGCAAGCGGGGCGGCATTCGCCTATCCGCTGCTGCAGCGCTTCGGCGATTCCTCGGAGGTGATGGGTCTCCAGCCATTCCAGCCGATGCAATTCGTCAGCGGCAATTATGTCGATGCTCTGGCGATGGTTGCCAAATCGGCCTGGGCCGCAGTCGGCGGTTATGACGATATCCGGCCTAACGGGTGGGACGACTACGAGCTTTGGTGCAGCTTCGTCGAGCGCGGACTGTGGGGCGTGCAGGTTCCGGAGATCCTGGCGGACTACCGCGTGCACACCCGGTCAATGCTGCGTACGCTGACCGATGAACGGTCGAACAAATTGCGGCTGATCAGCGAACTGGAACGCCGCCACCCATGGCTCGCGATCCGACACGAGGAATAGGATCCGCGATGGCGAGGGACTCGCGAAGCGCCTCCGCAAGTTGCGCCAATCCGACGGCGAGCGGTGTCCGAGCGCGCCATCCGAGCACAGCATTGGCCCGAGTCGGGTCCCCTTGAAACATCTGGACGTCAAAGTCCCGGGCCGGTGCCTCGATGATTCGCGCGGAGCTATTCCCACCGACTTCAACCGCCATCGCGGCCAGTTCGTCGAGTCGGATGCAATCGCCGGAGGCAAAATGCATGGGCAGGGGGCGTGTTTCCCGGTCGGCCATCAGCGCCGCCGCCAGCGTAATGCCGTCTGCCACGTCCGTGACGTGCGTAAAATCAAACCCGTTGCGTGAACCCTCCACGCGAAGCGTGGCCCCAGTCACCGCGGCCCCTAGGAAGGCGGGTACGACGCGGTCGGGGTGGTCATGAATATCACCGTAAACCGAGGAAAAGCGCAGGATGGCGGCATGTATTCCGGACTCCTGTGCCGCCTCTACGCTTCGCTCTGCCGCGGCTTTTGATCTTGCGTAGACATTCATCGGGCGCAACGGCGCGTCCTCGGCCACCGGAAACACGTCCTGCTGGCCGTAGACCTCACGGCTGCTGGCGTAGAGCAGCCAGGGGCGTCGCGGCGCGGCAGCGGCGGCGCGCAGCAGCGCGGTGGTCCCATCGATGTTCACGAGATTGCAGTGATCGGGCTCCCGCTCACCCCAGATGACGCGTGACACCGCCGCCAGATGAACAACCCCGGTGGCGTTTCGCAGCGCCGCGGCGACAGCCACGTCATCCAGGATGTTCCCGTACCCGTCGTCGTTCGGCTCTCGCAGGTCCAGCCTTATGGTCTGCGCACCGGCAGCATGCAGCCGCGGGATAAGTGATCGTCCAATCAGCCCAGCCGAGCCTGTCACCAGGACGACCTGATTTCGTAAACTGCTCACACTTTTTCCTTAGTTAGCACGATGAGCGCCGGTTCACCCACAGCTTCCTTCGATTTGGCTGCGCATGGCAATCATAAGCGCGATAAAAAAAGGGCCAGCCGTCAACCCTGGCTGCAGCATTTTCGATTTCAAGGCTTCAAGTGCCGCTACAGACGGGTTCCTGAAGAACCCGTCCGCCCGGCTAGCTCAATCAGTTCGTCGAGAAGAGGTTGGCGGAGGTCAGGTCGGTGACGCCGACGAACGTGATATGCGTGCCGTCGGTCAGCGCGATCGTGGTATTGCCGCCGGCGATCGTCGCGTTGGCCAACGCGTCGGCTGCCGCACTGGCGCCATAGTTGAACAGCGCAACCTGATCGCTCGACGTGAAGCCGACGATCGAGTTGGTCGCAGCGCCGCCAACACTGATATACCCTTTGACGAACGCGAACAGGTCATGTCCGCTGCCGCCGGTCAGCGTAGCCGTCCCGCTTCCCGCGACCAGTGTATCGTTTCCGCTGCCCGCCACAAGGAGATCGGTGCTCGACCCATCGTGGCTGCCCCAGAAGAAATCATTCGCGGTTGATCCGGCGGCGCTCAGTGTCTCACTGCCCCCCCAGGCAACAAAGGTCCCGCCCATCAGCGAGCTCGAAGTAGGTGATCGCCGCGTTGGCCCCTCCGAACAGCGTTACGCCACCAATGCTGCTGGTGCCGGTCACGGTGGCGCTGCTGCCCGGGGCTCCCGCCGCGTAGAGCAAACCGCCGTCCCCGCCGGAGACTGTGTTGGACGCAGCGTAGCCAATCACCGTGGCGCCACTGCCAGAACCGCCGATAAAATCGAGGCCGCCTGCCGACCCGAACACTTCAATATTCAAGCCCGACCCGGCGTGGACCGTCTCAGCCCCCGATCCGCCGCCGACGGTAAGGTTGATACTCCCCGCCGCGTCGATGCTCATCGGCCCGGAGCCGCCGTAGATCAACTCCGATGAAGCCGTTGCAACAACAGAGGTCGCGCCACTACCCGCCGCAAACACCCCGGAGGCACCTGCCAAGGTGATGGTTGTCGGTCCGCCACCAACGATTGTGTCATAGCTGCCAGCATCGACACCAGTGAAGCTGCTGGCCGAGCCGGCCCAGACAAACGCGTCAGCCCCGCTCGCCGCCAGCGTGAACGCGCCCGTGCCCGCAGAAATGGTATCGCGCAACCCGCTATCCGTAAGCGCCAGATTACTGGAGTTGCCAAACACCAACGCCTGGCTTCCGCCGGTCGTGATGGACGCGGTCGGCGCGGTGCCGGTCGAGATCGTGTTTTGCTGACCCGAATCATCGACGGTCATGGGGCCGGAGCTGCCCAGCACCAACGTCTGCTCGCCCGCAGTCGTCACCGCCAGCGACGATGCATTGCTGGCGAAAATGCTATCGAGCAGCCCGTGGTCATTGACCACCAGCTTGCCGGTACTGCCTTCGATGGTCGCATGGCTGCCCGTGGCGACGACCGTTGCGTTGCCCACGCCGGTCTGCACCAGGTCATGGAATCCCTGGGAGAAGATCAGGTTGTTGCTGGCGGAATCCGCGCCGGTGACGTTGATGAAGTTGGCGCCCAGACCGCCGGCGATCGTGCCCGAACCATCACCGACAACCGTCTCGCTGCCTGCCCGCATCGCAACGAAGTAGGGCGAATCGCCAGCCGTGACCGTCACCGCGTCGGTGTTGGTGGTCTTGCCGTTGTCGGCGTAAACGATGTCCGTCGGGTCGATGACGGTGACGTTCGCACCACCGCCGATGATCGACAGGTTGGGGCTGCCGTGGATGGTGATCGGCTGGGTGTTCTGGAGCACCAGAACTTCCGTGACGCCCGATGCTGCGGCCGGGACCGTGATCGACCCGGAAACCGACGGGCGGAGCACAAGTTCCTCAATGCTACCAGAGGGCACCGTCGGGATGGTTAACCCGCCCGTGTAATCCTCGACGTACAAAGCGCCAAGGGTCGTTGCCGCCGCATTCAATGCGGCGGCGATCTGGTTCGCCAACTGGAGGTTGTAGGTTGTGCTGAACGTCAAATCGATCGACCCGGAATAACCCGGGATTGTCACCGTCGCGCTCATTGCCCGCCCCGCCTTGCCATTACCGCTTCGCCGCGTCTCGATCCTTGGTCGTCATCTCATAGATTGCAGCAGCCGCTCAAAAATTGCAAGCCACAACTGTCTGCTCATTAAAATGAGCAATTCCGCCCTACGCGCCTCGTTCACCAAAGGTTTATACCCTGCTCGTCCGAAAAGTTGAGGGAAAAGATTGCGTGAAGGCCGAAAAAATTTGGGCCCGCCTTTCGCTGGCCGCCCACCGTCGGATCGACTGGCCCAACAGGCACCGAACGGCAGGTGTCCGTGTGGGTAGAAGGCTCGATATCACCGCAATCGACGGCGACCGCCTCGGCGGCGCCATCCATGCCGGCGGCAACACTGCTCCGATCGACGCGGGGGGCAACGCGGTGCGCGCCGCACCCGGCAATTCCGGCCTGGCCTGGATGCAAAAGCACGCGCCGGTAGACCAGCCTCCGCCAACTGGCCGCGGCGCTCCGCTGGTTTCGGGGCGGATCTGGCCGCCACTCACCGCGTGACGCGACCAGAGCTGCGATGGCCCCGCACCAACCGGACGGTCTTGCTTCACGCCTGGACGAACGAGAGATTGGCCCGGCGCGCCAGCCGATCACCCGCCGACAGAGCGACCGCGACAGGACCCGGCACACGGGGGCTGTTCCGCGACAAGGTCGCTACCGCGATTCCCGGATCCGGCGAGAATCCGGTCGGCGCGCCTTCCGCCAGGATGATGCGCACGCCAATCACCTACAACTTTAAGGCGCATGATGGCCTGGAAAACTCCCATCGTGAGATCATGCCTTCTATGTCACGCCAAACGCGGGAATATCCAACCCGCCCTTGCCCGGTGCGTCTCAGGCAACAAGAACCGCGGCGTCCCCAGGATAGCAATCGCCGCCTGACTTGATCGCCGCGCACCGGCGCCAGGTGCCGGCCTCAACGTGCCGATCAGCCGCTGCGCTCGCATCCGCGTCGCGGGGCGCCGGTGGCCAATGTCCGACCACCCGATCCAGCTCAGGCACCCGCATGGCGGGGCGTCGGCATACTCGGCGACGGCAATGGGCTCGAGGCCCAACAGGATACCAGGTCAGCGACACCGCGCCGTTCCGCAGGACGTTCACCGCGGCATCGCTCTACCGGCGGCGGAAAAATGCCTCGGCGGATGTTCGATGACTGCCCTTGCGGGCGATATCCGCCTCCACCCGGGCGATCTCCTCGCGCAATTCCACGATATAGTCGTGCAGTTCCTCGATCCCGAGCGGGTCCAGGACCAGTTTCTCCAGCCGCGTGCGCTTGCGCGGCGGTGGGTCGTCGTCTTCGCGTGCCATGCATTCTCCTTTCCGCGGATCAGGCTGTCATCTTGACCCGCAACCGGCCGCGGGTCATATCCTCCTCATCCCCCGCGCTGCCGGTCCGCCCCAAGGGTGTGTCCCTGGGACGTGGCGCGCAGAAAGTGACATGCCATGACGCTTCCCTTGATGCCAAAGGCCACCGCCGTGTGGCTGATCGAGAAAACCGCTCTGACCTTCACGCAGATCGCCGATTTCTGCGGCATGCATCCGCTCGAGGTGCAGGCGATCGCCGACGGCGAGGTGGCGCAGGGCATCGTCGGCTATGACCCGGTGGCCAACAGCCAGTTGACGATGGATGAGATCCGGCGCTGCGAGGCGGACGCCGACGCGCGCCTGAAGCTGTCGGCCACCGCGCTGCCGGCGCCCAAGCGGCTGCGCGGCTCGCGCTATACGCCGGTCGCCAAGCGCAACGACCGGCCGGACGCGATCGCCTTCCTGCTGCGCAACTACCCGCATTTGACCGAAGCCCAGGTAGGGAAGCTGCTCGGCACGACGAAAGAGACCATCCAGAAGGTGCGCGAGCGTTCGCACTGGAACAGCGCCAACATCAAGCCGCGGGACCCGGTGATCCTGGGCCTGTGCTCGCAGGCGGACCTCTATACGGCGATCGAAGCCGCCAACGAACGTCTGGCGCGAGAGGGCCGCCTGCCGCCCTCACCCCCGCCGGTCGAGACGGAAGAAGCCGCCTGACCGCGGGGGAAGCGGCCCACCCCGCCGGCCAACCAAACCCATGGGGCCTGCCAGAGCCGCGGGCGCGTTAACCCGGCAGGCCCATCGGCATGGCAGTTCCGCTAATCGCCCTGGCTACGCAGCCGTTCGATCTCTTCCTTGATGTGCAGTTTCTCGACCTTGAGCCGCGTCAATGTGTCCGTGTCGGGTTGCGGTCGCTGGTCCTCGTCGATGATGCGCGATTCGAGGGCCGCGTGACGCTCCTTCAGGGAGCCAAGGCGGGTCTGCAGGGTCATAGTGCCTCCGTAGGTGGACTGTGCAACCGGTCGTCCCGAACCCGGCCGACGGTGCGGCCGACGGGGGCGATCCTAGCTCCTTTGACATGTGTCGCGCCACGCGAATCCGCAAGCCGACCTGGCCTCGCCGTGCTATGCAGCCGCCATGCTGACTGACCGGGATTCCCTGTTGCGCCGCCTGCACGAGCTGCGCAGCGAGCACCGTGATCTCGACACGGTGATCGCCCGCCTGGCCGAACAGGGCGCGATCGACCAGCTTCAGCTGCAGCGCCTGAAGAAGCGCAAATTGATGTTGAAGGACGAGATTTCCTGGCTCGAGAGCCGCCTCATCCCGGACAATATTGCCTGATCATGGGCGCCTCCCCCCTTGTTGGCATCATCATGGGTAGCCAGTCGGATTGGCCGACGCTGCGCCATGCCGCCGAGACCCTTGAGCGACTCGCGATCCCGCACGAAACGCGAATCGTCTCGGCCCATCGCACCCCGGATCGGCTGCGCGCCTATGCCGACACGGCGCGCGCGCGCGGGCTTCGGGTGATCATCGCCGGGGCCGGCGGCGCCGCGCATCTGCCGGGGATGTGCGCCGCCTGGACGCCCCTGCCGGTGCTCGGCGTGCCGGTCGAGTCGCACAGCCTGAAGGGCATCGACAGCCTGCTGTCGATCGTCCAGATGCCGGCCGGCGTGCCGGTCGGCACCCTGGCGATCGGCCGCGCCGGCGCGGTCAACGCGGCCCTGTTGGCCGCCGCCATCCTGGCCCTCGGCGATCCGCCCCTGGCCGCGCGGCTTGATGCGTTGCGCGCCGCGCAGACGGCAGCGGTGCCGACCGATCCACCCGATGCCGACCTGACCGGCCCCGATCCGACGGGCGCCAATCCGACGGGCACCCCGCCAAACGACCACCAACCAAGCGGGATCGAGCCGGACGCAACCGGGCAAAACGCGCCCGCGCCACAAGAATCCAGCCGACGCGGCGCCGGAACGCAGACCATCGGGCCGCAAGACCGGAGATGAGCTTTCCGCTGCCGCCGAACGCGACGATCGGGCTGGTCGGCGGCGGCCAGCTTGGCCGCATGTCCGCGCTGGCGGCGGCCCGGCTGGGCTATCGCTGCCACATCCTGACCCGCGAGCGCGACAGCCCGGCCGGCCAGGTCTCGGCCGGCGTGACCATCAGCGATTACCACGATCCGGCGGCGTTACGCGCCTTCGCCGCCGCGGTGGACGTCATCAGCTTCGAGTTCGAGAACATCAACGCCGAGGGACTCGACCTGCTCGCCTCGCTCAAGCCGGTGCGGCCCGCGCCCGGCATCCTGCGCATCAGCCAGGACCGGGTCGTCGAAAAAACCTTCGTCAACGGCGTCGGCGTCCCGACCGCCCCTTGGCGCGCGGTTGCAAGCCTCGATGACCTGCGTGCGGCGGTCGGCGAACTCGGGCTGCCGGCGGTGCTCAAGACCACCCGCCTGGGCTACGACGGCAAGGGCCAACGCCTGCTGCGCCACGCCGACGACCTGACTGCCGCCTTCGCCGAGTTGGCGCCGAAGCCGCTGATCCTGGAGGGCTTCGTCGACTTCGCCCAGGAGATCAGCGTCGTGATCGCGCGCGGCGCGGATGGCAGCCTGAGCGCCTTCGACACGGTCGAGAATCGCCATCGCGCGCATATCCTGGACCTCACGCTGGCGCCCGCCCGCGTGCCGGTCGCCGTCGCCGCGCAGTCCCAGGCCATCGCGCGGACCATCGCCACCGCGCTCGACCTGGTCGGCCTGCTGGCGGTGGAGATGTTCGTCGATGCCACCGGCCAGGTGCTGGTCAACGAGATCGCGCCGCGGCCGCACAATTCCGGCCATTGGACGATCGATGCCTGCCCGGCCAGCCAGTTCGAGCTGCACATCAGGGCGATCGCCGGCCTGCCGCTGCCGGTCGCCACCCGCCACGCCGACGCGGTGATGAAGAATCTGGTGGGCCCAGCGGAGACCGCGCTGTGGCCGGCGATCCTGGCGACGCCCGGTCTGATTCCACACCTGTACGGCAAGGCCGATCCCCGCCCGGGCCGCAAGATGGGGCACGTGACCCGGCTGTTTGCGAAAGGCAGCCTGCCCGGCGAGTTCGGCATCGAGGCGGCGCTCGGCCCGGCCGCGCCGCGCGGCCCTGGCGGAGCTCGCGCACCGAACGCGTCGGGTCCGGAAGCATGCTTCGACGGTGCTTGATAGTACTTAACGTACTGACCGCGGGACGGCACGCCCCCAAGGACGGCTCCCCGAGGACCGGTGCGGGCGCCCGACGACCGAGCGAAGCGCGACATCCTTGGGCGGCTGGCCCGACCGGGGCGGCTCCGCCGTCCCTGTGCGCCGCGCTAGCCGGTGCCGCGCCGCCGGGGATGGGTTATTGCACGGCGGTGTCGCCGAGGATGCATTTCCGTGCCGTGCCGTGCCGTGCCGTGCCGTGCCGCGCCGGCAGGCCGGGGCTGGCGCGGTCGCGATCAGAAAAAACCCACCCCGCCCTGGTTGTCCGGGTTGGGTTCACTTAGCTGCGCGTCACAGCGCGGCAATCGCGGCGTTCAACGTCGCACTCGGCCGCATCGCCGCCGATACCTTGGCCGGATCGGGCAGGTAGTAGCCGCCGGTGTCCACCGGCTTGCCCTGCGCGGCGATCAGTTCGGCATTGATCTTGGCCTCGTTGGCCGCGAGCGTCTCGGCCAGCTTCTTGAAGCGGGCTTGCAGCGCCGGGCTCTTGTCCTGCGCGGCCAGCGCCTGCGCCCAGTAGAGTGCCAGGTAGAAATGGCTGCCGCGGTTGTCGATCTCGCCGAGCTTGCGCGCGGGCGAGCGGTTGAATTCGAGGATCTTGCCGTTGGCGGTGTCGAGCGTGTCGGCGAGAACCTGCACGTCGGCGTTCTTGCGGGTCTGCGCGAGATGTTCGAGCGAGGCCCACAAGGCGAGGAACTCGCCCAGCGAATCCCAGCGCAGATAGCCTTCCTGCTGGAACTGCTCCACGTGCTTGGGCGCCGAGCCGCCGGCACCGGTCTCGAACAACCCGCCGCCCGCCATCAGCGGAACGATCGACAGCATCTTGGCCGAGGTGCCGAGCTCCATGATCGGGAACAGGTCGGTCAGGTAGTCGCGCAGCACGTTGCCGGTGACGGAGATCGTGTCCTGCCCCTTGCGGATGCGTTCCAGCGAAAACTTCATCGCCTCGACCGGCGCCAGGATGCGGATGTCGAGGCCCGTGGTGTCCTGCTCCTGCAGATATCTATCGACCTTGGCGATGACCTGGGCGTCGTGCGCGCGATTGGCGTCGAGCCAGAAGACCGCTGGCGTGGAGGTGAGGCGCGCGCGGCGCACCCCGAGCTCGACCCAGTTCCGAATCGGCGCGTCCTTGACCTGGCACATGCGGAAGATGTCGCCGGTCTCCACCGGGCGCTCGAGCAGCACCGTGCCGTCGTCGGCAACGACGCGGACCGTGCCGTCGGTGGGAATTTCGAACGTCTTGTCGTGCGAGCCATATTCCTCGGCCTGCTGCGCCATCAACCCCACATTCGGAACCGAGCCTATCGTCTTGGGATCGAACGCGCCGTGCGCCTTACAGTCCTCGATGACCGTCTGATACAAGCACGCGTAGCAACGATCCGGGATCACCGCCTTCACGTCGTGCAACTTGCCGTCGGCGCCCCACATGCGCCCCGATTCGCGGATCATCGCCGGCATCGACGCGTCGACGATCACGTCGCTCGGCACGTGCAGGTTGGTGATCCCCCGGCCCGAATTGACCATGGCGAGGCCGGGCCGTGCCGCGTAGGTGGCCGCGATGTCGGCCTTGATCGCTGCCTTTTGGGCCTCCGGCAGCGTTTCGATCCTCGTCAACAGATCGCCCATGCCGTTGTCGGGATCAACGCCGATACGCGCGAGCGTGGCGGCGTGCTGCTTGAACACATCGGCGAAAAATACCGAAACGGCATGGCCGAAAATAATGGGATCGGAGATCTTCATCATGGTCGCCTTCAGGTGCAGCGAGAACAGCACGCCCTGGTTCTTGGCGTCATCGATCTGCTCGGCGACGAATGCGCGCAGCGCCTTGCGGCTCATCACCGCAGCATCGATGATCTCGCCGGCCTGGAGCGGCGTTTTTGCCTTCAGCACCGTCACCGCGCCGTCGGTGCCAACCAGCTCGATGCGGGCATTGGTCGGCGAGCCGACGGTGGTCGAAATTTCCGAGCCGTAAAAATCGCCGCCCGACATGTACGCCACATGCGACTTGGAGTCCGCGCTCCAGGCGCCCATCCGGTGCGGATTGTTGCGGGCGTATTGCTTCACGGCGCCGGCGGCGCGGCGGTCGGAATTGCCCTCGCGCAACACCGGATTTACCGCGCTGCCGAGTACCTTTCCGTAGCGCGCCCGAATATCCTTCTCCGCGTCCGTCGCGGCGTTGTCCGGATAGTCCGGCACGTCATAGCCCTTGTCTTGCAGTTCCTTGATCGCGGCCTTGAGCTGCGGGACCGAGGCGGAGATGTTGGGCAGCTTGATGATGTTGGCTTCAGGCCGCAGCGCGAGGCGGCCAAGATCGGCGAGTTCGTCGTTGATCCGTTGCGCTGGCGTCAGTTTCTCGGGGAAATTGGCGAGGATGCGGCCGGTCAGCGAAATGTCCTTCAGCTTCACCGTCACGCCGGCCGTGGCCACGAAGGCTTCGACGATCGGCAGCAGGGAGAAGGTCGCGAGCGCCGGAGCTTCATCGACCTTGGTCCAAACGATCTCGAGATCTGACATGCTTGCTCCTCTGCGCGCCGGGCCGGTTTCGGCTGAGTTGGACTACCCACAAATCCGGCGCCTTGTCGCATCGGCGTGCGGGAAGAGCAAGCCGGGGCGGCGTCTCGCCCGCCTCCTCTCCCGAGACGGGAACCCGCCGGGAACCGGCATTACCGGATGCCTGGCCAGTCCGGGCACCTTGGGCGACCGATGATCATCGCTGAGCGCGCCCGACAAGACCGACAGCACGACGCCCCGCCCGAAATCCGCATGACCCGCGACGAGCCACCTGCCTGGGCATCGAACACCGCGCCAAGACCGACGACCAGGTGACCGTCGATGCCGCCCACGCCATTGCGCAATACGGCGTCGGCGTGCAGCGCGCGACGATCGCCCTGGACGCAGCCCGGATGAAGGAATTCAACCGGAAGCGGATGTATCGCAGCCTTAACGGCACGCTGCGCGCCATCCTCGACGGCACGATTTTCCGTGGGCCGATCATCCGCAAGAAAAGGCCTATGACGGCTGCTCAAAGACATCTTCGAGACGGTCGACACCATAGAGTTCAAGGCGGCGTTCGACCAGCCAGGCTGACCGACGAGCACCGGCTGATCGACGACATGGTGGCCTGCGCGCTGAAGTGGAACGGCGGCTATGTCCGGGCGTGCAAGAACGACGACGGCGACGAGCAGGGCGACTCGGCGGCGCACGGCACGGTGACGCGGCACGATCGCCAGCACCGGCAGGGCAGGGAGACGTCGCCCGACCCGATCGCCCCGATCTTCGCCCGGACGCGCGGGCTGATCTATCGCCGCCGGTTCGACACCCCCCCGACGTCACCACCTGCGCCGAGACGCTGGAGCGGGTCTGCGTCGAGACCGTGGAGGCGGGCCACATGACCCGCGACCTGGCGGTGCTGATCGGGCCGGATCAGCCGTGGCTGAACACCCTGGCGTTTCTGGCCAAGCTGGATGAGAATTTGTAGAAGGCGATGAAGCAGGCGGCAACGTCCGGAGGGGGCGCGGTGGATCACATGATCGAGGCGAAAGGCCTGCGGGACTATCCGCTCGCCCGGCGCGGCTTCCTGATGACCGGCCTGATCAGCGGCTTCACCCTGGCGACGGCGCGGGTGGAGGCGCAGGCGATCCACACCGACAGCGAGGGCCTGGCGACCGGCGAAGCAAATGTGCCGGTCACCGGCGGCGACATGCCGGTGTACTATGCGCGCCCCGCCTCGGGTGGTCCGTTCGCCATCGTCCTGGTCAACGAAGAGATCTTCGGCGTCCATGAATACATCCAGGATGTCTGCCGCCGGCTGGCCAAGGCCGGCTACCTGGCGGTGGCGCCGGAGATCTATTTCCGCAACCCGGATTTCGCCAAGATGACCAATTCGGCGCAGATCATGCGCGAGGTCATCTTCAAGACACCGGACGACGAGATCTGGGCCGACCTGGATGCGACGCTGGCCTGGGCCGCGAAGAACCATGGTGACGCCGCGCGGATGGGTGAGGTCGGCTTCTGCTTCGGCGGGCGCATCACCTGGGAGTACGCCGCGCACAATCCCAACCTGAAGGCGGCGGTCGCCTATTACGGCTACGTCAGGAACGCGACCTCGCCGATCAAGCCGAAGACGGTGCTCGACATCGCCGGGGAGATCCACTGCCCGCTGCTCGGCCTGTATGGCGGGCAGGATCCGAGCAATCCGGTGGATTTGGTGCACCAGGCGGAGGCCAAGGCGAAGGCGGCCGGCAAGACCGTCGAGATCGTGATCTACCCCGACGCGCCGCACGCCTTCCACGCGGATTACCGGCCGAGTTATCGGGAGGCGGACGCCAAGGATGCCTGGACGCGCACCCTGGCCTGGTTCGAGCGGTATCTTGCGCCCTGAGGGACGCCGCAGGGGACGCGCGGACGGACGCAGCGGAGGCATGCCGCGATGAGCGAACCGAATTCCGCCGACGTCGCCGGCGTGCGGCGCTGGTTCGCGACGCTGGCGGCGCATGTCCGCGCGGTCAACTACATCGGCGCGCGGCCGATTTTTGCCCCCGACATGATCGCGTTCGGCACCTTCACCGACTTCATGACCGGCCAGCCGGCCGCCGAGACGGCGCAGTGGCGCAACGTGTGGGAGAACATCGACGGCTTCACCTGGCGCAAGGACATCCGCGTGATCGTCTCGCCGGACCGCCGGCAGGCGGTGGGGATGGGGATTTTCGATTCGACCGGCTACCGGCAGGACGGCAGCGCCTATGACCGGCCGGGCCGCGCCACGGTGGTGTTCGTGCGTGACGCCGTGGACGCGCCCTGGCTGGCGCAGCACACCCACATGTCGCTGTTCCGCGACGTCCCGACCCGATCGTTCAAGGGCAAGCCGGAGAAGCGGCCGACCTGATGGGCATGCCTGACGCGCGGGCCTGAATGCGGTCGCGGTGTGACACCGGCCGGCCGACTGAGCGCGGTTGCGTTATTTCAAATCGCGAGCGTTTGCAGACTGGGTGGAATCGGTAACGCGAGGCGGGCGGTCGTTCTCCGTCATAGGCCGTGAGAGAGAGAGAGGTCTACCGCAGATCTTGCGAGGGTTTGAGGGCCGCGCCGACTGCACGATAATGTGCTTTATGGTAACTCAGGGTGTCTCCGACGTACCAGAACAGACCCGAATCACTTTGCGGACGATTTTGCCATTTTGCCGTCCAATTATTACATGCGCGGCGTATTGATAGTGGAGTTGTGTGAGAAACGCACACAACTTCGCTTCGTCGTATTCAAGTTTCTCGCCCGGCTTCTTTACTTCTAGAGCCAAAATATTGTTACAGTCAGTATTACGCTTATGAATGAGGATGTCCGGGAATACGGTGGTCGCCTTTAAACAACGATCTCCCACTTTGCGCCGTGGCAAATTGAGGCGCTTGGGAATGTCCCCATGGCGGTTATATTCAACATCAACATCATACCCCGGCACCCGCTCCGCGATGTATAAAGCTAGATAGTGGGTTAGTGAGCGTTCTGTCACATTAAGGTCAAGAAGAGCCGGTTGGGCTTTAACGAGGCGAGTCAGTGCGCACTCAACGATTGCTAAAATTTCGCCCCAGTCCATATCTATGTCCCCTAAGCTGTGGTCCCGACGCGAAAGTGTCGTCAAGCGTAGGATTTTGGGAAGATGCTGCGATGACCCCATCAGCCCAACCTGAAGCCTATCCAGGTGGTATGGGTCGGCTCGCTAGCCTTGCCCTGGTAGACAATGCGGTGCGCGACCATCGCCGGGTCTACCCCGTATATGAAGCCCCACGCGACGGCATCGAACTCCCCGACATCGATCACCGGAGTCGCCTCCATTGCCGATAGCCCCTGTCGCACCGCCTTGGCGTAGGCCGGATCGACAAGGGAGAACGAAGCGACTGCCGGGGCCTTCGTGCTTGCAGCGCCAAAGTCCATGTCTAACTCCTGTGTCTGCTCCATCGCCACAACGAACGCATCCGAGAATGCGAGCCATCGAATGCTCCTCAGGCGGCTAGCCGCGAAATCGTCATGCGGCCGACGTTGTAGCTCTTCGCCAGTTCCTTGAGCGTAGCACCTTCGGCGCGGCGACGGCGAGCTTCTTCCTGCTGCTGCGGGGGTAAGCTTGGGCGGGCGACCCATGTGCCGCCCGCGCGCCTTCGCCCGGCTGCGGCTTGTCGCTGCAGGG
>CAWKAN010000032.1:0-18704 GCA_963847615.1 uncultured Alphaproteobacteria bacterium
GCAGCATAGATCGCCGCCGTGTAGCCGGCGGGGCCCGCGCCAACGACAAGGGCGCGCGCCTGCGGGGTCTGCGACATCGACTCGGTCCGCTCTGTGGATGCAAGACCATATCGGTCGGGTCCGCCACAAGACAAGCAAGCGGCCGCCGCCCGCGCTCGCGCACGACCAAGGTATCGCTTCAACGCCAGCAGGGCGAGGCTCGCGGCCCCCCCGATCGCACCGAGCCAGAGACCGCATCCAAGATCGCGCCGGCGCCCGCCCCCGGCCCTTGACCCGTGCGGGCGCCAGAGGGCGAAGCCGCCTCCGGCCGGTCTTGGGAGGCGGGCCGGCCCTGCGTTCGAGCATCCGCTTGCCCGGGGATGCGATTTGGGAGCGCACACACTATGTTAACGTCGTGGTGTGCCGGTAGAGGCCGTTGCGTTTCGGCCGGACATGAATGGCGCGCCGCCGCCCGGGCAGTGTCCCGAGGGTGGTTATCCGGCGATCGGCTGGGGTATCGTCCCTGCCGATGGTCACGCGGCAGCTTGTTTGGCAACCAGGGTGAAGAGACAGCGATGAGCAATTTCGGCCGCAATCTGGCGCTTTGGGTGATCATCGCCCTGCTCTTGGTGGTGCTGTTCAACCTGTTCCAGCCTGGCGCGACGCACACCACCGCGACCCAGGTCGCTTATTCCGACTTCCTCTCCGAGGTGAACGGCGGTCGGGTGAAAAACGTGGTGATCCAGGGCCACACCATTTCCGGCCAGCTCAGCGATGGGCGCACCTTCCAGACCTACACGCCGGACGACCCCACGCTGGTCAAGGCGCTGACCGACAAGAACATTCGCGTGATCGCCAAGCCCGAGGACGACGGCGCCAACCCGCTGCTGCACTACCTGCTGTCGTGGTTCCCGATGCTGCTGCTGATCGGCGTCTGGATATTCTTCATGCGCCAGATGCAATCCGGCGGTGGCCGCGCCATGGGCTTCGGCAAATCGCGCGCGCGCCTGCTGACCGAAAAGCAGGGCCGCGTGACGTTCGACGACGTCGCCGGCATCGACGAGGCCAAGAGCGAGCTGCAGGAGATCGTCGAGTTCCTCAAGGACCCGCAGAAATTCCAGCGGCTTGGCGGCAAGATCCCCAAGGGCGTACTGCTGGTCGGCCCCCCCGGCACCGGCAAGACGCTGCTGGCGCGCGCCATCGCCGGCGAGGCGAACGTGCCGTTCTTCACCATCTCCGGCTCCGACTTCGTCGAGATGTTCGTCGGCGTCGGCGCCTCGCGCGTGCGCGACATGTTCGAACAGGGCAAGAAGAGCGCCCCCTGCATCATTTTCATCGACGAGATCGACGCGGTTGGGCGGCATCGCGGCGCCGGCCTGGGCGGCGGCAACGACGAGCGCGAGCAGACGCTGAACCAGATGCTGGTCGAGATGGACGGCTTCGAGAGCAACGAGGGGGTCATCCTGATCGCCGCGACCAACCGCCCGGACGTGCTGGACCCGGCGCTGCTGCGCCCCGGCCGGTTCGACCGCCAGGTGGTTGTGCCGAACCCCGACGTGAACGGACGGGAGAAGATCCTCCGGGTTCACATGCGCAAGGTGCCGCTGGCCTCCGACGTCGATCCCAAGGTGATCGCGCGCGGCACGCCCGGGTTCTCGGGCGCCGACCTGGCCAACCTGGTGAACGAGGCGGCGCTGCTGGCGGCGCGCCTGGGCAAGCGTGTCGTTGCGATGGCGGAGTTCGAGCACGCCAAGGACAAGGTGATGATGGGCACCGAGCGCCGCTCCTTGGTCATGAGCGAGGCGGAGAAGCGGATGACCGCCTACCACGAGGCCGGCCACGCGCTGTGCGCCATGCATGAGCCGGAATGCGACCCGGTGCACAAGGCGACGATCATCCCGCGTGGCCGGGCGCTGGGGCTGGTGATGAGCCTGCCGGAGGGCGACCGCTACTCCAAGAGCAAGTCGAAGCTGCTGGGCGAGCTGACCATGGCGATGGGCGGCCGCGCGGCCGAGGAGATCATCTTCGGCCCCGACAAGGTCTCCAACGGCGCGGCCGGCGACATCAAGATGGCGACCGACCAGGCGCGGCGGATGATCACCGAATGGGGCATGAGCGAGAAGCTCGGCATGATCGCCTATGGCGACAACAGCCAGGAGGTGTTCCTGGGGCACTCGGTGACGCAGAGCAAGAACGTCTCCGAGGCGACCGCGCAGGAGATCGATACCGAGACCCGCAACGTGATCGACCGGGCCTACGCCAAGGCGCGGCGCCTGCTGACGGAAAACATCGAGGAGCTGCACCGGGTAGCGCGCGGCCTGCTGGAGCACGAGACATTGAGCGGCGACGAGATCCGCACCGTGCTGCGCGGCGAGCCGGTGATCCGCAAAGTGGTGGACGAGCCGGCGCCGGAGAGCCGCCGGGCCTCGGTACCGACGGCCGGACGGCCGGCCGCGCAGCCGACGCCACCGGCGGGTGGGCTTGGGGCGGCGCCGCTGCCCGGGTAGCCCACGGGCTAGGCCGTGCCCGTGCTTCTTCTCCCTCTCCCCTTGGGGGCTTGGGCCGCGAAGCGGACCAAGGGTGGGGTGAGGGGTAACACCCCCACCGGGGCGAGCGGTTCTGCCCCCTCACCCCAACCCTCTCCCCAGCGGGGAGAGGGAGAATTCACCCCCACCCCCCTCCCCGCGCCAATCACCGCCTGGGCCGGCCTCCCCCTCGACCGCCCGCGCGTCATGGGCGTGCTGAATGTCACCCCCGACAGCTTCAGCGACGGCGGCACCCATCTCGATCCCGCCGCCGCGATCCGCGCCGGCCTGGCGATGGCCGCCGCCGGCGCCGACATCATCGACGTGGGTGGCGAGAGCACCCGTCCGGGCGCGCGGCTGACCCCGGCGAGCGAGGAGCAGGCCCGCGTCCTGCCGGTGATCCGCGGGCTGGCCGTCGCCGGCCTACTGGTCTCGATCGACACCCGCCACGCCGCCACCATGGCGGCGGCGCTCGACGCCGGCGCGGCGATCGTCAACGACGTGACGGCACTGTCGCACGATCCGCTCGCCGCCCCCCTGGTCGCGGCGCGCGGCTGCCCGGTTGTGCTGATGCACATGCGCGGCGACTTCGCCACGATGTACCAGGCGGCGGTCTACAGCGATGTCGTGCGCGAGGTGCGCGCCGAGCTGGCCGCGCGGATCGCTGCCGCCGAGGCCGCCGGCATCCCGCGGGCCAATATCGCCATCGACCCCGGGATCGGCTTCGCCAAGACCGCCGCGCACAGCGTCGCGATGCTGCGGGGCCTGGCCGTGCTGCGCGACCTGGGCTGCCCGGTTCTGGTCGGCGTTTCGCGCAAGTCGTTCATCGGCGCGCTGGCCGACGAGCCCAAGGCAAGCCATCGGCTGCCCGGCTCGCTCGCCGCCGCGCTGTTCGCGCTGCGCGCAGGGGCCGCGATCCTGCGCGTGCACGACGTGGCGGAAACCGTCCAGGCACTGCGTGTGTGGCAGGCTTTGAGCGGATGAGCGGTTCGGCACGGGCACTGGCGCGAACCGGACGCGAAGGCGCCGATGGCCGGGGGATGATGCGGCCAGGGAGGGAATTGGCCTTGGGACAATACGCCCTGGGACAATTGGCCCTGGGGCAAATAGCATTGTATGACGCCAGAAGGCGTCATGCGGTCGCCAGCATGGTACGAAACGGCACCCCTTCGGTGGATCCGGCATGACCAAGACCCGCCGCTTGTTCGGCACCGACGGCATCCGCGGCAAGGCCAACACCGAACCGATGACGGCCGGCACGGCGCTGCGCCTTGGCCAGGCTGCCGGGCTGATCTTCACCCGCGGCAGCCACCGCCACCGGGTGGTGATCGGCAAGGACACGCGCCTGTCCGGCTACATGATCGAGCCCGCCCTGACCGCCGGCTTCGTCGGCGCCGGCATGGACGTCACCCTGGTCGGCCCGCTGCCGACGCCGGCGATCGCCATGCTGACCCGCTCGCTGCGCGCCGATCTCGGCGTGATGATCTCCGCCTCGCACAACCCGTATGAGGACAACGGCATCAAGTTGTTCGGCCCCGACGGGGCCAAGCTGTCCGACGCGATGGAACTGGAGATCGAAGCGCTGATGGCCAGCGGCTGCGCCGACCGCCTGGCCGGCCCGGCCGACCTCGGCCGCGCCGCGCGGCTCGACGACGCCGCCGGGCGCTACATCGAGGCGGCGAAGGCCAGCTTCCCACGCGGCCGCCGCCTGAAGGACCTGAAGATCGTCGTCGATTGCGCCAACGGCGCCGCCTACCGCGTCGCCCCCACCGTGTTGTGGGAGTTGGGCGCGACGGTCATCCCGGTCGGCGTCTCGCCCGATGGCTTCAACATCAACAAGGGCTGCGGCTCCACCGTGCCCGAGTTTCTCTGTGCCCAGGTGATCGAGCACGGCGCCGATCTGGGGATCGCGCTGGACGGCGACGCCGATCGGGTGCTGATCGCCGATGAGCGCGGCGAGCTGATCGACGGCGACCAGTTGCTGGCGCTGATCGGCGGGGCCTGGGCGGTCAGCGGCCGGCTTCGCGGCGGCGGCATCGTCGCCACCGTGATGTCCAATCTCGGGCTGGAACGATTTCTCGCCGGGCGTGGCCTGGCGCTGCACCGCACCCGCGTCGGCGATAGATATGTCGCAGAAATGATGCGCGAGGCCGCGATCAATGTGGGCGGCGAGCAGTCGGGCCACCTGATCCTGTCCGATTTTGCCACCACCGGCGACGGGCTGGTGGCGGCGCTGCAGGTGCTCGGCGTGCTCGTCGAGCAAGGCCGGCCGGCCAGCGAGGTCTGCCGCGTGTTCGCCCCGCTGCCGCAATTGTTGCGCAACGTGCGTTATGTCGGCGCCTCTCCGTTGGGTGACGCCTCCATCCAGGGGGCGATCCGGGCGGCCGAGGGGCGGCTGAACGACGCCGGACGTCTGCTGATCCGCGAGAGCGGCACCGAAAAGATGATCCGCGTCATGGCGGAATCCGAGGACGAGGCGCTGGTCGCCCAGGTCGTGGACGAGCTGTGCGCCACCATCGCGGCACGGGTGCGGGCGGGTAACGAGTGATGGCAGCCGCACCGCTGCCACGGGTGCGCGCGGGCGCCGGCTGATGGACGTTGGATTGCGCGGCCGGGTGCTGGCGATCGCCGGCTCGGATTCCGGCGGCGGGGCGGGGATCCAGGCCGACATCAAGACGATCACCGCGCTGGGCGGCTACGCGGCGACCGCGATCACCGCGCTGACCGCGCAGGACACGCACGGGGTGCACGACATCCTTCGCGTGCCGCCGGCATTCGTCGCCCATCAGATCGCGCTGGTGCTGGACGATATCGGCGCCGACGCGGTGAAAACCGGCATGCTGGGCGACGCCGCAACGATACGGGCGGTGTGCGACACGCTGGCCGCGCACGCCCCCGGGGTGGCGCTGGTGGTCGATCCGGTGCTGCGCGCGACGGGCGGCGGACCGCCCCTGCTGGCCGACGCGGCGCTGGAGACGTTGCGCCGGCAACTGCTGCCGATGGCCAGCGTCATCACGCCGAACCTGGCCGAGGCGGCCGCGCTGTCCGGGCGCGCGGTGCGCGATCGCGCGGACATGCACGACGCCGCGCGCGCGCTGCTGGCACTCGGCGTGCCGGCGGTGCTGCTGACCGGGGGGCATTTGGCGGGCGGGACCGTGGTCGATCTGCTGGTGACGCCGGCGGGCGCGGAGGAATTCGCGGCACCCCGCATCGAGACGCGGCACACGCACGGCACCGGATGCACGCTGGCGAGCGCGGTGGCGACCGGTCTGGCGCAGAGGATGGAGCTGCGCGACGCGGTGATTCGGGCGCGGGCCTACGTGCGCGCAGCGATCGCAGCGGCGCCGGGGTATGGCGGCGGGCAAGGGCCGCTGAACCACGCGGTCGATATCGGACATTGGTAACGAGCGCGGCCAAGCGCGCTTCTACCAGCCGGCGGAACGATTGACCCATCGACGCCGCGCCCACGTCGTGCCGGCGAAGGCCGGCATCCACGACTTGCCTTCGTGCAGCAAGCAAAGCCGTAGATGCCGGGCCTTCGCCGGCATGACGATGCGGCCACGGCCGGAGAGTCGATCATTCGGCCACCTGGTATAAGCAAGCAAGATTTTAACACGGAGAAGCGAAGAGGAGGCACAGAGGCCACGGAGCAGAAAGGATTTTGGCGCTTCGCGTAGGGGTATGATGCCGGCCGCCCGAATGATCGATGCTCCCGCGATGCCCACCCGTCATGCCCGGGCGCGCGGCATCAAGGGGTCAATCCTTCCGCCGCCTGGTATGACCGGCCACCACCCGGCATAGGAAAGCCCACGGGGTCGCATCACGCCGTTGGTCAGTTCGTCCCGGGACATGCTTCGTGCCCGACCAATGAACGACGGTCCGTTGGTTGCGCAAGCACTCTGGCTCACGGCCCTATCCCGCCCCTGAGGCCCTCTCAGGTTTCCCCCGTTGGCGGCACGCCAGGTCAAGCCGCGAGACTGCGCCTGCCTATAGATCCTTGACCAACCGCAGCGCGTCATAGATGGCAGCATGGATGTTGCGGCTGGCCACCGCATCGCCGATGCGGAACAACTGGAACCGCCCGGCCGGGTTGCGCACCAGGGCGTGCCGGCGTCCGCCCAGCAGCGCGCCATGATCCATCTCGCCCAGGTTCAGCGACAGCGGGCGCAGCGCGTCGTACAGCTCGGTCGGCGGCAGCGTGCCGTGCTCCACCACCACCTGATCGACGACGCGCTCGAAGCGTTCCGGGCCGTGATCCGAACCGATCGTCGCGCACAGGGCGTTGCCGTCGCGCCGCACCGACAGCAGGCGCGAATTGATGCTGATGCGCACGCCGTGGCGATGGAACGCGGCCGCATAAAGCGTGTGGTTCATGCCGCCCAGTTCGGGGGCGAAATATCGCTCCGGCGAGACGATCTCCACGAGGCTGCCCGCCTCGGCGAGCAGCTCGGCGGTCTGCATGGCCGGATGCCCGCCATTGTCGTCGAACACCAGCACCCGCGCGGCCGGTGCCGCCGCGCCGGACAGGATATCCCAGGTGGAGACGACCAGGTCGTTTCCCGCCGCCAGCACCGCGGTGTTCGGCACGCCGCCGGTGGCCAGGATCACCACGTCCGGCGCCTCGGCCAGCACGTCGGCGGCGCCCGCATAGACCGAGAATCGCGGCCGCACCCCGGCTTCCTCCAGCCGCTGCAGGCGCCAGTCGACGATGCCGATCAGTTCCTTGCGCCGCGCCAGGCGGCAGGCGAGCAGGATCTGCCCGCCCGGCCGGTCCGCCGCCTCGAACAGCGTGACGGCATGGCCGCGCGCAGCGGCGACGCGTGCCGCCTCCAACCCACCTGGCCCGGCGCCCACCACGACCAGCTTCCGCCGGGGACCATCCGTGCGCGCGAGAAGGTGCGGCATCGCCGCCTCGCGCCCCGTCGCGGCGTTGTGCACGCACAGCGCGTCGTTGCCCTCGTAGATCCGATCGAGGCAATAGGTGGCACCGACGCAGGGCCTTATCGCCGCCTCGCGCCCTTGGGCCAGCAGCCGTGCGATATGCGGCTCGGCGATATGGGCGCGGGTCATGCCGACCATGTCCAGCTTGCCCGCGACGATGGCGTGCCGCGCCGTCGCCACGTCCTGGATGCGCGCCGCGTGGAATACCGGAAAGCGCGTCGCCGCCCGCACCTCGCCGGCGAAATCCAGGTGCGGTGCCGCGCGCATGCCCTGGATCGGGATCACCCGGGTCAGCGCCGCATCGGTGTCCATGTGGCCGCGGATCACGTTGAGGAAATCGACCTTGCCGTCCGCCACCAGGCGGCGGGCGATCTCGATGCCCTCCGCGCGGGACAGCCCGATCTCCCAGTCCTCGTCGGCCACCATGCGCACGCCGACGATGAAGCGCGGATCGGTGGCCGCGCGGATGGCGTCCAGCACGCGACGAACGAAGCGCAGCCGGTTGTCCAGGCTGCCGCCGTACTCGTCATCGCGCCGGTTGGTCGCCGGCGACCAGAACTGGTCGGGCAGGTGCCCGTAGGCGTCGATCTCGATCCCGTCCAGCCCGGCCGCCTCCATCCGCGCGGCGGCGGCGGCGTAGTCGGCGACGATGCGCGCGATGTCCCAGTCTTCCAGCGCCTTGGGGAACGCCCGGTGCGCCGCCTCGCGCACTGGCGAGGGCGCCAGCACGGGCAGCCAGTCGGCCTTGTTCCACACCGTTCGCCGGCCGAGATGGGTGATCTGGATCATCACCGCCGCGCCGTGCGCGTGGCAGTCGTCCGCCAGGCGGCGCAGCCAGGGCACGATCCCGTCCTTGTAGGCAAGCAGGTTGCCGAACACCGGCGGCGAGTTGGGCGAGACCACCGCCGAGCCCGCGGTCATCGTCAGCGCGATGCCACCCTTGGCCTTTTCCACGTGATAGAGACGATAACGGTCCTTCGGCATGCCGTCCTCGCCGTAGTTCGGCTCGTGCGAGGTGCTCATCAGCCGGTTGCGCAGCGTCAGGTGGCGAAGCTGGAACGGTTGCAGCAGCGGGTCCGTCGTTGGCGCGGCGCTCATTGATGGTGGTCCTGGAGCATTGGCGTGATGATAGCAGCCACGTTCTACGGCTCGCGTGGTGGCAACATCGGCAAAGATTACTTGCTGGCGGGAAACAGTTCGTAAAGCTGCTGCATGAGCCTTACGGCTCTCTTCAGGGTTCCAAGCTGGTCAGCCGTTATTGGGTCAGGGTCGAAGTGCATGACGTCGTTGCGTATCACACGTATCTTCTCAAGAAGATTTGTGAGAATTCCTCCATCGAGCTGCAGCTGCAGCTTTGTCCATATCTGAGGATGCTGGAGGAGCCGGACATAATGACCAAAATTGAGATCCTCTATCTCGCGCGGCTGGTGCGCAGCGGGAGGTGCACCTACAAACAACGCTAGATCGTCTGGGGTGACCTTGCCCCTGATGAGACTCCGGACGTGGAGTTCGATCTCCCGTAATAACAGGAACGGCTCAGTCAACAATTGCAGGTGCAGGCTTAAATCGCTTACCGTAACAGGCCCCTGGATTTTCCGGTCACTGCGGCGGACCATTACGTAGCCATGCTCCACGATGATTGGAATCGCATCGAACAAAGTTCGATTCTCATCAACGATTCGCGCGTCCTCGCGGTAGTCCGCGACGCGTTCGGATCTAGCCCATCTTATTCACCGCATGGCAGGGATTCGCTGACGGGCATGGTACAAACGTCTGGAATTGCATAGAGATTGGTTATCGACGCCACTCTCCATGACTGGACAGAATTTGCCATGCCCGCCACCGACGACGATACGCTTCTACCATTCTCCTTGCCAAGCATCTTGCAGAAGAAGGTCACGGCCGCGTTCGACGGCGGGCTGATCAGTTCGGACGGTGGCGTTTTGCTTTTGGCCGGTGCCGACAAGCGACTTGGCCTGATCGACACACTGGCTGCGATCATCCCCGACCATCGCGACCGCAACCTGATCACCCATTCGATGGCAGACATTCTGCGTGCTCGCGTGTTCGCCATCGCCTGCGGCTACCCGGACGCCAATGATCTGGATGATCTGCGCAAGGACCCCGCTTTCAAACTCGCCTGCGGGCGGCTGCCAGAAAGCGGCGACGATCTGGCCTCGCAACCCACGATGTCACGCTGGGAGAACGCGCCAGACCTGCGCACCTTGTTCCGGCTGACGGGGGGCATGGTGGACCTGTGGTGCAAGAGCCACCGGCGCGCGCCGAAGGCGATCACCCTCGATATCGACGATACCGCAGACACGGTGCACGGCCATCAGCAGTTGTCGCTGTTCAATGCGCACTATGACGAACGCTGCTTCCTGCCGATCCATGTCTACGATGCAGGCACCGGCCATTGCGTGCTGACGATCCTGCGCCCAGGGAAGACGCCGGATGGCAAGGAGGTGAGAGCCCATCTACGTCGTCTGGTGCGACGCATCCGGCTGCACTGGCCACACACACGCATCACTATCCGCGGCGACAGCCATTACGGCCGACGTGAGGCGATGGACTGGTGCGAGCAGAACCGTGTCCGCTATATCTTCGGTCTGTCCACCAACACGATCCTTGCCGCTCAGGTCTTCATCAAGTCCGATGATGTGTGCGTCCGGCGCGCGATCGCCAACCTCGATGTGGTGCGCGACTACACCGAAACCCTCTATGGCGCCAAATCCTGGTCGCATCCCCGCCGCGTCGTGGCACGGATCGAGGCGACGCGAAAAGGTCTCGATATCCGCTATATCGTTACCAACATCACCTACGGCACCGCCGAGTGGCTCTACGACAGTCTCTACTGCGCACGTGGGCAGGCAGAGAACCTGATCAAGCGGCACAAGAGCCAGCTGGCCTCGGACCGGACGAGTTGCCGTTCGCCGCTGGCCAATCAGATGCGGCTGATCCTGCACACCGCCGCATACTGGCTGACGCTGACCGTGCGCGATGCCATCCCTTGCATGCAGCCGTTGGCCCGCGGCGAATTCTCCACCATCCGGCTGCGGTTGCTGAAGATTGCAGTGCGGATCAAGGAGACTGCGACTCGCATCAAGCTGGCATTCGCTGCCAACTGCCCCGACGCTGCCCTGTTTCGTGGGTTGGTTGGTGCGCTGATCCTGCGTCCAACGTAAGCGGTGGGACGAGTGTCCCGGTCGAACCCTGTCCGATCAACCTCCAACACCTTGCAGAGACGATCTAAAACACGGTCAAGCGTGCCGAAGGCGAGGCATGCACGTTATAGTTGTCGATACGTAATGGTATAGCGGCCGGCTGGTTCGGTGAATAAGATGGGCTAGAGGCAAGCGCGAGTCTGGAGCATATTGACTTCCAGGTTATCACACCTTTCACCTCTCGCTCGCCTTGCATGACAGGCAGCTGTGAGAAGTCGTGCTCGAGCATAAGCGTGACTGCCTTGGCGATAGTGTCGTCCTGGCTCACCATAACGGGATTCTTGTTTGCGGCGGGTAGGCTGCCGATACGGAACGTAGGGTCGTAGCCCTCGCCGTCCGCGGTCACGTCCAACGTGTTAGGTTCCGCCGAGGTGGGCGCCGCCTCGGACTGCTCCAATGCCTGCGTCACAGCTGACGGAGAGCCTTCGAGGACCATCTCCTCGTGATCTGCACTTGCCTGAACGTCTCCAGACGCATCCGCGGATAGCGGCACATACTCCTCTTGCGATCCACCGTCCTTCAATCGCAGCAAGATGGGTTCGTCGATCCAGGTGGTCTCGAAGTCTGGTTGGGTTTCGAGTCCAAGGGAGTCCAGGACCCTTCGTATCGCTTCAACCTTCACACGACCTCGCCTTTCGGCATCGAAATGGCCGAGAAAGTCCCGCACCGTGATGCGGTTTACCCTTTGGCCCCTTCTGAGCCGCGCAGCCGCGCGCTGGATTTTGTCAGGGATATCCATTACAGGACCACCACATTTTGCAGATCGCGGAACGGTATACTCACTACCCGGCCGGCGCTGGTACCACGCGTCAGCGAGAATGAGTGGATAATCCACTCCCTCCCATCGCAAATCCCGGCACAGGGGGTACGATCGCCCCCCTGGTTCAAACCCTCAGGCTAGGTATCGAATCGACGGCTGAACCTGGTCCACGTGCAGCCCATCAGCGACGCCCACGGTCCGTGCCACGCATTATGCCGGCTCGTCGGTCGCGTCGAGCCTGTCGTCATCCCGCATCGCACCCGGTGTGCCCAGGCGCAGCAACAGAGCCTTCGCGCGGGCCGGCGTCGTGCGCGATCCCCGCGCCGTGAAATAGCGCTCCGCCTCCGCCCGCACCCCGACACGCGCGGCGACGGCCGTGGCCACGAACAGGTTCATGCTGATCCCGGACTCCGCCGCCTGCCGCATCGCAGCGTCCTTCAGATCCTCCGGCAGCCGAAACTGGATTTTCGCGTTGCTCATGCTCCAATCCCTGTGACGATCGTCTTTGCTAAACCTTTATTAGGATGCGGTTGCTACCCCCTCCGCCGATCAAGCCCGCCACCGGTCAGAGGCAGTTCATCCCCATGGCGCCCGGACCGCCGCATCACAACGATAATGCCCGGCCGTCTTATGTCCCCGCTCCGGCACTTTTGCACGCCTTTCCGGACGCTCGCCGCGTGCGGGGCAAGACCCCAAAGCCGGGCGGCGGCCTACGGCAGAGATGGAAATCCCGCTCTAGGGTCATCTATGAATGGGACTACCTGCACGGCCGCGTTGAGGCGTATGATCGCTTCGGCCGGCACCTTGGGGAATTCGACCCGGAATCCGGTGCCAGGACCAAACCCGCCAATCCGGACTATCGGATCGAACCATGAATGCCGACCTGACCTTGACGGCCTACGACAAGCAAACCGAGTACCTGTGCAAGATCCTCGTGCTGCCCACCGACCTTCTCGGTTACGCGCGCGACGTCGCGAGTGTTCCGGGAACCGACCCCGACATTCTGGGCGTTTATCCATTGACGGAGCAGCAGGCCGAGGCGATCGCCCGGAAGGCTGGCCTGCCTCTGGAAACCGGCGAATACGACTACTGCCTTGAGACCATCGCGAGGGATGAGCGCCCCCAGGCGCATCGGGCGTGACATTGTCGGGCTCGGCACCCACTCGGATCGGTGGTCGCTGCGAGCGTTTGGGTGCTTTGCGCGACCGGGCACAGCAATCAGTTTCTGACCCGGCTCCATCGCTGTCCGCGGCGGAAGTTGACGCCCGGCTCGCGGCACTGTCATGCTGACCACCGCCGAGATCGACCGCTACGCCATCGACGGCTACCTGCCCGGCCGTCCGCTGCTGACCGCCGAGGAAACCGCCTTCTACCGCGCCGGCTGCGAGCAGGGCTGCGGCCCGATGCAGCGGGACGGCACCCGCCGCCAATCCACCAACCGGGTGAAGCCCTACCTGCTGTTTCCCTGGGCCGCCGCCCTGGTGCGCCACGCGCGCATCCTCGACTGCGTCGAAGCGCTGATCGGCCCCGACATCATGGTGTTCCACACCACCGTCTGGCTGAAGGAACCGCACAGCGAAACCTTCGTCCCCTGGCACCAGGACGCCACCTATTTCGGCCTGGCGCCGTTCGAGCACGTCACCGCCTGGGTCGCGCTGACCAACTCCACCGCGGCGAACGGCTGCGTGCAGATCATCCCGGGCTCCCACACCACCGGCCAGCGCCCGCATTTCGACCAGCCGGACCCGAAGGCCATGCTGTCGCGCGGCCAGACGCTGGCCGACGCGGTCGACGAAAGCCGCGCCGTGGCGCTGCACCTCGCCGCCGGCGACGTCTCGTTCCACCACACGCTGGCGTTCCACCGCTCCGGGGGGAACCGCACCGGGGCGCGGCGCATCGGCATCGGCGTCAGCTACATCCCGACCCGCGTGCGCCATGTCGGCACCACGCGCCTGTCGGCCACGCTGGTGCGCGGCACCGACGCCTACGGGCACTTCGACCACGAGCCGGCGCCGCTGGCCGACGAGGACGCGGCTGCGTTGCGCGCCCACGCGGACTCGGTCGGCCGCTTCTGGAAGGCGTCCGAGAGCATCCCGGCGATGGCAATGGCGCATTGAGCGCCGCTCCGTAGGGCGGGAAAGCGCAGCGCATCCCGCCCTACGGAGTGGCGGGATGCGCTGCGCTTTCCCGCCCTACGGCGTCTCGGCCCTGCGCCTTTCCTTGCGGTGGCACTGTGGCCATGCGTCACTGGCCGTCGGCCCGGCACGCGCTATAGTCGCCACGACCCCAGGGGAGCCATCGATGTCCGCGACCACGCTGCCGAACGCCACCATCCTCGCCACCTACGAAGCGATGACCCAGGGCTCCGCCCGGCTCGCCGAGGCGGCGCGCGCCGTGCTGCCGAGCGGCCTGGCGCATGACAGCCGCAACTTCGATCCGTACCCGATCTACGTCAGCCGCGCCGCGGGCCCGCTGAAGTGGGACGTTAACGGCAACCGCTATGTCGATTATTTCGGCGGCCACGGCGCGCTGATCCTCGGCCACAACCACCCCACGGTGATGGCGGCAGTGCACGCCGCGCTGGACCGCGGCACGCATTTCGGCGCCTGCCACGCGCTGGAGGTGCGCTGGGCCGAGCTGATCTGCCAGATGGTGCCGTCCGCCGAGTGCGTGCGCTTCACCTCCTCGGGCACCGAGGCGACGCTGATGGCGCTGCGCCTGGCCCGCGCCTACACCGGGCGGGGCAAGCTGCTGCGCTTCCGCGGCCACTTCCATGGCTGGCACGACCACATGACCAGCGGGCACCACAATCATTTCGACGGCGCCGCCTCGATCGGCGTGCTGGGCGGCATCGCCGACAACACGCTGTTGTGCGATCCGAACGACACCGCCGAGCTGACCAGGCTGTTCGAGCAGCACCGCGACATCGCCGCCGTGATCGTGGAGCCCACGGGGGCGCATTTCGGCCGCATGCCGATCGTGCCCGACTTCCTGCGCACCCTGCGCACGCTGACCAAACAGGCCGGCACGATCCTGATCTTCGACGAGGTGGTCACCGGCTTCCGCTGCGCTCCGGGCGGGGCGCAGCAGGCGCTGGGCATCACGCCGGACCTGACCACGCTGGCGAAGATCCTTGCCGGCGGCCTGCCGGGCGGCGCCGTGACCGGACGCCGCGACATCATGGACCTGCTCGACTTCAAGCGCACCAAGGCGGCGGGGATCGAGAAGATCGCGCATCCCGGCACGTTCAACGCCAACCCCGTCTCCGCCGCCGCCGGCATCGCCACGCTGGAGATCCTGGCCAGCACGGACGCCTGCGCCAAGGCCAACGCCTATGGCGCGACGCTGCGCCAGCGGATGAACGAGGTGCTGGAGGACGAGGGGCTGAAATGGGCCGTGCACGGCTCCTATTCCGGCTTCCACGTGTTCACCAATCCCGACAACGCCGACATCACGCCCAGCACCTTCGATGCCGTGGCGTTCGTCCCGACGATGATCGGCAACAAGCGCGGCGAGGCCATCGCGTCGGCGCTGCGCATGGGCATGCTGGTGAACGGCGTCGACGTGAATTCCGGCCCGTCGGGCACCATCTCGGCGACGCATGGCGACGACGAGATGAACGTGACGGTCGAGGCATTCCGCAGCACGGTCCGCGCGTTGCGCCGCGAGGGCGCCATCTGACACAGGGGGGCACGGACATGAACGACGTTGGTCCGGCGGGGCGCAACACCAATCCGTACCTGGCGCTCGGCGTGCGTCCCTTTATCAACTGCGCCAGCGTGCGCACCGCGCACAGCGGCAGCCTGATGCTGCCCGAGGTGCGCGAAGCGGTCGCCCAGGCGTCGCGCCAGTTCGTCAGCCTGGACGAGCTGATGGAGGGCGCCAGCCGCCGCATCGCGGAGCTGACCGGCGCGGAGTGGGGCATGGTGACCTGCGGCAGCGCCGCCGCGCTGACGCTGGCCACCACCGCCTGCGTCGCCGGCAACGATCCGGTGAAGATGCTGCGCCTGCCGTTCACCGATGGCTGGGTGAACCGCGTGATCATGTTGAAGAACCAGCGCTTCGCCTATGACCAGGCGATCCGCATGGTCGGCACGCATATCGTCGAGATCGAAACCATCGCCGAGCTGGACGCGGCGCTGGCCGAACCGGTGGCGATGATCGCCGTGCTCGGCACGCACGAGGCCGCCGCGCAGGTCCGGCTGGAGGATCTCGTCGCGCGCGCCAGGCCGCGCGGCATCCCGGTGCTGGTCGATGCCGCCTCGGAACACATCGAGAAGCCCAGCCCCTATCTGGCGCGCGGCGCCGACATGGTGATCTACAGCGGGGGAAAATTCCTGCGCGGGCCGCAGACCAGCGGGTTGCTGCTCGGCCGCAAGGACCTGATCCAGGCGGCGTGGCGCAACGCCTCGCCCCACCAGGCCTTCGCGCGCGGCATGAAGGTGTCGAAGGAGGACGTGATCGGCGTGCTGGCCGCGCTGGAGGTCTGGTTCGAGCATCGCGACCCGGCCGTCGAGCTGGCGCGCTGGAATGCCGATCTGGCGACGATCGCCGGACGGCTCGACCTGCCCGGCGTCGGCACCGAGGTCATCGCGCCGCAGGGCGTGGTGCGCGTGCCGCGGCTGCGCGTGCGCTGGGACGCGGCGAGGTTCGGCCTGGACGGCGAGGCGTTGCGCCTGCGCGTGCTGGACGGCGAGCCGCGGGTGATGCTGGACGACACGACGGTCACCCGGAATTCGATCGAAATCGATCCGTTCGGGCTGCAGCCGGGCGAGGCCGAGCAGGTCGGCCGCGCCATCGCCGCCGCGCTGGCCGCGCCGGTCGCCGCGCACCCCGCGCCAGTGGTGCCGACGATCGACGTCTCCGGCGCGTGGGAGGTCCATGTGCGCTTCCTGCACGGCGAGCGTTCGCACCGGCTGACCTTGCAGCAACAGGGCGGCGCGATCACCGGCAGCCAGAGTTCGCTGCAGTTCGACGGCCCGGTGACCGGCAGTCTCGACGCCGACGTCATCCATCTGATCTTCCGGACCCGGTACGAAGGCGCGACGATCTCCTACCAGTTGGATGGCGCCGTCGCCGACGGGCGGATGCAGGGGACCGTTGTGCTGGGCAGTGCCAGCGACCACCATAAGGGGCCGATCAACCTGACCCAGTTCGGCGCCGGGCAATTCCAGGCGGTGCGTGCGGGAGGCGTGTGATGGACGGATTTGTCGCGATTGGCACCAGCAGCGGCCGCCCCGAGCGGCTGCGCATGCGCCAGGGCCTGTTCACCGGCCCCACCTCCGGCCTCGCGCCCGGCAACGTGCAGGCCAATCTGGTGATCCTGCCGCAGGACCTGGCGAACGACTTCCTGCGCTTCGCGCAGGCCAACCCACGGCCCTGCCCGGTGCTGGGCGTGACCGAGGCCGGCGATCCGCGCCTGCCGATGCTGGGCGAGGACCTCGATCTGCGCACCGACCTGCCGCGCTATCGCGTCTGGCGCCACGGCAACCTGGTCGAGGAGCCGACCGATATCAGCCATCTCTGGCGCGACGACCTGGTGGGCTTCGCCATCGGCTGCTCGTTCTCGTTCGAGGAAGCGCTGATCGAGGACGGCATCGAAATGCGTCATATCGCCTGCGGGTGCAACGTGCCGATGTACCGCACCAGCGTGGACTGCGTGCCGGCCGGCGTGTTCCACGGCAAGCTGGTGGTCTCGATGCGCCCGATGAAGCCGGCGGACGCGATCCGCGCGGTGCAGATCACCTCGCGTTTTCCGTCGGTGCATGGCGCGCCGGTGCATATCGGCCTGCCGCACCTGATCGGCATCAAGGACATTGGCAGGCCGGATTATGGCGATGCCGTGCCGGTAGGCGCGGATGAACTGCCGGTGTTCTGGGCCTGCGGCGTGACGCCGCAATCGGTGGTCGCCGCGGTGAAGCCTGAGTTCTGCATCACCCACGCGCCGGGCAGCATGCTGATCACCGATCTGCGCAACACCAAGCTCGCGGCGCTCTAGAGGCTGCATCAGGCGCGTGAACCGCCCCGCGCTGATCGATGCGATCGAGGCGGTCATCCACCAGGATGTCGGGCGCAATATCGCCCCGCTGTTCGCCGCATCGCGCGGTGGTCTGCGCGGCGCGGTCGCGGCGCTGGCTGAAGTTGGCGGTGCCGCCGGGCGTGGCACGATCGGGCTGATCACCGGGTTCTATGTGCCGGAGGGCACGCCGCCGGCGGCGGAGACCGACGGGCCGGTCGCTACGGCGCTGCTGGCGCACGCGCTGCGCCGGGTCGGGATATCGTGCCGGATCTGCACCGACGAACCCTGCGCGCCGGCCTGTCGCGCCGCTCTGTCGGGGCTTGCGGAAATCCCGCTGGATGTCGCGCCCCTGGATGTCGTGCCCTTGGGCGGCTCGGTCGATGACGTCGTCGCGTGCTGGCGCGCCAACGATGTGCAACTCGCGGTGGCGATCGAACGCTGCGGCCGCACCGCCGACGGCACCGCGCGCAACATGCGCGGCGGCGATATCAGTGCCTGTACGAGCTGCTGGACGACCTGTTCCTGGCCGGACCGTGGGACACGATCGCGATCGGCGACGGCGGCAACGAGATCGGCATGGGGGCGCTGCCGCCGGCGCTGATCGGCGCGCATGTCGCGCATGGCGCGGCGATCGCCTGTGTCACGCCGGCGACGCATCTGATCCTCGCGGGCGTGTCGCACTGGGGCGCCTACGCGCTGCTCGGCGGTCTGGCGGTGACGCGTCCCGCCTGGCACAGGACGCTGCTGGAATGCCTTGATCCCGCGCTGGATCGGACGATTCTCGCGACAACGGTGCGCGACGGCCCGGCGGTGGACGGCGTGACGCGGCGGCAAACCCTGACGATCGACAGCCTGGACTGCGCGACTCACCACCTTGTGCTACAGGCGATTCGGGCACTGGCCGGTGCGGCGGAGTACCTTGATCGCCCATTCGCCACAGCCGCCGGCCGCTTCCCCGCCGCCGCCGCGACCACCACCCGGCCGGTCGCGATGTCCCCGATCAGCGTCGCGCGCGCGGATCTCGGGGACGGGGGATGCGGTGGGTTGCCGTCAGGCGCGCCAATCCTGCATGCGGCGCTGCGCGGGGTCGGGCAGCCCGGCCCTCTCCTGAAGCCTCCTGAGCAGTGCCACCGCGGCCTGTTCGGTGGGGTAGGTTCCCACAAGCCTGCGTCCGCCGTCCTCCGCGGTTGCCTCGACCCGGTAGGCTCCGGCACGCGGTCTGATCGTGTAAGTTTCCATACCCTGAGTATGGCACG
>CAWKAN010000033.1:0-10680 GCA_963847615.1 uncultured Alphaproteobacteria bacterium
GGCTTAGGGGGTGGCGGGCGGCTGCCGTGGGCTGAGGCCGCGATCTGCGACATTCGTGGGCTGACGCAGTAGTGCCTCGACCCGACGCATCCGCGTGGACGGCACAAGGCAAGGGTGTTCCGCGAGGCGCTGGGGGTCACCAGCGCTGACGCCGAGTGGCTTCGACAGGGACTGCTCGCCGCCGCCATGGGGGAGGCGACCGAGATCGCCGCCGATGGCTTCGGCCGACGGTAGCGGCTGGACATGGCCGTCACGCGACGTGGGCGGACGGCTGTGGGAAGAACGGTGTGGATCGTCCGGCCGGGGGAGATGGCCCCGCGGTTCGTGACGTGTTGGGTGTTGTGATGGCAGACGCGAAGCAGGCTGCGCCGCTGCTCTCCGAGCTTGATGTGGTCGCGCTGTTGGCCGACCGGCCGGCCGATGGGTTGGCGCGCGGACAGGTCGGCACCGTGGTCGAGACGCTCGACGGGTCGAATGTCCTGGTCGAGTTCAGCGACGAGGACGGCCGCGCCTATGCCATTGTCGCATGCCCGCGCGCCGACCTGCTGGCGCTGCGTTATCTGCCACACGCCGCATGAGCCGCGATCGATCCGGGCGCGCCTGGGGTCGCCTGGGCGGCCGGGGCCGGGCGCAGGCTGGAGGATATCGATCAGCGGCTGTTCCGACCCATTCAATCTCGCGCCCATTGATCAGGGCGTCAAAATCATGTTTAAAATCAATAGATTATGATATATGTGGGCGGAATTCAAGTTTGGGAGCGAACACCACCGGGTGACCCGACAGTTTAGGGTGGTGGGATGGCAATTTCGAGACGTCGGCTGACGGTTGTTGATCGCACGATGATTGAGGTGCGTCTGCATGACGGCTGGGGGGTCCGATCGATTGCCCGGGCCCTCTGCCGATCGCCTGGGACGATTTCGGCTGAGATCAAGCGGCATCGCGATGCCGCGGGGTACCTGGCGCACACGGCGGAGACCCAAGCCCTTGCCGGCCGGCGCCGGTCTGGCCGCAAACCGCGGCTGGCGAGCGATGGCGCGCTGTTTGGTGAAGTGGCTAGGCTGTTGCGCTTGAAATGGTCCCCTGAGCAAATATCGGGCAGGCGCAAGCGGATCGAGCATGGAATGGAGCAGCAATCGGGCCTGCGTGTGTCGCACGAGGCGATCTACACCGCGATCTACGCCTTGCCGCGCGGCGAACTGCGCCGCGAGCTGATCGCGTGCTTGCGCCAGGACAAGCCAAACCGCGGTCGCAAGCCAAAAGGCAGCGAGCGCCGCGGCAAGCTCTGCGGCATGACCAATATCAAGGACCGGCCTGAGGAAATCGAGGGCCGTCTGGTGCCGGGCCATTGGGAGGGCGACTTCATTGTGGGTGCCGGAGGGGCCAGTGCGATCGGCACGTTGGTGGAACGCACAACCCGCTATGTCGTCCTGGTGCGGATGCCCACGCGCAAGGCGGATGTCGCCGCCTGCGCTTTCGCCGGGGCCTTGAACGCCATTCCGGCTCCGCTGCGCAAAACGTTGACCTACAACCAGGGCAAGGAAATGGCGGAGCACGAAGCCTTGCCCTCAATACCGGCATGCGCATCTTCTTTGCTGACCCGCATGCGCCGTGGCAGCGCGGCTCCAACGAGAACACCAACGGCCTGCTGCGCCAGTATTTCCCGAAAGGCACGTCCTTGTCGGGGCTGGACCAAGGCGACCTCGACACCGTCGCCGCCAGCCTCAACAATCGACCCAGAAAGACGTTGGACTACGCAACGCCGAACGAGCAATTCAGCAATCTGCTTGCCGCAGCGGCCAGCGCAAACCAGACGTCATCCGGTGGTGTTCGTTCCCAAACTTGAATCCGCCGTGATAAAAGACATTATCACATAGAGCCAGGGGGGTGAGGGGAGACATTCCGGTGGCGCTCCGTTACTCGTCGTCGAAGCCCTCAGTCGATTGCTTGTTTATTACGGCATTCGACTTGAGGAACTTGATCATTACTTGTTCGAGCTGGTGACGAAGCTGCTTATCATTTACCTCTATATATGAGCCATACTGGACTATAGGAGCTTTGAACCAGAATTTATCGAGATGTCCGCGCAATCTCGTGGCTATCTTGTCTGCCTTGCCAACGTAAAGGGGGCGCTGGCTGCTGTCATACAAGACATACACCCCTGCACATTGTGGCCAATCATTTTGTGCGTAAGGTTCGAAGTCAGTCAGGCTGCCGAGGCCGACAATGGCCTGCTCCCGCTCTGTGTCTGTCACAACTTGCTCAGGCACAGATTGCTCAAGGGCTTTGGCCAGCCTGTTTCTTGTAGACGCTTGAGGATTCTAAATCTTCCCGCCTTCAAGGTTGTAAATCGCGGGAGCGGAGACACCCGACGCTTTGGAAAGTTCTGGCACGGACATGGACGCCTTGCTGCGTTGGTCCCGCAGCCAAACACCGAAGCTCGAAACCTCCGTGTCGGGTACAGCAACGACTTTCGCACCCCTTTTGATGGTCAGTGGCCCCAGAACCTCTTCAAGCTTTTTTCTATTAGCCGCGGTGAGGCCGCCGCCTCCCTCCCATACCGCAACCGTGGCCTGCTTCACGCCGACCTTCTGGCCCAGCGCCTCCTGCGTCAGCCCCTCCCTCTGTCGCGCCCGGCGAATGCGCTGGCCAAGCGAGTTACTCATCTAGTTGAGTCCCCCCTGCTAGGTCTCAGTTAGGTGTGGCCTCATGAACGCCGAAACCTGGTTGGCGTCAACTCTATCTGGGGCAGGCGCAGTCCCCTCCTCGGGAGACCGCGCCGGCACGACGGAAGACGATGGCAGACCGTTTCCGGATAAGATCCCGGGACAGACAAGCCGTTGATCTCGCTCGCAGCGGCGAGGGGTCCAACAAGGGATCGATTTCGCGACATCTTCCGGCTATCGGAAGTCGCAGAATGCGCTTTATGGCAAGTGCTGATGTTACGGTTGACATGCCCTCGCCGTCAAACTGGCGTTCGTATACGCGCATGCTCCATAGTTTTTGCGGTCTCTCGGAGTTTGCTGATAAAGACGGCGTCGGACTCGCACGGCGGTATGTCTTTGACAGAATCTAGAAAGTTTGCTGCATGCAGGCATGTGTTAGAGAATAAGAACGCTAGGAGTCGTTTGTCTTCGTCGTTTGGATGAGTGCCTCGATTGTCGATAGATTGCACTACCATCTGAGCATCATGTATCGTCCCAGAGAAGCTTATCAACGGAACGATCTCCTCGCGCGTAAGCAACCCGATACGAGGACTGATGGAATTATAAATTGTCAGAGGCGGCATTTTAGCCGTTCGGGTGCTCTTCGGAGCCATACGAGGTGAGATAGAGGACTGCCAGTCCTTACACTCGTGCATGCACTGCAACCCGATCATCCCGACCTCAGTATGCAGCGCCCGTCGAATACCGGCAATCTCGTTCGACAATTTCAGGGCATCGCTCTTTTCCTGCCCTTTAAGGGTGGTTTTGACACTGATATATGCCGCATAAGCAGCAAGCGCCCCTCCGACTAAAGCACCAATGCCACCGCCGATTAGGCTTCCCCAATCCGTCAGCAATTTATACCATGTGAAGTCTGCGGGCCATCCTATGCTCACGTTGGGTCCTCCCAAACGAAAAAACTGCACCCGCGATTATGCCTCTAACCTGGAAATCGTCGCCCGGCCCACGTTGTAGCTCTTCGCCAGTTCCTTGAGCGTTGCGCCCTGCGCCCGCCGCCGCCGTGCTTCCGCCTGCTGCTGCGGAGTGAGCTTCGGGGGCCGCCCCATGTGCTGACCGCGCGCCTTCGCCCGGCTGCGCCCCTCTGCCGTTCGGGTTCGGATGAGGTCGCGTTCCACGTCGGCCGGCCCGCCCAGCACGGCAATCATCAGCCGCCCGGTGCTGGTGGAGGTATCAGCCCACCGCTCGGCCAGTGACCGGAACTGCCCGCCCGCGTCCACGATCTGCTTGACGATGGCGAACAGGTCGAACGTCGAGTGGGCGAGGCGGTCGATCCGAGTCACCGTCACCACGTCGCCGGGGCCGAGGGCTTTCAGCATCCGCAGCAACTCGCGCCGGGTCGGCTGCGCGCCGCTGGCCTTCTCCCGGTTAATCTTGACGCATCCTGCGCCGCGCAACTGCTCAAGCTGGCGTCGTGCGTCTGCCCGTAGGTGCTGACGCGGGCATAGCCGGGCGGCCGGGAGGGGCGGTTCTTTTGGGTCATACCTTGCGGGAAGCGTAACCCCTTGAAAGCATGGGGTCAACCGAAGCGCCCGAAAGCCTTCACTTATGCAACGGAGGCGCTTCGCCCGGAGGGGAGGCGACATAGAGCACGCGGCCTGCCGAATTTGGATACCGAATTGTCGGGGCCGCGTGGTTCATTCAAGATCAAGCAAACGTTATGGTAAGTTGGCGGGCTTGGCGGTGATCCCGCCCCGCGAGATCGCGGTGATCATGCGCAGCATGGTCGCCCGAAACGGCTCCCATGGGGCCGGGCACGGCTTCAGGGTCAGGCCCGGCGGCAGCACCGCGCCGGTGCCGCAGGCCCGGTCCAACTGCGCCTGGCTTAGGTTCTTAGTGCTGGTCAGGTCGGCGCCATCCAGGTGCGCGCCGGACAGGTCGGTGGACTGCAGGTTGGCGCCGGACAAGATGGCGCCGAACAGGTTGGCGCTAGTTAGGTCAGCACCGGTCAGGTTGGCGTCGATCAGGTTGGTAAGGCGCAAGTAAGCGAAGCGCAGGTTGGCGCCGTCCAGGCGGGCGCTTGACAGGTTGGTGAGCTGCAGTTTGGCGGACCACAGGTTGGCGCCGTTCAGGTTGGCACTGCTCAGGTCGGCGGTAGTCAGATCGGCACCGGACAGGGCGGCGCCACTCAGGGTGGCGCCGGCCAGATTGGCGTTGGTCAGCCTTGCCACAATCAAATTCACCTTCGGAAGCCTGGCGCCAGCTAAATCTACCAGCCCGGGCCCGTCATTGCGCCTTCCGATCACGGTCAGTGCGGCTTGGATGTCAGTGGTGGGAGGGTCTTCGCCAACATGAGTCTTGGCGCCGTCGCGCACGAAGGCGCACAGCGCCTCAAGCACCGGCTGATGATATTGGTCTGAGCCCTTCATCACGCCCTCGAGCGCATAGATACCGCCGAGCCGGACCACGAGCTCCTTGCTGCCCAGTTGCTCGAAACCCTTCGACACTTGGTTACTGATGAGCAGGTCATGGGACGCTTGTTGCTGCTGGGTGAATTGCAGATACGCCGCGCCGGCGCCGATCAGCACCGCAGCGCCGCCGAGCGCCTGGCCGATGGTCTTACGGAAGTTGTCCTCGGTATCGGCGCGCGCCTTTGGGTCGTAAATTTTCAGGGCCAGCCGTGCCACCTGGCGCTGCGGCAGCCGCCACCACAGCCACCAGATTCCCGCCAGGAGTGCCAGCGCTGCGATGGCGATGGCGCTTCGGCTGTCCCATGGCGGCGACAGTCGCACCCACAACCACAAGATCGCCCACAGAAGCGCCAGTGCTGCAACGACAACGGCCATCGCAATGGCGATCCGTTTGAACCACCTAAGCCATGGTCTGGGCATTTCCCGCTCCCCCTCCCGGTGCCGTCAGGGGATTATGCCGCCTTTGGATCGCTCGGGGGAACGGCCGCAGCATAATGGGTCTCACGGCAAGACTGGGCGTCCCGAGAACGGGTGCACTTTCGGGGCAAGGCAGCCGGCCCGCGTGCCGTTTCGGAGAAGATTCCGGGACAGAAGGGATGCACGCAGATACCGGCTGAACCGACATTGGCTCACCTCCAACCCAGTGGCGGTGCAGGCGCGCCATCTGCGTGCATCCTTCTGATCTGCGTGCATCTGCGTTTTCCCTTCCTGTTGCCTGCGTAATACCAGGCGTCCGACTGATCAACTCTTCGGCGGCGCCACCAGGTCATGCCGGGCGTCGGCCAGCACCCACGGGTTTGCTTGCTGCACGAAGGCAAGTCATGGATGGCCGGCCTACGCCGGCCATGACGTGGTGTGTGCCAAGCCACTGCGCAGCGCCATTCTTGCTTCCTCCGTGGCCTCCGTGGTTCTCCCTTCTTCTCCGTGCTGAACCCCTTGCTTGCTTGCGGACCAAGCCAAGCCCCCGACCGCGGCCGCCCCCACCCCAACCAAGCAGCAAACCAACCAGCGCCGCCCATCCAACCCAGGACAAAGGTTTGCCTCCGTTGCTTAGTTAGTATATGTGACTGTCCCGCATCCATTTCAGCCGGAGCCCATCACCATGCCCGACCCCTCCAACGGAATTACCTTCCGCACCATCCAGGAAGCGATGCCCGAGTACTACCTCAGCCAGGACCTGCTGCACGCCGTGCTGACCGCCATGCCGCCGCCGCCGCCCGACGCCACCGCTGCCTGGCGCAAAGCCCGGCTCACCCGGATCATCGAGGAGATCGCCGCAAGGGTGCCGATGGACCCCGCGCAGGGCCACCTCGCCGGCCAGCTCGTCGTCGTGCAGTTCCTCGCCGACGAGATGATGCAGCGCCTGATGACCCCCGACCTGCCGCTGGCCGAGCGGCGCCTGACCGCACGCACCACCGACGAGCTGCTGCGCTCGGTGGTGCGGCTGGAGCGGGCGCTGGAGCGGCGGCAGGCGCGGGTGCTGCCGTTCCGCGACGTGGGGGCGGTGGACGGCTTCGACCTGGCGGCGCTGGACGGCCTCTGGTGCCGCGGGGTCCAGGCCGCCGCGACCGTCGCCCGCCCCGCCGCAGCCAAGCCGCCGCCGCCGGAACCACCGGAACCTGAAGCGGAGCCTGCGCCGGAGGCGCCCGCGCCGGCGCAGGCAGCGGACGCGGCGCCTCGGGCTGGCCGGGCGGCGGCCGAGCAAGCGGGGGGCGGCGTCGGCGTACGCCGCGCGGGCGGCGTCGTCGAGCAGGGCGACGGCTGGTCGCTGGAGATCTGGCCGCCCGGGCCGCGCGCCGGCGTGGCGCCCGCCCCCGCCGCGCACGCCATGCGGGCGTGGCCGACCCCGACTGCGGACCTTGCAACGGCGGACCTTGCGGCGGCGGAGCGGCTCAGGACGGAGCGGCCGCGCAAGCGGGGTGTGGCATGAGCGCCAGCGCAACGCCGCCGCCGGCCACCGCGGCGACACCCGCCGCCCCCCACCGGGCGCCGGCGTGCGGCGCGCGGACCCGGGCCGGCAGCCCGTGCCTCGGGCTGGCGATGGCGAACGGCCGATGCCGCCTGCATGGCGGGGCGAGCACCGGGCCGCGCACCGCGGCCGGCCTGGCGCGGATGATCGCGGCGAAGACCACGCACGGGCGCTACGCGATGCGCGGGGCGGCGCAGCGGACGGCGCAGCGTTATGTCCAGGCGCTGGTGGTGCGGACCCGGCTGGTGTGCGCGGCGCATCGGCTGCGGGCGTATTTGCCGGCCGAGGCGGCGGCGCGGCTGGAGACGGTGCCGGCGGAGCTGCTGCCGCCGAAGCATCCCGCGCAGGTGGCGTGGGAGGCGCTGCACGCAACGACCCCATGCGCGGCTCCGCCGCCGGAACGCGGGGCGGGGCGGCGGCGGCGCGCGGCGCGGGCGCGGGGAGGGGCGGCCGGCGGGGGGACCGACGGCGCGGCGGCGGTAGCGTTGCGCGGCCGGGCGGCCGAGCGGGCGGCGGCGCGGGCCGAGGCGGCGGCGCAGGCGGAGTGGCGGGCGGCGATCGCGGCGGCACGCGGGGCGAAGCGCGCGGCGCGGCAGGCGGGGGCCGCGGCGCGCAGTTCGCGCAACGACCCCATGCGCGGCGCGGGGGCGGGGGGCCGGGCGCGCGGTTCGCGCAACGACCCTATGCAAGGCGCGCCGGCGGGGACGCGGGCGGGGCAGCAGGCGGGCGAGGCGGTCGGCTGGGCACCCGGATCGCCCGGGCTGGCGGAGGGCCCTGGCGCGGGAGGTGATGCTGCGGCAGCGGCGCGCTGCATCGGCGTTGCGCGGCAACGACCCCATGCAAGGCGCGGGCGCGGGGCGCCAAGCGCGCAATCAGCGCAACGACCCGATGCAAGGCGCGGCGCGGGCCCTGGTGCTCGGCGGCACGCCGCTGGCGCGGACCTGGCAGCCGCGCGTGTCGGAGGTCCTCGCCGCGCGGTTCGGGGCGGGGGTGGTGATCCGGCGAGGAGGGCGGTGCCGCGTGCAACTCCCTCACCCGCGTCGCAAGGGCTCCGCGACCCCCGGGTCAAGCCCGGGGGCAGGCCTTGGTCCGCTCTTCGCGGCCCAGGCCCGCAAGCGCGGGCGAGGTGAAAGGGGTCCTCGCCGCGCGGTTCGGGCCGGCGGCGGTGGTGGGGGGGGGCCGGGGGCGCTGGCGCCGCCGTCGGGGATCGCGGCGGGGCCGGGTGGCGATTGGGCGCAACAACCCCATACGCGGCCGGCGACGGCGGGCGGCGGATGGTCGCGGGCGAAGCAGGCCCGCGCCGAGGCCGGAGCGAGCACGGCAGGCGCCGACCAGGCGATCCGCATTTCGGCATGGGCAATGCATGCACATATCGCCGCAGTTCGCAGTTCAGCCCGACCCGGCCCCTCGGTTGCCCCGCCCAATGCCCCCTGATATGCGCAGGGACGGAGTTCGCCATGTCCCAGCCGCAAGGTCTGCCGCCGCAAGTTGACCGCAAGCCGCCCGCCCGCTGCCCGGGTTGGCGGCTGGGCGAGGCGTGGAGCGACGTGGGCCGCACGCCGGGATGAGCCGCATCCTGGTGCTGAAGCTGGGCGCTCTCGGCAACGTCATCCTGTCGCTGGGGCCCTTCGCGGCCATCCGCCGCCACCACGCGGCGGATCACATCAGCCTGCTGACCACCCGCCCCTGGGCCGACTGGCTCGCCGCGGCACCGTATTTCGACGCGGTGCTGATCGACCGGCGGCCGCCCTGGTGGGACCTCGGCGGCTGGCGGCTGCTGCGCCGGCAGCTGATCGGCGGCCGGTTCGACCGCGTCTACGATCTGCAGACCTCGTCCCGGTCCTCGCGCTATTTCCAGCTGTTCCCCCACCACGCGCGGCCGGAGTGGTCGGGGATCGCGCACGGCTGCTCGCACCCGGACCGCAACCCGAACCGCAACCTGCTGCATGACATCGATCGCCAGTTCGACCAGCTGCGCGCCGCGGGGATAACCCAGGCGATGCCGGCGGACCTGTCCTGGACCGGCGCCGATCTCACCCGCTTCGCCCTGCCGGGGCGCTTCGCCCTGCTGGTCCCCGGCAGTTCGGCGCACCGCCCGGTCAAGCGCTGGCCGGCGCGGCGCTATGCCGAGCTGGCCGGCGTGCTGCTCACCCGTGGCATCGCGCCGGTCATTCTCGGCACCGGCGAGGAGAGCGCCCTGGCCGGGGAGATCTGCGCCGCCGTGCCCGGCGCGATCGACCTGACCAACCGGACCGGCCTGGCCGAGCTGGCCAGCCTGGCCCGCGCGGCGTGCCTGGCGGTCGGCAACGACACCGGGCCGATGCATCTGCTCGCCGCCGCCGGATGTCCGTCGGTGGTGCTGTTCTCCCGCAACTCCGATCCGGCCCTGACGGCCCCGCGCGGCCGGGCGGTCAGCGTGCTGTGCCGGCCCGACCTGGCCGAGTTGGACCTCGGCCCAGTCGTTGCTGCGCTTGACGGGTTTGCTGCGCTTGACGGGCTTGCCGCGCTTGACGAACCGGCCGCGGCTGACGAACCGGCCGCGGCGGACCGGCTTGGCGCGCGGCCCACCGCCGGCGCGCCGCCCACGCCTGGCAGGCTGCAAGCCGGCTGATGTCCGATCCGGCGACGCCCCCGCCCGAGCCGCCCGACGGCCTGCCGATCCCGCAGCGCTACTGGGGGATCCTGAGATCGCGCTGGGGCTGACGATGGCGGTGCTGGATGGCGCGATCGCCAACGTGGCGCTGCCGACCATCGCCACCGATCTCAACACCAGCCCCGCCAACTCGATCTGGGTGGTGAACGCCTACCAGCTCGCGGTGACGATCTCGCTGCTGCCGCTGGCCTCGCTGGGCGACATCTTCGGCTACCGCCGGGTCTACCAGTGGGGGCTGGTGGTGTTCACCCTGGCCTCGCTGGCCTGCGCGTTGTCGTATTCGCTGCCGACGCTGGCGCTGGCGCGGGTGTTCCAGGGCTTCGGCGCCGCCGGCATCATGAGCGTGAACAGCGCGCTGGTGCGCTTCATCTACCCGCGGCGCTGGATCGGCCGCGGCCTCGGCATCAACGCGACGATCGGCTCGATCGCCTCGGCCGCCGGCCCCACCTCCGCCGCCGCCATCCTGTGGGTGGCCAACTGGCCCTGGCTGTTCGCGATCAACGTGCCGCTGGGCGCCCTGGCGATCGTGGTTGCCTGGCGCGCGCTGCCGGCGACGCCGCGGTCAGGGGGTTAAGTTCGACGTGCTGGCCGCGGGTGATGAGCGCGGTCAGCCTGGGCGTGCTGATCATCGCCATCGACGGGGTCGGCCACGGCGAGGCCATCGTCTGGGTGATCCTGCAGGCCGCCGCGGCGCTGGGCGTGGGCGCGGTGCTGGTGGCGCGCGAGCTCAGCCGCGCGGGCGCCGCTGCTGCCGGTGGACCTGATGCGCATCCCACTGTTCGCGCTGTCGGTGGGCACCTCGGTCTGCGCCTTCACCGCCCAGTCGATGGCGATGGTCTCGCTGCCGTTCCTGTTCGAGAACACGCTGGGGTTGGGCCAGGTGCGGACCGGCTTGCTGATGACCCCCTGGCCGCTGGTGGTGGCGGT
>CAWKAN010000034.1:0-27753 GCA_963847615.1 uncultured Alphaproteobacteria bacterium
ACGTTATGCCAGAGGTTTCGCTCTTCGAATCTCGATACTCCAGCCGCCATATCCAGCATAGCGCCATAAACGACGTTGGCATCGAGTCCTTGAGTTGAAATGAACTCCCTTAACGTTATACCCTCAATCCACTCCATAACAACGTAGAACACGTCGATGTTTGACCCGAACAAGGTTATCTGCCCTGATCCAGCATCGAATATGTCCGCAATGTTCGGGTGAGATCCCAGTGCCACGTACTTCTTTAGCTCTTCCGAGAAATCTTTCCCCTGTAGCTCATAAAGTAGCGACGGAACTATTTTCAGCGCCACCGGCTTTCCGATTCGGCTTACGGCTTCGAACGTCGCCCCGTAAAAACCCCGACTGATGTATCTATCAAGCGTGTAGCCACCAATCTCAAGGCCTTGCATCGCTGGTCCAACGTCGATTGGCTTTCCGCAATCAGGGCACACTGCCGCAATATCTTTCGCCTTGCCCTTTGAGCAGACGAAACAGGCGAAATCTCGGTCGGACAGGGACACGATAGGCATAGTCTCTCCGTGCTCCGAGTTGGCGATGGTGCGAGGAGCGCAATAGCCGAAGCTGCAGCTGGACGGTCCGGAATTACATAACCGAAGGGTCAGTCCTGCAACCACTGGGAGCTATACCTAACCCGTTCCGAGCCACAAAACAAGACGGGCACCGTAACCGGCACAAGCGTTACTTCCCAACCAGCCCCCGCAACCCGCGCAGCGCCAGGTAATAGCCCTCGACCCCGAACCCGGCGACGATGCCGCGGCTGACCGTCGCGGTGTCGGACATCGGACCGCGGCGCACCGGGTTGGAGATGTGCACCTCGATGGTCGGGAACTTCACCTGGCCGATCGCCGCGACCAGCGCCGGATAGCCGCGCGAGAACCCGGCCGGGTTGAAGATCGCGCCGTCGACGCCCGCGTCGTTCGCGGCATAGAGGCGGTTCACCACCTCGCCCTCGATGTTGGAGTGGAAGATGTCGATCTCCAGCTCCAGCTCGGTCGCATAGTTGCGGATCTGCGTATCATAGTCCGGCAACGTCATGGTGCCGAAGATTTCGGTCTGCACCTTGCCGCGCATGTTCATGCCGGCGCCGTGGATGATCAGGATTTTCGTCATGCTCTGCCTCCCTTGCTGCACCCCGCCGCTACACCGCCGCCACGCTGAGACGCGGCGGCGATTTCAGGGTCTGATAGATCACGCAATACCGCTCGGTCGTCTCGATCAGCCGCGCCAGTTTCGCCGCGTCCGCCTCCGCATCGATCTCGAAACGGAGAGAAATCTCGGTCAGCCCCACCGGCACGGCGCGGTCGAGGCCGAGCGTGCCGCGCGCGTCCCACACGCCCTCGGCGATCACCTTGCCCGAGCGCAGCGTGATGCCCATCGCGGTCGCCACCGCGCGCAGCGTGACGCCGGCGCAGGCGACCAGCGCCTCCAGCAGCATGTCCGCCGAGCAGGCCTGCGACCCGTCGCCTCCGGTCGCCGGATGCAGCCCGGCGGTTACGGTCCGGTGCCAGGCGGGAATGGCGCAGGCGACGTCGGACGGATCGAGTACCGCCTCCGCCCGCGCCGTCACCCGCGCTTCCCCCGGCGTGTCGCGGTAACGCTGCTTCAATGGCGCCTGCAACGCACGAAGTTCGGCGGCGTCCATGGCTGATCCCCTCCTGCCGGTCAGGTTGTGCACTGCTGTTCGTGTCGCTGTACGGGCGGAGACGGCCCGTGGTCAATGCGCCGGCCCGGCAGCGGGGTCAGTCGTCGCGGCCCCGAGATGGCGCAGCAGCAATGCAGCGGCCGGCAGGTCGGCCCGCCTGCGTTCCAACAGCTCGGTGCCGCCGACCGCATAGACGGCAACCGCGCCGAGCAGGTCGCGCAGCCGATCCGGGGCCGTGGCGTCGAACGCCAGCACGCAGCCGCCGGTGCGCCGGGCAAGGTCCTGGAACAGCTCCGCATCGCGGCGGGCCAGCCAGTCCGCGGTGTCGTGCAGCACGATCAAACGGATGCCGCGCGCGCCCAGCGCATCGGCCAGCTTGCGGCCGGAGGCGGGGGATTCCTCGTACACGTCGCCGATATAGACGACCACGCGAACCCCGGTTTCGGCCAGGGCACGCGACAGGATGGGCAGCAGCCGCGTGGCGCCGGCCCGGCAGGCGATGGCGGCGGCGCGATCGCGCAGGGTCGCGGGGTTGGCGGTAAACTCGGTGAACGTGTGCAGGCGCGAGCCGCCATGCACGGCCAGCGCCACGTCAAGCGCGCCGGGCAAGGCAGCGAACAGCGCATCGGTAACCGTGCGCGCGGTGTCCCAGGCCGGCTCGCGCGAGGCGGTGGCGTCAAAGCCGAAGATGAGACGGGGCCGGTCCGGCGTGGTGCTTTCGGTCGCCGGCGACGCGGGCGACAGCCGCGCGGGGAGCGATGTGGCCAACGCGCGCAGCCGGGCCAGCAGCGAGGCCGGCGCAGCGGCCTGGGCCTCGGGCGCATGGTCTGGTAGCAGAACGAAATTCGGCTTGTCCGGCATGCGACAGCCCCCGTCACGGACACCACACGGACACCACACGGGCACCACGACCCGCGCCAGCACGCCCCCGGCCCCCCCCGGTGTCCTGGCCGCGAAGTGCGCCGCCCCTCGCGGCTGACTTTGGGGATTGGCGGGACGCCGAAAGCCGCACCCGGTGTCCCGAGTTCCGCCGCCTGATCGTGCCAACGAACGCCCGATCGTGCCAGCGAGCTTCGGGGTCGGGACAATAGCCCGCATTTCTCCTGCGCTGTCCAGCGAGCGCGCTGCCCGCCAGTGATGCTTGTTTTGGCCGGGCAGCCTCGCTCCGTCATGGCCAGGCTTGCCCCCGCCTTCGCCGAGGCGGGCACCGGCCGGCCGCGCACCACCGGCGGTGCGTGGCTGGCCGGGTCAGGTCCGGCCATGACGGAGCGAGGCTGCCCGGATCGGCCAAAATGCGAAGTGCTGGCCGCCGGGCCAGCGCGATGGCCGTGCGGCATCCTCGCCCGGCCGCGGCGTCCGCCCCGGCAGCGCCGCCGTCCGCGTCCGCTCGCCCGGCGTGCCATCCTGCCGGAGTGCCCGCTCCGTCGCCAGGAGCCGCTGCCGGCCCCGTTCCACCCGGCCGATCGGAAGGCGATTGCGAGACCCCGGCAAGATGACCAATACTCCTCCCCGGAAAGCCGACCCAACGGGAAACGCCGGACAAGGACTTCAGCGATGCAATGGGCTTTTCTCGTCCTCGCCCTGCTGGCCGCGCTGGTCGAGTTGCATACCGGCACCTTCTACCTTGCCGGCGTCGCCACCGCCGCCCTGCTCACCACCCTGGTCGGCTTCTGGGTTCGCGGCGATCTGCTGATTTTGGTGTTTCTGCTGCTGTGCGCGGTGCTGACCGCCGGCGTCACGCTGGCGCGACGGCGCTGGGCGCACGGCAAGGCGCTGGCAGATTTCGACATCGGCCAGAGCGTGTCGATCAGCAGCGTCTCGCCGCACGGACCCCGCCTGATCGTCAATTACCGCGGCACCAACTGGGAGGCCGTGATGGACGACGGCGCCGTCCTCGCGCCCGGCGATACCGCCATCATCAAGCGCAAGACCGACAAGCTGCTGCATCTCGCCTTGCCGCCGAAAACGGCGCAGACATAGGACATCTGCCGATACCGTGCCATGAGTCGTTGATATCCCCGCGGTTCGCACGCTCAATCGCCTCTGACGGCGCGCAAGCCAACTGCACGATCGCCGCAGACCTGGCGAGATGAAGCAATCGTCATTTTTCTGAGGAGACACGTCGTGCCAATCGCGTTCCTCGACTCGCTCATACCGTTCGTTCTGCTGCTGTTGTTCGGGTTTGCCATCCTGCGCTCGGCGCTGCGCATCGTGCCGCAGCAGCAATCATGGATTGTCGAACGCCTCGGCCGTTTCCATCGCGCGCTGGCGCCGGGGTTGAACATCCTGGTTCCCTTCATGGATCGCGTCGCCTACCGCTTCGATCTGCGCGAGGTACCCTCGGAAGTGCCGCCGCAGGTCTGCATCTCGCTCGACAACACCACCCTCACCGTCGATGGCTTCCTCTATCTGCAGATCACCGATGCGGTGAAGGCCGCCTATGGGTCGAGCAGTCCAATGCTCGCCGCGATGCAGTTGGCGCAGACCTCCATGCGCTCGGAAATCGGCAAGCTGCATCTCGACCAGGCGCTGTCCTCGCGGCAGTTGCTGAACGCCGCCGTCGCCGCGGCGGTGGAGGAGGCCGCGATCAACTGGGGGATCAAGGTGCTGCGCTACGAGATCAAGGACATTACGCCGCCGCAGGAAATCCTCCACGCCATGGAGCTGCAGATCACCGCGGAGCGCGAAAAGCGCGCGCTGATCTTCAGGTCGGAGGGCCAGCGCCAGCAGCAGATCAACACCTCTGAGGGCCAGCGCCAGCAGGAGATCAACATCGCCGATGGACGCAAGCAAGCCGAGGTCCTGCGCGCCGAGGGTGAAGCCAGGGCCATTGCGCTGGTCGCCTCGGCCACCGCCGATGCCATCCGCGCCATTGCCACGGCCGCGGTCGTCGACGGGGGCATCGAGGCGCTGCAGATGCAGCTCGCCAAGAGCTTCATCGATCAATGGGGCAATCTCGCCAAGCAGAGCACGACCATGATCATCCCAGCGGAGCTCGGCAATATCGGCGCACTGGTGGGCACCGCGCTGCAAATCGTCAAGGGAAACTCGATCCCACCGTCCCACCCCGGCGCGTCCTCGGTGCCGGCGGTCGGCTGACAGCGGCCAGGTGGAATCGCCCGGCGCTTGCCGGCGCGGCGGGCGGGTGCAACCCTGCCCGCCAGCCACCCCAAGGAGCGCAAACCAATGCAGGTCGAGATCGAATATTGCAGCATGTGAGGCTATGAACCGCGCGCCAAACGGGCGCGGGACATGATCCTGCGACACACCCCAACCGCCGACGTGCAGTTGCGCAAATCCGGCGGCGGGGTGTTCGAGATCACGGCGAACGGCACGTTGCGCTATTCCAAGAAAGCAACCGGCCGGTTCCCGACGGACGAGGAAGTGCTCGCCACCCTCGGCTGACGTCCCGCCGCAACAGCGCCGCGACGCCTGCCGCGTGACGGCGGCCATCGTAGCAAGCAAGGCCGGGGCTCTGCCCCGGACCCCGCCAAGGGGCGCTGCCCCTTGGATCCCTGCCAAGGGCAGAGCCCTTGGAACCCTTCACTGGGAGTGGGTGATGGGGCGGGGGCGTGCGGCCAAGGCGCCGCTGCCGGCCGGCGCGCCGGACGGCAGCGGCGCCTTGGCCGCACGCCCCCGCCCCATCACCCACTCCCACGGATGGAGTCCAGAGGCTCCGCCTCTGGTGGGGGGTCCAGGGGGGCGTTGCCCCATACGCATCAGGATAAGGCCGAGACCGGGTAAATTATCTGCCTTCGTCGTTGTCGGCTGGGATCGGCGAGGAGTTTGTGCCAACGGGCGTCAGCGGCCAGCACGGTGTGCAGGTTGCCCGGCCCGTGTATGGCGATGCGCAACGCTTCGACGGTAATCTTACAGAGCCGCCACAAGGATGGTGCGCGCCCGTGGTCAGCAAGGTCCTGAGGGGAAAGATTCCAGGAGTTCCTGGTTCATGTCGTCGCTCAGCAAGGCCATGATCAGGTGAGCATACAGCCAACTCAGGCTGCCGCGCTCGGTGCGGGTCGGTAATCGGTCGATATGGATCAAGGATTTCAGCCGCTTAAACGCCAACTCGATTTGCCATCTCAACCGATAGACGGCGCAGATCTCGCTCGCCGGGATCTCGGCCGGCAACGAGGTGACCAGCACCATGAAGCCGGCCGCGACCAGGCTGCGCGGGTCGAGCCTCTGCTGATCGCGGCTGGCCCTGCGTTTCAGCTTCTGGCGGTTGGCCTCGGCCTTGTCGGCGGGCAGCGCCAGGGCGATCAGGCGCAGCGCCAGCGGCGCGGTTTGCTGCGCGGAATCGCCCACCAGCTGCACCGCCCACTCGTGCGCCCGGGTTTCCCCCGGCAGCCCGGCGAGCGTCTCGATCAGGTTGAACGGTCCCCCCTTGGCATCGCGCAGCACCAGCGCATGCCAGCCAACCCGCACGATGAAGTCGCGGCTTTGCGGGCCAAACGCATCGAGGCACGCGCGCAGTTCGCGCGCTCTGGCATAGCCGCGATCGGCGATCGCCACCTCGCCGGGCGTCGGCGCACAGCGCAGCAGCGATTCCGCGCCTCGCCCGTCGCTGACCTCCAGATGATGGAAACCGCCACGGCCAAGATCGTAGACCGCATGGACCCGCCAGTCGGTCCCTTTGCTGCCCGGACGGCTGACCGTGCTGCCATCGATCAGGTGCAGGCAACGCCCCGCCCACAGCACCGGTGGGCCGGTCCTGGCCGCCAGCAAACGTTGCGTCATGGCGCTGAGGAAGGCCACCGATCGGTGCAGCCGCTCGTTCAGCGACTGCCCGGTCAACTCGGCCAGGCCGATCTGATGCGCCCAACTGGCGGTCTCTTGCAGGCTTTTGCCGCCCGGGCCGTGCGCCAGGCATAGCAGGGCCAGCGTCTCGCCATCGCCGATGCCGTCGCCGCGGCGGCGCTTGATGGCACCCGTCGCGCGGGCCAGGGCGTCAACGTCCAGATCGGCGGGAAGACGGGCCGCAATCGCTGGCCAGCCGCCCTCGGTGGGGGATGCTTGCGTGTGCATCTCCGCCATGAATCGGACCTACAACGCGTCGTACGAAGGATTTTCTTCTCCCGCAGGAGATTATCCTGATGCGTATGGGGCAACGCCCCCTGGCGGGGTCCGGGGCGGAGCCCCGGCCTTGCTTGCTGCGATCGCGCAGCGGCGTGGTGGCAGGGGTGGTGTCGGGGCGGTATGGTGGGTGTTTCGTCAAGTGAATGGGGCATGCATGTCGCACAGTTTGGCCAACGATCCGACCACCGTCATTCGTCTGGCGACCGAGCGGATCGAGCCTGGCCTGATCGAAATTCGTCGCGACATCCACGCGCATCCCGAGCTGGGATTTGAGGAGCTGCGCACGGCCGGCGTGGTGGCGCGCGAGTTGACGCGGCTGGGGATTCCGCACCGGACCGGCATCGGCAAGACCGGCGTGGTCGCGCTGATCGAGGGCGGGCGACCCGGCAAGGTGTTGGCGATCCGCGCCGACATGGACGCGCTACCGATCGAGGAACGGACCGGCCTGGCCTTCGCCAGCAAGACGCCGGGCCTGATGCATGCGTGCGGGCATGACATTCACACGACGACGTTGCTGGGCGTCGCGGCGGTGCTGAAGGATTTGGCGCCGCAGCTTGCCGGCACGGTGAAGCTGGTGTTCCAGCCGGCCGAGGAGGGCGTCGGCGGCATGCGCGCGATGCTGGCCGACGGGCTGCTGGAGGGGCCGCGGATCGACCTGGCGCTGGGCTTCCACAACCACCCCGACCTGCCAGTGGGCCGGTTCGGCTATGTCCACGGCGCCGCGCTGGCCGCCGCCGATCGTTTCGATATCGTGGTACACGGCCGCTCCGGCCACGCTGCCTGGCCGCACGTGACGGTCGATCCCCTGGTCGCCGCGGCGGCGCTGGTCGGGCAGTTGCAGACCGTCGTTTCGCGCGAGCTGCCGCCGATGTACCCCGCCGTGGTGACGGTGGGCATGATCCAGGGCGGCACCACCTACAACATCATTCCGGATTCCTGCGCGATCAAGGGGACCGTGCGCACGCTGCATGCCGAGGCGCGCGATCTCGCCGAGGCGGCGATCGCCCGGCTGGCGGCGGGGATCGCGGCCGGCATGCGCGTCACCTGCGCGGTCAACTACCGCCGCGGCGTGCCGTCCCTGGTGAACGACGATCGGGTGCTGGAGCCGACGGTCGCCGCGGTGCGCAAGCAGTTCGGCGACGTGGCCGACGAGGGCCAGCCCAGCCTGGGCGGCGAGGATTTTGCGTTGCTGTCGGCGCTGGTCCCGGGGTTCCAGTTGCGGGTCGGCTCCGGTGCGCCGGGCCGCGCCGACAAGCTGCACAACTCCGACTACCAGCCGGACGAGCGCTGCATCGGCCTCGGCGTGCAGGCGCTGTCGCGCGCGGCGCTGGAGATTCTCGCCCCATGAGGATCTGCGTCTTCGGCGCCGGTGCGGTCGGCGGCTATCTGGCGGGGTTCCTGGCGCGCGGCGGGGCCGAGGTGTCCGTCGTCGCGCGTGGCGCGCACCTGGCGGCGATCCGCGCCGACGGGCTGCGCGTGGAGACGCCGGACGAGGCGCTCACCGTCCGCGTGGCGGCCAGCGACGATCCGGCGGCGCTGGGGTCGCAGGACGCGGTGCTGGTGACGGTGAAGGCGCCCGGCCTGGCCGAGGTGGCAACGCGGATCGGGGCGCTGCTGGGGCCGCAGACGACGGTGGCGTTCGTGATGAACGGGATTCCGTGGTGGTATTTCCACGGCCTTGGCGGCTCGCGCGACGGTGAGGCAATTCCGCTGCTCGATCCCGGCGGAGGGCTGGCGCGTTCGGTGGGGGCACGGCGGGCGATCGGCGGGGTGTTCTGGCCGGCCTGCTCGGTGCCGCGGCCCGGGGTGGTGCGGCTGCTGACCGGGGCCGGGCGCGGCACGGTGTTCGGGGAGCCGGATGGGGCGGCCTCGGCGCGGCTGCAGGCGTTGGCCGGGGCGTTCCGCGCGGCCGGCCTGCCGGTGACGCTGAGCGATCGGATCCGTGCACTGATCTGGCAGAAGCTGGTGTTCAACCTGAGCGCCGGGCCGCTGTGCGTGCTGACCGAGGCCGCGGTGCGGGCGACGCAGGCCGAGCCGGCGCTGGTTGCGGCGTCGCGCGCGCTGTTGCACGAGGCGCTGGCGCTGGCCGCGGCAATGGGCTTCCCGGTCGCGCTGGACATCGATCAGGTGGTGGCGACGAACCGCCGGCTCGCCCATCGGCCGAGCATTCTGCAGGACCTGGAGGCCGGGCGGGGGATGGAGATCGACGCGCTGTATTCGGTGCCGCTGCAGATGGCACAGGCGGCCGGAGTGGCGATGCCGACGCTGGCGGCGCTGGCCGGGCTGATCCGGGTGAAGGCGCGGGGGCGCGGCCTGTATTGAGAACTGCGCCCGGACTTCCACGGTTTGACCGCGGCCGAAGGGTTTTTTTGTTACTGGTTCCGATGCCATTATGCGGGGCACGGCGTAGATATGTTCCGGGTTCGGGGCGGCGCCCCGACCTTGCTTCGTTCACCCGATTGCCCTGACCCCCATGGTCCCTTGGGGCGCGGCAAGGACCAAGCCAGCGCCCGCGACAGTGTGAGACATACCGGCCAGGGGGCGGCAAGGACCGGTCCAGCTTTCCGCGACAACCGGCAAAATCCGGGCTAGGCTCCCGACGTCACGGCGGAGGCGCAAGATGGAACCCGAGCTTGTCCCCTACTCGCCGATCCTGCATCGCCCGAAGCTGCGCTGGCCGGACGACGCGCGCGTCGCGCTGTGGGTCGTGCCGAACATCGAGCACTACGAATACCTCCCGGCCTTCGTGCGCACGCGCGATCCCTGGCCGCGCTCGCCGCATCCCGACGTGCTCGGCTACAGCCAGCGCGACTACGGCAACCGCGTCGGCCTGTGGCGGCTGTTCGAGCTGACCGACGCGCTGGGCATCCGTTGCACCGTCAGCCTCAGCATGGCGGTGCTGCAGCACTTCCCGGAGATCCTCGGCGCGATGGAACGCGCGGCTGGGAGTACATGTCGCACGGCATCTACAACACCCGCTACCACTGGGATTTTTCCCCCGACGAAGAGCGCGCCGCGATGGCGGAGTCGCAGGACATCCACCAGCGCCTGACCGGGCGGCGGCTGCGCGGCTGGTTCAGCCCGGCGATCACCAACACGCTGAACACCTTCGAGCTCGCCGCCGCGTGCCGGCTTCGACTACACCGCCGACCTCTACCACGACGACCAGCCGTTCCCGCTGAAGGTGAAGACCGGGCGGCTGCTGTCGATGCCGTACTCGGTGGACCTGAACGACGTGATCCTGCACCGCAGCGGCCAGGAGGTGGCGGAATTCGCCCGCCAGATCCGCGATCATTTCGACACCGTCTACGCCGAGGGCGCCGAGCAGGGCCGCGTCATGTGCATCGCGCTGCACCCGTTCTGGGTCGGCCAGCCGCACCGCCTGCGCGCCGTCCGCGCGGCACTGGAATACATCCTGTCGCACCCCGGCGTCTGGCTGGCCACCGCCGGGGCGATCACCGACTGGTTCAACGCCCAGCACCTGCCGCTGATCGAGGCGCACCTCGCGGCGCGGGAGGCGGCCAATGGCTGACCCGGTTCCCCCCCGCACCGAAGCCGCAACCCCCGGGCCGGCCAGCCCCACACCATCGGCGCCCGGTCCCGCCGCCACCCCCCCGGTCAACGAGCACCGCCGCCCGGGGATGGACCAGCCGCACCACGCCTTCCGCACCCTGGCCGAGGCGCCGCGCTTCGACTGGCCCGACGGCGCGCGCATCGCGCTGACCGTCACCATCGTGCTGGATTACTGGGAACTCGACCCGCCCAAGGACGCCAACCGCGACCCGCGCATCGTCTCGCCGCTGGGCAGGTTCTTCCCCGACTGGCTGACCTGGAGCCAGCGCGAATACGGTGCGCGCGTCGGCATCTTCCGCCTGCTCGACGTGCTGGACCGGTTCGCCCTGACGCCCAGCGTGGCGCTCGGCGCCGCCGCTGCCGTCCGCTACCCCGAACTGGTCGACGAACTGACCCGGCGCAACGCCTGCTTCATGGCGCACGGCACCCACGCCACGCGCCGCATCACCAGCCGGATGACCGAGGCCGAGGAACGCGCCTATATCGGCGCCAGCCGCGACGCCGTGCGCGCCGCCACCGGCGAGGCCGCCAACCGGCTGGTGCGGCCAGGATTTCTCCGAATCCGACCCGCACGCCGGCGCTGCTGGCCGAGGCGGGCTTCAGCTACACCACCGATTGGGCGAGCGACGACCGGCCCTTTCTGCTCGGCCCCTACCACCGCCACAGCCTGGTCGCCCTGCCGCCGCAGCCGGAATGGAACGACCTGGAGTGCATGTGGCTGCGCCGCGTCACGCCGCCGGTCTGGGCCGACGGCATCGTCGAGGCCTTCGCCGTGCTGCACGCGGAAGGCGGCGCCGCCTTCAACCTCACGCTGCACCCTTGGATCGCCGGCCAGGCGCACCGCATCCGCTGGCTGCACGCCGCCCTGACCGGCGTGCTCGGCCGGCCGGGCGATCTGGCGCACCACCACCGACACCCTGGCCACGCGCGCGCGCGCGCAGCTCTGAGCCGAAGCAAGGCTGGGGCTTCGCCCCAGACCCCACCAAGGGGCGCTGCCCCTTGGAACCCCGCCAAGGGCGGAGCCCTTGGAACCCTTCACTGGGAGTGGGCGAGGGGAAGGGGGTGTGTGGGCCGGGTGCCGGTGCCGGCCGTCATGACGGCCGGCACCCGGCCCACACACCCCCTCCCCCTCACCCACTCCCAGTCATGGAGTCCAGAGGCTCCGCCTCTGGTGGGGGTCCCAATGGTACCATGGGGGGCAAAGCCCCCTGGCGGGGTCTGGGGCGGAGCCCCAGCCTTGCTGCGGCTCGTCCGGGCCGCCTCGGCGACCGGTGGTCACGGAAACGTTATCGCGTTATGGTTGTACCTAGCGAATGAACTCTAGCCTGTCAGGTATCTCCGACCGGCTGCGAAAGGCCGGGATGCCCCTTGCGTTGCTGGCAGGCCCGCGGGCTCGGCCGGTCTGCGACGACCTCGTGGGAACGTGCCGCCAACGCCTGAGCCCGCACCGTGGCCGGTCGCCATCACGCCTTGCGCGCAGACGGGAGGGGGCCGGGGCAGACTGAGTGGTGGGCCCCTCCCTTGTCCGAACCTCGGCAAGGGGTGGTTCCATCGTCCCTGGCCGTGCCGACCGACAACAGAGCAAAGCCTCCCGATGGATGACCCCACCGCCGATCCTCGTCCGGACGTGCCGCGCGAAGGAGACCCGGACGCGATGCCACGGCCCGACGCGGTGCGGCGGCGGACGCGACGGCAAATTGCCGTCATTCTCACCATCGGCGCGTGCGTCATCGTCTTGCTGTGGCTGAGCATCGTCGGGTTGATCGAGACCGAACGCGACGCCGCCGTCAACCACGCCCGCGCTGAGGCCAACAACCTGAGCGCGGCCTTCCAGCAGGAGGTGGCCGGCAAGCTCGACGCGATCGGCCACGCCATGGACGTCGTCACCGCCGGGATGCGGGCCAACCGCGGCTTCGACATCTACGCCTGGGCGCACGACAATCCGCTGCTCGCCGCCACCGCGACCGCGAACGCGGTGCAGTCGGCGGTGATCCTTTCCCCCGACGGCAAACTGTTGTCCACCACCGTGGCGCCGCATCGCGGGCCGGTGGATCTGAGCGACCGCAGGTATTTCCGCGTCCAACTGGAGCCAAACCCGCCGCGGACCTACATCAGCCAAACGATCCGTGGGCGGCTTTCCGGCCTGCCCGGCATCCATGTCTCGCGGCGCGTGACCGCGCAGGACGGCAGGCTGCTCGGGGTGATCGCCTTCAGCCTCGCGCCGAGCCACCTGACAACCCTGCACACGGAGGTCGATCTCGGCCCGCACGGCTATCTGACGTTGATCGGGTCCGACCAGATCATCCGCGCCCGCTTCGGCGCCGACAGCCCCGACGGCACGTTGGGCGCCGGGGAACGCGTGCCACCGCTGCCCGCCCGGACCGGCGCAGCCACCTCGGCCCTCAGCTTCGTTCGGACCTCCGCGGTCGATCACGTCAGCCGCCTGTACAGTGTCCGCGACGTTGCCGGCTACCCGCTCCATGTCGGCGTCGGGTTCGATCTGGCGCAGGTCCTGCAAACGGCCGGGGCCCACGCCAGGCGGATCGAGGCGATCGGCTTGCTCGCGACCTTGATGCTGGGCGGCCTGGCCGCGCTGCTGATCGGCGAAATCCGCCGCCGCGCCGATCGCGAACTGGCACTGGGCGACGAGCAGGCCAGGCTGGCCGCCGAGATCCGCCAGGGCAGCCAGGTGCAGGCGCGGCTGCGGGCCAGCGAGGCGCGCCTGCACGCCTTCGCCAAAATGGCGGCCGATTGGTTCTGGGAGCAGGACGCGGAGCTGCGCTTCGTCTCGATCGGCATCGAATCACCGCTGGTGGTTGGCGGTCGAGGGGCGCGCATTGGCAAACACCGGTGGGAACCGTTCGACACCAGCGAGACACCGGAGCACTGGGCGGCGCACAGGCAGGACCTGCTGGACCGCAAGCCGTTCCGGGATTTTCGCTACAGCCGGGTCGGTCTGGACGGCAAGCGCTACCATTTCAGCGTCAACGGCGATCCGGTCTACGACGAGGCCAACCGGTTTGTCGGCTATCGCGGCACCGGGCGCGACGTCAGCAAGGAGGTCGCGGCCGAGGCGGAATTGCGTGCGGCCAAGGACCGCGCCGAGCAGGCCGAGACGCTGCTGCGCGACGCCGTGGACAGTATCTCCCAGGGTTTCGTGATCTTCGATCGCGACGATCGCTTCGTCATGTGCAACGAGGCGTATCAACGGCTGTATCCCGGCAACGCCGCACTCAGGGTTCCGGGAGCGCGGTTCGAGGACCTCGTGCGCAGCACGCTTGCCCAGGGCGGCTACATCGACGCGCGCGGGCGGGAGGCGGAATGGTTGGCCGAGCGGCTGCGGCGGCACCGGAAAGCCGCAGGCACCTTCGAGCAGAACATGGGCGACGGGGCCTGGAGCCTGGTCACCGAGCGGCGCATGCAGAATGGCGGCATTGCCATGTTGCGGGTCGACATCTCGGCGCTGAAACAGGCCCAGGCGGCGCTGCGCGCGAGCGAGGCGCGGCTCGGCCGGGCCCAGGAAATCGCCGGAATCGGCGACTGGGAACTGGATCTGGCGACCGGGCGCTACATCTGGTCGAAGCAGATGTACCGTATGCGCGGCATCTCCCCGGAGGACATCGAGCCGGATATCGACAATGTCGCGAGGTATGTGCATCGGGACGACTACGCGGGGGTGCGGCGCTGGATTGCCGATCTGGCCGCCGGCCTCGACCAGGACGCACGCGAAACGCGGATCGTGCGTCCGGACGGCGAAGTGCGCGTGCTGCGCGTCGAAGGGCGCCCGGAGCGCGGTCCCGACGGCGCAGTCAGCCATCTCGCCGGCACGATGCAGGACATCACCGAACGCCGGCATATCGAGGCGCAGCTCGTGCACGCGCAGAAGATGGAGGCGATCGGCACCCTCACCGGCGGGATGGCGCACGACTTCAACAACGGGCTTGGCGTCATCATCGGCAACCTCGATCTGCTGGGGGTGCTGATCAAGGCCGACCGGGACGCCGCGGAACTGTGCGATGAGGCGCGTGACGGGGCGCTGCGCTGCGCCGAACTGATCCGCCGGCTGCTCGCCTTCGCGCGGCGGCAACCGCTGCAGCCGCAGCGGATCGACGTCAACACGCTGGTCAAGGACACCGCCCGGTTGTTGGGCCGTACGCTCGGCGAGCATGTGGCGCTGCGCCCGACGCTCGATGCCACGCTGTGGCCCGCCATGGCGGACCCGGTCCAGTTGGAGGCGGCCCTGGTCAACCTGGCGACCAATGCCCGCGACGCCATGCCGAACGGCGGGCAGCTCGACATCGTCACCCGGAACACCCACCTCGACGCGCGCTACGCCACGCTGCATCCGGAGGTCACGCCCGGCGCCTACGTGCTGATCGAGGTCAGCGACACCGGGGCCGGCATCGCACCGGACATCCTGGATCGCATCTTCGAGCCGTTCTTCACCACCAAGGGCGCCGGCCGGGGAACCGGTCTCGGCCTGTCGATGGTGTTTGGCTTCGTCAAGCAGTCGGGCGGCCACCTGGCGGTCTACAGCGAGCCGGGCCGCGGCAGCACGTTCCGCCTCTATCTGCCGCGCGCCCAAGGGGCGGATGACCAGGTGGCGGATGGCCAGGAAGGCGACGGGACGAATGGGGCCGCGCAGCGTCCGGTGGTGGGGGGCGACGAGACGGTGCTGGTGGTCGAGGACAATGCGCACCTGCGCCGGGCGACGGCGCAGCAATTGAGCGGGCTCGGCTACCGCGTGTTCGAGACCGAGGACGCCGAGGCGGCGTTGCGGGTGCTGGCCGCGGAGACCGCGATCGATCTGCTGTTCACCGATGTGGTGATGCCCGGCGCGGCGAACGGGATCGACCTGGCGCACCAGGCGGTCGGGCTGCGCGCCGGAGTGCGGGTTCTGCTTACGTCGGGGTTCGCCGCGGTGGGCGCCCAGGATCGGCGGGCCGGCACCGCCGGGTTTCGGTTGCTGGGCAAGCCGTACGGCCACGCGGAGCTGGCCCGCGCGGTGCGCGAGGCGCTGGACGGGCCGGACCAAAGACTGCCCGGACACGGCGCGGCACACGGCGCGGGATACGGCACCTGACATGGCGCCTGACATGGCACCCGGCACGGCGGCTGACATGGCGGCGGACATGGCGCACCCGGCGACGCTTTGGCCTACCATCAACCGGGCGAACCGACGCCACTTGGGTCGGTTCGCGCGATTGCTGCCACGCCGGGCGGTCCCTTGGAGCAGGCGAGACGCCGCGCGCCCTGGCAAGGCTCCGACCAGCCGTGCGATGAAGCGGCGACCTGTCAACCATTCGGGCCGCTTACCTGTTGATCCGGCCACCACCGCGGTGACGCCATGACGATGCGCTTGCTGGTGTTCGATGACGACCCGGCCATCGGCCGTCTGGTGGTGCGGGTCGCCGCCATGGCCGGGCTCGACGCCACCGCCGTGGCGAGCGAGGCGGCGTTCCGGCAAAGCCTGCGCGACGTGCCGCCGCAGGTCATCGTGCTCGATCTGCAGCTCGGCGCGACCGACGGGGTGGAGCAGTTGCGCTGGCTCGCCGCGCAGGACTACGCCGGCTCGCTCATCATGATGAGCGGGTTCGATGCCAGGGTGCTCGCCGCGACCGCCACCCTGGCGCGCAACCTCGGACTGACCGTTGCCGCCACGCTGGCCAAGCCGGTCCGGGTCGAGGCGCTGTCGCAGATCCTGCAATCGCTGCAATCGGCCTGGCGGCTGCTGTCGGCCGAGAGCCTGCTGGCCGCCATCCGCAACGGTGAACTGAGCCTCGATTTCCAACCGATCGTGACGCGCCAGCCGCCGACGCTGAAAAAGCTGGAGGCGCTGGTCCGCTGGGATCACCCGATGCTGGGGCGCATCCCGCCGGGCGATTTCCTGCCCGCCGCCGAAGCCGAGACCGACGTGATCGATGCGCTGACGGACTGGGTGGTCGGGGCCACCGTGGACGCCTACCAGGTGCTGCGCGAGCTCGATGTACGGGTGCCGATCGCGGTGAACATATCGAGCCAGAACCTGCACGACCTGACGCTGCCCGATCGGTTCGCGCAACGCCTGGAGGCCGCCGGCATGCCGGCCGAGCATCTGTGCCTCGAAATGACCGAAACCGCCGCCTCGCAGGACAGCGCCCGGACGATGGACATCCTGACCCGCGCGCGGCTGAAGGGCATGCAGCTCGCCATCGACGATTTTGGCACTGGCTACTCGTCGCTGAAGGCGCTGCGGCACTTGCCGTTCTCCGAGATCAAGATCGACCAGTCGTTCGTCGCCGACATGACCACGTCGAGCGATTCCCGGGTCATCGTGAACGCCATCATCGACCTCGCCGCCAACCTGGAGATGGCATGCGTCGCCGAAGGGGTCGAAACCGAGGCGGTGGCGCGGCTGCTGGAGCAGTTGAACGTCAACGCCTTGCAAGGGTTCCTGATCGCACCGCCCATGCCGGTGGAGGCGATCCCCGCCTGGCTGGCGATCTGGCGGGCGGACGGCGAGGCCGCGGCACCGGCCACCCCACCCGATGCCGCGGCGACATCGCCGGTCCTGTCGCCGCCACAGCGTGAGGCGATGGACCTGCTGACCGAAGGCTGCCCGCTGAAGGAAATCGCCCGCCGGCTTGCTCTCGAACTCGCGGCAGCAAAAGTGCTGGTGGCGCGGACCTACCTGGCGCTCGGCGCGCGCAACCGGGCGGAGGCAGTGACGCGCACCGGCCTGCCCCCGCCCGACGCCTGAGCGGGGACGGCAGGGCCGACCGGTCGGGCGGAACGAAAGCAAGCCGGGGCTTCGCCCCGGACCCCACCAAGGGGCGCTGCCCCTTGGAACCCCGCCAAGGGCGAGCCCTTGGAACCCTTCACTGGGAGTGTGGGGAGGGGAAGGGGGCGGGTGGGCGAGGCGAACGGGCGCCGTCCGGCATGCCGGACGGCGCCCGTTCGCCTCGCCCACCCGCCCCCTTCCCCTCCCCACACTCCCAGTCATGGAGTCCAGAGGCTCCGCCTCTGGTGGGGGTCCAGGGGGCAACGCCCCCTGGCGGGGTTCGGGGCGGAGCTCCGACCTTGCTTCGTCCGCCCGACAGATCGGCTTTGCGGTCCCCGCTCAGGCGTCGGGCGTGGGCAGGCTGGTGTGCGTCGCTGCGGCGGAAGGTGCTTGGCGGAGCGAGGGGCGCCGTGGCATTTGGTGTGGGAAGGCTGACCGGCGCGATTCCATGCCCCTGCGAAAACCCTCTCCGGCTCCGGTGGCCGCAGCCGCATCGCGTGCCGCGTCGAACTCTGGGCCGGCGGGCACCGTCGCCGCCGAACTGATCGCGGTGCTGGTTGCCGTGACCGAGGGCGATCCGCGCGTGCTGACCGTGCAGGACGGGGCGGCGCTGCCCTCGGGGCCGTTCGAGCCGGGACAGCGCTCGTTGCAGGCGGGGCTGCGCGCCTGGGTGGAGCGGCAGACGCATCATCCGCTCGGCTATGTCGAGCAGCTCTACACCTTCGCCGACCGTGGGCGCAGCGCGCAGGACCCGGCGCTGCGGGCGATTTCGATCTCGTATCTCGGGCTGACGCGCGAGGCGCGGGTGTCGGGGGAATCCGGCGTGGGCTGGCAGAGCTGGTATCGCTACTTCCCGTGGGAGGACCAGCGCGAGCCCGACGCAGCGGCGAGGGTTGCGGCGCTGACCGGCGCGCTGCACGCCTGGGCGGACGCCGCGCCGGACGCCGCGCTGCGCTACGACCGGCAGCGGCGGATCGCGATCAATTTCGGCGGGAGGGCGCACCCCTGGAACGAAGAGCTGGTGTTGCAGCGCTATGAGATGCTCTGGGAGGCGGGGCTGGTGGCGGAATCCGCCGCCGCCGGCGCGCCAGCGGGAGCCGCAACGGACGCCGGTGGCCAACCGATGGCGCACGATCATCGCCGCATCCTGGCGACCGGCATCGCGCGGCTGCGCGGCAAGATCAAATACCGCCCGGTGGTGTTCGAGCTGATGCCGCCGTGGTTCAGCCTGGGCCAGTTGCAGCGCGCGGTGGAAGCGCTGGCCGGGCGGCGCCTGCACAAGCAGAATTTCCGCCGGCTGATCGAACAGCAGGCGCTGGTCGAGGAAACCGGCGGCGTCGCCACCGAGACCGGCGGCCGGCCGGCCAAGCTGTACCGCTTTCGCCGCGCCGTGGTCGTCGAGCGGGCCGTGGCGGGAACCAAGCTGCCGCTGGCCCGCTAGCCTGCCAGATCCCGCGGTGCCGCCGCGCGCCCCAGCCGGTCATTGATCGCCAGGCCAAGGCCCCGTTCCGGCACCGGCATGACGGCGATGCCGGCCAGGCCGAGCCGTGCCGCCGCCGCATCGAGCTGGCGCAGCCCGACGAACAAATTGGCCGCCGCCTCGGTCAGGTCGCGCGACGCGCTGAGCTGGAACACCGCCGCGGCCCCGTGCGGCGGCGGGCCGAACGCCAGCACTGCCTCATCGCCGCGTACCGCGACCGCGTTCAGCCGCAGCGGCGCCTCCGGCGCGTAGTGCGACGCCAGCAGCCCCGGCGAGCGCGGCGCCCCCGCCACCCCGTCCGCCGCCGGCGGACGGCCACGCCCCACCTTGCCGACCAGCGCCTCGATCGCCTCCACCGTCGCCCCACCCGGGCGCAGCAGCACCGGCCGAGCCCCGCTCAGGTCGAGCACCGTTGACTCCACGCCCACGACGCACGGCCCGCTGTCCAGCACCGCGGCAATCCGGCCCGCCAGACCGTCCATGACATGCTGCGCCGTGGTCGGACTGACCTGGCCCGAGCGGTTGGCCGACGGCGCCGCGACCGGCCGGCCCACGGCGCGCAGCAGCGCCAGCGCGGTGGCATGTGCCGGCACCCGCACCGCCAGCGTGTCCAGCCCGGCGCCCGCCAGCAGCGCCACCGGGCAATCCGCGCGCCGCGGCAGCACCAACGTCAGCGGCCCCGGCCACAACGCCGCGGCAAGACGGCGTGCCGTCGCCGTCGCCGCGACCTGCCCGAACGCGGCATCCGCATCCGGGTAGTGGCAGATCAACGGATTGAACCGCGGCCTTCCCTTGGCCACGAACACCTCGGCCACCGCGCGCGCATCGGTGGCATCCGCCCCCAGCCCGTAGACCGTTTCGGTCCCGAACGCCACCAGCGCGCCCGCGCGCAACAGCGCGGCGGCACGCGCGACGCCGGCATCGTCAGCCGCGAGGATCTCTGTCATGACCGCTTGATAGCGTCCCGTCGCGGCCGTGTGAACGAAGCCGGGAAGCTGCCTCGCCGCAAGTCCCGCCAGGGGCTTTGCCCGGGGAAGTCGCCGGTCTAAACAGGGGGGCCAAGCCGCTCGGCTTGCGTCAGGGAAGCGCCCTGGCCTGGCTTCCCTCACCTGATTGCATCGCGCCGCGATTATGCCGCCTCCCGCGCTTCTGTTGCAGGACATCCACCTGACGTTCGGCACGGCGCCGATCCTGGCCGGCGCCGGCCTGGCGGTCGCCGCCGGCGATCGCGTCTGCCTGGTGGGGCGCAACGGCTCCGGCAAGTCTACCCTGCTGCGCATCGCCGCCGGCCTGGTGCAGCAGGACGCCGGCCGGCGCTTCGTCCAACCCGGCGCCACGGTCCGCTACCTGCCGCAGGAGCCGGACCTGTCCGGCTTCGCCACCACGCTGGCCTATGTCGAGGCCGGACTGATCGCCGATGCCGATGCCGACCAGCATCGGGCGCGCTACCTGCTGGAGCAGCTCGGCCTGACCGGCGCGGAAGACCCCGCCGCCGTGTCCGGCGGGGAGGCGCGCCGCGCGGCGCTGGCGCGCGTGCTGGCACCGTCGCCCGACATCCTGCTGCTCGACGAACCGACCAACCACCTGGACCTGCCCGGCATCGAGTGGCTGGAACGCGAGCTGTCCGCCATGCGCGCCGGCATCGTGGTGATCAGCCACGACCGCCGGCTGCTGGAGCGGCTGTCGCGCACCACGGTCTGGCTCGACCGCGGCATCACCCGCACGCTGGACCAGGGCTTCGCCGCGTTCGAGCCCTGGCGCGACGCGGTGCTGGAGCAGGAGGAGATCGACCGCCACAAGCTCGGCCGCAAGATCGCCATGGAGGAGGATTGGCTGCGCTACGGCGTCACCGCGCGGCGCAAGCGCAACCAGAAGCGGCTCGCCGACCTGCACGCGTTGCGCAAGCGGCACAAGGAGCAGCGCGCGGCGGCGGGCAAGGTGCGGTTGGAGGCGGCGCAGGCGGACTTGTCCGGCCGGCTGGTCGTGGTGGCCGAGGCGGTGGCAAAATCGTTCGGCGATCGTGTCATCGTGCGGGATTTTTCCACCCGCATCCTGCGCGGCGACCGGGTCGGCATCGTCGGGCCCAACGGCGCCGGCAAGACGACGCTGCTCAACCTGCTCACCGGGGCGCTGGCGCCGGACGCGGGCGAGGTGCGGGTCGGCACCAACCTGGCGCAGGTGACGCTGGACCAGCGGCGCGAGACGCTGGACCCGGCGCAGACCCTCCGCCAGGCGCTGACCGGCGGGCCGGGCGACACGGTGACGGTCGGCGGCCAGACGCGGCATGTCATCGGCTACATGAAGGACTTTCTGTTCGGCCCGGAGCAGGCCAACACGCCGGTCGGCGTGCTGTCCGGCGGCGAGCGCGGCCGGCTGACCTTGGCGCGCGGCTTCGCCCGCCCGTCCAACCTGCTGGTGCTGGACGAGCCGACCAACGACCTGGACCTGGAGACGCTCGATCTGTTGCAGGAACGGCTGGCCGAATATCCCGGCACCGTGCTGCTGGTCAGCCATGACCGCGATTTCCTGGATCGCGTCGTGACGTCGGTGATTGCCGCCGAGGGCGGCGGCCGGTGGACCGAGTATGCCGGCGGCTACTCCGACATGCTGGCGCAGCGCGGACCGCTGGCGGCCCCGGTCGCGGCCCCGGTCGCGGCAAGGGTGCGGCCGCGGCCGGCCGCGGCCGCAGGTCCCCAGGCTGGGGCGCATTCGAACGCCGGGGCAGGTCCCCAGGCTGGGGCAAGTCAGCAGGCTGCCGGGCGGCCGCGCCGGATGAGCTTCAAGGACCGGCATGCGCTGGAGACGTTGCCGGCCCGGATCGACGCCCTGCAGGCCGAGACCGCGCGGCTGAGTTCGCTGCTCGCCGATCCGGACCTGTATGCGCGCAACCCGGCCCGCTTCGCGGCCACGACGCAGGCGCTCGCCGCCGCGCACGACGCCCTGGCGGCGGCCGAGGAGCAATGGCTGGCGCTGGAAATGCTGCGCGAGGAACTGGCGGGTTGACGGGGCGGCGCCGGTTGCCTCGCTCGGCCGGACGCACCCAAATCGAAACGACCATGCGGCGGCATGGCGCGGCAACCCGTTGCGGCGAAGGTTTGCCAATGGCTCGCATTTGCCGTCACAATGGCAAGCGAAATGACCGGTGCCGAGCCATCCGGCACCCGGACCGGGCGTTCGACGTGAGCAATCCGCGCAGGGGGATCACGCGTGTACGAACTGGGCCTGGCGTTGCTGTTCCTGCTGGCGCTGCTCGGCAGCTTCTGGGGCGGCCTGGCGATGCAGCACTTCCTGCACGAGCAGCACCGCAGCCGCGATTCGGTCAATTCCATCCGCGTGGTCATCACCTTGCTGGTGACATTCGCGGCGGTGGTCCTCGGGCTGCTGATCTCGGCCACGCAAGCGCGCTTCAACGCGCTCGAGGCGGGGCTGCGCGGCCTCAGTGTCAACGTCACCGAGCTGGATCAGCGGCTGCGCCAGTACGGGCCGGAGGCCGATCCGCTCCGCGCCGACCTGATCCGCTACACCAAGGCGGCGATCGCCGACACCTGGCCGCAGGAGACGCCGCCGCCGGGCAATTATCCGATCCACCGCAACGCCCTGACCAATGGCGGCGTGGAGTCCGTCGGACTTGGCGAGGTGCTGAACCGGGTCGATCTGGCGATCCGCCGCCTGGCGCCGGAGGACGCGTTCCGCCGCTCGATTGCGGCCAGTCTGCGCAACCGCATGGTGGACCTGCTGCAGCAGCGTTGGGACATGATCGCGAATGGGCAGCCGTCGCTGTCCTGGCCGTTCCTGGCGATCCTGATGTTCTGGCTGGCGGTGATCTTCGTCATCGTCGGGCTGACCTCGCCGCGCAATGCCGTGGTGGTTATGGTGACGACGCTGGCGGCGCTGTCGATTGCGTCATCCATCTTCCTGGCATTGGACCTGGACCGGCCGCTGACCGGCTACATCACGATCGCCAGCGCGCCGCTGCGCGACGCGTTGCTGCACATCACCCAGCCGCCATTGCCGGCCGGTGCGCCCTGATCGCCGTGGCGGCGCGGCATCGCGCGATCGGCGCGATGAAGCCCGGGACCAACCGCGCCTTGCGTTGACGACGTTCACCCCCGGTCGCCTCGGGCGGCCCGGCATGACGTGGGCGCCGCCCGATGGGTCAATCCTGCCGCCGCCTGGTATGAGTTTTTGTTTCGCTCTTATGGCGTTGACTGTTGGACGGCCCCGTAGGGCGGAAAAGCGCAGCGCCTTCCGCCACCGCCGGGCGAGCCGCTCGCATCTGCCGACGTCCCCAACAACATATCCCGCCACCGTCCGATGGCGGAAGGCGCTGCGCTTTTCCGCCCTACGGGGCCGTCCAACCGTCAACGCCATATGAGCCTTTTGTTTCGTTACAGCAGGCAAGATTCACCACAGAGGCACCGAGACACGGAGAAGGCAGTCATAACCGCGTCGCAAAGTCTTGACCCATCGGTTGGTGGTGGGCCGTTGGTATGAGTCTTGGTTTGGCGCGCGGCCGCCCGCCCCAACTCTGCACTGATCCCAGCGGCGCAAAATGAGGCAAGGGTCGTCATTTTGCGCCGCTGGGATCAAGGCGTGTCGCCCAGAGCGCATTCGTTTCTTCTCCGTGCCTCTGTGGTGAATTTCTTGTCGGCGGACCACGCGAGGTGCCGGATGGTTGGCACGGGTCTCTGGCCAGCCTCGCCCCGTCGTCACCCCTGGGCGTCACCCCTGGGCGCCACCCCTGGGCGCCATCCCTGGGCGCCCACCCGCGACCCCGCTATCCTGCCGCCGACCCAGAAGGAGGAAACCGATGGCCCCGAAGATGATCGTGATGGACAACCCGCTCAGCGCGATGGAGATCGCCCGCGAGCTCGCGCCGCCCGGGATCGACATGATCGTCGCCCGCGCCGACAGCCGGGAATTCAAGGCGGCGCTGCCGGAGGCCGAATACCTGGTCGGCCTCGGCGAGGTGAAGATGGACGACGCCTTCTACAAGGCGGCCCCGAAACTCAAGCTGATCCAGTTGCTCAGCGCCGGCTACGACCGCGTGGACATCGAGGCGGCGCGGCGCGCCGGCGTGCCCGTCAGCAACAACGGCGGGGCCAACGCGATCGCGGTGGCCGAGCACGCGATCATGCTGATGCTGGCGGTGTGCCGGCGGCTGACCTGGCAACACTCCATGACCTCATCCGGCCGCTGGCGCGGCAACGATGTCGCCAATGTCCGGCTGTACGAGCTGTATGGCCGCACGCTCGGCATCGTCGGCCTCGGCAATATCGGCAAGAAGGTCACCCGCCTGGCCCAGGCATTCGGCCTCGCGGTGCAATATTTCGATATCGCCCGATTGAGCGAGGACGCGGCGGACGCGCTCGGCGTGCGCTTCCGGCTGTTCGACGAGCTGCTGCGCACCTCCGACATCGTGTCGCTGCACGTGCCGCTGACGCCGCAGACGCGGCACATGATGGGCGCCGCGCAGTTCGCGAAGATGCAGCCCACCGCCTACCTGATCAACACCTGCCGCGGCCCGGTGGTGGACGAGAAGGCACTGATCGAGGCGCTGGGCAACGGCACCATCGCCGGGGCCGGGCTGGACGTGTTCGACCAGGAACCGCCGCCGGCCGACAATCCGCTGTTCAGCATGGCGAACGTCACCGTCACGCCGCATTTTGCCGGCCCCACCTGGGACAATCAGCAGGCCCGCTTCCGCAACGGCTTCGACAACGTCCAGCGCGTCGCCCGCGGCGAGAAGCCGTTGTGGATCATTCCGGAGCTGCGCTGACGGCGGGACTGTCGGCGAAGGGGAGAACGGCCAGGGGCTTTGCCCCTGGACCCCGCCCCTGGACCCCGCCAAGGGCGCGCCCAGGGCCGTCGCTGGGGCAGGCCCTTCGACCCCTTCACCGCGAGCCGGTGAGGGGGCGGGGGCACGGCGGAGCCGCGGCCTCGGCTCCGCCCGGCTGCGGCGCCGGGGCGAGGCCGCGCCAGCTCCACAATGCCGCGAGCAGCATCATGATCCCCGCGGCGGCGAAGCCCAGGCGGTAGCCGACGATCGCCAGCAGGCCGCCGAACGCCAGCGATCCGGCGCTTTGGCCGAGGAACAGGGCCAGCGCGAAGGCGGAAACCGCGGTGCCGCGGGCTTCGGGCATGGCCTCGGTGGCGCGGGCCTGCAGCACGCCGTGGAACATGTAGAACCCCAGGCCGAGAAACGTCTGCACGGCGGCGGCGACCGGCCAGCTGGGCGCCCAGGCCATGGCGCCCAGGCCGGCGGCGAGGCCGATGCCGCCGAACAGCAGCAGCTTGCCTTCGCCCAGGTGGCGGATCAGGCCGCGGGCGAAGCGGGTGTAGCAGAAGGCGCCAAGGCCGAAGCCGGCGACCAGCAGGCCGGCGGCGCTGGTGGACAGGCCGAACTGCTCGATCACGAACGCGCCGACGAAGGGGAAGGCGCCGCCGAACAGGCAAAGCCCGTCGAAGAAGGCGGAGATCAGCAGCCAGCGTCCGATCGGGCGGGACAGCAGACCCAGGTAGGCGGCGGGGCCCAGGGAGGGGCCGGCCGCGGCGGCCTCGCGGCGCCACAGGCGCGGGCCCAGCCACGCGGCCAGGATCAGGCCGATGGCGATCGACAGCACGCCGAGGACCACGAAGGCGCTGCGCCAGCCGGCGTGTTCGCCGATGATGCCGGCGACCGGCCCGGTCAGCATTTGCGCCATCACCATGCCGGTCAGGAAGCGGCCGAGCGTGGCCTGGCGCTCCGCGTACGGCACCACGTCGCCGAGATAGGCCATCATCAGCGGGATGGCGGCGCCGGCGAACAGGCCCGACGCGGCGCGCAGCAGCACCAGCACGACCAGTCCGGAGGCGGCGGCGCAGGCGGCGACGCAGGCGCCGTACAAGACCAGGGCGACCGCGACGACGCGCAGCTTGCCGAGCCGGTCGCCGAGCGGGCCGAGCACCACCTGGCCGAGGCCATAGGGCAGCAGGAAGGCGGCGATGACGGCGGAGGCGGCGGCCACGCTGACGCCGAGGCCGTCGGCGATCTGCGGCAGCAGCGGGTCGAGCAACCGCGCGCCGGAACCCGAGGCAAAGCCGCCGAGCGCAAGCATGAAGATCGGCACCGGGGCCGCCGCACGGACCAGCACGGGCAGGGCGGGTTGGACCCGGGTCAGGCCGATATGCATCGCGGCAGGCTCGGTCCCTGGTGCCGCGATCTGCATTGATCTGGGTCAAAGCCGCGGTGTCGCGCCAGCATCGCGCCGTGCCGGGCGGGCGGTGCGGGGAGACACGCCCGGTGGGCGATCCGGGGCGAAACGCCCTGCGGGCGATGCCTACGGCATTCACCGATCGTTGCCCGCGGCGGTCGGCGCGCTCCGGTGATGCGACCTGGGCGCGGGCTGCATCGCCAGCAAGCAAGGATTCCAACACGGAGGAAGCGCGGAGGGCCACGCAGGGCCACGGAGAAGCAAGGAATTTGGGCGCTTCGCGCGGTCGTCGGTTCCGGCACCGCGCGCAGCGCATCGGTGCCTTCTCCGTGGCCCTGCGTGGTCCTCCGCGCTTCCTCCGGGTTAAAATTCTTGCTTACTTGCCTGCCTGCTTGCCTGCAGACGCTGCGAACCCGCCCAGGGCCGACCGGTCGGTCAACAATCCCGGGCAGGGGGTGGGTGAACCCCGTAGGCGGGCAATTCGGGGAGAAACGCCCTGCGGGCGATGCGGGAGGCAAGCGCCCCGCGGGCGAAGCCGGGCGGGCCGGCGTCAGTCCATCTCGCGTTCGATCGCCGCGATGGCGGCGTCGCTGAAGCCGAAATGATGCGCGATCTCGTGCACCAGCACGCTGCGCACGATGCGATACAGCTCCTCGCCGCTCTCGATCCATTCCAGCAGGATCGGTTCGCGATACAGGAAGATCAGGTCCGGCTCGCGCGCGATATCGTCCACGCTGCGCCGGGTCAGCGGCGTGCCGCGATACAGGCCGCTCAGCTCCCAGGCGGACTCGATCCCCATCTCCTCCAGCGTCTCGTCGTCCGCGGTGTCCTCCACCGCGATGCCGACGCCGCGCACGTGCTCGGCCAGCTTGGGCGGAATCGCGGCGAGCGCGCGTTCCGCCAGATCCGCGATATCATCGCCGCTGGGCGGCAAGCCGAAGGCCGGGGGTCGGCGGAACAATGCGCTCATGCGGTATCCGTGCCGGTGCGCGGGCGCGCGGTCAAGCCTGGGGAGGAACAACGCATGCCGACACGACTGAGCGATGCCGAGCGCGCCGCGCTGGCCGCCACGCTGCCGGACTGGGCGCCGCGCGACGGCGGCCTGGCGCTCCATCGCACGTTCGGCTTCAAGGACTTCAGCGAGGCCTGGGGGTTCATGGCCCGGGTGGCGCTGGCGGCGGAGCAACTCGGCCACCACCCGGACTGGTCGAATGTGTGGAACAAGGTGGAGATCACGCTGTCCACCCACGACGCCGGCGGGTTGACCGAGAACGACGTGGCGCTGGCCAGGGCGATCAACTCGCTGTTGGGCTGACCGCGGTTGCGCCGGCGGGCGGCGGCGTGCCTGGCGCCGGGCTGAATGGAGCAGAGCGAATGGACCTTGCCTGCATGGAGCGGGCCTGCATGGAGCGGGCCTGAATGGAGCCGAGCTTTCCGGAGCGCGCGGCGCTGATCCGCCGCGCCGCGGCGCGGCTGTGCGGTCGCCTGGCCTGGGCGCCGCTGCACGAGGTGGCGCTGCCGAACGGCCGGCGCGCCGACATCCTGGCGCTGCGCCCCGACGGCGGCTTCGCCTGCATCGAGGTCAAGTCGGGGCCGCGCGACTTCCTGGTGGACGCGAAGTGGCCGGACTACCGCGACTACGCCGACGCGCTGTTCTTCGCCGTCAACGCCGACTTCCCGCAGGACCTGTTGCCGGCGGAGGTGGGGCTGATCGTCACCGCCGGGCTGGAGGCGGAGCTGCTGCGCGATGCGCCGGCGCATCCCTTGCCCCCGGCGCGGCGTCGGGCGCTGCTGCAGCGCTTCGCGGCGTTGGCGGCCGGGCGGCTTGCCGCGGTCGAGGACCCCGCCGGGTTCGCGGCGTTGCGCACGGCACTGCGGGCGGAGTGAGCGTCCCGGGCGATGGTGGGGCAGGGCGGCCTGCCCCGCTTGTCTCGCCCCGGTCGTCACAGTGGCCCGCATCGCGAAGCGTCGCGGCGCGCGGGCGCGGCGGTCATTTGCAACGGCG
>CAWKAN010000035.1:0-22621 GCA_963847615.1 uncultured Alphaproteobacteria bacterium
CGGCCGGCAAGGGCTTGGGTCTCCGCCGTGTGCGCCAGGTACCCCGCGGCATCGCGATGCCGCTTGATCTCAGCCGAAATCGTCCCAGGCGATCGGCAGAGGGCCCGGGCAATCGATCGGACCCCCCAGCCGTCATGCAGACGCACCTCAATCATCGTGCGATCAACAACCGTCAGCCGACGTCTCGAAATTGCCATCCCACCACCCTAAACTGTCGGGTCACCCGGTGGTGTTCGCTCCCAAACTTAAATCCGCCAGGCCAATAGTTTGCGGGGGTCCCAATCGGCGCCGATACGGGGTCCCATTTGCGCGCTGATTGACACGACATGAACTCTTGGCCGCTCATAGCACTCCCGCACCACGGAGGACGCACCAATGCAGCCGCCGACCACGCCCTTACGCACCTACCCGACCGTCGACAGGCTTTCCGACGAAACCGTCGCCGACCTCCTGCGAACGACCAAGCGCATCGCCTTGGTCGGCGCCTCCACCGACCCCGGACGCCCTTCGCATGGCGTGATGCGCTTCCTGCTGGAGCGCGGCCACGACGTAACGCCCGTCAACCCCGACCATCTGGGCGAAACCATCCACGGCCGCACCGTGGTCGCCACGCTGGATGAGGCGGCGCCGCTCGATATGGTCGATGTGTTCCGCCGCAGCGAGTTTGTCGCCCCGCTGGTCGATGCCGCGATCCGGCTCGGGGCCAAGAGCGTCTGGATGCAGCTCAGGGTGATCGACGAGGTCGCCGCCGCCAAGGCGCGCGCCGCCGGCATCACCGTGGTGATGGACCGCTGCCCGATCATAGAAGATCGGCGGATGAACCTCTGGCTGGCAGGGCAGCAGCCGCGGCCACGACCCTCTTACGCCCCGGTGTAACGTGCGCGGCCATTGAAGCGGCACCCGGAAGATGCGCGGCGATGGGAGGGAAGGAGGGGCATGGCCGACGTTCGCGACGGAGCGCCTTGCGGATCCCGATCGGCTGGCATTCGACTTGTCGTCGCGGTGGCGCTGTCGGCGGCGCCGGTCCGGGCCGAAGTGCCCCTGGGTCGCCTCGGGCAGCGGCGCTGCCAAAGCGCAGCAGCCGCGTGCCAGCGGCACCGATGATCGCGACACGAAGGCCCTGGTCCTGGCTATGCGCCGGAGCTAACCCGGCAGCGAGAGCCATCCGCCCCCTGTCCGCCCTCTCGCAAGTCGGGCTCCCTGCTTGCAGGCGTCGCGCCCGGCGCGGCGGGGTGTGCGGCCCCAACGCCACCGCGGTCGCTGGCGAGAATTTCTCGCGCACTCGCCATAAACCGCAGCAGTCCAGGCAACTCTTTCGGACCGGAAGTCCTGTCAATGTCCTGTCACAGCAATTCCAAATTCGATGTGTCCGGGATTTTTTTCGCAGGGTCTCTCTGTCTCGGGTTGGTTTCGGGCGGGCCTGAACGAGGCCCGGCTCAGGGCGGCCGTACGGCCGCGGCGGCGATGGACCTGAGCCAATGGTCCCAGGTTTCGAACACCACATAGGCGGTAACGGTCCGCAGGTGCTCGAAGAACCGGTACCGCGCGCCCCGCGCGACGACGGCCTCGCGCCAGGCCGGCACGGCCAGCCTGGCGGCGGTATGGAAGGCGAAGGCGAGCAGATTGAGGACCACCAGGAGGGAAGCGAGGGTTTCCTTGCCGTGCCCGAAATTGTGTTCGAGATTGTATCCGTCGGTCTTCAGCACGTTGAAGGTCTCGTTCTCGATCTTCCACCGGGCGCGGCCACAGGCGGCCAGTTCCGCCACGTTGGCGGCTGCGACCGGCAGATCGGTGACGAAGCTGTTATAATAGGTTCGCTTGCTCTTATTGTTCTGGATTTCGACGGAGAACCAGTTGACGCTCAGCGCGTCCTTGGTGTCGCGCATCGGCACGGCGGAAAGCCAGCGGTAGATCGTTGTTGTGCGCTTGCCGCGGGTGACGGCGGCGGTGCGGTGTTCTTCGAGTTCGGCGCCGTCGAGGTATTCGGCGATGGTCGGATGCGAGGTCGGCTTGCATGTGAAGATGAAATTTCCGCCTGCCTGCTGGACCGCGGCGGCGATGGGCTGACAGGCGAACAGATCGTCGCCGAGAAAAATCGGCTGGCGGTGGGCCAGCGCGGGTCCGTGCCGCATGAGCCAGCGCTTCGCGGCATTGCGTTCGCAGTCCTGCTTCTCCGCCCCGTCCCCCGGGTCAAGCGCCCGGGGGCATGCCTGGGGCGCGATGAATTCCGGTGGCAGCGGCAGAACCTGTTGGTGGCCCGGGGCCACGATGCTGGCGCCGAGAAAGGCGTGGAAATACTCCGTGCCGCCATCCGAACGCTTGCGTGTCGAACAACGCGGGCAATGGATCTTGCGCGAGCAAAAATGCTCGGTGCCATCCAGCGCGATCAACACCCGCCCGTTCAGGCGCTGGAACGGGTCGAGTACGCCCTCTGTCGCGATCGTCTTGAAGAACAGCGGATCGAACGCCGCCGTTGGGGCCCCGTCCAGCATCAGCCGAATATAAGGATCGGTCGGGATGGCGGTCATACCGAACAGGGTCTGGCAGTTCGACCGGCCGTGCCCCTCCTCCAGCGCGCGCTGATGGCCCAGGAACGAGGGGCTTCCCATGAAAAACACCGAGAAGGCCGAGAGGCCGATGTCGGCCATGGTGTATTGGCCGTCGTCACGCGGTCCTTTGCGCCGGTCCGGAAGATCCGCGCAGACAGCTTTCAACTCAGCCAACTGGGACTCCAGGGCGGTCACGAAGCGTGCGAATCGTAGATCGCGCCGCGCCGCCAGCCGAAATCGTCACCGGGTGCCGGTGGGTCGGAAGAAACCCGCGACCTGTTGCATATTGGACTCGCCCTGGACCGCCCAGGCCGGGGGTGGGCAAGGAAAGACTACCCGCGAAGCCAGGCCGGGGGCCATTTGGAACTGCTGGTCCTGTCAGAACTCGCTATCGCGGCCCTGCGCGCCTGGCGCATATCAAAAAAGGCTCTTCGCAGTTTCGTGTGGGTGGAAATCGACGCGGCGTCGGGGGGCCTCGTTGCCCGACCTGATCGAGCCTGGCGCCGTGCTCGGCGCGGTCAATCGGGATAGGGGGGCGCCTCGCGACGCCCCCCCTCCCACACCACCGGGCATACGGGTCCGTACCACGGCGGTTCGGCGGATTAAGCGCCCGCCAGCGTATCCATGGAGAGCAACCCAAGACCTTTGAAGCGTCTGTTGGTGAAGGCGCGATGCAGCGCACTCGAGGAACTCAGCCGCCACGGTCCCTTCGGGCTGAAGATGGCCGCACTGGCCACCTTCTCAGTGACCTTCAGGCGACGGAGTTCTCGATAGCGATTGCCCCGCGTCTTCCACTGGACCCAGACGACACAGCGCAGGCGTCTCCGTGTCCAGCCGTCCAGCGATGCCAACTCGTGCAACTGGCTGAAGCCGAAATATCCGGCCCATCCCCGCAACAGCGGGTTCAGGTCAGCGATCATCTGTCCCAGGCTGACCCCGCGATGCCGCCGTGTCAGGTCGCGCACCCGGTCCTTGAACCGAGCGACGGCCTTGTCGGCGATGCGCCGCCGGGGCTGCGGATCGTCCGTGACCGTGAAGCCAAGGAACGACCGCTGCCACGGCCGGGCGACGGCACTCTTTTGCGCGTTGACCTGCAACCTGAGACGCCCTTCGATGAAGCGGGTCAAACTCGCCATGACCCGGAGGCCAGCCTTCTCGCTGCGGACATAGACGTTACAGTCATCCGCATATCGCACGAACTGGTGGCCACGACGCTCAAGTTCGCGATCCAGTTCGTCCAGCACGAGGTTCGAGAGCAGTGGCGAGAGCGGACCACCTTGCGGGGTCCCCTCCCGACTGGCTTCGAACAGCCCGCTGTTGAGCACGCCAGCCGTCAGGTAGCTTCGGATAAGCCGAAGCACCCGGCGGTCCTGCATGCGCGCCGCCACGCGGGCCATGAGTTTGTCGTGATTAACCCGGTCGAAAAATTTCGCTAGGTCTATATCGACAACGAACCGATAGCCGTCGGTGACATAGGCTTGCGCCTGTTTCACCGCTTGCTGGGCGGAGCGGCCCGGCCGGAAGCCGTAGCTGTGCTCGCTGAACGTCGGGTCCCACAGCGGTTGGAGCCGCTGGAGCACCGCCTGCTGGATCACGCGATCAATCACGGTTGGAATGCCGAGGTTACGTGTCCCGCCGGCCGGCTTCGGGATTTGCACCCGACGCACCGGTTGCGGCTGGTAGCAACCCTGGAGCAGTTGATGTTCGAGCTCCGGCCAGCGCGCTTTCAGGATGTCCGGGAGTTGTCGAACGGTGATCCCGTTGACGCCCGGTGCCCCCTTGTTGCGCACCACCGCACGCAACGCCGCTTCTATGTTATCCGGGTCACAGATCGCCTCCATCAGATATGCAGCGGGTGCCGGGCTTTCGGCTTCGGACGTCACCGCGGTCACTTCGACCTCTCGCGCGGCCGGACGCGGGGCTTCACCCCTGCCAGGCATCGGCAAGTCCAACGTGAACTGGAATGGCGGTCGCGGTGTGATCATGAGACGTCCAGGCTACTTGCCCTCTCCTTCAACCCCTTTTTCGGGGACCGTTCGGGCCTTCGGCCGCCGAAGTGGCCTACTACGCCCTCTGCTGACTTCTGTGCCGCGGTCAGGGCGCCTCGCGGCTCCCTCAGTCCGCCCGGTTTCCCGGACGGACACGACACAGATCTCCTGGGGTAAGCCCCACAGCCTTCCTCGCGCACCCGCCGGATTTACAGCCCTGGCCCTTGATGGATATGGACTTCGCGACATCCTGCCCGCTCGTCCGACCAATCGCTGCCTCATATCCGGTTGCTGTTCGTCAGGTCGCGATTTCGCTCCACGCTTCCTTCAGACGGTCCCTCGCGGTTCCGCCCTTGCGCTTCACTCGTGCTTCACCTCCATCAGGTTGCACAGGGGACTTTCACCCCCAGGCTGCTGGACATGCCCAGCACACAGGACGCTACGCGCCGCCTTCGGCGGTGGCCTGCGGCCATCCCTCGGGTCAGGCCCGAGGGCATGCCTTGACTGCGGCTGCGCGCGACGCCCTGCAATCGTCAGGCCGGGACGAAGAAACGGCGCTCAGCCGAACCAAGAAACCTGGCTGGTGGTTCGCCGTACAAAGGGGGAGCTCGGCCGCAAGCGGCAGTTGACGCGGTTGGCCCGACGAAGGTCAGCGGCCGCTGCTACCCACACGAAACAGCGAGGACCCAGAAACCACAAAATCTTGCCCGGCGCTGACACCGAGCTTACCGAGCCGCTCGGTCACGCCCTGACCGCAACCCAACGCCCGTCGCCAGCATCCCGCGACAGTGTGAGAAATGGTGCGCCAGGAAGCTGGCGTGATCCTGCCGGTGGAAGTCCGGCCCAGGTAAGGGGTAGCGCCCGCCTGGTAGTGAGTGTTGCGTGAGTTCCGTCGGCGACGGCGGCCACGAAGCGTACACAGCGATCGAGTGGGGTGGGCTATTGAGCCGCGAAAGCACGATATCGCAGAGGCCGAGGCCGTCATTTCAGCCGAAGGCAACATGTGCGGCGCCGACATGCGAGGCGCCGTCGCTCTGCCGTGGTCGAAGACCCCATCACGCACGAAAGGAACACGTCGGAACCTGGGAGGTCTCGTGTCTGACCGGACGAGCGAGATATCGTCCGGCCCGCGTCGGGAAGGCGAGGAGCCGTAGCCGATGATGCACGGGCACGAGAAGTCAGACCCTGCCGTAGTAGCGTCGAAGCCTGCGAACAAAGCCGGGGAACCGGGAGCGGAGCGGGTGGAGCGAAGGGCTGGGGCCGAGGGAAACGCGGACCAGCGAAGCACGCACCGGGCACAGAACCGGGAGCGCGTGACCCAGGCGCTGGGCCGTGGGAGCCTGCCACCGGACTTGATCCGGTGGGAACGCCGCAAGGCAAAGGAAGAAGGAACGGTTCACCGCGCTTCTGCACCACGTCAACCACGACACGTTGCGGATGGCGTTCTACGCGCTCAAGCGCAACGCCGCCCCTGGCGTGGATGGGCTGACCTGGGCGGACTACGAGGCAGACCTCGAGCCAAGGCTCGCGGACCTGCACGGCCGGGTCCACCGCGGAGCCTATCGGCCGCAACCGTCCCGCCGGACGTACATACCGAAGGCGGACGGCCGACAGCGGCCGCTGGCGATCGCCGCCCTGGAAGACAAGATCGTCCAGGGCGCGGTCGGCATGGTGCTGAACGCGATCTACGAGGAAGACTTCCTCGGGTTCTCGTATGGGTTCCGACCAGGACGTGGCCAGCACGATGCGCTGGATGCACTGGTGGTCGGGATCACCAGCACCAAGGTGAACTGGATACTGGACGCCGACATCCGGAGCTTTTTCGACATGGTCAGCCAGGAATGGCTGATCCGTTTCCTGGAACACCGAATCGGCGATCCGCGCATCATCCGCCTGATCCAGAAATGGCTGCGGGCGGGGGTGCTCGAAGATGGGGCCGTGACGGTCAGTGAGAGGGGGACAGGGCAGGGATCGGTGATCTCACCGCTGCTTGCCAACGTCTACCTGCATTACGTCTTCGACCTGTGGGCCAACCGCTGGCGACGGCGGGAGGCGACCGGCGACATGATCATCCTGCGCTACGCCGATGACATCGTGGTCGGCTTCGAGCACGAGGCCGATGCCCATCGGTTCCTCGATGCGATGCGCACGAGGCTTGAGGAGTTCGCGCTGTCGCTGCATCCGGAGAAGACCCGCCTGATCGAATTTGGCCGCCACGCGGCGGCCAGACGCGAGCAGCGCGGGTTGGGCAAGCCGGAGACCTTCAACTTCCTGGGCTTTACCTTCATCTGCGGCGACCTCCCGCCGGGGCAGCTTCCTTGTCAAACGGAAGACCCGGCGCGACCGCATGATGGCGAAGCTGCTGGAGGTGAAGGAGGAACTGCGGCGGCGCATGCATCGGCCAATCCCCGAGCAGGGGCAATGGCTGAGGCAGGTCGTCAGCGGCTTCTTCAACTATCACGCCGTGCCGACCAACAGTCGCGCCCTGTCAGCCTTCCGGTATCACGTCACGCTCCTATGGCGACGCACGCTTCGGCGACGCAGCCAGAAGGACCGCTTCTCGTGGGATCGGATCGCCAGGCTGGCAGACGACTGGCTCCCCAAGCCCCGTATCCTTCACCCATGGCCAAGCGTACGCTTTGCCGTCAAACACCCAAGGTGGGAGCCGTATGCGGGAAAGCCGCACGTACGGTTCTGTGCGGGGGGCGCCCAGTAATGGGCGTCCCTACCGCGATCGGCTTGCCGTCGGTCAGCCGGAGCAAGACCGGCGTTGGATGCGTTCCCCCCCGCGCCGTCCTGCCGCCGGCCGGTTGTTCGATGGGTCACGCTGCGGCAAGCTCTGCTCATCATCGGTTCATCCGGGGCATGGCGGCCGTCCGCTGCCAGGGAACGCCACAGCGGAACAGTCCATCGAGGCAATGGAGGCAGGCATGGTAGCGGCCCGGGAGACAAAATCATCGGCAAACCGGATGGCGGCTGCCGCTCGATCGGGAACTTCAGGCGCAGGCAAACATCCATTGCACCCACGTGCGTGCAGCCGGTTTGTTCTGGCAACGATACTCCTGGCTGTCGCGTTCCTGTGCAGCCCGGCGCGCGCCCAGCCAATGGCCACGACCGCCGGCGAGGGGACGCAGTCCTGCGAAAGCTGGTTGGCCGCCCGGCACAACGGGCAGGCCGACGCAAAGGTGCAATGGCTTCTGGGGTTCCTGTCCGGCGCGGGAGCCGTGGGGATCACCACGGGTTTGAACCCATTGCAGGGGACCAGCAATTCCAAATTCGATGTGTCCGGGATTTTTTTCGCAGGGTCTCTCTGTCTCGGGTTGGTTTCGGGCGGGCCTGAACGAGGCCCGGCTCAGGGCGGCCGTACGGCCGCGGCGGCGATGGACCTGAGCCAATGGTCCCAGGTTTCGAACACCACATAGGCGGTAACGGTCCGCAGATGCTCGAAGAACCGGTACCGCGCGCCCCGCGCGACGACGGCCTCGCGCCAGGCCGGCACGGCCAGCCTGGCGGCGGTATGGAAGGCGAAGGCGAGCAGATTGAGGACCACCAGGAGGGAAGCGAGGGTTTCCTTGCCGTGCCCGAAATTGTGTTCGAGATTGTATCCGTCGGTCTTCAGCACGTTGAAGGTCTCGTTCTCGATCTTCCACCGGGCGCGGCCACAGGCGGCCAGTTCCGCCACGTTGGCGGCTGCGACCGGCAGATCGGTGACGAAGCTGTTATAATAGGTTCGCTTGCTCTTATTGTTCTGGATTTCGACGGAGAACCAGTTGACGCTCAGCGCGTCCTTGGTGTCGCGCATCGGCACGGCGGAAAACCAGCGGTAGATCGTTGTTGTGCGCTTGCCGCGGGTGACGGCGGCGGTGCGGTGTTCTTCGAGTTCGGCGCCGTCGAGGTATTCGGCGATGGTCGGATGCGAGGTCGGCTTGCATGTGAAGATGAAATTTCCGCCTGCCTGCTGGACCGCGGCGGCGATGGGCTGACAGGCGAACAGATCGTCGCCGAGAAAAATCGGCTGGCGGTGGGCCAGCGCGGGTCCGTGCCGCATGAGCCAGCGCTTCGCGGCATTGCGTTCGCAGTCCTGCTTCTCCGCCCCGTCCCCCGGGTCAAGCGCCCGGGGGCATGCCTGGGGCGCGATGAATTCCGGTGGCAGCGGCAGAACCTGTTGGTGGCCCGGGGCCACGATGCTGGCGCCGAGAAAGGCGTGGAAATACTCCGTGCCGCCATCCGAACGCTTGCGTGTCGAACAACGCGGGCAATGGATCTTGCGCGAGCAAAAATGCTCGGTGCCATCCAGCGCGATCAACACCCGCCCGTTCAGGCGCTGGAACGGGTCGAGTACGCCCTCTGTCGCGATCGTCTTGAAGAACAGCGGATCGAACGCCGCCGTTGGGGCCCCGTCCAGCATCAGCCGAATATAAGGATCGGTCGGGATGGCGGTCATACCGAACAGGGTCTGGCAGTTCGACCGGCCGTGCCCCTCCTCCAGCGCGCGCTGATGGCCCAGGAACGAGGGGCTTCCCATGAAAAACACCGAGAAGGCCGAGAGGCCGATGTCGGCCATGGTGTATTGGCCGTCGTCACGCGGTCCTTTGCGCCGGTCCGGAAGATCCGCGCAGACAGCTTTCAACTCAGCCAACTGGGACTCCAGGGCGGTCACGAAGCGTGCGAATCGTAGATCGCGCCGCGCCGCCAGCCGAAATCGTCACCGGGTGCCGGTGGGTCGGAAGAAACCCGCGACCTGTTGCATATTGGACTCGCCCTGGACCGCCCAGGCCGGGGGTGGGCAAGGAAAGACTACCCGCGAAGCCAGGCCGGGGGCCATTTGGAACTGCTGGCAGGGGACCACGGCAGAGGGCGTTTTCTTCTGGGTGGACATATACTGCCAATCCCATCCCACTGATCCGCTGCAAGGTGCCGGGGCCGCTTTCATCAACGCACATCCGCATTGAGGCAAGCCGGCGCAGACCGGATCGTGCAGCCGCGTCGCCGCCGCCGGCGCCGCGATCAGTGCACGGACCGCGGCGGCGGCGGCGGCGACGCCGGCCCAAACGCCGGCCCGGCAGGCCGCTGGCCCCAACCCGGGTGCCTCCCGGCGCATGGCGGTTGCGGCAGACCCGCGAACGTGGTGGGGTGCGGTCGCTGCGGCGCTCCGGCCGTCCAGTGGGGGCAAACCTGAGACAAGAGGGCGGCATCTGCAAAATGTCGGTTGAACCGCCGCCGCTCGCGCTCGAACTGCGCGATCTCGCCAAGCGTTTCGAGCGCCCGGCGGTGAGCGGGCTCGATCTGCGCGTGCTCCCCGGCGAATTCTACACGCTGCTCGGGCCCAACGGCGCGGGCAAGACAACCACGATGCGGATGGTGACCGGCCTGCTCAAGCCGGATCGCGGCTCGATTGCCGTCTACGGGATCGACGCGCTGGCCGATCCGATCGGCGCCAAGCGGATCCTGGCCTGGGTCTCCGACGAGCCGATGATCTACGACAAGCTGACGCCGATGGAGTATCTCGACTTCGTCGCCGGGCTGTGGGCGGTCGATGCCAGGCTCGCCGCGTCACGCGCGCGCGCGCTGCTGGGCTGGCTCGGTCTCGAGCCGCATGCGCAGGAACGCTGCGAGGGCTTCTCCAGGGGCATGCGCCAGAAGGTGGCGCTGGCCGGCGCGCTGGTGCACGCGCCGAAGCTCATTCTGCTGGACGAGCCCTTCACCGGCCTGGATGCCGGTTCGGCGCGCCTGGTCAAGGGCGTGCTGCGCGAGCGCGTGCAGGCCGGATGCTCGGTGATCATGACGACGCATATCCTGGATGTCGCCGAGCGCATGGCCGACCGCATCGGCGTCATGGCCGAGGGCAAGCTGATCGCCGAGGGCACGCTGGACGCGTTGCGCCGCCAGGCGGGTGCCGGCCACGCCAGCCTGGAGGACACCTTCCTCGCCCTCGTCGCGCAAGGCGCGGCCGCGGCGTGAGCCGACCCGGCACGATCGGCTGGTTCGCGCGGCATGAAGCGCGGCTGGCATGGCGCGATTGGCTGGCGCTGATGACCGCGGGGCATCGCAGGCGCATCCGCACCGTGGCCGTGGGCTTCGTCGGCTTCGCACTGTTCCTGCATGGTCTCGCCTATCTGATGCTGGCCTCGTCCACGCTTCTCGCCGGCCGTGTCGACACCCACGTCCTGCTGGCCATCACCAGCACGCTGCTGCTGGTCTGGTCGTTGATGCTGTCGCAGGCAATGGAATCGGTGACGCGTGCGTTCTACGCGCGCGGCGATCTCGAGCTGATCCTCACCTCGCCGGCGGCGGCGTCGCGGCTGTTCGCCGTGCGCATCGTGGCGATCGCCGTGACCGTCGCGTGCATGGCGTTGGTGATGGGCGCGCCGTTCATCAACGTGCTGGTCTGGCGCGGCGGAGCGCATTGGCTTGGCGCCTATGCGGTCGCCGTGGCACTGGCGATGGATGCGGTTGCGGTCGCGCTGGTGCTCGTCGTCGCGTTGTTCCGCACCATCGGCCCGCGGCGCACGCGGCTGATCGCGCAGATCGTCGCGGCGGTGATCGGCGCCGCCTTCACCATTGGCCTACAGTTCGTCGCCATCCTGTCGTTCGGGACGACGCCCCGGCTGGCCGCTGCGTCGTTCACGATCTTGCTCAGGTTCGCGCCGGACGGCGGCAGCGCCGTCTGGTGGCTGGCCCGGGCCGCCCTCGGCGAGCGCGCGGCGCTGGCCGTGGTGCTCGGCCTCAGCACCCTTGCCATGGCCGGCGCCATTCGCGGCTTCGCGCCGCGCTTCGGCCAGCTGGCGATGGCGGCCGCCGGCGCAGCGCAGCGCACCACGCGGCGCAGCCAACGACCGGCGCGGTTCCACCCCCCGACGCAAGCGCAGGCGCTGCGCCGCAAGGAGTGGACGCTGCTGCTGCGCGATCCCTGGCTGATGTCGCAGACGCTGATGCAACTGCTTTACCTGCTGCCGCCCGTGTTCCTGCTGTGGCGCAGCTTCTATGCCGGCGTCAGCGCCCCAACGCTGGTGGTGCCGATCCTGACCCTGACGGCTGGGCAATTGGCCGGCGGCCTCGCCTGGCTCGCGGTGTCCGGCGAGGACGCGCCGGAACTCATCGCCTCCGCGCCGGTGCGGCCCGCCCGCGTGCTGCGCGCCAAGGCCGAGGCGGTGTTCGGCGGCATCGCCGTGGTGTTCGGCCCGTTTGTCGTCCTGCTGGCCGCCGCGGCCCCCTTCGCCGCGCTGGTAGCGGCGTGCGGCATCGGCATTGCGGCGGGCTCGGCCACGGCGATCCAGTTCTGGTTTCGCACCCAGGCAAGGCGCAGCGTTTTCCGCCGCCGGCAGACCTCCTCGCGCGTCGCCACCTATGCCGAGGCGCTGTCGTCCACCGGCTGGGGTGCCACCGGTGCCCTGGCGGCGACGGGAACCTGGCTCGCCGTCGTCCCCGGCCTCATGGTGCTCCTGATCGTTGCCGGCGCGTGGCTGATCAGCCCGGCCAGGAAGGCCACGGCGTGAACCACGGCGGGGCGGCCTTGCCGCATCCGTTGGGCGCCATTCCACGCCAACCGTGGTGTCGGGCGATAGACCCCACCCCTTGCCGGCCGCATGCATCGCGCGGACCTGCGCCGCCGGGCGCGCGGCAATCGGCTGGGGTCCCCGGCATGTCTCCGCCGCCTTGGCGCGCCCCCTGGCGCGGTCCCTGTGGCACGGGCTCGCCCGCCCGGGGCGGCCACGCCGCCGGGGATGGTTGCCACGGCGGTCCGCGCGCGCAGCGATCGCGGCCGCGTCGCGCGGCCGTGTCGACGCGGGACAAACCCGTCCGCCGCCCATAGGCGATCCATTCCGAGCCGGGTAGTTTGTCGCGTGCGCGGCGCGACGGCCTTGCCGCGCCCCACCCGCCGCAGGAGGGCCAGGCGCAATGGGCAAGCGTCCGCTCGTCGAGACCGACCCGGACGACCAGGACGGACCGTCCTCGAAACGGCAGCGCATCGCCCCGCTCGGCGCGTGGCTGGCCGGGATCGAGCGGCGGGTCCGCCGCGTCCACTACCAGGGCGATCCGGTCAAGGCCGCTGGCAGCAGGTTCGTGTTGGCGCGCCTCGGCCCGGACTTGTTCATGCCGCGCGCGAACGACGCTAACGCCAGGCTGCCCTCGGCTATTCGGGCGGCCCGCGCGAAATACCCGAAGTGCCATTTCAAGGCCGGCCACATGTTGAACTGCAACCTGGGCGGCAACGGCAAGAATCCCAAGAACCTCACCATCCTGCGTGGCACTGCGAACACCAGCATGACGAAGCACGACAACGCCATCGCGCGCGCGTGCCAGCATCTGCGATCGCTCTATGAGGCGCTGCATACAGCGCGCGTGGATGCGGCGGCGCTGTCGTGCTGCATCAGCGTGCGCATCGCGGTCAGCAAGGTGAAATGGGGGAAGGAAGCGCCTGACAGCCACATCGCGACGCGCGTCACGATCAGCGGGTTGGTCCTGCGTCCACCGGACCTCGACAGCCTGATCACCGACCCGCGCCTGCTCGCGCAAGCCAAGTCGGCGCTGCGGCGCGTGGAAGGCGAGGTGAACAAGGGTTGCGGCGTCGTGCTGAACCGCAAGCCCGCCTGATGGCGCGCGCCGGCGGCGGCCGGGCCGTGCTCACCCACCGACGGAAACGCTGGTCGCCGTTGCCGATCGGACATATCCTGATCGGCAACGAAACCTCACGGCGGGAAACCGCAGGAGACCGATCGGATGAGATATTCCAAGGCAGGGCGCCTCGCCCTCGTGCTCGGCCCGGCATTCCTGGTCGCGGCCTGCGGGGCGGAGTGCGGTCCGCAACGTACCACGCAGGACCTTAAAGACCGGATGCAGGCGACGTTGGCGCCCGACATCGCCGCCGGTCGGGTAACGTTCGAGCCACTGCCAGACGGTGCCCGCGTCACGCTGCTCGACCCGGCACTGTTTCCCGGTGATGGCGACGCGTTGGACGACCGCGCGCGCGATGTCCTCGGCGCCGTCATCCAGGGCCTGGTGAACCCGAGCCTGTTGCGGATCGCGGTTGCCGACTTGCCCGCGGCGTCTGACGGATCGGCAGGACCGCGCGCCCAGGCCGTGACGCACTACTTCGAGGACTATCTGCTTGGGCCGGCGCTTCAGCCCATCGCGCCCCAGGAAGGGGCGGCTTCGGAGCAGGTCGGTACGACGCCGGAGGGCGTGACCATTATCGTTAGCATCAAATCGGGTTGATTGTTTCGATTGGATCCGGCCGGTAAGGCAGGGCGTCGAACGTTTGTGGCCGGATTGGTATCGCGCGCCTTTGTTTCAGGGTGGCCGGGGGGATGACAGAGCGCCGGGGCTTCGCCCCGGACCCCACCAAGGGGCGCTGCCCCCCATGGTGCCATTGGGAACCCCGCCAAGGGCGAGCCCTTGGAACCCTTTATCGGGAGTGGGTGAGAGAGAGGGGGCGCGGCAGGTTGGCGCATGCGCTTGACCGGGACGCCCTGGGCGCTATGCCACGCAGGTGAGTTCACTGCGGGAGGTTGGACATGCGCGCTTGGGCTGTCGTCGAAAACGGAGCGCCGTTGCAGGAGATCGAACTGCCGACTCCGGAACCGAAGGGCACCGAGGTCCTGATCGCCGTGACGCATTGCGGCGTCTGCCATTCCGACCTGCACATCTGGGACGGCTACTACGATCTGGGCGGCGGCAAGCACATGTCGCTGAAGGATCGCGGCGTCGTGCTGCCCCTGGCGATGGGCCACGAGATCGTCGGGCGCGTGGCGAAGCTCGGCCCGGGTGCGAAGGGCGTGAAGGTCGGTGACCTGCGCATCGTGTTTCCCTGGGTCGGCTGCGGCACCTGCGAAAAATGCCTGGCGGAGGAGGACAACATGTGCCTCACGCCGCGCAGCATCGGCGTCTTCCAGAACGGCGGCTACGGCACCCACGTGGTCGCACCGCACCCGCGCCACCTGGTCGATCCCGGCGCGCTCGATCCGGCGGTCGCCGCCACCTATGCCTGCTCCGGCATCACGGTCTACTCGGCGATCCGCAAGGCGATGCCGCTGCCGGCGGATGAGGCGATCGTCCTGGTCGGCGCCGGCGGGCTCGGGCTGAACGCGATCGCCGTGCTGCGGGCGCTCAAGCACCGCAACGTCGTCGTGGTCGACATCAGCGCCGAGAAACGCGCCGCCGCGCTGGCCGCCGGGGCGAGCAAGGCGGTGGACGGGTCCGGCGACGGCGCCGCGGTGACCCAGCGCATCATCGAGGCCGCCGGCGGCCCGGTGCTAGCGGTGGTCGACCTGGTGAACGGCACGGCCACCGCGCGGTTCGCCTTCGACGCGCTGCGCAAGGGCGGCAAGCTGATCCAGGTCGGGTTGTTCGGCGGCGAGCTGTCGCTGCCGCTGCCGCTGATGGCGATCCGTGCGCTGACCGTCCAGGGCAGCTATGTCGGCAATCCGAAGGAGCTGCGCGAACTGGTCGCGCTGGCACAGAACGGGTCGCTGCCGGCGCTGCCGGTGGCCACCATCCCGCAGCGCGAGGCCTACGCCGCGCTGATGCGCCTGAAGGACGGCAAAGTGACCGGACGCCTGGTGCTGCGCACCGAGGCCGCCTGAGCCGCGCAGCCGCCCGGTTCGATCGCCTGCCGGCGGCGCTGCGGGCGCGCTGCGCGCTGCTGCTCGGCTCGCTGCTTTGCTATCTCGGCCTGCTGCCTGTGCTGAGCGGCACGCCGGATGGACGCGTCGCGCTCGAGGTCTTGCTGGCGGTCTTTTACCTTTACACGGTCATTTCGCTGTTGGCTTTCGTGCTGCGCCCTGGCGCGGTTGACGCCGACCGACTTTATGCGGCGGTCGCGGTCTACATCCTGCTCGGCTTCTTCTGGACGCTTGGTTATGTCGGTGTGGCGCGCTGGTCGGTCGGCGCCTTCGCCGTCACCGTGCCGGCTCTGGCCGGCGCGAAGATCGCCTACGGTGACTTGCTGTATTTCAGCTTCGGCACGCTGACCTCGACCGGCTACGGCGACATCGTGCCGGTATCGCCCGGCGCGCGGTCGCTCGCGGTGTTCGAGCAGATTGCCGGGGTGATTACGTCGGCACCCTGATCGCCAGGCTCGCCGGGCTCTATGCGTCGGAGCGGACGCCCGGGCGGCATTGAGCCTGACCGAACGCCGGGGGGCCGGCGCCATGCGTGGTCCGCAACGAAGCAAGGCGCCCGAACCGGCCGCTGCGCGCGGGACGGCGTAAGCGTCCGAACCGATCGCTCTTCGGCGATGGCCACGCCGTCATGGCCGGATCCTGGGTCGGGCGGCGGCCGGCGTGACGGTGGCGGTCGCCGGCGCGCCCGGTTGCTCCCCCGCCGCGAGCGGCGAACGGCTTCGGGAACCCCGCAAGGCGGATATCGCCGCCGGCTCAGTCGCTGATGTCGACCCGCGTCCAGCTAAGGTCGGGATCGAAACGGGTCATCCCGGCGGCGATTTTCGCGGTGTTGCGACCGAGATCCTTCTGGAACACCACGCCGTCCTGGTCGACCAGGAAGCTCACGATGCCGGAGCTGGTATAGCTCGCGGGCCATGCCACAAAGGCGAATCCCTCGGTCATGCGGCCGTTCTGCACATAGTCCCTTGCCCCGCCGGGGGCGTGCGGCCCCTGCGCCTTGAGCATGTGATAGAGATAGCCCTGATACGGCGTTTGTTTGCCTCTGGTCGCGGTGGCGCCGGGATAGCCTTCGTTCTGCGCCAGCTCGATCAGCGGATCAAGCGGGCTCGGCGCCGCATTGGCCGCGGCAGGCCAATAGAGCCCGTCCTGCTTGCCCGGCGTGCTGAGAACGCGTTGCGCGTAGGCGCCGGTCCCGGTGCCCCGCTGCAGGCGATCGAAGTAGTCCTTCTGCGCCGCCACGACCGCCAGCAGGGTGCGGATCGTCATCAATTCGTTGCGACCGATCCGCCGGTCGACGATCTCCTGCGCGCCCAGGCCGGTGTCAAAACGCCAGCGACCGCCAACCTGATCGAGCGGAATGGGCAATGGCCACGCATTCGCGCCGACAACCAGCACGGTGCGCCCGTTGTCCGCCGGGGTCAGCGCATGGCTCGCCGTGTAGGCGTCCACGAAGCGCTTGCGCGCCGCGCTGTCGGCAACGGAATTGCCCGAAACCACCAGCTTCTCGCCGGCCGGACCGAACATGCCGCGGAGCGCCGCGACATCGTTGGCCTGACAGGCTTTGAACAAGGCCTCCGCCGCCGCATCGGCGGTGGCGAAATCCTGCTGCTTGGCGGCCGATCCGGCTGGCGGGGAGGCGGCAAGCGTGGGGGAGGGAAGCACGGCGCCGGCAAGACCGACCCCGAGCAATGCTGCCAGGATCAGGCCCGGGCCGCGAAGGACGCTGAACATGCCGATCTCCTTCATCACCGGCGCCCGCCGCCGCCGCCCTGCGGCCGCCCGCCGCCGCCCTGGGCGCGCGCACCGCCGGCGCTGGGCTGGCTGACCTGCTGGCGGCTCTGGGCACCGCGGTTCTGGTACTGGGTCGCATTGCGGCCTTCGTTCATGCCGCCGAATGCCGCGGGACCGCCGCCGGCGGGCCGTGTGCTCGGGCTGGGCGGTGTTGCGCCGCCGCCGGGACGCGTGCCCTGACCGCCCCCCTGGCGGTTTCCTTGGCCGCCCCCCTGGCCACCACCCGGGCGGGTGCCCTGACCCGGCGCGGTGGTCGCGCCGCTCGGCCGCCCGGTGCCACCCTGGCCGGTCGGCGGCCGATTGCCTAGTCCCATGCCGCTGGGCGGTTGCACGACCCCACCCGGCACCGACACGTTGCCCCGTCCGACCCCGTTCGCCGGCAGGCCGGTGGGGCGCCCCGGCTGGCCCACCGGACCGGTCGCCGGCGGGCGGTAGCCGCCGCCGGGCCGACCCGGCTGCCCTGGCGGCGGGCGCCAGCCCGGATTGTTGATCGGCGGCCGGTTCACGTTGATGTTGTTGTAGCGGTTGACGTTGACGTTGACGTTGCCGTAGCGCCAGTTCGGCGTCGCCCAGCCCCACAGACCGCCAACGATGGCGACGCCGGCGCCGAAGGCGAGCCCCGCCATCAAGGCCGAACCGACGTAGTAGCCCGGCGGCGGCGGCAGATAGATCGGCGGATACAGCGGATACGGCCAGGCGCCATAGACCACGGTCGGGTTGTAGGTCGGCACGTACACCACGGTCGGCTGCGCCGGGGCGATCACGATCACCTGGTCCTGCGTGGTGACGACCTGCTGCGCCGTCGTCTGCAACTGGCCGGCGGCCTGGGCCTGGCGGCGCAGGCGCTGGACCGACTCCATCACCGCGCTCTGCTGTACCGACACCGCAAAGCCCAGCTGCTGCAGCCAATCGAGCTGGCTGTTCATCATCGCCAGCACTTGCGGGAACGGTACCAGCGATTTGACCGAGGGATCCCACGGCTGCGGCGCCAGCGCCGCCGTCAGGGCGTCGCCGGTCAGCGCCTTGTTGGCGGGGTCCTCGATCCAGCGCGCCGCCTCGACCACCTGCAGTGGGAAGGTGGCGGCCATCAGGATCTGGGTCAGCAACTGGTCCGGATAGAGTGCGATGGGCGCCAGCAGGGCATCGAGCTGCTCGACGTTGTAACCCTGCGCGCCGGCCTGTTGGGTCGCCGGGGGCGCCTGCGCCTGGAGCGGCGCCGGAGCGGTGCCGATCAGCAAGGCCGTGCAACTCACGAGGGTTGCCAGGCGATGAAGCACGGTCCGCAGGACCGGTCCCCCGCGGCGAATGCCGGATGCGTCCATCTTGTTGCCTCGCCTCACCATGCGTGTCTCCCGAGGCCCGTCCGCGGGCAGCGTTCCATCGGCTCCGCCGGCAAGCTGATCCGCGCTTCGCCCGCTGGACCACCTGGGCCGGTACGATGGCGCGCACCCCAGCATCTCCGGCACTGTTCGACAAGCCAAAATCCCGTCAGGGCATACCTGCGGGCGCCGCGTCCCTGGTGCGCTGCATGGGCGCTGGTTCCGCCACCACCCGGCGTACGAAGAGCCCGGTCTCGCCGCTGCTGTTGCCCCCTTGCATCGGAACACGATCCCGGCGGTATCAGTTGAGCCTGCCGCCCGGTTCGGCGCACACTGGCGCGGCCTGCCATCGAGGAGCACGCAATGTCTTCGCCTGTCGCCCCCCTGCGCCGTTCGGTCGTGCTGCGTCGCCGTCCCTCCGGCGCACCCGACCGGTCCGACTTCGATATCCTGGAGGACGGGGTCCCCAGCCCGGGACCGGGCGAGGTGGTCACCCGCACCATCTGGCTGTCGATCGACCCCTATATGCGCGGCCGGCTGCGCGAACAGCAGACCTACGCCAAGGCGATCGAGATCGGCGAGGTGATGACCGGCGAGACCGTGGGCGAGGTGATCGCCTCGGCCGATTCCGGATTTGCCGTGGGCGACATCGCCGTCGGCGCGCGCGGCTGGCAAACCCATGTGCTCAGCAAGGCCGCCCAGCTCACCCGGGTGGAGCGGCCGGGCGGGGATCGCCGCAGCCCGCCGATCTCCAGCTATCTCGGCGTGCTGGGCATGCCCGGGACCACGGCCTACACCGGGGTGACCGACATCCTGAAGCCTAAGGCGGGGGAGACGGTGGTGATCTCGGCTGCCTCGGGCGCGGTCGGTTCGGTCGCCGGCCAGCTGGCCAAGCGGGCCGGGGCCAGGGTAGTCGGCGTGGCCGGTGGCGCCGACAAGTGCCTCTATGTGCAGGACACGCTGATGTTCGATGATTGCGTCGATCATCGCGCCATCGATCTGCGCGGCGAGCTGCAGGCGGCCTGCCCGAACGGCATCGACTGCTATTTCGAGAATGTCGGCGGCGCCGTGCAGGCGGCGGTGTTCGACGTGCTCAACCCGTTCGCCCGCGTGGCGGTGTGCGGCATGGTGTCGCAATACAACCAGGACCCGTTCCCGCCCGGCCCGAACCTGGGCTTCGTGGTCGGCAAGCGGGTGCTGATCCAGGGCTTCATCGTCTCCGACAAGCCGGAACGTTTCGCCGAGTGGCGCACGCTGGCGGCGCCCTGGGTGATGGACGGCAGCCTGAAATACCGCGAGGACGAGATCGACGGCCTGGAGAATTCCCCCGACGCGCTGGGCGGCATCCTGGGCGGGCGGAATTTCGGCAAGTTGCTGGTCCGTGTCGGTCCTGACCCGGAGTGAATGGCGCGGCTGGGGAACGGGCGCCCGGGGGACAGGCGCCCAACGGACAAGCCCGGGGGGACAAGCCCGGGGGGACAAGCCGGGGGACAGGCCAGGGAACAGGCGCATGATCGATCGGACGCTGGCCGACACGCTGACGGCGTGGCGGCGCCATCTGCACGCGCACCCCGAGCTGACGCTGCACGAGGAACAGACCGCCGCCTTCGTGCAGGCCCGGCTGACCGAGCTCGGCGTGGCGTTCACCCCCGGGGTCGGCGGCCACGGCGTGGTGGCGAGCCTCAGCCGCGGCCAGTCGAACCGCAGCGTCGGGCTGCGCGCCGACATGGACGCGCTGGCAATCACCGAAACCACCGAGCTGCCCTATGCCTCCACCAACCCCGGGGTGATGCACGCCTGCGGGCATGACGGGCATACCGTCTCGCTGCTCGGCGCCGCGGCGCTGCTGGCGCGCGATCCTTCCTGGAGCGGCACGGTGCACCTGGTGTTCCAGCCGGCCGAGGAGGGCGGCGGCGGTGCCAAGGCGATGATCGCCGACGGGCTGTTCGAGCGTTTCCCGATGGAGCGCATCTTCGGCTACCACAACTGGCCGGGCCTGGATGCGGGCACCGTCGCCGTGCACGACGGCCCGGTGATGGCGGCCGGCAACCGGCTGATCTTCACCATCCAGGGTCATTCCGGGCACGCCGCGCTGCCGCATCTGACGCGCGACCCGATGGTGGCCGCGGCACATCTGCTGCTGGCGCTGCAAACGATCGTCTCGCGCAACGTCGATCCGCTGGACAGCGCCGTCGTCACCATTGCCGTGCTGCAGGCGGGCAGCGCGGCGAACCAGATCCCGGGCGAGGCGGTGATGCGCGGCACCATGCGCACGCTGCGCAACGCGGTGCGCGACCAGGTGGAGGCGGCGATCCGCCGCGTCGCCGCCGGCGTGGCGCACACGTTCGAGGTCGAGATCGACGTCGCCATTCCGCGCGGCAATCCGGTGACGCTGAACACGCCGGCGGAGGCCGAACTGGCCGCCACCGCGGCGGCCGGCGCCGGCCTGGCCACCCGCCGCGACCTGCCGCCCGCCATGACCGGCGAGGACTTCGCTTGGTACCTGGAACAGCGCCCCGGCGCCTTCGTCTGGATCGGCAACGGTCCGGCCGACGGCGGGCGGGAATTGCACAATTCCAATTACAATTACAACGACGCGATCCTGCCCGCCGCGGCAACCTACCTGGCAAGCGTGGCGAAGCGGGCACTGAGCGACTGAGGAAGGCTGGGGCTCCGCCCCGAACCCCGCCGGGGGGCTTTGCCCCCCTGGACCCCCCACCAGAGGCAGCGGCCTCTGGTGGGGGTGCAGGGTGCAGCGCCCCCTGCCGGGGTCTGGGGCGGAGCCCCAGCCTTGCTTGGTTCGCCCGGTGCCGGCTCTTGCCGATTCGGGCCCGGCGGCAAATCCTCCGGTGGTGTTTGCTCGATCGCCGCAGAGGGGAACCGAGGTGGACAATCCGTTGCTGGTGCTTGCCGGGCATGCCGCCTCCTGGCGCGTGCGCGCCTGGCCGTCGGGGGTCGAGCATCACGCGCGCCGTGCGCTGGTGGACTGGTTCGCGGCGCTGCTGCCCGGTCTTGGCCGCCCGCCGGCCTCGCTGCTGGCGGTCGCTTTGGCCGGCGAGCGCGGCAGCGGGCGTGCCATCTGCTACGTCGATGGCGGCCGGTCCGGCATGCGCCACGCCGCGCTGCTGAACGCCACGGCGAGCCACACGGTGGAGTTCGACGACATCCACCGCGACTCCGGCTACCACCCGGGCAGCGCGACGATCGCCGCGGCGCTGGCGGTTGCGCAGGCGCGCGGCGCCGACATGGAAGCGCTGCTGCGCGCGATCGCCGCGGGCTACGAGGTGTCGTGCCGCATCGGCCTGGCGGTGCAGCCCAGCCACTACCGATTCTGGCATACCACCGGAGCGGTCGGCACGTTCGGCGCGGCCACTGCCGCTGCCCTGCTGCTGGGCTGCGATGCCGGGCAGATCGCCCACGCCATCGCCACCGCCGCGACGATGGCCGGGGGCTTGCAGCAGGCGTTTCGCGGCGACGGCATGAGCAAGCCGCTGCATCCGGGCCATGCCGCCGATGCCGGCACGCTGGCGGCGCTGGCCGCAATTGCCGGCGCGCTGGTCGGGGCTGCCCGGATAGTGCTTGCACTCCTGTGTCTCACCGCCGCGGCGCGGGCCGAAGACGCAGAACCTGGCGCCTGTCCCGCGCCGGGGACGGTGATCGTCACATCGCTGGGCACCACCCTGGCGTTCACGGCGAGGCAGGGTTTGGTTTGCTCGGTGACGCCGTCCGGGTCGGACAAATATCAGACTTTCGGATTGGTCACCCTCGTCAACAGCATGAATTACCAGGCCGACGAGGCTGAGATTGCGAAGCTCTGGCCCCTGGCGGTGGGAAAGGCGGTGAAATTCACGGCCGTGAGGGGAGGCTACCGGTGGATCGCCGCTTACACGGTCACCGCAAAACAGGACATCACCGTCCAGGCCGGCAGGTTTTCGGTCTATGTCGTCGTCTACGAGGAAACGCAGATCAGCCCGAAGGTCGTCGCGTCGCATAGCGCTCTCTATCACAGCATCTGGACCTACTACATTTCCACCGACGTCGGCTATTACGTAAAGATGGAGTACCAGAGCATCTCGGGCGGCCCCTCGGCCTACTATCAGCACACGCCGTGGGAAGCGGTGTCGATCAGCCGGCCAAAATAGCCCACGATCCGCAAACCGACCGGTTCCGCGACAAGCCGATGAACGTCCGAAACGGTGGCCTGACCACGGCGAACAATCACTTGTCGCTCTGCCACAAGGCGCGGCCTGTCACTGACAGACCTACCTCGCCGAGCGAGCCGATGGCTGAACGTCCGCGTGGGGTTTTTCCGTCGGCGCGGATTTCTCGCAGTGGCGCGGGATGATGGCGAA
>CAWKAN010000036.1:0-100258 GCA_963847615.1 uncultured Alphaproteobacteria bacterium
CCACCGCGCAGGTGGCGGCGTTGACTGCCATTCAGGTCGCTGCCCTGACCACGACGGATATCGCGGTGCTGCCAACCGCAGACGCCGTGGCGCTGAGCACGGCCGGGATTTCCGGGTTGACCTCGGCGCAGGTCGCGGCACTGCCGAGTGCGGACGTGCTGGCGTTGGGCACGGCGCAGCTGGCGGCGCTGGCGGTGGCGGCGTTGCCCGGGCTGAGCACGGCGGAACTCGCCGCGCTGAGCACGGCGCAGATCGACGCGTTGACCGCGGCCGAGGTGGCGGCGCTGAGTACCGCGCAGGTCGCCGGGCTGACCACCGCGCAGGTGGCGGCGCTGGGCACCGCGCAGGTCAAGGCGCTGACCGCGGCGGAGGTCACCGCGCTGACCACCGCGCAGGTGGCGGCGCTGGGCACCGCCGACATCGCCGCGTTGAGCGCGGCCCAGGTCAAGGCGCTGACCACGGCGCAGGCCGGCGCGCTGACCACCGCGCAGGCGGCGGCGCTGAGCAGCGTCGGGATTTCCGGGCTGACCTCGGCGCAGGTCGCGGCACTGCCGACGGCCGACGTGGTGGCGCTGGGCACGGCGCAGCTCGCGGCGCTGCCGGTGGCGGCGCTGCCCGGGCTGGGCACGGCGGAACTCGCCGCGCTGAGCACGGCGCAGATCGACGCGTTGACCGCGGCCGAGGTGGCGGCGCTGAGCACCGCGCAGGTCGCCGGGCTGACCACCGCGCAGGTGGCGGCGCTGGGCACCGCGCAGGTCAAGGCGCTGACCGCGGCGGAGGTCACCGCGCTGACCACCGCGCAGGTGGCGGCGCTGGGCACCGCCGACGTGGCCGCATTGAGCGCGGCCCAGGTCAAGGCGCTGACCACGGCGCAGGCCGGCGCGCTGACCACCGCGCAGGCGGCGGCGCTGAGCAGCGTCGGGATTTCCGGGCTGACCTCGGCGCAGGTCGCGGCACTGCCGACGGCCGACGTGGTGGCGCTGGGCACGGCGCAGCTCGCGGCGCTGCCGGTGGCGGCGCTGCCCGGGCTGGGCACGGCGGAACTCGCCGCGCTGAGCACGGCGCAGATCGACGCGTTGACCGCGGCCGAGGTGGCGGCGCTGAGCACCGCGCAGGTCGCCGGGCTGACCACCGCGCAGGTGGCGGCGCTGGGCACCGCGCAGGTCAAGGCGCTGACCGCGGCGGAGGTCACCGCGCTGACCACCGCGCAGGTGGCGGCGCTGGGCACCGCCGACGTCGCCGCATTGAGCGCGGCCCAGGTCAAGGCGCTGACCACGGCGCAGGCCGGCGCGCTGACCACCGCGCAGGCGGCGGCGCTGAGCAGCGTCGGGATCTCCGGGCTGACCTCGGCGCAGGTCGCGGCACTGCCGACGGCCGACGTGGTGGCGCTGGGCACGGCGCAGCTCGCGGCGCTGCCGGTGGCGGCGCTGCCCGGGCTGGGCACGGCGGAACTCGCCGCGCTGAGCACGGCGCAGATCGACGCGTTGACCGCGGCCGAGGTGGCGGCGCTGAGCACCGCGCAGGTCGCCGGGCTGACCACCGCGCAGGTGGCGGCGCTGGGCACCGCGCAGGTCAAGGCGCTGACCGCGGCGGAGGTCACCGCGCTGACCACCGCGCAGGTGGCGGCGCTGGGCACCGCCGACGTGGCCGCATTGAGCGCGGCCCAGGTCAAGGCGCTGACCACGGCGCAGGCCGGCGCGCTGACCACCGCGCAGGCGGCGGCGCTGAGCAGCGTCGGGATCTCCGGGCTGACCTCGGCGCAGGTCGCGGCACTGCCGACGGCCGACGTGGTGGCGCTGGGCACGGCGCAGCTCGCGGCGCTGCCGGTGGCGGCGCTGCCCGGGCTGGGCACGGCGGAACTCGCCGCGCTGAGCACGGCGCAGATCGACGCGTTGACCGCGGCCGAGGTGGCGGCGCTGAGTACCGCGCAGGTCGCCGGGCTGACCACCGCGCAGGTGGCGGCGCTGGGCACCGCGCAGGTCAAGGCGCTGACCGCGGCGGAGGTCACCGCGCTGACCACCGCGCAGGTGGCGGCGCTGGGCACCGCCGACATCGCCGCGTTGAGCGCGGCCCAGGTCAAGGCGCTGACCACGGCGCAGGCCGGCGCGCTGACCACCGCGCAGGCGGCGGCGCTGAGCAGCGTCGGGATTTCCGGGCTGACCTCGGCGCAGGTCGCGGCACTGCCGACGGCCGACGTGGTGGCGCTGGGCACGGCGCAGCTCGCGGCGCTGCCGGTGGCGGCGCTGCCCGGGCTGGGCACGGCGGAACTCGCCGCGCTGAGCACGGCGCAGATCGACGCGTTGACCGCGGCCGAGGTGGCGGCGCTGAGCACCGCGCAGGTCGCCGGGCTGACCACCGCGCAGGTGGCGGCGCTGGGCACCGCGCAGGTCAAGGCGCTGACCGCGGCGGAGGTCACCGCGCTGACCACCGCGCAGGTGGCGGCGCTGGGCACCGCCGACGTCGCCGCGTTGAGCGCGGCCCAGGTCAAGGCGCTGACCACGGCGCAGGCCGGCGCGCTGACCACCGCGCAGGCGGCGGCGCTGAGCAGCGTCGGGATCTCCGGGCTGACCTCGGCGCAGGTCGCGGCACTGCCGACGGCCGACGTGGTGGCGCTGGGCACGGCGCAGCTCGCGGCGCTGCCGGTGGCGGCGCTGCCCGGGCTGGGCACGGCGGAACTCGCCGCGCTGAGCACGGCGCAGATCGACGCGTTGACCGCGGCCGAGGTGGCGGCGCTGAGCACCGCGCAGGTCGCCGGGCTGACCACCGCGCAGGTGGCGGCGCTGGGCACCGCGCAGGTCAAGGCGCTGACCGCGGCGGAGGTCACCGCGCTGACCACCGCGCAGGTGGCGGCGCTGGGCACCGCCGACATCGCCGCGTTGAGCGCGGCCCAGGTCAAGGCGCTGACCACGGCGCAGGCCGGCGCGCTGACCACCGCGCAGGCGGCGGCGCTGAGCAGCGTCGGGATCTCCGGGCTGACCTCGGCGCAGGTCGCGGCACTGCCGACGGCCGACGTGGTGGCGCTGGGCACGGCGCAGCTCGCGGCGCTGCCGGTGGCGGCGCTGCCCGGGCTGGGCACGGCGGAACTCGCCGCGCTGAGCACGGCGCAGATCGACGCGTTGACCGCGGCCGAGGTGGCGGCGCTGAGTACCGCTCAGGTCGCCGGGCTGACCACCGCGCAGGTGGCGGCGCTGGGCACCGCGCAGGTCAAGGCGCTGACCGCGGCGGAGGTCACCGCGCTGACCACCGCGCAGGTGGCGGCGCTGGGCACCGCCGACGTGGCCGCATTGAGCGCGGCCCAGGTCAAGGCGCTGACCACGGCGCAGGCCGGCGCGCTGACCACCGCGCAGGCGGCGGCGCTGAGCAGCGTCGGGATCTCCGGGCTGACCTCGGCGCAGGTCGCGGCACTGCCGACGGCCGACGTGGTGGCGCTGGGCACGGCGCAGCTCGCGGCGCTGCCGGTGGCGGCGCTGCCCGGGCTGGGCACGGCGGAACTCGCCGCGCTGAGCACGGCGCAGATCGACGCGTTGACCGCGGCCGAGGTGGCGGCGCTGAGTACCGCTCAGGTCGCCGGGCTGACCACCGCGCAGGTGGCGGCGCTGGGCACCGCGCAGGTCAAGGCGCTGACCGCGGCGGAGGTCACCGCGCTGACCACCGCGCAGGTGGCGGCGCTGGGCACCGCCGACGTCGCCGCGTTGAGCGCGGCCCAGGTCAAGGCGCTGACCACGGCGCAGGCCGGCGCGCTGACCACCGCGCAGGCGGCGGCGCTGAGCAGCGTCGGGATCTCCGGGCTGACCTCGGCGCAGGTCGCGGCACTGCCGACGGCCGACGTGGTGGCGCTGGGCACGGCGCAGCTCGCGGCGCTGCCGGTGGCGGCGCTGCCCGGGCTGGGCACGGCGGAACTCGCCGCGCTGAGCACGGCGCAGATCGACGCGTTGACCGCGGCCGAGGTGGCGGCGCTGAGCACCGCGCAGGTCGCCGGGCTGACCACCGCGCAGGTGGCGGCGCTGGGCACCGCGCAGGTCAAGGCGCTGACCGCGGCGGAGGTCACCGCGCTGACCACCGCGCAGGTGGCGGCGCTGGGCACCGCCGACATCGCCGCGTTGAGCGCGGCCCAGGTCAAGGCGCTGACCACGGCGCAGGCCGGCGCGCTGACCACCGCGCAGGCGGCGGCGCTGAGCAGCGTCGGGATCTCCGGGCTGACCTCGGCGCAGGTCGCGGCACTGCCGACGGCCGACGTGGTGGCGCTGGGCACGGCGCAGCTCGCGGCGCTGCCGGTGGCGGCGCTGCCCGGGCTGGGCACGGCGGAACTCGCCGCGCTGAGCACGGCGCAGATCGACGCGTTGACCGCGGCCGAGGTGGCGGCGCTGAGTACCGCTCAGGTCGCCGGGCTGACCACCGCGCAGGTGGCGGCGCTGGGCACCGCGCAGGTCAAGGCGCTGACCGCGGCGGAGGTCACCGCGCTGACCACCGCGCAGGTGGCGGCGCTGGGCACCGCCGACGTCGGCCGCATTGAGCGCGGCCCAGGTCAAGGCGCTGACCACGGCGCAGGCCGGCGCGCTGACCACCGCGCAGGCGGCGGCGCTGAGCAGCGTCGGGATCTCCGGGCTGACCTCGGCGCAGGTCGCGGCACTGCCGACGGCCGACGTGGTGGCGCTGGGCACGGCGCAGCTCGCGGCGCTGCCGGTGGCGGCGCTGCCCGGGCTGGGCACGGCGGAACTCGCCGCGCTGAGCACGGCGCAGATCGACGCGTTGACCGCGGCCGAGGTGGCGGCGCTGAGTACCGCTCAGGTCGCCGGGCTGACCACCGCGCAGGTGGCGGCGCTGGGCACCGCGCAGGTCAAGGCGCTGACCGCGGCGGAGGTCACCGCGCTGACCACCGCGCAGGTGGCGGCGCTGGGCACCGCCGACGTGGCCGCATTGAGCGCGGCCCAGGTCAAGGCGCTGACCACGGCGCAGGCCGGCGCGCTGACCACCGCGCAGGCGGCGGCGCTGAGCAGCGTCGGGATCTCCGGGCTGACCTCGGCGCAGGTCGCGGCACTGAGTTCCGCCGATGTGCTGGCGCTGTTGACGACGCAGTTCGCGGCGCTGTCCACGGCGGGGATCTCGGCCCTGACAACTGCGGAGACGCAGGCCTTGTCCACCGGAGATATTGCGGCTCTGACAAAAGCGCAGGTGGCCGCGCTGAGCACTGCGGACATCTCCGCGTTGACCACTTCGGAGATTGTCGCCCTGACCACGGCCGACATCCCGGCGCTCACCACGAGCCAGATCGCTGCACTCTCGACGGCGCAGGTCGCGGCGTTCACGGCAAGCCAGATCCCGGCGTTCACCTCGACACAACTCGCAGCCATGACCACGGCCCAGTTCTCTGCGCTTTGATCAATGCTGGCGGTTTGATCCGCTCCGGGGTGTGGTTGGTTGCCGCAATGACGACCAGCCACACCGCCCGGTTCGCGGGAGCCGGGAAGGTCGAACGGGCGCCGACGCGGACCGGGAACATCCTTCGCAGCGCTCCCCCTTCAGGGGCGACCCGCCGCCGTGCCACTGCGCCGCGGCGGCGGGATCAATCCGCCACGATCGCGGCCCAACGCAGCCCAGTGCAGATCCGGCGCACTCAATACATGTCCGGTGTGATCACGTTCTGCGGCGTCGGTCCCAGCAGGGCCGCGCGCATCGTCTCCGCCGCCTTGGTGCGGATGTCGTCCCATGCCTGCGGGGTGAAGAACGCCGAGTGGGGGGTGATGATCAGACGCCCCTCGCACCACGCCTCCCGCGCACGGTAGGCGCGCAGCAATTCCGGCACCGGCTCGACCGGCGGTTCCACCGGCACCACATCGATGCCGACGCCCGCCAGGTGCCCGCTCTTCAGCGCTGCCGCCAGCGCATCGATATCGATGATCGGCCCACGCGCGGTGTTCACCACCACGGCGCCCTCGGGCAGCAGAGCCAGCTCCTTCGCCCCGATCAATCCGCGCGTCTCCGGGGTCAGCGGCGCATGGATCGACAATGTATCAGTCTGCCGCAGCAGCGCCTCCAGGGTCGCCGCGCGCGCCACCCCCACGCCAAGTTCGGCGCCGTTCGGCAGGTTGGGGTCGAAGAACACCACGCGGAACCCCAACGCCTTCGCCCGCAACGCGACCGCGGTGCCGATCCGGCCCAGGCCGACAATGCCGAAGGTCTGCACGCCGGTGCGCCGCAGCAACGGATCGCGCATGTAGCGCCACGGTGCCGGCGGGTCCTTGCGTTGCAGCTCATGGTGCAGCAGCAACCCGCGGCGCAGCGCCAGCGCCAGGGCGATTGCGTGATCCGCCACCTCGGTCGTGCCGTAATCTGGCACGTTGACGATCATGATCTGCCGCTCGGCCGCTGCCTTGCGGTCCAGATTGTCGTAGCCCACGCCCATGCGGCAGATCGCCCGCAGCTTCGGAAACCGCCGCAGGTCCGTCGCGGTCACCTTGAAGCGCATGATCATCAAGCCATCCGCTGCCGCGCAATCGGCATCCGACAGATCGGCGAGCGACTCGCAGGCGTGCGGAAAGATCACCCGAACGTCGGGCCCATAGACGCGCCGCTCGACGCTGTCGTCGGCGTAGTTGTTCTCGGAATAGAGCACGGTGAAGCGCATGGCGGCGATCGATCTCCTCGGTCGGTTCAAGGCCTGATCCCGGTCTCGTCGGCGCATGGTCCATGCCAGCATTCCGGCGCGGTTGCCAGGGCAGCCCGGCGCGGGCAGTGTCGCCGCCCGCATGCCGGAGAGGGGACCACGACGGATGAACGGCGCCGAAAGCCTGGTGCACACGCTGCTGCGCAGCGGGGTCGATACCTGCTTCGCCAACCCCGGCACCTCGGAGATGCACTTCGTCGCCGCGCTCGACCGCATTCCCGGCATGCGCTGCGTGCTGGGCTTGTTCGAGGGTGTGGTCACCGGCGCGGCCGACGGCTATGCGCGCATGACCGGCCGCCCCGCGGCCACGCTGCTGCATTGCGGCCCGGGCCTCGCCAACGGCCTGGCGAACCTGCACAACGCCCGCCGCGCGCTGACGCCGATCGTCAACATCGTCGGCGACCAGGCGACCTACCATCGCCCGCTCGATGCGCCGTTGACCGCCGACACCGAGGGCTGGGCGCGCGGCGCCTCGGCCTGGGTGCGCACGGCAACGACCGCGGCGACCGTCGGCGCCGATGCGGCGGTGGCGGTGCAGGCCGCGCGCACCTATCCGGGGCAGATCGCCACGCTGATCCTGCCGTCCGACACATCCTGGGACGACGGCGGCATCGTCGCGGCGCCGCTGCCGGTCCCGCCGGCGCCGCGCGCCGACCCGGCGCAGATCAGCAACGCCGCGCGCATCCTGCGGCGCGGCGAGAAGACCGTGCTGATGCTGGGCGGCAACGCGGTGTCCAGCCCCGAGGCGCTCGCGCTCGCCCATCGCATCGCCGCGGCCAGCGGCGCGCGGCTGATGGCGCAAGGCTCGAACGGGCGGCTGGCGCGCGGGCAGGGCCGGGTGCCGGTCGATCGGGTTCCCTATGTCGTGGACACCGCGATCAAGGTGCTGGCGGGCACGCGGCAGATGATCCTGGTCGGCGCCCGCAAGCCGGTGACCTTCTTCGCCTATCCGAACAAGCCCGGCACCTCGGTGCCGCCGGATGCCGACGTGCACATCCTGGCCCGCCCCGATCAGGACGCGGCCGAGGCACTGGCGCGCCTGGTCGAGGAACTCGGCGCCCCGCGCGTGCCGTTGCCCGACCCCGGCCCACGTCCGACGCCGGCGCGCGGCGCCCCGAAAGCCGAAGCCGTCGCCGCCACCGTCGCCGCGCTGCTGCCGGATCAGGCGATCATCATCGACGAAGCGGTCAGCTTCGGCCGCGGCTTCTTCCCGCTGACCTACGCCGCCGCGCCGCACGACTGGCTCACCGGCACGGGCGGCGCGATCGGCAGCGGCCCGCCGCTGGCCACCGGGGCCGCGATCGGCGCGCCCGGGCGGCGCGTCATCGGGCTGCAGGCCGACGGCTCGGCCATGTATACCCTGCAGGCGCTGTGGACCCAGGCCCGCGAGAACCTGGATGTCACCACCATCCTGTTGTCGAACCGGAAGTATCAGATCCTGCTCGGCGAGCTCGCCAATGTCGGTGCCAACCCGGGCCGAACCGCGCTCGACATGATGGACATCGGCCATCCGGACATCGATTGGACGCGGCTTGCCACCGGCATGGGCGTCGAGGCGGCGCGCGCGGAAACCTGCGAGACCCTGGCCGACCTGCTGGCGCAATCGATCGCGCGCAAGGGGCCGTTCCTGATCGAGCTGGTCATCTGACCCCCACTCCCTCTCCCGCGCCGCGGGAGAGGGCCTGCCCCCGGAATTCGTTCCGGGGGCAACGCAAGGCGGCCGCGGCCGGTCAGGCCTTGACGTACGGGCAGCCCCCTTCGCTCAATGGGCGCCACGCGTCCGCCGGCTTGATCACCGCCAGGTTCTTGCAGAAATCGTACTTGTATCTTGCCTCCGACGCGGGCTTCACCTGCCACAGATACATCTGGTGCATCACCCGGCCATCCTGGCGGATCGTCACGTCGGTGTTGTAGAAATCGTTGACCTTCGTCGCCTTCATCTTCGCCACCACCGTATCGGCGTCGGTCGTCCCGGCGGCCTTCACCGATTTCAGCCAGTGATACGCCGCGCAGTACTGCCCGGCGTGCAGCAGCCCCGGCACCATGCCGCCCATCTTGGCGCCCCAGCGCTTCGACCAGGCGCGCGTCTTGTCGGTCATGTCCCAGTAGAACGAGTCGGTGTAGACGAGCCCCTCGCAGGTCTTCTGGCCCAGCGAGTTCACGTCGCTGATCTGCATCAGCAACGTCGCCACCTTCATGCCCTTGCCGCTGATGCCGAACTCGGCGGCCTGCTTGATGCAGTTCTGCAGGTCGGTGCCGGCATTCGCCAGCCCCAGCACCTTGGCGCCGGAGGCCTGCGCCTGCACCAGGTAGCTGGAGAAATCCGGCGTCGCCAGCGGCGCGCGCGTGACGCCCAGGACCTTGCCGCCGGACTTCTTCACCGCGTTGATCGTGTCGCGCTCCAGCGCGTAGCCGAACGCATAGTCGGCGGTGATGAAGTACCACGTATCGCCGCCCGCCTTGGTCAGCGCGTTGCCGGTGCTGTTGGCCAGGGCGTAGGTGTCGTAGGAGAACTGCACCCCGTACGGCGTGCATTTCGGCCCCGTCATGTCCGAGGTGGCCGGCCCGGTGATCAGATAGATCCGCTTCTTCTCCATGGCGATCTGCTGCACCGCCAGGCCGGAGGAGCTGGCCGCCCCGTCGGTCAGCACATCGACGCCCTGGCTGTCGATCCATTCGCGCGCCAGGGCAGCGGCGACGTCGGGCTTGTTCTGGTCGTCGGCCTGCAGGACCTCGATCGGCCGGCCCAGCACGGAGCCGCCGAAATCCTCGATCGCCAGCTCGACCGCGACCTTGTTGCCCGGCCCGCCGACATCGCGGTATGGCCCGCTCATGTCGCTGAGCAGGCCGATCTTCACCGGCTTGGACGTGCTCTGGGCGCGGATGATCCCGGGCTTGGCGAGCGGCGCGATGGCCAAGCCGGCCAGCGCGGCACGGCGAGTGATATGCGGCATAGGTGAACGGTCCCCTCGTCTGGTTAAAGCTTGATTGCTTGCCTACAGTCTGCCGGGTCACGGCCGTTCTGGGAAGTGGCTAGATTGGCCGTCGTTCACGGGAGGATCACGATGCCGTACATGTCGGGAAAGGCCGCGCTGCTCGAACTGCTGAAGCAGGAGGGGGTGCGGATCATGTTCGGCAATCCCGGAACGACCGAGCTGCCATTGATGGACGCGCTCGCCGGCGAGACCGAGCTGCGCTACGTGCTGGCGCTTGCAGGAAGCCCCGGCGATGGGCATGGCGGACGGCTACGCCCAGGCCTCCGGCGGCCTCGCGGTGGTGAACCTGCATGTCGCGCCCGGCCTCGGCAACGCGATGGGCATGCTGTACGACGCGCAGAAGGCCGGCGCGCCGATCCTGGTGACCGCCGGGCAGCACGAGCAGACCTTCAACATCACCGAGCCGCTGCTGTGGGCCGACCTGCCGCGCATCGCGCAACCATTCGTGAAATGGTCCGCCGAGGTGCGCCGCCTGGCCGACCTGCCGCTGATGATCCATCGCGCGGTGAAGACGGCGCTGGCGCCGCCGACCGGGCCCGGTGTTCCTGTCGCTGCCGGGCGACATCCTGAACGCCGATGGCGAGCTTGACCTCGGCGCGCCGACGCGGGTGGCGCCGGCGGCGTGCGCGGCGATGCGCGCGCGCGATCGCCGCCGCCGCCGCGCTGATGGCGCGCGCCGAATCGGCCGGTGATCATGGCCGGCGACGCGGTGCCGCAGAGCAACGCGCTCGGCCGAACTCGTCGCCCTGGCCGAAGCTGCTCGGCGCGCCGGTCTATGACGAGGGCATGGCGAGCCGCGCGATGTTCCCGTCGTCGCATCCGCTGTATCGCGGCAGCGTTCGCGCGGCTGCCGGCGGTGATCCGCGGCATGCTGAGCCAGCACGACCTGCTGGTCTCGATCGGCGCCGATCTGTTCACCCTGTCGCTGCCCGGCGAGGTCGATCCGCTGCCGGAGGGCATGCCGATCGTCCATCTCGACACCGATCCGTGGGAACTGGGCAAGAACTATCCGCCGAGCAGGTCGCGATCCTCGGCGATCCGAAGGCGACGCTGCCGGAGCTGACCGAGGCGGTCGCCGCGTGCACGCAGCGAAGCCGCAGGCCGCGCATGCGCGCACGCGGCTGGCCGAGATGCAGGCGGCGACGCGGCAGAGCCTGGTGCATCTGCGCGCCACCGCCGAAGCCGCCGCCGGAGCGCACGCCGATCCATCCGCTGGCGCTGATGCAGGCGATCGGCCGACCTGCTGCCGGCCGAGGCGGTGGTGATCGACGAAACGATCTCCTCGGGCGCCGGGCTGCGGCGGTTCCTGAAAAGCGATGATGCGCAGAGCTTCTTCGGCCTGCGCGGCGGCGGCATCGGCTGGGGGCTGCCGGCGGCGATCGGCGCCAAGCTGGCGCTGCCGGACCGGCCCGGTGGTGGCGCTGATCGGCGACGGCTCGGCGATGTACACGATCCAGGGCCTGTGGACCGCGGCGCACGAGAAGCTGCGCGATGGTGTTCGTCATCATCAACAATTCCAGCTACCGCATCCTGAAGCAGCGGGTGAACGCGATGAAGGGGCTGGCGGCGCAGACCGACACCTATGTCGGAATGGACCTGGTCGAGCCGGCGGTGGATTTCGTGGCGGTCGCGCGCGGGCTGGGCCTGACGGCGCACCGCGCGACCAAGATCGCCGAGGTGAAGGATTTGCTGGCGACGGCGCTGAAAGCCAACGGACCGACGCTGATCGATGTGACGGTGGATCGAAACTGGAAGCCGGTGTGACGTGTCGGACGCGCTGATCCTCGACACCATCGAGGCCTTCCTGGCGCGCGACGTCGCGCCGTACGTCCATGCGCTGGAAAAGTCCGACACCTGGCCGGCCGAGATGGTCGCGCGGATGCGCGAGCTGGGCCTGTTCGGCGCCACCATCGGCGCGGACTACGGCGGCCTCGGCCTGCCCTGCGCCACCTATGCCGCGATCGTCGAGCGCATCGCCCGGGTCTGGATGTCGCTGACCGGCATCTTCAACTCGCACCTGATCATGGCGGCGGTGGTCGAGCGCCAGGGGACGCCCGACCAGAAGCGCGAATTCCTGCCGCGCTTCGCCGCCGGCGAGCTGCGTGGCGGCCTGGCGCTGACCGAGCCCGATTGCGGCACCGACCTGCAGGCGATCCGCACCACCGCGCGGCGCGACGGCGATCATTACGTGATCAACGGGACCAAGACCTGGATCAGCAACGGCATCCACGGCGCCTGCTTCGCGCTGCTGGTGAAGACCGATCTGGCGGCCGAGCCGCGCCATCGCGGCATGAGCCTGTTCCTGGCGGAGAAGGGCCCCGGCTTCACCGTCAGCCGCAAGCTGGAGAAGCTGGGCTACAAGGGGATCGACAGCGCCGAGCTGGTGTTCGACGACTACCGCGTGAAGGCGGATCGGCTGATCGGCGGCGTCGAGGGCCTCGGGCTGCAGCACGCGCTGTCCGGGCTGGAGCTGGGGCGGATCAACGTCGCCTCGCGCGGCGTCGGCATCGCCCAGGCGGCGCTGGACTGCTCGCTGCGCTACGCCCAACTGCGCAAGACCTTCGGCAAGCCGATCGCCCAGCACCAGGCGATCCAGTTGAAGCTCGCCGACATGGCGACGCGCACCGAGGCGGCGCGGCTGCTGACGCGGCGCGCGGCGGAGCTGTACGACCAGGGCGTCCGCTGCGACATGGAGGCCGGCATGGCCAAGCTGTTCGCCACCGAAACGGCACTGGAAAACGCCATCGAGGCGATGCGGGTGCACGGCGGTTACGGCTATTCCACCGACTTTCCGGTCGAGCGGCTGTATCGCGACGCGCCGTTGCTGGTGATCGGCGAGGGCACCAACGAGCTGCAACGCATCATCATCGCGCGTCAGCTCGTGCAGCGGTATCCGGCCTGATGCCGCCCGCTTCCGCAGATCCTTCCGCGGTGGCTCCCACGGCGCCTCCCGCCTTGGCGCTGCCGCTGTCCGGCCTGCGCATCCTGGCGGTTGAGCAATACGGTGCCGGACCATTTGGCTCAATGCAGCTCGCCGACATGGGCGCCGAGGTGATCAAACTCGAAAACCCGGCCGAGGGCGGCGACGTCTCGCGCCAGGTCGGGCCGTATTTCCTCGGCGAACACGACAGCCATTTCTTCCAGGCGTTCAACCGCAACAAGCGCTCGATCACGCTCAGCCTGCGCACGGAGCAGGGCAGGGCGGTGCTGCGCGACCTGGTGCGCGGCGCCGACGGCGTGCTGGACAACCTGCGCGGCGACCAGCCGGCGCGGCTCGGCGTGACCTACGCCGCGTTGCAGGACGCCAATCCGCGCATCGTCTGCGCGCATCTCTCGGCCTATGGGCGGGACGGCAGCCGGGCGAACTGGCCGGGCTACGACTATCTGATGCAGGCCGAGGCGGGCTACCTGTCGCTGACCGGCGAGCCCGACGGCGCGCCGGCGCGGTTCGGCCTGTCGATCGTCGACATGATGGCGGGCGTCTACGCCGCGCTGGCGCTGCTCGGCGGCATCCTCGCCGCGCGCGCGACCGGGCAGGGCAGGGACGTCGATGTCAGCCTGTTCGACACCGCGCTGTCCAACCTGAACTACCTGGCGGGCTGGTTCCTCAACGAGGGCCACGCGCAGGGCCGCGAGCCGCGCTCGGCGCATCCGTCGCTGACCCCCAGCCAGCTCTACCGCACCGCGGACGGCTGGATCTTCATCATGTGCAACAAACAGAAATTCTGGCCGGTGCTGTGCGCCCGGCTCGACCGGCCGGACTGGGCGGAGGACAAGCGCTTCGCGACGTTCCCGGCGCGGCTCGCCAACCGCGCCGTGCTGACCGAACTGCTGGACGCGGCGTTGGCCTCGCGCAGCACCGCGGACGTGGCTGGCGCATTTCGCCGGCGCGGTGCCGGCGGCGCCGGTGCACGACATCGCCCGCGCCCTGACGTCGTCGTTCGTCATCGAGCGAGGACCGGGTGTGGTGCTATGCCCATCCGGCGCGGCCGGACTTCCGCATGGCGGCGCCGGCGTTCCGCCTGCCGGGCAGCGCCATGCCGCGCAACCCGGCGCCGGCGCTCGGCGCGGACACCGACCAGGTGCTGGGCGAGATCGGCTACAGCGCCGAGCGCATCGCGGCATTGCGGACCGCGGGCGTCGTCTGACCGTCGCGGCTCCGTAGCAGTCCCTGCCCGCTCCCGGGGAAGGGTGGGGCGGTGTGGCGGGGCGGTGCCGCGACGCGCGCCCGCGACCGCCCCCGGCTCGGCGCCATCCCGGCGGCTCTCAGGTCCGCCCGGCAAGATCCACCGCCGAGCCCGCCGAGACGGATCGCCCGGTGCCGCCCGGCTCGCCGCGTCCGGCGCCGCTCGGCCCGCTGCCGCCGCCCCGGCACCGTCCCACGTTGCATGGGGTCTTTGCCGCATCGTGCGCTTGCCCGCCGGGCGGGACGCCGTGCCGCCGGCCCCGGCCGGCGTCGCCCGGCCGATGCCGGCCGCGTCCGGCGCCGCTCGGCTCGCCGCCGCCGCCCAGGCACCGTCCCACGTTGCATGGGGTCTTTGCCGCATCGTGCGCTTGCCCGTCGGGCGGGACGCCGTGCCGCCGGCCCCGGCCGGCGTCGCCCGGCCGATGCCGGCCGCGCCCGGCGCCGCTCGCCCCGGCACCGCGCCACGTTGCATGGGGTCTTTGCCGCATCCTGCGCTTGCCCGCCGGGCGGGACACCGTGCCGCCGGTCCCGGCCGGCGCCGCCCGGGCGACGCCGGCCGCGTCCTGCGCCGCTCGGCCCGCCGCCGCCGCCGCCGCCCCGGCACCGCGCCACGTTGCATGGGGTCTTTGCCGCATCTTGCGCTTGCCCGCCGGGCGGGACGCCGTGCCGCCGATCCCGGCCGGCGTCGTCCGGACGATGCCGGCCGCGCCCGGCGCCGCTCGGCCCGCCACGTCCGTCGCGGTACCGTCCCACGTTGCATGGGGTCTTTGCCGCATCCTGCGCTTGCCCGCCGGGCGGGACGCCGTGCCGCCGATCCCGGCCGGCGTCGTCCGGACGATGCCGGCCGCGCCCGGCGCCGCTCGGCCCGCCACGTCCGTCGCGGTACCGTCCCACGTTGCATGGGGTCTTTGCCGCATCCTGCGCTTGCCCGCCGGGCGGGACGCCGTGCCGCCGGTCCTGCTCGCCGTCGTCCGGACGATGCCGGCCGCGCCCGGCGCCGCTCGGCCCGCCACGTCCGTCGCGGTACCGTCCCACGTTGCATGGGGTCTTTGCCGCATCCTGCGCTTGCCCGCCGGGCGGGACGCCGTGCCGCCGGTCCTGCTCGCCGTCGTCCGGAAAATGCCGGCCGCGTCCTGCGCCGCTCGGCCCGCCGCCGCCGCGGCACCGCGCCACGTTGCATGGGGTCTTTGCCGCATCCTGCGCTTGCCAGCTGGGCGGGACACCGTGCCGCCGGTCCCGGCCGGCGCCGTCCGGGCGACGCCGGCCGCGTCCTGCGCCGCTCGGCCCGCTGCCGCCGCCCCGGCACCGCGCCACGTTGCATGGGGTCTTTGGCGCATCCTGCGCTTGCCCGCCGGACAGGAAGCCGTGCCGAGGACAAGTCCAAGCCTCGAGCCGAGCCCCAGCGCTAACGGCGTCGGCCTGGGCCCAGCGGTCAAGCCGGCCTCTCGACCGCCGCCCGAACACGCCCGGGCCCGATCCCAGCCGGCAGACCAGCCATCCGCGCCGAACCGTCGCACCGCTAACCCCGGCATACCGTGTTGCATGGAACCTTTGTGCGAACGCGCGACAAACGCATCGGGCAAGGCGAGGGGGGGCTGGATTGGAATGGATGGCATCTGCGATCCTGGTGCACCGAGCGTCAGTTAACACCACTTACACCAGAATGCCCTCAGGCGCCACGCAAACCATCAAGGGCGGGATGCTCGCGCCGGCGATCCGGCCCGGCCGATCCACCCGCCCGGGCACCCACAGATCCGCCGGCCAGGTCCCGCGCGGCGGTGGCGCCCCGGTTCCGCCGCCCGATCGAAGCAAGGCATTGAACCGCGCAGCAATGCGAAGGACCGCAGATCGGTCCCCCCCCGCCGCCGTCGGGGCGGCCGCGTGGCACGGCCGGCGCAGCCCGCGGCCGCCTTCATCACAAGCGGTTTCATTCCTTGTGCAGACAGGTCCGCACCGCGGCCAGGCGAGCCACCTCCGTCATCCCAGGGACGGTCGGTCCCCCCCGCCGCCTTGGTGGCGAAAGGCCGGCAGGTACCCCGCATCATCGGCCGGCGCGTGGCGATACAGCGCGACATGGCCGGCTCCCCCGAAGCCGATCGCCAACTCGCGCAACTCCGGCAGTTCAGCAGGGCGATCGCTTTGAGGTAATTGCCGCATTGCAGCCGACCCCCCGGGTCAAGATGCCCGGGGGCATGTGCCTGTTCGTCCGTTGGTGCAACTTCCTTTCTGTAAATTGTCTGCCTGCTGCTGGGCCACGGACGGCCGCGCAGCCCGGCAGCACGTCCTCGACCAGCAGGTCCACGAAGCACTCACCGACCATTACGTCATGGTAGTCATCCTGCGCCACGCTGCTACGCACCCGACAGGCCAGCCGCAAGAAGTTCAAATGCCGCCGCATTCTCCCGGACCTTTTCCAGGAATCCGGCCCCAGGCGTGTTGAGCACGGTGAACGCGCAGCCGATCATCTGCCCCGACAGATCATTCCACCGCGCGCTATCTGCGTGCATCGGCGTCCATCGCCTTGCTTCATCTGCGTTAAAATTCTTCCTTTGCGATGCCGCGGACGGATGGTTGCGGAAGCGTTGGCGGGCCTGCGATGCACCAGATGCGCGAAGCGTCCCCAGCGTTGGAATCAAGCCCCGGTCAACCGGTCAAAACCTCAGTGCAGCGGTACCAGGCCCTATGGACAAACCCGAGCCATTATTCCAGCGGCCCAAAGTCTTGACCCATCGGCTGGTGCTGGGTCGCTGGCATGAGTCTTGGTCTGTGCGCCCTCCGTGCAACTCCGTGTCGGCTTGATGACTTGCTTTCTTGCGTTGCCGCGCTTCCGGAATGACGCCTGTGAGCAGCCCAGGCAACCCGGGCCAAATGCGGTCATCCTGCCTAACGGGCCACCAAGCCACGCAACGGCGATCGATTCGTTCAGTGTCGCGCGTCGCCTGACCCGGATGCATTCGTCTCCGGATCCGGTTGGTCCACGGCGTCTAGTCGGCCGCCGCCGACAACCCGGGACGGGCGTGCACCGCCTGGCCGAACGCCTCGAAGATGCGGCGCGACACCGGGTCGGTCTCCCAGTCGTATTCCGGATGCCACTGCATCCCGACCGCGAAGCCGGGCGCGTTGACCACGCGCACCGCCTCGATCTGGCCGTCCGGCGCGATCCCCTCGGCCACCAGGCCCGGCGCGAGCTGGTCGATGCCCTGGTTGTGCAGCGAGTTCACCGCGATCTCGCTCGCCCCGGCGATCCGGTGCAGCCAGCTTCCCGGCACCACCCGCATGGCGTGCGCCTTGCCCTGACGCACCCGCGGCGAGGGGTGCATCGGCGTCGAATGGTCGATCCGGTCGGGCAGGTCCTGCAGCCGCTGGTGCAGCGTGCCGCCGAGCGCCACGTTCAGCTCCTGGAACCCTCGGCAGATCGCCAGCAACGGCACGCCGCGGGCGATCGCGGCGCGGATCAGCGGCAGGATGGCACCGTCGCGCGCCGGGTCCTCCGGGATCCCTTCGGGATGCGGCGGGCCGCCATACAGGCTGGGCTGCACGTTGGAGCGGCTGCCGGTCAGGATGATGCCGTCCAGCCGATCGAGCAGCGTCTCCACATCCGCGTGGTCGCCATTGGCCGGGATCAGCACCGGCACGGCACCCACCACCTGGTCGGTGGCGCGGACATAGGTGTTGGAGGCGGCATGGTTCGGCATCCCGAAGACGCCGAACTGCTTGGTGCAGCAACTGATCCCGACGAGAGGCTTCACGTCCCGGCACGCTGGTTGTTTCGCCCAGCATACTTGCGGAGTTTGGTGGCGAAAAGAAGCCAATTTTTCCTGTCCCCCGCCATGCGCGCCCCGCAATCCCCCGCCGCCCGCCCGGCCCGCCCGCCTGGCCCGCCCGCCTGGCCCGCCACTCAGCCAGGCGCCGATCCGCGGATGGCATGCCAGCGCACCAGGCAAATCCGGTGCGCGCGCATCAGGCTCAACCGGCGCAGCCACAATTCGGCCTCGCGCACCACGATCCGGGCCATCGCGGGGCTCGGCCGCTTCGCACTCATGCCGCGGATCACCCCATGCCAGCCGCTCAGCGCCTGCTGCATGTGGCGCAGCGAGATGTCCTCGGTGACGCGAACGTCGAAGCCTAGCCGGACAAGCGCCCCCGAGACCGCCCGCTGGCTGGGCAGCGAGGGCGCGCGACCCTCCAGCCGGCACCAGGCGGCAACCGCGCCGTCCGATGGGTCGAGCGGCGGGTCGGCCACCAGATCCACCATCATGAGCTGACCGCCGGGACGCAGCGCGCGGCAGATGGCGACCAGCACCGGCCCGGGCGCCTCGCCCCGCAAGGCTTCCAGCGCCAGCGCGTGATGGAAGGCGTGGCGGGCGAAATCCGGCTTCGCCGGCTGCCAGGTCCTGATCTCGGCGTGGCGTCCGAACCCGCCGCGGACGCTGCACTCCGCGGCCAGATCCGCGAGTTCGCCATTGGCCTCGAAGCCGGTGACCCAGGCGCCAAGCTCGGTGGCGATGCAGCGCGCCGGCCCGCCGGCCCCGGCGCCCAGCAGCAGCAGGCTGGAGGCATTGGACAGCACCAGCGGCTTGGCCAGGCGCAAGGTCTCCTGCTCGCCGTCGGGAAAGGTAAAACCCTCCCCCCACAACAATTCCACCACCGCGATCCGCTCCCGGCTCCAGAACGGCAGCGGTGGCGGCGGTCGCAAAATGACCGGCTCGGCCGGGATGCCGGCCGGTTCGCATGCGGGCGCCGGCACGTCGGGCGGATCCGCCGACGCGAACGAACCGACCAGATCGGTCAACCTGCTCCAGACCTGGGCCAGCGCCATCAGGCACACCTCCGCGTTCGCAGGGTGGCGCCAAAGGGTTGAGGAAGCGTTGAAGCCGCGGGCGTTTGTTCGCCGCGTCCGCCGATCCGCGTCGCGCGCCGGCTAGGCGAACTCGGTCAGCACGTAGCGGACCACCTCGTCGCCGACGACGCTGGGCCGGTGCCGGTGCGCCGGGCCGGCCGGGATGTGGAGCATGTCCCCCGGGCCGGCTTCCACCACGTGGTCGGCGAAGGTGTAGCGCAGGCGCCCGGCAAGGATGAAAATCGAGTGCCCGGTCTCGCACCAATGCCCGGCCGCCGCCTCGGCCGGCGCGGCCGGCGCGGCCGGCGCGCGCTCCTGGTAGCGCAGCGTGATGCCGAACGGGCTGACCGCCTCGCGAACCTTCAACCCCTCGGCGGCAACCTGCAAAGGGTGGGCGGCGGCCGGGAAGTGGTACGGACTGTCTGCCATCCCCCCAGTCTGCCCGCAACGCCGCCGCCAGGCCAGCCCCGGCGCGATCGGGCGCGCGCAGCAAGGCCGGGGCTTCGCCCCAGACCCCACCAAGGGGCTTTGCCCCCTGGACCCCCACCAGAGGCGGAGCCTCTGGAACTCCATGACTGGGAGTGTGGGGAGGGGAAGGGGGCGTGCGGGCACAGTGCCGGTGCCGGCCGTCGCGACGGCCGGCACCGGCACTGTGCCCGCACGCCCCCTTCCCCTCCCCACACTCCCAGTGAAGGGTTCCAAGGGCTCGCCCTTGGCGGGGTTCCAAGGGGCAGCGCCCCTTGGTGGGGTCTGGGGCGAAGCCCCAGCCTTGCTGCGGTTGCCGATCGCGCCGGGCTAGCTGCCGCGCGTCGGCGGCTGGCGCAGCAGGCGCCAGGGGTCGGGCATGGGGCCGGCCGGGATTTCGATCACGGCTGGGATGTCGGCCGCGAACGCCGTGCGCAGCGCCTGGCGCAGTTCCGTCGGGGAGGTCGCGCGTAGCGCCAGCGCGCCGAAGCTCTCGACGAACTTCTGGAAGTCGGGGTTGCGCAGGTCGGAGGCGATCAGCCGGTTGCCGAACAACTCCGCCTGGATGCGGCGGACATTGCCATAGGCGCCGTCGTTGACCAGCACGATGACCACCGGGATGCGGTGCTGCACCGCGCTGGCCAGTTCCTGGGCGTTGAACAGGAAGCCGCCGTCGCCCGACACCGCGACCACCTTGACGTCCGGCCGGGCCACCTTGACGCCGATCGCCGTTGCCACGCCCCAGCCCAGCGTGCCCTGGTAGCCGGGCGAGATGAACGTGCGCGGCCGGTAGACCGGGAACACCAGGCGCGCGGCATAGCCAAGCTGGGTCAGCTCGTCAACGAAGATGCCGTCCTCCGGCAGCTCGGCGCGAATCGCCTCCAGGTAGCCGATCTGCGGCTGCAGCACCGCGGCCACCGCGCGCTGTTCGGCGCGCAGTGCGGCGAGTTCATCGCTGCGCGGATCGCGGCGGCGGTTGTGCGCCGGCAGCGCGTCGCGCAGCAGCGCCAGCGCCTCGGCGGCGTCGGCGGTGATGCCGATGGTCGGACGCTCGATGCGGTCCAGCTCCTCGGCATCGGCATCGATGCGCACCAGCTTCAGCGCCGCGTCGCTGCCCCATTGCTGCAACTGGGTCTGCAACCGGGTGCCGACGGCGAGCACGGCGTCGGCCCGGCCCCACAGCTTGTGGCCCATCAGCACGTTGGCGGCGAGCGGATGGCGGGCGTCGAGGATGCCCTGGCCCATGCGGTGCGCCACCACCGGCGCCTGCAGCAGCTCGGCGATGGCGGTGACCTCCGCGCTGGCGTGCTGCGCGCCGCCGCCGACGATGATCAGCGGGTGCTGCGCCTGGCCCAGCAGCCGGGCGGCGCGGGCGATGGCGTCGGGATCGATCGCGGCATTGTCGCCCGGCGCGGCGCCGCGTGGCGCCACCGGGGCGCGGCGCGCCAGCACGTCGAGGGCGCATTCCAAGGCCACCGGCCGCGGCCGGCCGGAGCGCAATTGCCGGAACGCCTCGTTCACCTTGATCGGCGCCTCGTGCGGCGCGCGGATGCGGTCGGCGTGCTTGGTCAGCAGGCGCATGATGGCGAGCTGGTCCGGCAGCTCGTGCAGGTGCCCGTAGCCGCGCCCGATCGCCGCCTGGGCGATCTGGCCGATGACCGCCAGCACCGGCGCATTGGCGGCATAGGCGGTGCACAGCGCGGCGGTGGTGTTGAGGAAGCCGGGGCCGGGCACCACGGTGTAGGCGGCGGGCTTGCCGCTGGCCATCGCCATGCCCAGCGCCATGTAGCCGGCGCCCTGTTCGTGGCGCGTGTGGATCGGGCGGATCTTGTCGCCGGCGCCGTGCAGCGCGTCGAACAGGTAGTCGTTCTGCACCCCGGGCAGACAGAAGATCGTGTCGATGCCGTTGGCGACCAGCGCGGCGACGGTGGCCTCGCCGGTGGTCATCGTGGTGGGCGTGGTCATCTGCTGCGTCTCCGTCCCGCGGTGTTGCGGCGGACGCTAGAAGCGGGGCAGCCTGCTGGCAATCGGCCGGCGCCGCACCGCCGGCGACGCCGCGCGCGCCGCCGGCGGACGGCGCGCGGCGACGGACAGCAAACCGCGGTGCGCGCAGGTGGCAACCGGCGGCAGGTGGAGACGCAAGGAATGAACGATCTTCTGGCGACCACGATCGGCGGGATGCGCCTGGGCAATCCGGTGATCTGCGCCTCGGGTGAGCCGGTGATGACCGAGGCCGGCATCCGCGCCGCGTTGCGCGCCGGCGTGGCGGGCGTGATCGCCAAGTCGGTGAACGAGCGGCCCGAGGCGGCGGCGCAACTGGACCGCGCGGACTACGTCGAGCTGGACGCCGCCGGCGTGCCGGCGGCGCATGGGGTGTCGTTATTCAACCGTTCCGGCCTGGCCCAGCGCGACCCGCCCGAGTGGTTCGCCGCGCTCGCCGGCCTCGACCGCGCCGCGGCGCGGGACGGCCAGTTCGTTGCGGCCTCGATCGTGCTGGCCAGCGCCGATGGTGCCGTCGCGTTGGCCGCGGCCGCGCGCCAGGCCGGGCTGCGCGTGTTCGAACTGAATGTCGGCGCCCCGCACGCCGCCGAGGCGACGCCCGGCGCGATCGTGCAGGAGACCGATCCGGCGCGGCTGGCCGAGCTGGTCGCGCGGGTCCGCGCGGCGACGGCGGGGATGCAGCTCTGGGTGAAACTGACCGGCCTGTCGTCGAACCTGCCGGCGCTGGCGCTGGCCGCGCAACGGGGCGGCGCCGACGCGGTGTGCATGATGGGGCGGTTCATGGCCATGCTGCCCGACCTCGACAGCTTCGCCCCGGTGCTGGGGACCTCGGCGGCGTATGGCGGCGGCTGGGCGTTGCCGATCGTCTGCCGGTTCCTGGCGCTCAGCCGGCGCGCGGTGGGCGCGGGATTTCCGTTGCTCGGCACCAACGGCGTGCGCAGCGGCGCGGATGTGGCGCGCATGGCGCTGGCGGGGGCTTCGGCGAGCGAGCTGTGTTCGGTGGTGATGCACGAGGGGTTTGCCGGGTTGACGCGGGTGATCGGCGAGTTGGAGGCGGTGCTGGCCGCGCGCGGGGTGCGGTTCGCCGCGCTGGTCGGGCGTGCTGCCGATGCGTTGCACAGCTATGGCGAGCAGCCGGCGAGGCCGGGCAGGTGGCGGGATTTCGTGCCAGCCGAAACGATTTCATAACGTCGTGTTTGCCGCCCGCGATGCCCGATCAGCCCCTTGTTTGCCACCGCCGATCGGCCGGAGCCTTTAGATCGTCGGCAGGCCGGCAAGGTTCGCCACAACGAACACGAAGGCACCGGGGCACCGGGAAGCAAAGTGATCGCGCTTTGGCGTGCAGCGCCTTGATGTCTTCTCCGTGCCTCTGTGGTAAATCTTTCACTTGCCGAAGATCGGGCACCGCCCCACCCATCCCGAGGCCGCCGAAAACCCGACTTCGGACCAAACCCCCGGAGCCGGAAGCAGTACCGCTTGCGACGGATTTTCGATTGCCGCGTATCGACAGCCTTGACGTATCGAAACGGTTGACGGCCGGGCACAAACCGGCTGAAGCTGCCCGGGAAAACACCATCATCCGCGAACTGTCGATGGAGATGTCCGGTGCGCTTTGGCCTCGCGCCCATCCAGTCCCGGGCACGGTTCGACGTGATGTGCGCGCAGGCGAGCCTGGCAGAAGCGCTCGGCTTCGACGTGCTCTGGGCGCACGAGCATCACTCCGGCGGCACGATGTACCCCTCGCCGCTGATGACGCTGGCGGCCCTGGCCGGGGTCACGGCGCGCATCGAGCTCGGCACCAACATGCTGTTGCTGCCGCTGCACCATCCGCTGCGGGTCGCCGAGGATGCGGCGATGGTCGATGTCCTGTCCGGCGGGCGGCTGCGCCTGGGCGTCAGCGCCGGCTATTCGCCCGCCGACCTGCAGGCCTTCGCGGTTGCGCCGGACGCGCGGGCCAGGCGGATGCGCGAGGGCCTGGCGCTGATCCGCGCGGTCTGGTCCGGCGCGCCGGTCAGCCTCGACACCGAGCTTTGCCGGCTGCGCGACTTCACGCTGCATCCCAGGCCGATCCGCCAGCCGATGCCGCCGATCTATGTCGGCGCGACCGTCGATGCCGCGATCCGGCGCGCCGCGCGCCGCGGCGACGAGATGATCGTCAGCACGACCCAGCGGATCAGCGACATCCCCCGCGTGCTCGGCGTCTATGCGGAGGCGCTGCGTGCGATCGGCCAGCAGCCCGAGGCGAAGACCCCGGTGCTCAATCGGATCGTCCACGTGCTGCCCGACGGCGCGGCCAAGCCGGATGTGCTGGCGTTCTTCGCCAAGGGGTTCCTCGCGCTCTACAATTCCTGGGGCCACCAGAACGTCACCGGACTCGATGCCGGCGCGCGCACGCTGGAACAGATCGATACGGAACAGTTCATCGTCGGCGATGCATCGTTCTGCATCGATGCGATCACCCGCTATCGGGCGCTCGGCATCAAGGAAATCGCCTGCCTGATGAATTTCGGCGGCCCGGAGCCCGAGGCCGTGGCGCGCTCGATGCGGCTGCTCGGCGAGAAGGTCATGCCGCGCCTCCCCGCCTGATACCAGTGGTCCGAAATGATGAATCTTCCATCAGTTCGGCCGTTGGACTAAACTGCTTCGCGGTAGTTTTGCTATGGCAGCAACCCCCGTCTGATCGGCGGCCCCCTTGTTGGACGCGGCGTCGGCAGCTTGCTGGTTCCCTGACAGCCCGACCACTAGCGGTCAATCAGCGTTGAATAGTTTCCAGGTAATACCGGCGGCCCAAAATGCCGACTCTTCCATCATTTTGGGCCGGTGGTATCGCGCGCGGGGTTGCCCAGGGAAGCAGGTGGGGCGGCCGCGCGCCAAACCAAGACTGATACCAGCGGCCCAGCACCAGCCGCTGGGTCAAGACTTTGGGCCGCGGTATAACAGCAGCCTAAAATTTCCAGTTGGTCAGGCCGGTTTCGGCGGCTTGTTGCGCGGCTTGAAGCGGAAGGGATCGTTCCCGGTTTCCCGGATGTCACGGTGGTTGAGTGATGCGGTCGAGCCAGGCCATGGTCATCCTGGCGTCGCCGAACCCCCCGACCCATTCGGCGAAGGACGGGTTGGTGGTGCCCTTTGTCGGGATGAATTGGCCGAATGTGTCAGAGCACTGGCTCAGCGTGGTTTTGCCAATGGTTGAACCCTGGCATTTTACAAATGCCTCGCGATGCCGTTCTGTTGCCGTCCAACCATCGACCGTAAAGGCACCCCCATGGCGACCGCCCCCACTCGCCCCGCCCTGCCGATCAGCCCGCCGATGCGGGGCGAACCTTATCTGCTGACCCCTGGCCCTCTCACCACAGCGTTCTCGACCAAGCAGGCCATGCTGGTTGACTGGGGGTCCTGGGACGGCGATTTCCGCGCCATGACGGCCGAACTCCGCAGCACGCTGCTGGCCATTGCGGGCGGCGGCGACGAGTACGATTGCGTGCCGCTCCAGGGCAGCGGCACCTACTGCGTCGAAGCCATGCTGGGCAGCCTGATTGCGCGTGACGACAAGCCCCTGGTGCTGGCCAACGGGGCCTATGGCCAACGGATCGCCAGGACGCTCCACTATCTCGGCCGCGCTCACGCGGTTCTCGACAAGGGGGACTTTTTGCCGCCGCGCGGCGACGAGGTGGCAAGGTTGCTCGCCGAAGATCCGGCCATCACCCAGGTGATCGCGGTGCATTGCGAAACGAGTTCCGGCATTCTCAACCCGGTCGAGGAGATCGCCGCCGCAACCGCCAACGCTGGACGCAAGCTGTTGGTTGACGCGATGAGCAGCTTCGGCGCCGTGCCGCTCGACCTGGCCGGCATGGGCTGCGAGGCGATCGTCTCGTCGGCCAACAAATGCATTGAAGGGGTGCCGGGCTTCGGTTTCGTCATTGCCCGCAAGACGGCGCTCGCGGCGGCCAAAAGCCGCAGCCATTCGCTCAGCCTTGACCTGCACGACCAGTGGGAGGTCATGAATTGGACCGGCCAATGGCGCTTCACGCCGCCGACCCATGCGGTCGCGGCCTTCCTCGAAGCGCTGCGGCTGCACGCGCGCGAGGGCGGCCAACCCGGGCGGCTCGCACGCTACACGCGCAACCGCGATGTCCTCGTCGAGGGGATGCGCGGGCTTGGCTTCGAGACGCTGCTGGTCGACGCCTGGCTGTCGCCGATCATCGTGACGTTCTTCACGCCCGCCGATCCGGCATTCGATTTCCCCCGCTTCTACGACCTGATGAAGCAGCGGGGCTTCATCATCTACCCCGGCAAGCTGACCGTGGCCGACAGTTTCCGGATCGGCTGCATCGGTCAGGTTGACGAGCACGTCATGCGCCAGGTTGTGCAGGCAGCGGCAGGCGCTTTGGCAACCATGGGCGTCAGCGGTGCCGCACCGGCCGCTGCTGCGCTCGATGAACGCCAACGGCTTGCGGCATAGCGCCGCCGCCCAAAGGCCCAAAGGATACAAGCCATGACCTTCAGCTACCGCCGCACCTATCGTGGACCGATCGAGGCCGTGCTGCTCGACTGGGCCGGCACGACGATGGATTTCGGCTGCGTCGCACCCGCTGTCGTGTTCGTCGAGGTGTTCGCCCGCCAGGGCGTGCCGATCACCGTCGAGGAGGCCCGCGCGCCGATGGGCGCGCACAAGCGCGTCCACATTCAGCGCATCACCGAGCTTGAATTGGTCCGCGCCCGCTGGCACGCCGCGCACGGCCGCGCGCCCGGCGATGCCGACGTCGAGCGCATGTTCGCCGAGTTCGTCCCGCTGCAGCTGCAATGCCTGTCCGACTACTCGACGCTGATCCCCGGCACGCTCGAGACCATCGCCGCGCTGCGCGCCCGCGGCATCCGCATCGGCTCGACCAGCGGCTACACCACCGAAATGATGGCGATCAACCTGCGCGACGCCGAGCGCCAGGGCTACGTGCCCGACGCCACGGTGTGCGCCAGCGACGTGCCGCGCGGCCGGCCGTATCCCTACATGTGCCTCGCCAACCTGCCGCGCCTCGACGTCTCCACCGTCGAGGCCTGCGTCAAGGTCGACGACACCGTGCCGGGCGTCGAAGAGGGGCTCAACGCCGGCATGTGGACGGTCGGCTTCGCGGTCTCCGGCAACGAGGTCGGGCTGTCGCTCGCCGAGTGGACAGCGCTGGCGGAGGCAGACCGCGCCCGCCGCCGCGCCCGCGCCCAGGGGCGCATGCGCCAGTGCGGCGCCCACTACGTGGTTGACAGCATCGCCGAGATGTTGCCCTGCATCGACGACATCCAGGCGCGCATCGATCGCGGCGAGCGGCCCTGACGCCGATGGCGCAGCGGCACCGGCCCGCGGAGGGCGAGAGCGACGTCAACCTCTCGCCGCTGCGCCGCGCCTGGCAGCAGCGCCATGTCGGTCCCGCCGGACGGGCGATGGTCGAGGCGGACGCGCGGCTGTTCCTGCACCAGAGCGTCTCCTCGCCCTGCCTCACCGCCATCCGCCGCGCCGAGGGCATCTGGATCGAGGATGCCGACGGCCACCGCGCCATGGATTTCCACGGCAACAGCGTCCACCACATCGGCTACGGCCATCCCCGGCTGAAGGCGGCGATCGCGCGGCAGATGGACGAGCTGCCGTTCGCGCCGCGCCGTTTCACCAACGAGCCGGCGATCGCGCTCGCCCGCAAGCTCGCCGCCATCGCGCCGGCGGGGCTCGAAAAAATGCTGTTCACCACTGGTGGATCGGACGCCATCGAGGTCGCGCTGAAGCTGGCCCGCGCCGCCACGGGGCGCTTCAAGACCGTATCGTTCTGGGACAGCTTCCACGGCGCCGGGTTCGCCGCCGCCGGCCTCGGCGGCGAGCAGATGTTCCGCTCCGGCCCGATCGGCCCGCTGCTGCCCGGCACCGAGCACGTCGCCCCCTTCGCCTGCTTCCGCTGCCCGTACGGCCATCGCGCCGCCTGGCCCGGCCCCGACCTGGCGCGCTGCGGCATGGCCTGCGCCGGCTACCTGGGCTACGTGCTCGAACGCGAGGGCGACGTCGCCGCCGTGGTCGCCGAGCCGGCGCGCGCCACCGCGACCTTCGCGCCGCCCGGCTTCTGGCAGGAAGTGCGCCGCGCCTGCGACGCGCATGGCGCACTGCTGATCTTCGACGAGATCCCGACCGGCCTCGGCAAGACCGGCGCGATGTTCGCCGCCGAGCACGAGGGCGTCGTCCCCGACATCGCCGTGCTCGGCAAGGCGCTCGGCGGCGGCATGCTGCCGATCGCCGCGGTGCTCTGCCGCGCCGAACTCGACGTGGGGGCCGAGTGGGCGTTTGGCCATTACACCCACGAAAAGAACCCGCTCACCGCCCGCGCGGCACTCACCACCATCGAGATCATCGAGGACGAGGCCCTGGTGGAGAATGCGCGCCGCGTTGGCGCGCTGGCGCTGGCGCGGCTGCAGGACATGGCGCGCACCCGACCGCTGATCGGCGAGGTGCGCGGACGCGGCCTGCTGCTCGGCGTCGACCTCGTCACCGATCCCGAAACCCGCGCCCCCGCGACCGAGGCGGCCGAGCGGGTGATGTACGCTGCGCTCGCCAGCGGCCTCGCCTTCAAGACGAGCATGGGCAACGTGCTGGTGCTGAGCCCGCCGCTGACCATCACCGCGGCCGAGATGCAGACGGCATTGGATATCCTCCAGGCCGCCATCGACACGGCCGCACGCGGCGCCTGAGCGCGGCCAAGGCGGGTGCGGCGCGTGAACGTCGCGGGGGGGACGACCGGCGCCGTCCGCATGGCCGACGCGGTTTCGATCGGCTTCAAGCTCAGGGCGAGCCACAAGAACGGCGATGGGTTTCGCCAGCCAATCGGGATTCGCCCCGGCTGCCGGCAAGCTGCTGCAATGGCGATAACCCGCCAGGCTCCCGCTCGGCACCGATTTATACCAGGCGTCCGAATGATCAACTCGCCGGTCGTAGCCGCATCGTCATGCCAGCGAAGGCCGGCAGCCACGACTTGCCTTCGTGCAGCAAGCAAAGTCGTGGCTGCCGGCCGGAGCCTGTCCTCGGGCCGGCCTGACGGGGGCGCACCGCCGATGGGTCAATCCTTCGGACGCCTGGTATGGCACTTAGGCATGCGCGAAGCTCACAAAACCGTGAGCGTATGGCGTTGGCAGGTGTGGCCTCGGCTCGGAGGTGTCAGGATAAGTCACTGATATAGCTGGATTTCTACGGGCCGCGAGGGGTTGGCGGAGGGAGGGGGAGTCTCCGTAGATTGCCCGCAAGACATTGTTTTCATTCATATTTCAATCACCTAGGCAGCAGTCGTTGGTCAAAACGTTGGTCAAAATCGGTGTGTTCCGGACCATCCGAGCGTCTATCTCGGTTCGACACCCATTCTGGCATTCGAACCGGAGGCCGCAGGTAGGTGAACGCCGGGGGACGCCTGGCGCAACGCCAGAACCGGGTGACCTCCATCCACCAACCGTCCCTCGCCAATCAGAACACCTGTCCCGCGATGCTCCAACCATCGTCCAAGACCACCGTCGCCGGAACCTCGGTGGAGGGTTTCGAGACGGTGCCGGGGGATGGACGATGACCTCCGGGGACGCGGTTCGAACCGGTGGGCACGATCCTCCGCCAACAGAAGTGTACGGACACCGCCGCAAACGAAGCATACGGTGGATCGTCAGGCCGAGGAATGGTTCCGACCCCTTTTTGTTCCTCCTGACGTTCTCCATACATAAACTGGCCCCGGCGCGCATCGGCGGGGTCTTTTTGCCTCCAACCGTTCCTCGACCCTCCCTGAACCTGTCCGGCGATGCTCCTTCCACGATCCTGACCACCGCCGCCGGAACCTTGGCGGAGGGTTTCGAGACGGTTTTGAGACGGTTTTGAGGATGGGCCATGACTGTGGGAACGACGGTTTCGGAGCGTCGCCATGAGGGTTGTGCGGCTGTTTCTGACTGGAACGCCATGGGCGACCTTTCGATGATCACCGTGCCTAAATGCTCGACGCGCACGATGTAGCGACGGGCTTCTCGCCTTTAGGCTTCGGTGACCAAGGCGACCGGTCCGCCCCAGGGACCGGCGCGCCGCGTCCAAAAGAGAGTCGGCCAGCCCGGCGCGTTGGTCCCGCCCGTGTTGAGCAGGAACACGTCGGTTTGATCGTCTTCGCCGTAATGCTGCGAGGCGACCACACGGGTTCCGCTTGCGCCGACACCGTCAGGCCCCAGCTTGCTAGGGCCATTCCAGACGCCGGCCGCCTCGATCCAGAACATGTTCAACCTGCCGCTCGTGTCAACCAGGAAGACGTCGGTCCGGTTGCTCATGCCGAAATGACGCGTCGCCGTGATCGGCGCGCCGGGCGCGGCGAGGGCCGCCGGTCCGACCAGAACCGGATCGGGACTCCAGGCGCCCGAACCATGCGCCCAATAGACGTTGAGCTGACCGTTCTGGTCGACGATAAATAGATCGGTCTGGTTGGCGATGCCGAATTGTTGCGAGGCTGAGATGTGAGACTTTATTGCATAATGCCCAGGCTTGCCGATTTTCACCGCTGGCCCCCAGGCCCCGCCGCCATGCACGGTGAATGCAGTCAGCTGACCAGTGTTGTCGACCACGAAGACATCCGTTCGGTCGGGCGTTCCGAAACGCTGGCTCGCTGCCAGGGGGGCGCCCTTTGGGGCGAAATTCGGCCCGCTCAAATTCACCGGCGCCGGGCTGGCGCCGGACACGCCCTCGACCCAGACCAAACTCAGCGTCTCTTTGCTGTCGACGAAGAAGATATCGGTCCGATTGGTCCCGATCTGGCGCGACAAGGCGAGGTCTCCGCCCTGGTGGGCGTTGTTCTTGGCGCCGCCTGACACCCGCTTCGGATTCGTCCAGGCGCCGCCGCCGACGGCGGAGGCGACGTTGATGAAGCCGGCTTGATCGACCAGGAAGATGTCGGTCTGGTCTGGCGCGCCAAATCGTTCCGACGCGACGATTTTAGCGTAGGGGCGCGCCATCCCGGGCACGCCGAGGCCCGTCGTCAACCGCCAGGCGCCGTCGCCCTCGACGCGGAAGATGTCGATCTGCCCGGTGCGGGAGGTCACATAGAGATTGGTGCGGTCGGTGCCGAATTGCCGCGAGACCGCGAAGGCCCCACCTGCCGAATAGCTCGGTCGAATGCTCGCGCTGAAGGTCTGGCGAATTTGCGTGGCAGCACCCTCGGCCAATTCGTCGTAACCCGCATTGGCTTGTTCCTCGGTGTCGATGCCTTGCGACGTCGTGCAGGCCGGCTGAGCACCGAGGGCGGTGAGCGGGCTGGACGCCGAATAGGTGATCGTGCCGGCGCCGGTCGGCAGATAGGTGGCTTCCCCGTTGGTTTTTCCCACAACGTTCAGTTGGATGGCGTTGATGGGCGCCAGCGCCGCTTGCGTGATCGGTTCGCTGGGATTGCCGTCGACATGCAGCGAGGTCAGACTGATCAGCCCGCTGGTAAATACATTGCCCTGATTGTCAGCAATCGTGAAGGTCACGCCGTCGATTGCGCCGCCCAACTCGTTGGCGAGATCAATGCGAATCTGGTATCCGGCCGGCAGGGCGGGGTTGGTACCGGGAAGTGTGACCAGGGGCACGATCTTGTTGATGAGATCGCCCCCGGAGGTACCGTCGAAGCCCGGCGCCGGCCAATTGTCGATCTGGCAGAACAAGTCAGGGTTGGGTCCCTTCGAGGTGTCGAAAGCGACGACATATTGCTGCCAGACCGAATTCGACCCGAGTGCAGACCAGCAATTCAACTGAAAGCCCATGCCCGTGGGCGCGAGCATCGTCTCTGTGATGTCGATGATCACAGAAAGATCGGTGATCGGATTGCACTGCGAATAAAGAAAATAATTCGAGTTTCCGGACAGCCCTGCGTTCGGCGGCGCAACATTGGCCATCATATCCTCCTGGGGGCAAGGGTGATATCCATCGGGCATGGATTGTACGAACGGCGTCGCTTCATTCCGAACAAGTCGAGCCACCGATCACAGCTCTGGTATTTGGATTTGGCCGACATTCCCCGGAAGCCGCCGGAGCGTTCGCCAATCTGGGCCAGGTTCACGTTTCGCGCAAGTCCACGCCGACAGCGCAGACCGACAACCTGGTCTGGACGATCTCGCCCGCAATCGGTCAACACCACTACAAGATCGCGTGGAAAAGAGGGGCTGCTCCGACAGGTCATTCGCCCTAAGCGGACAGTCCGCTCCCGGCCGATCTCGGCCGGTTGGGCTGCGGCTACCGAGGACCGCTCCGGGTCAATTCCGGCGGTTCGGGCCGAGCGGTGGCCGCCGCATCTTTGGGTCAGAATGCCAACACTCAAGCCGGGCATCACCATCGACCCACGCCCTTCGGCGAAACCGTCTCGGGCCATCGGGAAGACGATCTGGGAGAGCATCTGGTGACCGCGTGGTGACCCTCAGGAAGGTGTGTGCTCGGTTCCGATGCCCCCCACGACCGCCGCCAGCACCAGCCGGCATCACCATCCTCTGACCGGGTGGACCACCGCGACCCTGATCTACATCAAGGCATCGCAGCCCGCCTAAGAGCCAATCTGTGCGAATGCCAAACGTGGTCACCGTCAACCGGGCGCCGGTCCTGACGCTGTGGGCAGCGGTGGTAGCAGAACGCCTCGGCTTCACCTGGGATGAAGCATTGACCCTCGGCCGCGCGGCTGACCTGGGTGGATGAAATCGCCACCTCCGGCCCGAGCAGCGCTTGCAGCACCGTAATTACCTTTCGCGTCGATACGCCCGGGACGGACATCTCGGCCAGCGCGACGTTGAGCGCCCGCTCGGCGCGCGTTCCTTTGTCCAGTGCGCTCGGGTAGAAGCCGCCGCCGCCTACCTGGGGAACCTCGAAGGTTGGTTCGCCGACACGGGTCATGACGGTCTTCGGTTTGTAACCATTGGCATAATCCGCACGCTCGGGCGTTCGTTCGTGAGGCCGGGCGTGCAGAAACTGCGCTCTCTCGATCTTGCTGGCTTCGTTGACGAGGATACGTAGCGCCTCGCCGGCGCCGTCTAGCCGTGATCGAGCAAGGCCGAGAAAGCAGCCTCCAGGGGATGATGTTCTACACGTGGGGACATGGTGTCAACTCCTTCGTGGGGATGGAAATGGACCGAAGAAATCACCTCTCGATAGCCCCCGCCTGCCTCACGACTCCCCTCATTTTCAAACGGCCCCGAAAGTATCGGCAAAGACCGGGAGTTGAGCGAGCATGGCAGCGAACCGCTCGATCAGCGGCAGCAACCGCAACTCCGGCATGGTGGGGATCAACTCGTAGAGCATACAGCCCTGGCGGAACAGCGAATGGGTGCGCTTCTTGGATGTGTTTGACTTGAGGTATCGATCATAACCGAGTGCTTCCCCCGCTGCCCCGAGCAGTGTCAGCAGGGCGATGGCCAGAGCGTTCAATAGCCACAGACGATCCCGCCGGCCGGGGGTGCTGACGTGGATCGATCCCAAGCCCAAGCCCATGCCGAAGCGCAGACCCTTGGTATCGCGGAACCCACACTCGATGCCCCAGCGCTTGCCGTAGGGGCTCATCAAAGCCCTTGCCGTCGCCTTGGTGCTGCTGGTGGCCAGGCACCAGGCCTGCTTCATCGCCTTGTCCTGCACGCACAGCACGGTGCCGACCCGATAGCGCTCGGCCGTCACCCGGGCACCGCGCAGCACGCGCGCGCATCCGCCGGGCCCGACCCAGGCAGCGGCGGTGCGCACCTCGCCGTCCGTGGCAGTCACCGCGATATTGCCGCGGAAGCGGATGACGTAGTCGAACTCCAGTTCATTGCTCAGCACCCGGTAGAGCTTCTGATCGCCGAAGCCGCGATCGGCCACAATGCACACCGTGATGTCCGCCGGCAGGGCGTCGGCCAGGCGGACCAGCACCTGATATTCATATTCGTTGCGATGGTTCTTCAGGGTGGCGGTCTCCACCGTGAGCCACACCAGCGGCGTCGCCCTTCCGTGGCGGGTCAGCAGCGAGAGCATGATGGTGGCCTGCCGGTCCGCGTCGAAGTCGGTCCAGTCCATCGCCACGTTGCTGCTGCTGCGAGGTCCCACCAGGTAGGGGACCCAGTGACGCAGTGCAGCGTCAACATCGATCCCTTGGTTGGACAGCAGCCGGTCCACCTGCTTGATCGCATGCTTGGTCACCAGGCCGCGTGCCAGGGCGAGGCCCTGACCGATCGTATTGACCGCCAGGGACGCGGTCGTGATGACGCCGAGTGTGGCGTTGGCCAACGACAGGACGCGCTTGGCGTGCAGGTCGCCGTCGAACAGGCCGGTCAGGAAGCCGTGCACTTCATCGAAGCAGAGGGTCCGGTTCGGTTTCATCACTTGCCCCGCGAATCGTGTTGCATGCGGGGAGATTCGCCAACGGTGGGCTTGAGGCAACCAACACGTGACCTGCGACGCAATGCGAATCCAGACAGGCCGGTCTGGGTTCTTTTCAGAAAGCCACGCAGCGCCGCCCAATTCTCTTGTTACCCAGCGCACTCAGCGTGGAAATGAGGGGATGGGTGAGACGGCAGGCCCCATTTCCTTGACGGTCATCGCCGTCCCCGGCTGTACCGTGGGCAGAGCATAGCACCTAGGCGACGCAGGTGGAATGGCGCCATTGGTCTTGGGCACCGCGTGGCCGACCACGGGCGGGTTGGTGCAGACAAAAAAGGGGAGGGTGCCCGGTGGCAGGGTGGGGCTATCGCCCACCGCCACCGCGCAACGCCGTCAACGGCGATGCCAGGGCATGTGAGGGCGCCGGACTGACGGGGCGGAACGGTCCCGGCCGGGAGGGCGTGGGCGGCAAAGAGGCCCTGCCGATGCGCGGCGGGGCGAGTTTACATGTGGAGAACGTCAGCAGGAACGGAAAGGCGTCGGAACCATTCCTCGGACTGACGGCCTACCGTATCCTTCGCTTGCGGGCGGTGTCTGTACACGTTTGTTGGCGGAGCCTAAGTGCCCGCCACGTCGCCTGCCCAGCCCCCACCGTCCGCGCCGCGCCAGCGCCAACGCATCGCCATCGCCCGTAGCCAACTCGCCTGGGATGGGCGGAGCGCAGACTGGGGGTGGGGGTGTGGGGTAGGCCCGGCCGGTGGGGGCATAAGAGGGGGAATTTTCGGAGCTGGCCGCGCTAAGTGATTGATAACACTGGGGAACTGGCGGAGGGAGGGGGATTCGAACCCCCGGTACAGGTTTACCCTGTACAACGGTTTAGCAAACCGCCGCCTTCAGCCGCTCGGCCATCCCTCCGCCGGGAAGCGCATCCCGGATTGCTCCGGACACGGCGTTTGCGCCGCCGCTTCTAGGGCCTCGATCCGGCAGCGTCAAACCGCGGATCGCGGGCCTGCGCCCGGACCGGCGGGAGCAACCTGGCCCCGGGGAAGGCCGGGGCGGCGCCGCCGGCTAGTGCCTCGCGTCCTTGATAGTGAGGGGGTCTCCTCCATCTCTTCGCGCCACAAATCCCAACGCAAGGGGGCTACACAACCCCTCATTTTCAGCAACTCAGGGCACTAGCGCGTTTCGCCGAGGAAACCGCGTTGCAATTCGGCCAGCCGCGCCAGCGCCGGAGCCGGCAGCGGACCTTTCTCCACCGCGGCCAGGGCCGCCTCGAACTCGGCCGGCGTCGCCATGCCGACCAGCATCGTGCTGATCGCCGGATTGCTGATGACGAACCGGGTCGCCGCCTCCGCCAGGCTGGCGGCGTGGCCCTCGGCCACCAGCGGGGCCAGCCGCCGGGCGCGCGCCAGATCGGCCGCGTAGCTCAGCGCGGAGCCGATCGGCTCCGGCGCCGGACTGGCGATGGGATGGCGCTCCGCAACCCCCGACAGCGCACCGCCCGCCATGGCGCGGATGCCGATCGTGCCGACGCCGGCGGCGCGCGTGTGGTCCAGCAACTGGCCGTAGTCCTGCGCCGGGTAGCCCGGCGGGATCGCCATGCCGGCCGACGGGTTCAACATGTTGTAGCTGACCTGGGCGCTGTGGAACGCGCCCGAATCGATCACCTGGTGCAGCGCTGCGGTCTCGCCGACCGCGGTGATGCCGAGGAAGCGCGTCTTGCCCTGTTGGCGCAGCGTCTCGAACGCCGGCACCACCTGCTCCAGCACCATCTGCACCGAAAACGACTCGCCGGCGCCATCGGCGGTGATGGCGTTGTGCAGGTGGAAGATGTCGACATGGTCCATGCCGAGCCGGCGCAGGCTGCCCTCCAGCGAGGCAGCCGCGGCGGCGGCGATGTTGCCGCGCTCTTCCCGGGTAAAGCGGATCTTGGTGCCGACATGGGCGGTCGGTTTCAGCGCCGCCCAGACGCGGCCGAGATTGGTTTCGGAGGCGCCGTTGCCGTACTGCACCGCGGTGTCGAAGTAGTTGATGCCGGCGTCCAGGGCGCGCGCGACGGCGCGTTCCTGATCGGCCGGCGTGCCGCGCACCATCAGGCCGCCGACCGCGCCGCAGCCGAAGCCGAACACCGAAACCCGCAGGCCGGTGCGGCCGAAATCGCGCATTTCCATCAGGCTATCCTCCCGTCGTTGGTTATGCCGGCGCCCGGTCGTGGGTGCCGGCGACCGTCTCGCCCGCTGCCCGGGCTCGGCGCAGCGGGGCTTGACCGCTAGCCCGCATACAGCCCGGCCTCGCGCGCACGCACCTTCATCAGCCCGACCACCATCTCCAGCGTCGGCGCCGCCACGCCGGCGGCCCGCGCCATCGCCAACGGCGCATCGAAGACGCCGTCGATCTCCATCGGTCGGCCCAGCTCCAGGTCCTGCAGGATCGACGGCTTGTGGTCCAGGCCCCTGCCGTGGGCGACGCGCTTGTCGTGGTCCAGGTCCGGCCTGGCGCCAAGCGCGAGGGCGATCGCCGCCGCCTCGTGCATGATCCGCCGCGCCGTCGCGACGCAGGCGTCTTCCTGGTAGATGCGCCGCACCGTGGCCTGGGTCAGCACCGCCAGCGACCCGCTGGCCAGGTTGTTCAGCAGCTTGTTCCAGATCGCGTCGCGCACCGCGCCGGAGACCTCGGCGGTCATGCCGCCGGCGTTGAGGTGCGCCGCGATCGCCTGCACGCGCTGGCTGATGCGCCCGTCGGCCTCGCCCAGCACGACGCGGCTGTTGGGGTTTTCCAGCTCGATCACCCCGGGGCGGATCACCGCGCTGGCGGCATAGACCACGCCGGCGATCGCCCGCTCCGGCCCCACGCTGCGCCACAAGGCGTCGCCGGGGTCGATCTTCGGCAGGCGCCTGCCCTCCAACGCCCCGCCGATCGCGTGGAAATAGAACCACGGGATGCCGTTCATGACGAAGGCGACCGGCGTGTCGGGGCCGAGCAATGGGGCGATCGTGGCGGCAACCTCCGGCAGTGCCGGCGCCTTGACGGTGACCAGCACGGCGTCCTGCGCGCCGAGCTCGGCCGGATCGGCGCTCGCGCGCACCCGCGCCTCGAACTCACCGTCCGCGGCGATCACTTTCAGGCCGGCCTGGCGGATCGCGGCAAGCTGGGCGCCGCGCGCCACCACCGAGACATCTGCGCCGCCACGGACAAGCCGCACCGCCAGATGCCCGCCGATCGCACCGGCGCCAAATACGCAAACCTTCATGCTGTCCCCCCGCGGCCGGCCGCAGCCCGCCGCAGAAGTCTGGGCGCCGCCGCCGCGCGGCGTCAACTCGGCAGGGCGATCGGGGGGCAGGCAAGGCCAGGGGCTTCGCCCCTGGACCCCGGCAGGGGGCGCTGCCCCCTTGCACCCCCGCCAAGGGCGGAGCCCTTGGAACCCTTCACTGGGCGTGTGGGGAGGGGGAGGGGGCGGGTGGGCGAGGCGACGGGGCGCCGTCCAGCGTGCTGGACGGCGCCCCGTCGCCTCGCCCACCCGCCCCCTCCCCCTCCCCACACGCCCAGTCATGGAGTCCAGAGGCCGCTGCCTCTGGTGGGGGTCCAGGGGGCAAAGCCCCCTGGTGGGGTCCAGGGGCGAAGCCCCTGGCCTTGCCTGCCCCCCCGATTGCTCGCCGATACGGCCCTGGCGCGATTGCGCAACTGGGGGCAAGATCGGCCGGTTTTGCCCAAGAAGACCTGCATGGAATCGTCAAGTTCAATCCGCGGCCAGCGCCGGGCCGGCAGCGGCGGAGGCTGACCGCATTGTCCGGCGTCACGCCAAAGGTGCCCCATCGCGGGTTGATCACGCTTTGCGTGATGCTGGGCAACCTGATGCAGTCGCTCGACTCCACCATCGCCAATGTGTCGCTGCCGTACATGCAGGGCAGCCTGTCGACCAGTGCCGACGAGATCACCTGGGTGCTGACCTCGTACGTGATCGCGGCGGCCATCATGACGGCACCGGTCGGCTGGCTGGCGGTGCGGTTCGGGCGCAAGAACCTGCACATCGTCTGCATGGCCGGGTTCGTCACCGCCTCGATGCTGTGCGGCATGGCGGAATTGCTGGAGCAGATGGTGGTGTTTCGCTTCATGCAGGGGATCTGCGGCGCCGCCCTGGTGCCGCTGTCGCAGGCCACCATGCTCGACATCTATCCGTTCGAGCGGCGCGCCCAGGCGATGGCGATCTTCGGCATGGGGGTGATGGTCGGGCCGATCACCGGTCCGACGCTCGGCGGCTACCTGACCGAGATGTACAATTGGCGGTATGTGTTCTACGTGAACCTGCCGTTCGGCCTGCTGGCGATCACCGGGCTGCTGGTGTTCCTGCCCAAGGCGTTGCCGCGGCCGGAGTTGAAGTTCGACTGGATCGGCTTCGCCGTGCTGGCGATGGGCGTCGGGTCGTTGCAGCTCATGCTCGATCGCGGGCAGGTGCAGGACTGGTTCACCTCGCGCGAGATCATCGTCGAGGCGGTGCTGGCCGGCCTCGGGCTGTATCTCTTTGTCGTGCACATGTTCACCGCCGAGCGGCCGTTCCTGCCGCCCGATCTGTTCAAGGACCGCAATTTCGTCGCCGGCGCGACGATGGTGTTCTTCACCGCCACGGTGATGCTGGCGAGCTCCGCGCTGATGGCGCCCTATCTGGAGACGCTGGCCGGCTATCCGGTGGCGACGGCGGGCCTGGCGATGGCGCCGCGCGGCCTGGGCACCATGATAGGGATGCAGATCGCCAGCCGCCTCTCGAACTATGTCGACCAGCGCAAGATCATGGCGGGCGGCTTGCTGACGCTCGGCCTGGCGCTGCATTCGATGAGCTTCTGGACCCCCGATGTCAGCACCGCGCAAATGATGCTGACCCTGGTGATGCAGGGATTTGCCATCGGCTGCGTGTTCAATCCGATGACGGTGATGGCGTTCACAACGCTGCCGGCGCATTTGCGCGGCTATGCGACATCGTTGCAGGCGCTGGCACGCAATCTCGGCCAGGCGATGGGCGTGTCGGTGACCACCGTCGCGTTGGCGCGGGCGTGGCAGAAGTCGCATGCCGACATCGCGGCCAACATCACGCCGTTCGACCGCGTGCTGCACGCCAACGACGCCGCGTCGCACCTGCTGGACCCGACCACGCGCCATGGCGCCGCGGCGCTGGATCAGATGATCAATCACCAGGCGCAGATCATCGCCTACAACGCCGACTTCCGGATGATGTCGCTGGTCGTGGTGCCGCCGCTGCTGCTGCTGCTGGTGATGCGCCGGCATGAGCGCCCGGCGCCCAGACCCGTCGCGGTGCCGGCGGCGGGCGATTGACCTTTGCCGCCAGCCTTGCATAGTCGGCGCGGCGGATCACGGCAGGAGACACGGCAGGAGACAAGGATGGACGCGATCCGGTTGAAGGTTTTCTGGCAGCCTGGATGAACCAGCTGTCTGAAACTCAAAGAGTTTCTGTCGATCCGTGAGATCGAGTTCGAATCGATAAATGTGCTGGAAGACGCCGTCGGGCTGGCCGAGTTGCGCCAACTCGGGGCGCGCTCGGTGCCGGTGCTGTCGCGCGGCGACGCGTTCGTCTTCGCGCAGAATATCGGCCACGTCGTCAAGTTCCTCGGGCTGAACGAGGCGACCGGGCCGGTGCTGTCGCCGACGCAGTTGATCGCGCGGCTGGAACTGTTCCTGGGCGCCGCCGAGCGGTTCGTTGCGCAGATGCCGGACGACCGCCTGACCACCGAGGTACCGAACCGGCCGCGCAGCTACCGCGTGCTGGGGCACCACATCTTCCGGATTCCCGAAACGTTTCTGGAGGTCGCCGCCGGAGCCCCCCTGGCCTACGAGAGCCTGACCGCGCCGCCGCCCGACGCGATGCAGCGGACCGCCGACATCGTTGCCTACGGCCGCGACGTGCACCGCCGCCTGTCGGCGTGGTGGGACGCCAAGGCCGACAAGTCCGGGCACGAAACGGTGCAGACCTACTACGGCCCGCAACTGCTGCACGAATACCTGGAGCGTACCACCTGGCATGCCGGCCAACACGTGCGGCAATGGATGATGCTGCTGCGGATGGCGAACATCGAGCCGGCCGACCCGCTCGGCGACGACGCCTTCGCCGGCCTGCCGATGCCCAGCAGCGTCTGGGACGGCTGACCCGCACAAGCAAGGCCGGGGCTTCGCCCCGGACCCCACCAAGGGGCTCCGCCCCTTGGAACCCCGCCAAGGGCACAGCCCTTGGAACCCTTCACTGGGCGTGTGGGGAGGGGCAGGGGGCGTGGGGGCGAGGCGAAGGGGCGCCGTCCGGCATGCCGGACGGCGCCCCTTCGCCTCGCCCCCACGCCCCCTGCCCCTCCCCACACGCCCAGTCATGGAGTCCAGAGGCCGCTGCCTCTGGTGGGGGTCCAGGGGGCAAAGCCCCCTGGCGGGGTCCGGGGCGAAGCCCCGGCTTGCTTTCGCCGCGGCCGGTCTGGCGCCGCCAGGCGGTCCGGGCCAAGATTGCGCCCAGGTGACAAGAAGACCACGCATGGAGTCGTCGATCCCACGCCCTGGGTGCCGCATCGTGTTCGCCGGCATCGTCTGATCGCGATGTCCGACGCCGAGCCGAAGGTACCGCATCGTGCATTGATCACCGCCTGTGTGATGCTGGCGACGTTGATGCAGGCGCTCGACACCACCATCGCCAACGTCGCGCTGCCCTACATGCAGGGCGCCATGTCGGCCTCCGCCGAGGAGATCACCTGGGTGCTGACATCGTACGTGATCGCGGCGGCGATCATGACCGCGCCGGTCGGCTGGCTGGCGGTGCGCTTCGGACGCAAGAAGCTCTACGTCGTCTGCCTGGCGGGGTTCACCGTCACGTCGATGATGTGCGGCGCGGCGGAGAGCCTGCAGCAGATCGTGCTGTTCCGCCTGCTCCAGGGCGTGTGCGGGGCCGCGCTGGTGCCGTTGGCGCAGGCGACGATGCTCGACATCTACCCCTATCATCGCCGGGCGCACGCGATGGCGATCTTCAGTTCCGGCGTGACCATGGGGCCGCTGATCGGGCCCACCCTCGGCGGCTACCTGACCTACTGGTACAACTGGCGCTACGTGTTCTACGTCAACCTGCCGTTCGGCATCCTCGCCATCGTCGGGCTGCTGGTGTTCATGCCGAACACGCAACCGCGGCAGGGGCTGAAATTCTCCTGGTCGGGCTTTGCCATGCTGGCGCTGGCGCTGGGCGCGTTGCAGCTGATGCTGGACCGCGGGCAGGTGCAGGACTGGTTCACCTCACGCGAGATCGTCATCGAGGCGGTGCTGGCCGGCCTGGGGTTCTACCTGTTCCTGGTGCACATGTTCACCGCCGAGAAGCCGTTCCTGCCGCCGTCGATGTTCCGAGACCGGAATTTCATCGCTTCCTTCGTCATGGTGGTCTGCGTGTCCATGGTGATGCTGGCGACCTCGGCGCTGCTGGCGCCCTATCTGCAGAACCTGGCGGGCTACCCGGTCTATACCGCCGGGCTGTCGCTCTCGCCGCGCAGCTTCGGCACCGTCGCCTCGATGTTCCTCGCCGCGCGGCTGTCGAAGTGGATCGACCAGCGCAAGATCATGGCGGTCGGCCTGCTGGTGCTGGGCTGGGCGCTGCATGCGATGAGTTCGTGGACGCCGGACGTGACCGAGGCGCAGATGATCGTCACGCTGATCATCCAGGGTTTCTCCATCGGCCTGGTGTTCAACCCGCTGGCGGTGATCGCCTTCAGCACGCTGCCGTCCACCCAGCGCGGTGACGCGACCGCGCTGCAGGCGCTGGCCCGCAACATCGGCTCGGCGGTCGGCATCTCGGTGACGTCGTTCACGCTGGAGCGCAGCGCGCAGGCGATGCACGCCGACATTGCCGCCGGCATCACGCCGTTCAACCGGTTGCTGCAGGGCGCCGGCCCGGTGGCGCGGTTCTACGATCCGTTGGTCGCCCGCGGCGCCGAGCTGCTCAACCAGGAAATCACCCGCCAGTCGCAGATCATTGCCTACAACAACGATTTCCATATGATGGCGTTCATCGTGGTGCCACCACTGCTGCTGATCCTGCTGATGCGCCGGACCGGCGCGTCCGGTTCGGGAAGATAACAAGGCCTCAGGCCGTCAAGGGGGAAAGACAATGACAATACCGATTGGCAAGGCACTGGTTGGCCGTCGCGCCGTGCTGGCGACTGGCCTCGCCGCCGGCGCCGCGGCGACGCTGCCGGCGCGCGCGCGGGCGCAGCAGAGACCGATCCGCATCGGCGTGCTGACCGACATGTCGGGCGTCTACGCCGCCAACACCGGCCCCGGCTCGGTGCTCGGCGCGCGGCTTGCCATCGAGGATTTTTCCCGCGCGCACCCGGCGATCAAGGTCGAGCTGGTCCAGGCGGACCTGCAACTGAAACCCGACGTGGCGCTGGCGATCGCCGCCGACTGGTACGACAACCAGGGCGTCGATCTCATCACCGACGTGCCGCTGTCCTCCGCCGCCTTCGCCATCGGCGACCTGGCCAAGCAGAAGGACAAGGTGGCGATCTTCACCGGGGCCGCCTCGGCCGACATCACTGGCACGCATTGCGGTCCCAACCACGTGCACTGGGTCTACGACACCTGGTCGATGCCGCACGGCGTGGTGGACGCGGCGGTGAAGGGCGGCGGCAACACCTGGTTCTTCATCACCGCCGACTACGCCTTCGGCCATTCGCTGGAAAAGGATGCCGCGGGCTTCGTGGCGGCGGCCGGCGGCAAGGTGCTGGGCGAGGCGTTGGCGCCGTTTCCCGGCACCACCGATTTCTCGTCCTACCTGCTGGCAGCCAAGGCCAGCGGCGCCAAGATGATCGGCCTGGCCAATGGCGGCGGCGACACGGTGAACTGCATCAAGCAGGCCGCCGAGTTCGGCTTGGCGCGCGGCGGCCAGCACATCGCCGGCATGCTGTTCATCCTGCACGACGTGCACGGCGTCGGCCTCGCCGCGGCGCAGGGCGTGCTGCTGACCGAGCCGTTCTACTGGAACCTCAACGCCGGCACGCGGGCATTCGGCAAACGCTTCGCGGCGCGGTTCAACGGCGTGATGCCGGGCTCGGTGCACGCCGGGCAGTATTCGGCGGTCACCCACTACCTGAAGGCCGTGGTTGCCCTGGGCCCCGCGAAGGCCGCGGCGAGCGGGCGCGCCGCCGTCGTGCAGATGAAGGCGATGCCGACCGATGACCCGCTGTTCGGCCGCGGCAAGGTGCGCATCGACGGCCGGGCGATCCACGACATGCACCTGTTCGAGGTGAAGTCGCCGGCGCAATCGAAGGAGGCGTGGGACTACTACACGCTGAAAAGCACCATCCCGGCCGAGCGGGCGTTCCGGCCGCTGGATCAGGGCGGCTGCTATATGGTCCATACCTGAAACGAAACCTGGCCGGGGGCGGTCGGGACGCCAGCTTGGTTGCGCGCCGCGACGCCGGGCGACGGCGGGTGGCCGCAACCGGTGCGGCCGACCGCCGCCCCCGGTCAGGCGCGCAGGTCGTCGCTGCGGATGAAGCGCACGCCGAGCCCGCTCAGCCGCGCCCGCGCCTCGTCCAGCGTGGTGCGCCCGGCGGTGGTCGGCAGGGCGATGGCGCGGCAGGCGTCCTCGACCACCACGACCTCGTAGCCCAGCCGCACGGCGTCCTCGGCCGACCAGGCGACGCAGAAATCGGTCGCCAGGCCGGCCAGGAAGACCCGGCGGAAGCCGCGCTGGCGCAGCCACCCGTCGAGCCCGGTCGGGGTGGTGCGATCGTTCTCGAAGAAGGTGGAGTAGCTGTCGATGGCGGGGTGGAATCCCTTGCGGATGATCACCTCGACCCGGGTCAGATCGGCATCGCGATGCAACGCCGCGTTGGCACTGCCCTGCAACGCGTGATCCGGCCACAGGATTTGCCTGCCATAGGGCAGGTCGATGGTGTCGTACGGCTGCTTGCCGGGATGTGCGCTGGCGAACGACAGGTGCCCCGGCGGATGCCAGTCCTGGGTGGCGAAGGCATGGACGAAGACGCCGGACAGCAGGCGATTGATGACCGGCACCACGGCAGCGCCGTCGGCCACCGGCAGCTCGCCGCCCGGCATGAAGGTGGGCTGCACGTCCACCAGGCCGAGGATGGCGCTGTCGTCGATCGGGCTGGGCGCTGGCATGGGGCCTCCGCTTGGGTCTCCGGGGTGTCGGAGCGGGCGATTGTATCAGGCAATCGGGCTGGTGGTCTGCTGCGGCACCGCAGCTTGAGGCACAGGACGGCATTGCATTTCGTCACCCAGCAATGCCCCGTCACCGAGGCGTTGCGCGGCTCGGTGGTGGAGGACCTGCCTGAGATCGAGCAGATCCACAGCCTGGCGCTGCGCAGCAAGGCGATCGAGGCCTGGGTGTTCGCGCTGTCGCATTCGAGCTTCGGGCGGGTCAGCGACATCCCGCCGGGGGGCGATCCGGGCATGAACGTGCTGAAGCGCGGCAATCAGGCGGATCATCTGCGCGGCGTGGCGCGGCTGGCGCTGCAGATCGCCGACATCTTCATCGCGCAGCGTCCGGAGGTGCGGATCGACCGCGACGTGGTGCTGACCGGCGCGCTGTGCCACGACGTGGGCAAGCCGTACGCGTTCGATCCGGTGAACCAGGCGCGGTGGGCGGCGCGGTTGCCGTGGCAGGCGGGCTCAGCGACACTGGGGTCCGCATGCCGGGAGTCGGCAAGCCGAGGGCTAGCCAGCAGGTCGAGGGAAGACGCCGATGCCGATCGAGCTCTACACGTGGAACACGCCGAATGGCCGCAAGATCAGCGCGGCGCTGGAGGAGATGGAGCTGCCGTACAACGTCCATCCGGTGAATATCGGCAAAGGCGAGCAGTTCAACCCGGCGTTCCTGAAGATCAGCCCGAACAACCGCATCCCGGCGATCGTGGATCCCGACGGGCCCAATGGGCCGGGGGGCGGCGGGCCGATCAGCGTGTTCGAATCCGGTGCAATCCTGATCTATCTCGGTGAAAAGACCGGCAAGTTCTGGCCGAAGACGTTGCGCGAGCAGGTGCCGGTGCTGGAATGGCTGATGTGGCAGATGGGCGGTTTCGGCCCGATGCCCGGCCAGGTGCACCATTTCCTGCAGGTCGAGAACGAGCAGGACCGGCGCTATGGGCTGGAGCGCTACTCGAAGGAGACGCGCCGGCTGTATGGCGTGTTCGACAGGCGGCTGGCCGAGGTGGAATTCGCCGCCGGGCCGATCTCGATCGCCGACTTCGCCATCCTGGGCTGGGCCTGGCGGCACGAGCGGCACCAGGTGGACCTTGCCGAGTTCCCCAACGTGAAGCGCTGGTACGAGACGATGATGGCGCGCCCGGCGACCCGGCGCGGCTACGAGGTGGCGCTGTCCTGACGCGGGAGTGTCTGGCGGGGGGCGCACGGCCTCGCCGCTTGTGCCGCCGGCCAGTCGACCGAGGCAGCACCCAGCGCGTAGCGTCGCCGCGTTGCCTATGACCCTCCGTGCCAATGACGATGAGACATCGACCCGCCGGGAATTTATCCCATCTTATTCACCGCCTAGCAGCCTGTCGGACTCAAGTTTTGCCGCTGATCGGCGGAACGGCCCCGAAACCGCGTCCACGGGGGTTTTCAGTCGCTGGCGGCCGTCAGTTCCGCTCCAGGGGCCACCCCGATCGTCGTTCTCGACCTCAAGGGCCTCGGAGCGCGCGTGAAAATGCCGCGTTTCACCTCACCCTTGTGGACAAAGGATGAACAACCGCTTCACGTTCCAGGCCATGGTCACAAGACTCCACTCGCCGCGCACCATGTCGATCCCACGCAGCAGGAATTGCCGAAAGCCCATCACCGATTTGATGATCCCGAACACCGGTTCCGGGATTTGCTTGCGCAAGGCATAGAGATCCCGACCTGCCCGTGTCGTCAGCCGGTGCGCCATCGCTTGCACGAGTGTTGGATTTTCAGGCGGTAACGGATCAGGGTCGAAACGCTCTGCCACCGGCGGATGATGCGGCTGCCGGCCCATGGCGATCAGCGGATCGATGCCGGCCGCCTCGCACGCGGCCACGTTCGCCGCGCTGAAATAGCCAGTATCCGCCAACAATGTGTCCACGTCCCCCAGTTCGTCAGGCAGGGCGTCGATTTGGTTTAATATCGGTTCGATTTGCTGCTTGTCGTTGACCGCTTGCACAACGTCCTGGGCGACCACCAGCAGACTGTCCGCCGCGACGGCCGCCTGCGCATTATAGCATTGTTCGAACCCACCGCCCGCCAGAGCCTGCCCCTGCGAAGGCCGGGGGCATGATGCGCGAGTCTTCATCGGTCAGATTGATCTGATCCTTGGGCAGCGGGCCTTCGACCGGCCGCTGGGGTGGCCGGCCGCCGGGCTTTTTGCCCGTGGCCGCGGTTTTTGCTTCCCGCGCCGCCAGCTTCGCCTCATGCTCCGCCATCTCCCGCGCGAAACGTTCTTTCGCGCGAGCCTCGATCTTCACACGGGCCGCCGCGAGTTTCTCCAACCGGTCCTCGCGCCGCGCCAGCTCTTCAGGGATCGACATCCCGTCCGCCATGTCCGTCTGGTCCGCCGCCTCGGCTTTCGCCAGGAGTTCGGCCACCTCGGCGTTCAATTGTGCCTCGATCTTGCCGGCGTGCTCATAGGATAACGCGCTGTGGCGGCTGGCGTTGGCGTGAATTTTGGTCCCATCCAGTGCCACCGTGCCCATCTTCAGAGCGCCCATCTCACGGGCCAGCAGCAGCGCTTTGACGAACAGCGCTTCGATGTCCTTGAGGAACCGCCGCCGGAACGTCGCGATGGTGTCGTGGTCGGGATGGTCGTTCGCCGCGATGAACCGGAACGCCACGGAATCGTCGGTCGCGCGTTCCAGCCGGCGGCTGGAAAACACCCCCGTGGCCTAGCCGTAAACCAGAACACCCAACAGCGGCGCCGGGTGGTAGGAGGCCGAACCGGTTCCGCGATACCTCTTGCTCATCGCGGTAAGGTCGAGGCCCTCAATCACTTCCACCACGAAGCGGGCCAGGTGCCTTTGGGGCAGCCATCCATCCACGGAAGGGGGCAGCAGAAAGCTGGTCAGGCGGTCGGTCGGACGAAAGTTGGCCATGCGGCAATGTCCGGCAGGAAGTGCAAATCGACGTTGCGATTCTAACATGACCCCCAACAGGCAGCCAGGCCGCAAGTCCGACAGGCTGCTAGTCCCGGCAATCCCGGAAGATCATGTGTACGCGGCCCGTCTGGACCCGAGGCGAAGGGTGCTGTTCAATGGGCTTGAGGCACTCGGTTGTTATGAGAACTTCCTGCTCGCCGGCATTGCCGGGCGAGACGCAGAAGGTGGTCGTGGTGTGACCTACGTGCATGCGAAACTGATGCTGATTGACGACGTCTGGGCCACAATCGGGTCATGCAATCTGCATTCGAACTCGCTTTCGGGACACTCCGAGATGAACGTATCCGTCTGGGACTCGGCGGTCGTACGCGAGCTGCGACGCACGCTCCTCGCTGAACATCTCGGAGTGGATACAGAGCATCTGGACGACCGCGCGGCACTTCGGCTTTATCGGCGTGTTGCCCACGACAACAAACTCAGAGGAGAAAGCCGTGACTTCGACTGGCAGGGTCTTGCTTTCGCCTTGTCACCCGACGCTTACGGCAGATCGTCGTGACGCATTGCATGCAGCGATGCCGACGGAACCGCCTCTAGCCGGGACTTCTCACACTCTCGCGGGTACAGGCTCGATCCTTGCCACGCCAAGAGCTTCTAGCGCCTTGCGAACACAACCTGTATTGGCCGCAGCGCGAAAAACACTTGGCACGACAAGGCCGTTCGCCATGATCCCGCAACAGTGTGAGAAATCCGAGCTAGGACCGCTCAGGGTCAGAAGCACAGATTGACCTCATGACTCCCCTCATTTTCCATTGGCGCATCACTATGGCGAAGCCAACCATGACTCTTGCAGACGTCCTTTATTGTTCGCGACTGCTGGCTCCTTTTCGGTGCGCGCCCCGGTCAGCTGGCTCAGCTTGGCGACACCGGGGTGCGATCACTCGGCGCCCGACCATACTGCATTGAAATCACGACATAAAAAATGAGGGGATGGTTGAGTTCTCTGCGAGCTCTGCGCCTCTTCGCGCTTCCTCTGCGTCAAAACCTTGCTTACTTGCCGGAGATCGGGCGCTTGGGTCGCATCAGAAAGCGAGATCCACCGCGGAACACGCGGAAAAGGGAATGGAATGCGCTTCGCGCAAAGCGCCCGATCTTGTCTTTTCCGCACGCTCCGCGTGTTCCGCGATGGATCTTGCTTTCGATCAGAACGCCAGCGTGGTCGCCTGCATCACCAGCGGCAGGGTGCGGACCATCGCCAGCACCGCCTCCGGCACCGGTTCGTCGACCGAGACCAGGCAGATCGCATCGCCGCCGGGTCCGGAACGACCAAGGTGGAAGGTCGCGATGTTGATCCCCGCTCCGGCCAGCGTCGCACCGAACCGACCGATGAAGCCCGGCTTGTCCTGGTTGGTGACATACAGCATGTGCGGCGCGAACTCCGCCTCGACCGGGATCCCCTTGATCTCCACCAGGCGCGGCCGCGCGCCGGCGAACAACGTCCCGGCGACGGAACGGGTCAGCGTGTCGGCCTCGATGGTCACGCGCACCAGGGTTTGATACTCGCTCGGCCGGTCGTGCACGGTCTCGGCGACATCGATGCCGTGCTCGCGCGCGGCGACCGGAGCGTTGACCATGTTGACGCCCTCCATCATCGGCGCCATCAGCCCGGCCAGCACGGCGGCGCTCAGCGGGCGCTGGTTCAGCTTCGCCGCGAGGCCCTCGTATTCGATCACCACGCGGCGGATCGAGCCCTCGCGCGCCTGCGTCAACTGCCCGGCGAAGCTGCCCAGCAGGCGGCACAGCTCCATGTACGGCTTCAGCCGCGGCGCGTCCTCGGCGGAGACCGAGGGCATGTTGATCGCGTTCGCCACCGCGCCGGTCAGCAGGAAGTCGCTGATCTGCTCGGCCACCTGCAGCGCGACGTTCTCCTGCGCTTCCGCGGTGGCGGCGCCGAGATGCGGCGTGCAGACGACGTTGTCGAGGCCGAACAGCGGCGAGTCGGTGGCCGGTTCGGTCTCGAACACATCGAGCGCGGCGCCGGCGACGTGGCCCGACTTGATGGCATCGGCCAGCGCCGTCTCGTCAAGCAGGCCGCCGCGGGCGCAGTTGATGATGCGCACACCCTTGCGGGCCTTCGCCAGCGCGTCGCGGGAGAGAATATTGCGCGTCGCGTCGGTCAGCGGCGTGTGCAGCGAAATGATGTCGGCGCGCGCCAGCAGCGTGTCGAGATCGACCTTCTCGACGCCCAGGTCCGTCGCGCGCTTCTCCGCCAGGAACGGATCGTAGGCCAGCACCTTCATCCGCAGACCGATGGCGCGGTCGGCGACGATCGAGCCGATGTTGCCGCAGCCGATCAGGCCCAGCGTCTTGCCGGTGAGCTCGACCCCCATGAACCGGTTCTTCTCCCACTTGCCCGCCCTGGTGGACGCCGAGGCCTCGGGGATCTGCCTTGCCAATGCGAACATCATGGCGATGGCGTGCTCGGCGGTGGTGATGGTGTTGCCATGCGGCGTGTTCATCACCACGACGCCGCGCGCGGTGGCGGATTTCACATCGACATTGTCCACGCCGATGCCGGCGCGCCCGACCACCTTCAGGTTGGGCGCGGCGTCCAGCAGCTCGCGCGTGACCTTGGTGGCGGAGCGGATGGCGAGCCCGTCATACGCCGCGATGATGCCGCGCAGCTCCGCCGGCGACAGGCCGGGCTTGAGATCGACCGCGATGCCGCGGCGGCGGAAGATGGCGACGGCGGCGGGGGAGAGTTTGTCGCTGATCAGGACTTTGGGCATTGGGCGGGTGCTTTCGCGATGCGCGTCAGGGACGGGCGGTAGCGTTCTCCCCCTTCCCTTGCGGGAGGGGGCGGCACGCGGGACGCTGCGGTGCGACGCTGGCACCAACCCCGCCCCCCAACCCCCTCCCGCAAGGGGAGAGGGGGAGAGTTGGATAACTACTCGGCCGCCTGGGCCGGCGCCTGCTCGGCGGCGGTGGTGGCATAGGCCCAGTCGAGCCAGGGCAGCAGCGCGGCCACGTCGGCGGGCTCGATCGTCGCCCCGGTCCAGATCCGCAGGCCCGGCGGCGAATCGCGGTGCGCCGCAATGTCGTAGGCCACGCCTTCGGCTTCCAGCAGCGCGGCGATCCGCTTGGCGACCACCCATTGCGCCTCGGCCGGCAGCGCGGCCACCCAGGGCGCGGTGATCCGGAGGCAGACCGAGGTGCAGGACCGCGTCGCCGGGTCCGCCGCCAGGAAGTCGATCCACTCGCTGCGCGCGACCCAGGCGGCGATCGCCGCGAGGCTCGCCTCGCACCGCGCCATCAGGCCGCGCAGCCCGCCGACGCTTTCCGCCCAGCGCAGGCTGTCCAGCGCATCCTCGACGCACAGCATCGAGGGCGTGTTGATCGTTTCGCCCCTGAAGACGCCCTCGTTCAGCTTGCCCTTGGCGGTCAGGCGGAAGATTTTCGGCAGCGGCCAGGGCGGCGTGTGGCTCTCCAGCCGTGCCACGGCGCGCGGCGACAGCGCCAGCATGCCGTGCGCCGCCTCCCCGCCCAGCACCTTCTGCCAGGACCAGGTGACGACATCGAGCCGGTCCCAGGCCAGCTCCATGGCGAAGGCGGCCGAGGTCGCGTCGCAGATCGTCAGCCCGGCGCGATCCGGCGCGATCCAGTCGCCGTTCGGCACCCGCACGCCGGAGGTGGTGCCGTTCCAGGTGAACACCACGTCGCGGCTGAAATCGACCGCGGCCAGATCCGGCAGCGTGCCGTAGGGCGCCTCCAGCAGGCGCGCGTCGCTCAGCTTGAGCTGCTTGAAAATGTCGGTGGCCCAGCCGGCGCCAAAACTCTCGAACGCCACGACATCGACGCCGCGCGCGCCCAGCAGCGACCACAGCGCCAGTTCCACCGCCCCGGTGTCGGAGGCCGGCACGATGCCGAGCCGCCAGTCGGCCGGCATGCCGAGGATGGTGCGCGAGCGCTGGATCACCTCGGCCAGGCGGGCTTTCGGCGCCGCGGCGCGGTGGCTGCGGCCGAGCAGCGCGCCGGCGAGCGCGTCCAGCGAATAGCCGGGACGCTTGGCGCAAGGGCCGGAGGAGAAACGGGGATTGGCCGGACGCAGGCCCGGACGCGTGGCGATCGCCATGACAGGCTCTCCCTTACAGAAGAGAAGCGCCCCGGTGGGGGGGCGTGACCCGGCACGGGGTTTAGGCCAGCGGCGCAGGCGGCGTCAATGCGGCAACGTCGCCGTGGCCAGGCAAGCGGGGGAACGCAGCAAGGTCGGGGCTCCGCCCCGAACCCCGCCAGGGGGGCTTTGCCCCCCTGGACCCCCCACCAGAGGCAGCGGCCTCTGGACTCCATGACTGGGAGTGTGGGGAGGGGAAGGGGGCGGGTGGCGAGGCGAAGGGGCGCCGGACGGCGCCCCTTCGCCTCGCCACCCGCCCCCTTCCCCTCCCCACACTCCCAGTGAAGGGTTCCAAGGGCGAGCCCTTGGCGGGGTTCCAAGGGGCAGCGCCCCTTGGTGGGGTCCGGGGCGAAGCCCCGGCTTGCTTTTGTTTCACCCGGTTGCCTGGCCACGGCGATGTTGCCGCCTCGCCCAGCCCAGTCGCACGCGAACTGCACCATCGGCACCGCGTGCGGTTTGCGCTAGACGAGCGTACCGTTCGTCGCCGTCCGAGCTTCCAGGGAACCGCCCCATGCGCTGCACCGCCGTGCGAACCTGCCTGCTGCTGGCCGTGCTGATCGGCGGACCGGCGGCCCAGGCCCAGGCGCCGAGCGAAGCGAGCACGCAAGCGGCGCACCCCGCCGCCCCAACGCCGAGCCCAACGCCGCTGCCGCCCGACGTCACCACCCACCACACGCTGGAACTGCCGGGCCGCACGCTGCATTTCAGCGCCACCTCCGGAGCGATCCGGCTGCGTGACGACCGCGGCGCGGCGCGCGCCGACATCGCCTTCATCGCCTACCAGCTCGACGGCGCCGAGCCGCGCAGCCGCAAGGTGACGTTCGTGCTGAACGGCGGGCCGGGCTTCGCCTCGGCCTGGCTGCAGCTCGGCGCGGTTGGGCCGTGGCGGGTCGCGCTGGGCGGCGAGGCGACCGCGCCCTCGGCCTCGCCCGAGCCGCTGGCGAACGCCGAGACCTGGCTCGATTTCACCGACCTGGTGTTCATCGATCCGGCCGACACCGGCTATTCGCGCGTGCTGACCACCAACGATGAAGTGCGCAAGCGGCTGTTCTCGGTCGGCGGCGACATCGCCTACCTGGCCGAGGTGATCCGCGACTGGCTGGACCGGTTCGGCCGCGACGTGTCGCCGAAATACCTGCTGGGCGAGAGCTACGGCGGCTTCCGCGCGCCGCGCCTGGCACGCGAGCTGGCCGCCGCGCAGGGCGTCGGCGTGGCGGGACTGGTGCTCGTCTCCCCGCTGCTCGCTGCCGGCGGACAGAGCCGGGCGTTCGAGCCGTTCTATTTTGTCGATCGGCTGCCCGCGATGACGGCGGCGGCGCGCGCGGCGCAGGGACCGGTGACGCGCGCCCAGCTTGCCGACGTCGAGCAGTACGCGGCGAGCGAGTTCCTGGTGGACGCCACGCAGGGGGAGCACGATGCCGCGGCGATCGAGCGGCGCAGCGCGCGCGTGGCGGCTTTCACCGGCCTCGATCCGGCGCTGGTGCGGCGCTACCACGGGCTGATCACCAACACGGTGTTCCTGCACGCGCTGGACCGCGCCGCCGGGCGGGTCGCCAGCGTCTATGACGCGACGATCACCAGTGTCGATCCCTGGCCGCTGGAGACGCTGAGCGACTATGCCGATCCGGTGCTGGACGCGCTGAAGGCGCCGCTCAGCAGCGCCATGGTGACGATCTACGCGACGCGGCTGAACTGGCGGCCCGAGTCCAGCTATCGCCTGCAAAGCCCGACCGCGTTCCACCAATGGGACTGGGGCCACGGCATGATGGGCCCGCCGCAGTCGGTGGACGCGCTGCGGACCGCGCTGGCGCTCGATCCGCACCTCCATGTGCTGATCGCGCACGGGCTGTTCGACCTGGTGACACCGTATTTCGCGACGCAGTTGCTGCTCAACCAGATCCCGCAAGCGGGGCTGGGCGCCCGCATTCGGCTGGCAACCTATCCGGGCGGGCACATGTTCTACCTGCAGGACGCCTCGCGCGCGGCGTTCCGGGAAGCGGCGCGGGCGCTGATGGCGGGCGAATAGCGGTGGCTTGACCAGGCTGCTTGGCCTGGCCTGAATGTTTCGTCATCCGCGGGTTCACCCGCTTGCGTCTGGGCCCGCGCCGGCAAGCCGGTGCTGCGCCTGGTGGCAGCCGCCGTGCCGCGCCAGCCCGCATTGCTGAAGCGGCTGGCGCTGCCGCATCTACCGGCTGGCCGGCGGCGGTGCGACGCAGGGTGACGGCGCCAGGCGATGGCCGGTGGACGGCAGCGAAGCTCAGGCGACCGCGCGGTCGGCCCGCGCTGGACCGTCCTCGACTTTCACGAAGCGGACGGCGGCGAAGCGGGACTTGATCTCCACGTCGTCCATGAGGGTGATCCACCCGTCTTTGATATCGAGCACCTCGTAGACCCTTCCCAAAGTCAGTGGGTAGGGGCCCGGGTAAATGCACTGAACCAAGTCACCGCGCTGCATCTTCGCCCCCCGCCAGGATTGTTTGGCGTATAACGGTGCCTTGTCGGTCCATTAACGGTCCGAATCGTGGCCTGTCAAGCGTCATCCAGGCGATCCCGCTGGAGTTGAGGCTGGTTCTTGACAATTTGTTACATTGGGTTGAGGCGCCCGACGAGAACGGGCGTATCGGCACCAACCCGGGCAACTCCTGGATGTTGGTTCCAGCGTTGAACTGGCGCGGCGTCCCGATTGGCTGGCGAAGGTCCCGTCTTGGTAGTGGTGGACATTCGGCGCGGCGTGATCTGCGGCCTGCGCGACCAGCCGGGGTCGGGGCCGAGAGGCCGACCCGAGTCGCCTTGGCGATAAACCAATGGGGCACTTGCAGCCGGTCGCGGGCTTGCTGCGGCGCCGCAGGGCGGATGGCTGCGGCTGCTTCCGGGCGCCGGCCGCGCGATGCGGGCCAGGCGGCATGTCCCACCCTGTCGCGGGCGCTGGCCTGGTGCTTGCCGCGCTCAAGCGACCATGGGGGTTTTCGCGCCTTGCGAAGACAACCTTTATTGGCGGCGGTGCAAAAACCCCCAGGCTCCCTCGGGGCACGACAATGACCTTCGCCATCGTCCTGCAACATGATGCGACCCGCGGGCTGGGCCGCGGAGGGGGCGTGGCGCGTGATCCAGCCGCGACACCGCATCCGGCTTCGGTCCCGCCCAAGACCGGCATATCTCATTGGTGCGTCTCGTGGGTTGGGTTTTTTGACCGGGTTGCGATTGGACGCGAAAAGCCACCCGGCCACTTCCTGCCTGCCGGATCAATGTCAATGAAACAGCAGATTTTCGTCGGACAGGACCTGGTCTGATTTCACGCTGACGCGACCGTCCTGAACCGCCCGCCGGGACCAAACCGAGGAAATAGCGAAACAAGTCCCGCACGCCAGGCACAGCCCGTATCTCACGCGGGACTTGGACCTGCGGTGGCGCGCGACCTCAACGTGGACGAAATGCGCACTTTGCAGGCGTTCGGTCGGCCGGCGCCGATCCAGGATGTCGGCCTTGTCAACATAGATAAGAAAGAATGGCTTCCGGCAGGCAAAGCAGACGGAATTGTTCACAGCCCGCCGATATATTATCTTGAGTATATGATAGAAACATAGCGCGGGCAGGACGAGTGGATATAGGAACATCCTGAAATTTTGCCATGATTTATACTGAGTCGGATCTTCAATAGATTGGAGGTGGATGTAATAAAATACCAAAGGAATTTGAGCAATGTATATTATCGCGCATACCGATAAGGCAATAATGCACGATTGCAACTGAACGCTCTCTTTGGCACACGATAGCGTTGTTCTTCCGTCATAGGAGATATAAAGCTCCTTTAGGTTGGATCCCGTCGCCAACGCCATCCGCCAGGCCGCCCGGCAAACCGCCGCAGCCGTACGCCCGGCCCGCCCGCGCGCCGCCAGCACGGCGCGCCAAGCCACCACACAAGCCACCAACGCCGTCCGCCAGGCCGCCTCGCAAGCCGCCTCGACCTTCGGCCAGGCACGCAAGAGAACCGCCAACGCGGTCCGCCAAACCGCCCGCCGCGTCGCCAGCGCAATACGCCAGGTCGCCTCGCATGCGACCATGACCTTCGGCCAGGCACGCGCACGAACCGCCGACGCGGCCCGCCGGGCCGCCCGCTGAGCCAGCAGCGCACGACGCCAGGCCGCCTTGCAAGCTGCCAGGACCTTGCACCAGCCCCACCCAGGCGCCGCCAACGTCATCATCGGCTTATCTGCCCCGAACCATGCGCACGACAGCATGTTCACGATTTGGCCGTCGTGACCGTCAAGCCAGGTCTTTGCTTGGCGTCTGTCATGCTTCGGATTATCGCGGCTCTGTTGCAAAACAGCCACGGCGCGCGCCATCAGGCTCAGGTCATGCGCCAAACCGTTCCAGTGCGACACCGGCGCGGCCTCCCCTGCCCAATCCCCGGCTTGGCCGGCATCCGACAGTTGCCCGCCATGGAGCAACGGCCGACCCACCACCGGGCCGGCGTGGTCCGCCCAACGCCGGCGTGGTCCGCCCAACGATCGCTTAAGCGGCGGGAAACCCGCGACAAGCACGGCTTGACCGACCTTGTGGTTTCGAGCCGTCCCTGGAGGGCGGCGGGTTGAGCGCCATGCTCGGCCGATCCTTTGGCATGCTCCCGCCTGGCGCGGCGGCCGCCGCGGCCGCGCAGGCCCCTGCGGAGCCGATTGGCGGAAGTCCGGGACTTGGCCGGGCGACCAGGAAACGCCAGCGCCGCAAATACCGTCAATCAAATCAAAAACTTAACGCATTTCTTCAGTAGCTGTTTGGGGCACCCCACCGTATCGCCGAGGAAGACGAGCGACGCCCCTCGAGACGCGAGGGCACTGGCGGGCAGAGCACGGAAAGGCTCGCCAGCCGATCGAGGCCCCAATCACTGAAACCCAAGCCGAAATCGACCGCCCGCGCTCGCGGATTTTTGCCGGTTTCGGCGTCTCGCCAGCGGATTCGGACAGTATTGGATATTCGGCTGCAATCCCCAAGTTTATGCGCTCGGCACCGTGGAGAGGAGGCAAGAAGATGCGTAACATCGCCGAGCCTTGTGCACTGCTGTTTACTTTGGCCCTCGGCGCAGCGTCGGCGCAGACCAGCGTGCCGCTGACGCCACAGGGCGTGCAGCCGGGCGCCACCCCGGTGACCGGTGCCCGGCCGGATAATGACATCGGCACCGGCGCGTCGCTGCCGCTTGGCACCACCGCGAGCAACATCGACGCGGCCGACACCAGGTCGCTGATCGCGACGAACCTGCCGTCGCCAGATCTTCCAGCGGACGCCCCCGCGCAGGCCTATTTGATCGCTGCCCGCAACTCGCTGGATGCCGGCAAGACCGGCGAGGCGCAGCAGTCGCTCGAGATGGCGGAGACCCGGCTGCTCAATCGATCGGTGCCGCGCTCGGAGGCAGACACGCCCAGCACCGACCCGGTGGTCGCGCAGATCACGCAGGCGCTGCGGGCGCTGGCGGCAGGCGACAATCCACGCTGCCTGTCGTTGATCGGGGCGGCGATCCCGAACGCGGCGGCGGCAGAGTTGGCGTCGAACTGAGGCCGCCGCTGTCCTCGGCGGGCGCTGATCGAACGTCCCATCCGGTTCATGCCCCTTCACCCGGCCGACGGCGGGACGGTCGGGCAAGACAAGGGTCGCTGGTGGATAAAATCAAACGAAAAAGTCCAGACGATTTGGCGGTTTTCCGCCAGAAAGGCCGGGCTGGCGGGGCACCAAGCGTTAGCTTCTATCCACTGGCACCGTCGTTCAGGAACTTTTCACGTGACATGGCAGGATGGAAGTTGCAGTATCGACACGTGCTGGATCAGTTCCGGGTTTCCGGCAGCACGGTTTTCAAGCTTATACTCCGTGCACCGGCGCGTCTCGCGGTGCACCAGCCTTTGTCCCGCCGTGCACCGGCTGCCCTGCCTTGCACGGCGGGATTTTTTGGCTGCCCTCTTTTGACCCTGGAGTGAGCCCCTCAGCATGAGCAAAAAAACGCTGGCCTTGCTGAGCTGTTCTCTGCGTGTCCCGCCGCTATGAGCCGTGGCCAACACCGGTCAAGCCGCCTTGCGTCCTGGGGATGTCTGGCGCCGGCCACCCCATCGCTGGCCGCCGCCCCATCGCGACTTCAGGCGTCAAGCCCCGTCGATTGGGCTGAGTTTTCGTAACACCCAAGCCCCCCTCGGGTGAGTCCGATTGGCGACAGCGGCTGGCTATTTTCTGGTCAGCCCTCGATGCCAATTGCGTTCGGAGCCGGACCATGAGTCAACGTTGGGATGGCACCGTCTTCCGACCTATGGGCATTGATCGAAGGGCTTCAGCGAGAACTTGCTCAGCTGCGGGCGGAGAATGCCGCGCTGCAGCAGGAAGTCGCCGATCTGCGTCGTCAGTTGGGCAAGAACAGTTCCAACAGCAGCAAGCCGCCGTCGAGTGACGGCTTAGGCAGGAAGCCGCGGATCGCCGGCAGCCTGCGGGGCGTTTCAGGGAAGAAGAGTGGCGGGCAGCCCGGGCATCGGGGCGACACGCTGCGCTCGGTCGCCAGGCCGGACGAGATCGAACGCTACGCAGTGACGCGTTGCGAGCATTGCCAGGCGGCGCTGACAGCTTGGATGGCGACTTGGGTGGCGAAGCGGCAGGTGTTCGATCTGCCGGAGCCTCGGCTGGAGGTGACCGAGCATCACGCCCCCATCCATACCTGCGCCTGTTGCCGCGGCGTGACGAAGGCGGCGTTCCCGCCGGAGGTGACCGCGCATGTTCAGTACGGGTCGCGCATCAAGGCGGCGGCGGTCCATCTGAACGCGCAGCAACTGCTTCCCGAGGATCGTGTCGGCGATGTCATGCAAGACCTGTTTGGCGCCTTGCGTCTGTGTCCGGCCAGCGTTGTCGCCTGGGGCGAGAAGAAAGCCGAAGAACTGACGCCGGTCGCGGCGCATATCGCCGCCTTGGTTGTCCAGGCGCCGGTGCGCAATCTGGATGCAACGGGGTTCCGCATCGGCGGCAAAACCCAGTGGCTGCAGAGTGCCTCGACCGCCGCGTTGACGCATTACCGGGTGTCGGAAAAGCGTGGCGCGCTTTGGCCGACGCTGCAAGGCGGGGTCATCGTGCATGATCATTTCAAGCGGTATTTCACCCTGAAGGGTGTCGCACACGCGCTGTGCAACGCGCATCATCTGCGTGCGTTGAAAGCGCTGATGGATATCGAGAAAGCGCCGTGGGCAACCAAGCTGTCGCGGCTGCTGGTGGCGAGCCTGTCGGTAATTCTGTGTGCGGGGCATAACCGACGCAAAGGAGCGTATTATGCCGAGCAGAGCGAAGAAAATAGCGCGGGAGGTGGCCAAACTGCCGTCGATCCCGAAGGAACTGGTGGCGCTTTTCCTGAACGGCCCAATGACCGGCGAGGCGATCAATGAGGCTGGCCTGGCGTTCAAGAAGGCGCTGGTCGAGGCGGCGTTGAACGCGGAGCTGAGCCACCATCTGGGCTACGCGACCGGCGCGGATAGACCCGAGCTGGTCACCAACCATCGCAACGGCAACACATCCAAGACGGTGCTGACCGGCGATGGCAAGATCAGGATCGACACGCCGCGCGACCGCGACGGCAGTTTCGAGCCGCTGCTGGTGCCCAAGCACGCCGGCGTTTCACCGGCTTCGACGACAAGATCACGGCGCTCTATGCGCGCGGCCTGACGGTGCGCGAGATCCGGGCCTACCTGCTTGAAACATATGACATCGAGGTGAGCCCCGACTTCATCAGCACGGTGACCGACGGCGTGCTGGCGGAGGTGACGGCGTGGCAGATCCGGCCGCTGGAACCGGTCTATGCCGTGGTGTTTGGAGCCTGCCTCGGGCTTACCGAGGGACGCGCTGCGGGTCAAGATCCGGGAAGATGCGGTTGTGCGCAACAAGGCGATCTACCTGGCGCTGGGCGTGCGCCGCGACGGCACGCGCGAGATACTGGGCATTTGGATCGAGACCACGGAGGGCGCCAAGTTCTGGATGAAGGTGTTCAACGACCTCAAGACCCGCGGCGTGGCTGACATGCTGATCGCGGTGACCGATGGCCTGAAGGGCATGCCGGAGGCGCTCGGCGCGGTGTTCCCGGCGACCACGCTGCAAACCTGCATCCCGGAACAAGTCCGGGGACGCATCTGATCCGCAACAGCCTTGACTATGCCAGCTGGAAGGACCGCAAGGCGCTGGCTGCGGCGTTGCGGCCGATCTATGCCGCACCCAGCGCCGAGGCGGCGCTTGCGGCACTCGATGCGTTCGAAGGCGGCGAGTGGGGGCAGAAATTCCCGACCGTGGTTGGCGCTTGGCGGCGGGCCTGGGACCGGGTGATCCCGTTCTTTGCGTTTCCGCCCGAGATCCGACGGGTGATCTACACGACCAATGCGATCGAGAGCGTCAATGCGCGGCTGCGCAAGATCATCAAGACGCGCGGCCATTTCCCCAGCGACGATGCTGCGAGCAAGCTGACCCTCGCCTTCGCAAGGGCAAGCCTGGTTAGCCTTACGTAATATTACCGCCGATTGGGGGAAAGCGGCGCACCACTGGAAGGAAGCGATGAACCAATTCGCGATCCTCTACGCGGAGCGCTTCACCCGGGACGCCTGACGGATTGCTCCGCGTGCCGGCAACGGAGTAGCCCCTGCTTTGCCGTAGCATGGCGTCGTGCTCAGCCCGGTCAAATTGTGGGTCCTCGCCATGCTCGCCCCCAAGCGGGGGCTGCGCGTGGCTCCGGTCCCGCCGCTGCGCGGCGAATTTGACCGGGCTTGCGCGCGACTGCCCGGGAAATGCCAGGTCGGGACGAAGGAACAGGCGCCTTGATCGAACCAAGGAACATCCACCAGCACGCACCACACGCTTGCCGACAAGGTCAACCAGCGGCTACAAACACTTGCCCGGTGCGGGCAAAACGATGAACGCCTCGCACACAGAAATTCCGACAGGTCCGCCGATACCGCCGCGCATCTCCCTGGTCTCCTGCCTCCTCTTCCTTCCTCCGTGTTAAAATCTTGTTTGCTGTCTTGCGGATGATGCGCATGCCTCGGACCAGTGGCGTCGTGGTTGATGCCCCAGACGGCCCACTGAACGACGATCAGGGCCTGGCTGTGTACATCCTAGACGGGGCGGCCATTCCCTACGAACAGCCCAATCTCCACGTCCCGCCTTGCCGCCCCGGCCGCTACCCCCCGCCAAACGCCGGCATCACGTCGCGCGCGAACCAGCGCAACTGCTCCTCGAACTCCGCCGGCGGCAGCCCCTCGGCCCAGTGGACCATGAAGTCCTCCAGCCCCGGATACTTCGCCTCGATCGACTTGATCCCGTCGATCACCTGCCCGGGCGTGCCGCAGAACCACGCCTTCTGCGCCACCCCGTCGCGCAACGACGGAATCCGCGACGGCGCCCCCGGTGTGCCCCAGGTCCGGCCCTGCGCGTCGGCGTAGCGCACGAAGCCGAACGGGGCGAACCATTTGTAGCGCTCGTCATGCGCCGGCTCGACGCGGCTTATCGCCTCCTCCTGGCTGCCGGCGAGATACAACCCGGCGCCCCAGACCATGTCCTCGCCCAACTGCTTCTGCCGCCCGTGCGCCGCGCAGGCTGCTTGGTAGGCGCGCACCACGTCGTCCAGGATCTTCTCGCCGTTCAGCGTTACCATCGCCTTCAGGCCGTATTTCGCCATCAGGTCGATGGTCCGGCCGCTCGCCACCGGCATGAAGATCTCCACCGGCAGGTGTTTCGGCCGCGGCACCACGGTGATCTCCTGCATCTGGTAGCCGCGGTACTCGACCGGCGGCGGCGCCTCGAAATACTTGCCCTTGAAGTGGAACGATTCCTCGTTGAAGCAGGTCAGCAGCAGCTGCAACTGCTCCTCGAAATACGCCGCGGTTCTTCTCCGCATCGATCAGCGGTCCGCCGAAGGTCTCCACCTCGCGCGTGTGGTAGCCGCGCCCGACGCCCATGATGACGCGCCCGTCGGTGACGATGTCGGCCATCGCGTAGTCCTCCGCCAGGCGGATCGGATGCCACATCGGCAGCACGTTGAAGCCGCAGCCGAACTTCAGCCGCTGGGTCTGCGTCGCCAGCCACAGCCCGAGCTGGATCAGGTTGGGCAGGCACTCGTAGCCCTCGTGCTGGAAATGATGTTCGGCAGTCCACAGCGCGTAATACCCCGTCTCGTCCATCACCCGGGCGATGCGGCGCGCGGTCCACAGCGCCTCGCTCAGCCGCGCGGTGGGATAACGCCGCTGGTTCGCCGGCGTGCCGGCCAGGCCGACATGGTCCAGCTCGATCTGCCCGACATACAGCACGTGGAATCGTTTGATCATGTCACCGTCCGGCCTTTTCCCCCGGTCGCGCGGTTTGCGCGTACCCCCTCAGCGATGGCCGCAGTATGCCGCCCGGGACGCGCGCCTGTCACCCCGCCGGCCGGCCGGGGGATGAGAGGAAGGCTGGGGCTCCGCCCCAGACCCCGCCAAGGGGCGCTGCCCCTTGGAACCCCGCCAAGGGCGAGCCCTTGGAACCCTTCACTGGGAGTGGGGGGATGGGGCGGGGGGATGGGCGTGAGGCATTGGTGCGGCCAATCGCCGCACCGACGCCTCACGCCCATCCCCCCGCCCCATCCCCCCACTCCCACGGATGGAGTTCCAGAGGCTCCGCCTCTGGTGGGGGTCCAGGGGGCAAAGCCCCCGGCGGGGTCTGGGGCGGAGCCCCAGCCTTCGTCTGATCTTCCCGCATGTCCGCCAGGGCAACGGGGGGTGCCCGCGCCGTGCGCCCGAGCAGCGGGGCGAGCGCGCGTGCCAGCAGGATGGAATGGGCGATCTGGGATGCCTCGTTCAGGTGCAGCGGCGTATCGAAGAACGCCGCCGGCGGGTAGTGGCTGCGGTTGGGCAGCACCAGGAAGTCGCCGCCGTGGCGCAGATACACCGCCTCGATCGCGCGAAGCCGCGTCTGCGGGGGCGATGCGCCAGGCTGCGAGGTCGCCGGGCGCAACGCCACCGGTTGCGCCATCTGCGGCGGCGGCGACAGGTCGAGCCTGGTCGGCAACCCGCCGATCACCCGCACGCCGTGCGCCTTCGCCCAGGCCACGAAGCCCCCGATCAGGCTGGCGCCGTAGCCGTTGCGGATCGCGGCGGCCGAGGCGCGCGGCGCCAGCATTGCCGCCAGCACCGCCGGGCTGGTCCCGCCGCGCGCGGCGGTGTGCCCGACATGGTCGCCCCAGGCGTTGGAGCCGCCGTAGGCCGCGGCGCGCGGGTCGTGGAAGCCCACCGCGACCAGCGACATCTCGATCAGGCTCATCAGCCCGGCGCGCAGGTCGAAGGCGAACATCGCCGCCAGCCAGCGCCGCGGCGCCAGTTCGCCCAGCGTCGTCCAGTCATGGCGGAACATGATGGCGGCGTCCGGCCCCAGCGCGGTCGCGGGACGCCCGATCAGGTATTGCTGCTGCTCCATCGGCAGGTAGACGACGTCGCCCCGATGCAGCTGCGCGCGCCAGCGGGTGAACAGGTAGTCGAGGCCGATGCCGACCGCGACGCCGCCGTTGACGCAGGGCAGGCCGAGCATCGGCTCGATCACCTGGCAGCGGTGCGAATAGGGGCCGTTGGAGCCGGCCAGGATCACCAGCTTGGGGCCATGGATCGTCGCCGCCCGCGCCAGCCGGGCGTCGAGCTCGCGGGCCAGGAAGCCCAGTTCCAGCGGCCGGTCCAGCACCGCGCCGAACAGCACGGCATACAGCGCCAGCGAGGCCAGCGCGGCGCACGCCAGGCGGCGGAATTGCCCCCCGGCCGGCGTGACCGCAGCGGCGTTGGCGACCTGGCGTGGTGTCCCACCGGTTCGCGGCGATATCGTGTCGTCTTCGGTATGAATCCCGGACGCCGGGTCCTGCGCAAGCCAACAAGATGTCAACACCGAGCAGCAAGGAGCCCCACGGAGGGCCGCGGAGAAAACCGGAACGGCGCTTCGCGCGCAGCGCCTTGCCGGCCTTGCGTCGCCGCGCGCCGCGGCTGGCGCGCGACGGGCGGGACGCCCAGCGATATTTGTTCTTGGGCCAAACCGGTCAACATCCCCGTGCCGCTCCGTGCGCTGCGTGGTTCTCCGTTCTTCCTCCGTGTTAAAATCTTGCTTGCTGCCTTGCCGAGGCGCCACCGCCCAGGGGGTCCAGCGTCGCGTCCAGCGCCCGAAGCCAACCAACCAGTCAACCATCCGGACCCGGACCATTCCGTCCCCGCCGCGAGCCAGTTCGGGGACGGCGGCGCCGCGCCGCATCGCCTCGCCCATCGCTAGAACCGGAAATACAGGAACGGCGCCGCATAGGGCGCGAAGAACAGCGCCTGCACGGTGAAGGCGAACCCTGCCGTCAGCGCCCAGCCGCGCGCGCGCTCCGACAGTTCATGCACGTGCGGCAGCGTCAGCACGATCAGCCAGCCCAGCAGCAGGCAGGCCGAGACCTCCGGCAGGCTGAGCGTGCGGGCCTCGCCCAGCGACAGCAGCACCGGGACCGGGCGCGCGAGCGCGGCCAGCGGCGACCAGGCCTCGACGATCATGCGCGGCAGCGCGCAGCCGTTCAGCCCGGCCATGCCGCGCAGCATCCCAAGGCTCGCCGCCACCCCGTCGGCGCGGAACGGCACCCAGGCGACCACCACCGCCAGCAGCGTCAGCGCCTGGGCGAACGGGCCGGGCAGCCGCCAGCCCCGCGGCCCCGCCAGCCGGCTCCACAACCGGTGTATGATTAGATAAAGGCCATGCAGCCCGCCCCAGGCGACGAAGGTCCAGGCCGCGCCGTGCCACAGCCCGCCCAGCAGCATGGTCAGCATCAGGTTCACCCCGCGCCGCGCCTCGCCATGGCGGTTGCCGCCGAGCGGGATATACAGGTAGTCGCGCAGGAAGCGGCTGAGCGAGATGTGCCAGCGGCGCCAGAAATCGGCGATGTCGCGCGCCTTGTAGGGGCTGTCGAAGTTCAGCGGGAAGCGCACGTTGGCCATGCGCGCCAGGCCGATCGCCATGTCGGAATAGCCGGAGAAGTCGAAATAGATCTGCAGCGCATAGGCCAGCACGGCGTACCAGGCCTCGAGCAGGGTCAGCACGGTGCCGTGCGAGGCCGCCGCGAAGCCGGTGTCGGCGAAGCCGCCGAAGGTATCGGCCAGCACCAGCTTCTTGCCGAGGCCGAGCAGGAAGATCGTCAGCCCGGCCGCCAGGTTCGCCGCGTCCGGCCGCGCCAGGCGGGGGGCCTGAAGCTGCGGCAGTACCTCCGACGGGCGCACGATCGGCCCGGCGATCAGGTGGGGGAAGAAGCAGACGAAGGCGGCGTAGGGCAGCGCGCCGACCGCGGGTCCGCCCGCGCGCCCGGCGCCCACCAGGGAGGCGCCCGCGGGTGACTCGCCCGCCAGGAAGGGGCCGATCGAGGCTTCGCCCGCCGGGGCAACGCCCGTCCGGAACGTGTCCACCAGGAACATGATCTGCTGGAAGGTGAAAAAGCTGATCGCCAGCGGCAGCACGATGCCCAGCGCCGGGGCGTGCGGGGCGGCGACGTGCAGCAGGAAGTCGGCGTATTTGAACCAGCCGAGCAGCGCGAGGTTGAAGCCGACGCCGCCGATCAGCCAGGCGCGCGCCGCGTCCGGCCGGCCGGCCCGGGTCAGCCGAAGGATGCGCCGCCCAAGCGCGTAATTCACCGCGACCGAGCCCACCAGCAGCGGCACGTAGCGCGGGTTCCACCAGCCGTAGAACGCCAGGTCCGCCGCCAGCAGCCAGGCCAGGGCGGCCCGGGTCCCGTACCACCGGCCGGCCAGGAAGAAGCCGCCGAGCGCCAGCGGCAGGAAGCCCAGAATGAACTCCGGCGAATTGAACAGCATGGCGCGCCCCGGGCCTTCGCTCGGGCGTCAGCTTGGGCGCGCCAGCCTAAACAAAGGTAAACCGCGTGCCGGCGGCCAAGGGCGGCCGCCGGCGTCAGGTCAGGGCTGCTTGCGCTCGTCTTTCTGCGGTGCTGCTCGCTCCGGCGCGGGTGCCGCCCGCTGCTGCTGCGTGGGTGCCACCCGCTGCTGTTGCTGCATGGGTGCCGCATGCAGCTGCTGCGTTGGCGCCACCCGCTGCGGCTCTTGCGTGGGTACTACCCGCTGCTGCTGCTGCGTGGGTGCCACCGGGTGGGAGACGGCAGGTGCCGTTACCCGTGGCGCTCCCTGGGTGGTGCCGGCGGGATGCTGACCTTGTGTGCCAGGCGTGACGGTGCCCGGCCGGTTGATCGCCGGCCCTGGCGCGCCGCCCGGATGTACCGGTGCGCCGGTGGCGGCCGGCGCCACGGGCCTGGCGGGGACCACGCCTCGGCCGGTGAACTCATTCGGCCGGCTGGTCGCCGCGATCGGCGGTCGGCCGCCATTGACCGAGGCCCGCAGCTCGCGATTGCTGGCGGCGAGTTGCTGGTGCTGCAACTGGAGCGCGGTCGGCGCGACGTGCTGCTGATGCGCGAACGCCTCCTGCTGCGCCGTCGGGCGCACGTTCAATCCGCCGGGACCATTGTAGCCAACCCGGTTGCTCGTGTTGTTGATCACGGTACGGTTGTAGACGTTGGTGACGTGGACGCCGCCGAAGTTGTTCACACTGCGGTTGTAAGCGAACACGCCGTGATTCCAATAGCCGCCGGCGTAGCCGATGCCGATATAGCCGAAGCCGTAGTTGATGCCGCCATAATAGCCGACTTCTGGGCCCCAATAGCCCGGGTTCCAGGCATAGAAGCCGCCGCCCCAGCCCCAGTAGCCCGGGGTCCACAACAGGCCGACCGCCGGCGGCAGAATCCAGGTGCCCGGCACCCAGAAATAACCATCCGGCCCATACGCCCAGTAGCCCGGCGTCCAGATGTAGCCGGGCGCGGGGAGCGGCGGCTGCTCATAAATCGGCAGCATCGGCGGCGCGATCGTGATGGAAAGTCCGATCGCGACTTGGGCATGCGCGGCCGGCGCGGGCACGGCCAGGGCGAACCCGAGAAGCAGGGGGGTGAGCAAGCGAAGCCGTCGCATGGTCGTCTCCTTGTGTGAGACCTGGGTGGGGTGGGTGAGAGATGCGCGTGAGATCTGCTGGTCGGACCGGGCTTGGCGGCCCGGGTAGGCGATCGGAGTGTCGGAACCGCGGCCGAGGCTCGCTTGCCTCGTCGCCTCGCTTGCCTTCTGGTACGGGTGGCCTTGGGTCGCGCAGCCAATCTTCATTCCGACTGTGGCGACCCAATGGCCGACAGTGCCACAATTGGCGGCCGAGCACGATAGGTTCCGCTCGGCGCCAATAGTTGCTAGCTGACTGCCGGCAATGCGCGCCGGCGATGCCGACCTGCTGCCCCGCCCGATCTGTTGCCCCGCCCGATCTGTTGCCCCGCCCGATCTGTTGCCAAGACCACCGCTCGCCCCGATTACCCGCCTGTCTCGACCGCCTGCCCGCCATGACCGTTCCTGCTGCGATGACCGACCCCCAAGCGATGACTGGCCCCCAGCGATGACCGGCCCCCTGCCATGACCGCCGCTCGACGATGACCGGCGACGATCCGATCAACCCGGCGCTGCTGCCCGCCGGCCTGCGCGACCTGCTGCCGCCCGACGCCGAAACCGAGGCCGCCTCGGTGGAGGCGCTGATGGAGGTGTTCGCCGCGCACGGCTACGCCCGGGTGAAGCCGCCGCTGCTGGAGTTCGCCGACAGCCTGCTGGCCGGCGCCGGCGCCGCGGTGGCCGAGCAGACCTTCCGCCTGATGGACCCCGACAGCCAGCGCATGATGGGCCTGCGGGCCGACACCACGCCGCAGGTGGCACGCATCGCCACCACCCGCCTGGCCACCGCGCCGCGCCCGCTGCGGCTGGCCTACGCCGGGCAGTGCCTGCGCGTGCGCGGCAGCCAGCTTGCCCCCGACCGGCAGATCGCCCAGGCCGGCATCGAGCTGATCGGCCCCGATTCGCCGGTCGCCGATGCCGAAATCGTGCTGGTCGGCGCCGAGGCGCTGGCCGCGGTCGGCCTGACCCAGGTCAGCTTCGACCTGACCGTGCCGACCCTGAGCCCGGTGCTGCTGGACGATGCCGGGATCGCCGGCCCCGACCGCGCCGCGCTGGCCCGCGCGCTGGACCGCAAGGACGCCGCCTCGGTGCAGCGCCACGCCGGCGCCCTGGCCGACACCCTCACCGCGCTGCTGCTGGCCGCCGGGCCGGCCGACCGGGCGCTGGCGGCGCTGGACGCGGCACACCTGCCGGCGGCGGCGCGCGCCCTGGCGGACGGCCTGGCCGCCACCGTCGCGGCGATCCGCGCCCGCGCCCCGACGCTGCGCCTGACCGTCGACCCGGTTGAGTTCCGCGGCCTGCGCTACCACACCGGCGTCTCGATCACGATCTTCGCCCCCGGCCGGCACGAGGAGCTGGGCCGCGGCGGGCGCTATCTGAGCGGCGACACCGAGCCGGCGACCGGCCTGACGCTGTATCCGGACACCATCCTGCGCGTCGCTCCCGCCCGCCAGCCGCGCCCGCGCCTGTATGTGCCGCTCGGCGCCGACCCGGACGACGCCGCGCGGATGCGCCGCCTCGGCTACGCCACCATCGCCGGCCTCGCGCCAACCGACGATCCCGCCGCCGAGGCCACCCGCCTCGGCTGCACCCATGTCCTGAGGCAAGGCGCCGCTGTATCAGTCGTCGGTGATCAGTCGTCGGTTGCCAGAGGATCGAGGCACGGCGCCACCGGAACTGACAACTGACAACCGACAACTGACGACCAACAACCGGAGACCGCGTTATGGCGAACGTTGCCGTGATCGGCGCCCAATGGGGCGACGAGGGCAAAGGCAAGGTGGTGGACTGGCTCGCCAGCCGCGCCGATGTCGTGGTGCGCTTCCAGGGCGGCCACAATGCCGGCCACACGCTGGTGGTGGGCAACGAGACCTACAAGCTGTCGCTGCTGCCCTCGGGCCTGGTGCGCGGCAAGCTCGGCATCATCGGCAACGGCGTGGTGATCGATCCCGAGGCGCTGCTGGGCGAGATCGACAAGGTCACCGCGCAGGGGCTGCGCGTGTCGCCGGCGACCTTGCGCATCGCCGAGAACGCCGTGCTGATCCTGCCGTTCCACGGCGCGCTGGATCGCGCGCGGGAGGCGGCGCGCGGCGAACACAAGATCGGCACCACCGGGCGTGGCATCGGCCCGGCCTACGAGGACAAGGTGGCGCGCCGCGCCATCCGCGTCGCCGACCTGGCGGAGCCGGAGACGCTGTCGCTGAAGCTGGATGAATCGCTGCGCCACCACAACACGCTGCTGCCAGCCTCGGCGCCGAAACCTTCGACAAGGCGGCGCTGCTGGCGCGGCTGCTGGAACTGGCGCCGCGCATCCTGCCCTATGCCGAGCCGCTGTGGATCCGGCTCGACGAGCTGCGCCGCGCCGGCAAGCGCATCCTGTTCGAGGGCGCCCAGGCGGTGATGCTGGACGTCGATCATGGCACGTATCCTTACGTGACGTCATCGAACACGGTGGCGGCGACGGCGGCCGCGGGCGCCGGCATGGGCCCGGCGGCGATCGGCTTCGTGCTGGGGATCGCCAAGGCCTATGCGACCCGTGTCGGGTCCGGACCGTTCCCGACCGAACTGAACGACGCCACCGGCACGCTGCTGGGCGATCGTGGCGCCGAATTCGGCACGGTGACCGGGCGGCGGCGGCGCTGCGGCTGGTTCGATGCCGTGCTGGTGCGCCAGGCGGTGAAGGTGGGCGGCATCAACGGCCTCGCGCTGACCAAGCTGGACGTGCTCGACGGGCTGGCGGAGCTGAAGGTCTGCACCGGCTATCGCATCGGCGGCGAGCTGCACCACCACCTGCCGGCCGCCCCGCGCGCCCAGGCGGCGGCGACGCCGGAATACGAAATAATGGAGGGCTGGTCCGGCTCCACCCGCGGCGCGCGCTCCTGGGCCGAACTGCCGGCCCAGGCGATCAAATACGTCCGCCGCATCGAGGAACTGGTGGAGGCGCCGGTCACGCTGCTGTCCACCAGCCCGGAACGCGACGACACCATCCTGATGCGCGATCCATTCGAGGGCTGAGCCCGCGCCGCCTGCTCGGCAGGTAGCAAGGCTGGGGCTCCGCCCTTTTCAACCGGGCACATAGGTTACACTTTAGACCGGGCACATGGGTTACAGTTTTCCTGATTTGTTCCCATCCCATCCGAGCCTCTCCCCCTCGGCCAGCCCGTGCACCGCCTGCCGCCGTTTCCTGGTTCGGTTAAAGCGCCGTTTCCCCGTCCCGGCCTGATCATCGCAAGGACGCCGGACGGTGCGGCTGTCAAGGATTGGCCGCAGGCCAACCGCAGAGCGGCGCGTAGCGTCCTTGATAGCCGCACCGCCCGGCGTCATCCTCGCTCAGCCGGCGTCGGTCACGCCTCAAGCAGGCGGCTGGTTCAACCCACCTGCCTCACCCGCCGTCCGCGCCAGCCCAGAGCGGCGGATGTCGCCCGCCGCGTCCCCCAACGTCGCCAGATCGAAGCCGCGGAAGCGGATCGTCCAATCGCCATCATCCCGCTGGGCCAGGGCCACGATCTGCCCTCGCAACGCCTCGCTGAGGTAAAGCCCGCCGTCCCGCCACCGGATATAGCCACTCCGATTGACCCGGCAGACGTGGTGATCGGCCGGATACTCCCAGGGCCGGATCCGCTCGGGAAACACCCGCGGCGAGGCGGTATAGACCGAGGCCGGGCAGCATTGCCCCAGCGCCTCATGCGGGCGGATGGTGTTGAAGTCCTGCCGCCAGGCATCGAAGCGTGCCTGCTGCTTGGCCAGCGTGGCGGCGGGCGGGCGGGCGGTGTCCTCGCCCAGGGTGCGGTGCATGCGCTCGTGCCGGCCGTTCTGGTCGGGACGACCGGGGGCGATCCGGTCGGGCCAGATGTCCAAGCTCAGCAGCCAGACCGAGAGCACGGACAGCCCGCCGAGGCCCAGCCGGTGCGCGAACGGGCTGCCGTTGTCGGTGCGTAAGGCGAGCGGCATTCCGTGGGTCTGGAACAGTCGGATCAGGATCGGTTGGATCACCTCGGCGGTGATCCGCGCCACCGCCTCGCAGGCCAATAGGTAGCGTGAGCAACCGTCGGTGACGGTGAACGGTTCGCAGCGCACCCCGTCGGCGGTGCGGAACCAGCCCTTGAAGTCGGCCGCCCAGCTGTCATTCGGCGCCGTGGGCGCGATCTGTGGGCACCGCGCCGCAGGCTCGCGCGCCATGCGGGTCCGGGGGTGCGACACGCCCTCCCGGCGCAGCAGGTCCCCTGCCGTGCTGGCCGCCGGCCAGACGCGGTCAGGCTGGTCCAGCGCCAGGCGGACCAGCAACTTGCGCGGGCCCCAGGTCGGGTGCCGCTCGCGCAGCTCGAGGATCGCGCAGGCTGTCGCCGGGTCGATCGACAGCGGCTGAGAGTGGCGGGCGCGGCTGCGGTTGACCAGCGCCGCGGCGCCGCCGTCCGCGTAACGCTGCAGCCATTTGTGGCCGGTCTTGCGGCTGATCCCGTAGCGCGCGCAAAGCGCGCTGAGCGGTTCGCTGCCGCATAGGTGCGCGGCGATGAAACACAGGCGGTTGTCCATAACGGTTCTCTCGGTCCAGGGCATAGGGGGCCTCCAGACCAGCATTTGGGGTGTAACCCATGTGCCCGGTCTAAAGTGTAACCTATGTGCCCGGTCTGTACCCCCCAGACCCCGCCAGGGGGCTTTGCCCCCTGGACCCCCACCAGAGGCAGCGGCCTCTGGACTCCATGACTGGGCGTGTGGGGAGGGGAAGGGGGCGGGTGGGCAAGGCGACGGGGCGCCGTCCAGCACGCTGGACGGCGCCCCGTCGCCTTGCCCACCCGCCCCCTTCCCCTCCCCACACGCCCAGTGAAGGGTTCCAAGGGCTCCGCCCTTGGCGGGGTTCCAAGGGGCAGCGCCCCTTGGTGGGGTCTGGGGCGAAGCCCCAGCCTTGCTACCTCCCGAACAAGCGGTGTGACGCGATCCTGGCGCCATCGCGCAGGGCGGTGAGTTTGGCCCAGACCACGTCGTCTGCGACGCGGCCGCGTCCGGCCGAGGTATCGAAGCCGCAATCGGTGCCGCCGATCACCCGGCGCGGGTCGCCGACCGCGCGGGCGACCGCCTCGATCCGGTCGGCGACCACTTCGGGGTGTTCGACGAAGTTGGTGAGGGGATCGATCACGCCGGCGACGATCACCTGGTCCTGGTCCAGCGGCAGCTCGGCCAGGCAGCGGTGTTCGTGGGCGTGGCGGGGATTGGCGAAGGGCAGCACGAAGCCGCCGACGCGGGCCTGTTTGATCGCCGGCAGGATCGCGCGCAGTTCGACGTCGCAGTCGTGCGGCGCCTCGTAGTTGCCCCAGCAGACGTGCATCCGCACCCGCTCGCGCGGCACGTTGACCAGCGCGGCGTTGATGGTGGCGACGACCCGTTCGGCGAAGGCGATGAAGTCGGCCAGCGGCCGGTCCTGGTACGAAACGTGCCGCTCCAGCGCCAGGTCCGGCGCGTCGATCTGCAGCAGGAAGCCGGCCCGCACGATCGTTTCGTATTCGACCTGCAGGGCGGCGCCGAGCGCGGCGAGGTAGGCGTCCTCGGTGTCGTACCAGGCGTTCGCCATGGCCGAGGCGATGATGCCGGGGAGGGGGCGGTCATGAACGGCTCGGCGAACCCGCCGCCGACCGCGTCCAGCGCGGCGCGGAAGTCGGCGCACTCCGCCTCGACCAGCGCGCGGTCGAGGTAGCGGACCTCGCCCACCGCCTGCGGCAGCCGGCCGCGGTTGCTGACCACCCGCTTGCCGGTGTCGTTGACGCCGATGGCGGCGGCATAGCCGGGGTAGCGGATGATGTCGGCCATCGGCCGGCGGGTCCAGCCGCCGCCGAACCCGCTCATGCGCCGCTGCACATAGAGGAAGAACGCCTCACGCTGCTGCTCGCCGTTGTTGCCGATGTCGATCCCGGCGGCGAGTTGCTTGCGCACCACGTCGGCCAGCGCCGCCTTGCCGAGCGCGGTAAGCTCGGCCACGTCCACCGCCTCGCCCTGGCTGCGCCGCACATACAGCTCCGTCAGCGCCGCCGGGCGCGGCAGGCTGCCGGTGTGCGTGGTCAGGATCCGCCCGTCACTTCGCAGCATGTGGTTTCCCCCCGAAATCCGTGTCGCGGCAACGCGCCGCGACGGCGGGCGCTCAGGCGCCCATCGCCTGCTCGAACACCCCGGTATAGCCGAACAGCCCGACCGCGCCGCCGGTGTGCAGGAACACCACGGTCTCGGTCTTGCCGATCACGCCCGTGCGGACCAGGTCGATCAGCCCGGCCATCGCCTTGCCGGAATAGACCGGGTCGAGCAGCACGCCCTCCAGCCGCGCCAGCATCAGCACGGCCTCGATCATGCCCGGCGTCGGCTGGCCGTAGCCGGGGCCGACATAGTCGCAGTTGGCCTCGACCGAGGCGCGCGGGATGCCGCCGCGCACGCCGACGAGCTCCGCGGTCGCCTCGGCCAGGCGATGCACGTTCGCCTCCTGGCGGTCCTTCGGCAGCCGCACGCCGATGCCCAGCACCGGCACGCCGGCGTTGCAGCCCTGCAAGCCGACCACCAGCCCGGCCTGGGTGCCGGCGCTGCCGGTCGCGGTCACCAGGCGGTCGATCCGGAGGCCCATCTCGTCGGCCTGCTGCATCAGCTCCTGCGCGCAGCCGACATAGCCCAGCGCGCCGACGGTGTTCGACCCGCCGCCGGGGATCACGTAGGGCTTGGCGCCGGCCTCGCGCAGCGCGGCGCCCTTGGCCTCGGCCTCGGCGTTCATGTCGAGGCCGGCCGGGCGGTACTCGATCGCGCAGTCGAACAGCCGGTCGAGCAGCACGTTGCCGCTGTTGAGGTAGTCGCGGTCGTTGGTCTCGATCCGGTGCTCCAGCAGCGCGGTGCACTTCATGGCGAAGCGGCGCGCCACCGCGGCGGTCTGGCGCACATGGTTGGACTGCACCGCGCCCTGCGTCACCAGATGGTCGGCCCCCTGCGGCACGCGCGGCGCCGACCAGGTATTCCAGCTTGCGGATCTTGTTGCCGCCGGTCGCCACCACCGTGCAGTCGTCGCGCTTGATCCAGATCTCCGGCCCGCCCAGTGCGCGCGTCAGGTTGTCGAGCCGTTCCAGCGGCGTTGGGGTGGGGAACAGGCGGACGCGGGGAAACCGGGCAAGATGCATCGCCGTGACTCCTTTGTTTGTTCCCCAACGCCGGGGCTGGTGCCTGCATCGCCGGGCGGCGGATGCCGGCAGCGCCGAGGGCGGGTGTAATGTTCCCGATCCGCGGGCGTCGGACAATGGAGGGGATTGGCAAGGCGGATCGTAATGGCCTGCCGCGTCGTCCCTTTGTATGCTGAGCAACAGGAAGGGGATCTCGCGATGCTGATCAAGCGACGCCGTGGATGGGAAATTCCCGAACGCGAGGCCACGCCCGAGGCGTTGGTGCTGCGCCGGCGCGACGTGGTGGCCGGGGCGGTGGCGCTGTCCATCGCCGGACCCGGCGTGCTGGCGGGTGCCCGGGCGGACACCACCCCGATTGCGCGCAACCCGAAATACACCGTCGATCGCCCGCTGACGCCGGAGAAGGACGCCACCACCTACAACAACTACTACGAATTCAGCGAAGACAAGAACTTGTGGCGTGCCGCGCAGAAGCTGCATCAGCGTCCCTGGTCGATCGAACTCGCCGGCATGCTGGCCAAGCCGCGCACCATCGCCATCGACGACCTGCTGAAGCAGGTGCAGTTGGAGGAGCGGGTTTACCGCCATCGTTGCGTCGAGGGCTGGGCGATGACGGTGCCGTGGACCGGGTTTCCGCTCAGCGCGCTGGTGAAGCTCGCCGAACCGCTCGGTTCGGCGAAATACGTGGTGTTCGAGACGCTCCAGGACAAATCGATGCCCGGCCTGGGCGCGCCGTTCTACCCCTGGCCGTACACCGAGGGCGTGACGATGGACGAGGCGATGACCGACCTCGCCTTCCTGGTCACCGGGCTCTACGGCAAGCCGGTGCCGCCGCAGAACGGCGGGCCAATTCGCCTCGCACTGCCTTGGAAATACGGCTTCAAGTCGGCCAAGGCGATCGTCAAGGTCAGCTTCACCGACAAGCGGCCGCACACGTTCTGGGAGGGGATCCAGCCCGCCGAGTATGGCTTCTGGGCCAACGTCAACCCGGCGGTGGCGCATCCGCGCTGGAGCCAGGCGACGGAACGGCTGCTCGGCAGCGATGAACGCGTGCCAACGCGGCTCTACAATGGCTATGCTGAATTTGTCGCGAGCCTGTACCAGGACCTCAAGGGCGAAAAATTGTTCATGTGATGGCGCAACGTATCCTGGCGGTTCTCTCGGCGGTGCTCCTGGTCGGCGCCGTGGCGGTGGCACTGCTCGGGCCGCCCGCCATGCCGCTTGGCCAGGCGCTGCTGGCCATCGACCATCGGGCACTGGACGCGCTGCAATCCGGCGTGGTGCACATCTTCGCGCCCTGGCTGTGGACCAACGTCGTTCTGCCTGTCCTGGTTCGACCCGCCTGGCTGCCGCCGACCGCCCTCGGCCTGATTTGCGCCGGCCTGGCGCTGAGCCTGCCGCACGGGCGGCGCGCCGAGCGCCGGCGCCAGCGTCGCTTCTAGGATCGTCGCGTCCAGCCCGGATTTCTCCCACTGTCGCGGGATGATGGCGAAGGTCATTGCCGCGCCCAATGATCCCATGGGCGGTTTTCGCGCCGCCGCCAATACAGGTTGTATTCGCAAGGCGCGAAAGCCGTTTGGCGCGGCAAGCACCGCGCCAGCGCCCGCGACAGTGGGAGAAGTCCGGGCTATCTCTGGTCTGCGTGATCAAACCGTGAAATTATGCGTAACGTCCGCTGCGGCACGTCTCCGACAGGCTGCCGAGTGCGTACCGCAGGAGGCTGGATCGTCGCCGGACATGGTCAGACCGTCGCCCCCCCCGACGTCCGGGACCGCTGAGGTGCCGCGCCATAAGTGCGGCCTGGCCGTGCTTGCGGGACTGCTGATCGGGGCCGTCATTGCGCTGGCGGGGCTGGAGATCTCCGAACTCCCGGCAGCGCACCATCGCGGAAGTGCATCGGAGCAACGGCAATCTTGACATGCTGCTGGCCGAGCAGACCTCGCGCACGCTGCGGGAGGTCGATCGGGTGCTGCAGGCCACCGCCGCGCAGATCCGCAGCGCCGGCATCGAGTCGCCCGAGGCATTCCGCAGCGAACTGGGCAATGCGCACGAGCGTGCCGCCCTGGCCGGCCGGCTGAACAACCTGCCGCAGGCCGTGGCGTTGTCGCTGATCGGCGCGGACGGCCGAACGGTCGTCTCGACCCGGTCCCGGCCCCCGGTGCCCGCCGATATGGCGGACCGTGACTTCATTCGCGCCCTGCGCACCGATCCGGCGACGGAAGTCGCGGTCGGCGCGGCCGAACGGACCGAAGCCGGCGATGACTGGACGATCGTCCTCGCCCGCCGCGTCAACGGCTCGGACGGGGCGTTGCTGGGGTTCATCGCCGCGCCCCTGACGCTGCGGTATTTCGAGCAGTTCTACCAGGGCCTCACCCTGCGGGAAGCCAGCGCGATCGAGATCCTGCGGCGCGACGGCACCCGCCTGCTGTGCTTCCCGCATGACGATGCCGCGATCGGCCGCGTGGTGGCCGCCGCTTCCGCCTGGTATCGGACGGTTGCCGGCGGGGGCGGCGACTTCGTCTCGGACGACCGGACCGTTGGCGCGCCGAGCTACGTGTCGGTGCGGCTGCTGCGCGATTATCCCCTGGTCGTCGATGTCAGCGTGACGCGCGATGCGACGCTGGCCAAATGGTGGCGCAACGCCTGGACCATCGGGCTTGGCGCGCTGGCGATCGTGCTGGCGATCCTGACCGTGTTCGCCCAGCTGTCGCGCCAGTTCCGCCGGCTGGCGACCTCGGAGCGGTTGCTGGCGCAGCAGAACGCCGATCACGAGCGGACCCAGCACCGGCTGGAGCTGCAGGCCAGCGAACTGCGCCGCGCCGCCGAGGCGCTGGCCCGGAGCGAGCGCCTGATCGCCGAGAAGTCCGCGATGCTTGAAACCACGCTCGAGTTCATGGGCCAGGGCATCCTGATGGTTGCCGCCGACCGCACCGTCGCGGTCTGCAATCAGCGCACCATCGAGCTGCTTGGCCTGCCCGCCGAAATGAAGGCGCCGGGCACCCCGTTCGCGGACATCCTCGCCTTCCAGTGGCGCACCGACGAGTTCCGCCACACGCCCGGCGACATCCAGGACTTCATCCGCTCCGGCGGCCTGCTCGACCAGCCGCATGTCTACGAGCGGCGCCGCCCGGACGGGCGCGTGCTGGAGGTGCGCAGCACGCCGCTGCCGGATGGCGGCGTCGTGCGCACCTACGCCGACGTCACCGAGCGCAGCCTGGCCGAGGAGCGCGCCGCGCGGGCGCGCGAACAGGCCGAACAGGCCCGCGCCGTGGCCGAGCAGGCCAGCCGCGCCAAGACCGACTTCCTCGCGCACATGTCGCACGAGATCCGCACGCCGATGAACGGCGTCCTCGGCATGAACGCCATCCTGCTCGGCTCGTCGCTGACCGCGGAGCAGCGCGAGTGCGCGCGCGCCGTGTGCGACAGCGCCAAGGCGCTGCTGGCGGTGATCAACGACATCCTCGACATCTCCAAGCTCGAGGCGAGGCGCGTCGAGCTGGAGGCGATCGATTTCGACCTGGTCGAGCTGGTCGAGGGCGCGGTGGGGCTGCTGGCGCCGGCGGCGCGCGCGAAGCGGATCGCGCTGTCCAGCCATATCGATCCAGCCGCGCGGTGCGGCTTCCGCGGCGATCCGACGCGGCTCCGCCAGGTGGTGCTCAACCTGGTCGGCAATGCCATCAAGTTCACCGAAGCCGGCGGCGTGACGGTCGAGGTGACGCCGCTGGCCGCGACCGGCGCGCCGGTCGGGCGCGGCCAGGCGGGCGCCAGTGAGATGGGCGACGGTGCGGCGGGCGCCAGCGAGATGGGCGACGGCGGGGCGGGCGACGGTGCGGCGGGCGGTGGGCAGAAGGCGGGCGGCGCGCCGGCGGACCGCGAACCGGCCCGCGGCGTGCGCGTCGAGGTGGCCGACACCGGCCCGGGGATCGCCGAAAACGTCAGGCTGCGGCTGTTCGAGCCATTCGTGCAGGCCGACAGTTCGATCTCGAGGCGCTTCGGCGGCACCGGGCTTGGCCTCGCCATCTGCCGCCAGCTGGTCGAACTGATGGGCGGGACGATTGGCGTGACCTCCACGCCCGGCCGTGGCAGCCGGTTCTGCTTCGAGGTGCCATTGGCGCCCGCCAGCGCCCCCATGCCGCTCGGCCGGTCGCTGCCCGAGCGGTTGCGCGGCCGGCGCGTGCTGCTGGCCGACGACGGCGACGCCGCCGGCCAGGCGCTGCGCCGCCAACTCGCCGGCTTCGGCATGGATGTCAGCGTCGCGCCGGACGACGCCCAGGTGATCGCCGCGCTCGCGCAGGCCCGGCAGCGCGGCCTGCCGTTCGATCTGGCGGTGATCGATCCGGCGCTGTCCGAGCGGGCCGCGCCCGATCGCGCCATGGTCGTCCAGGCGGGGGCCACCCAGGCCGGGGCCGCTCAAGCGGGGGACGCGCTGGCACGGCGGATTCGCGCTATGCAAGGCATGGCGGAGCTCCGGCTGGTGGCGCTGTGCCCGGCGGATCACGACGCGCTGCCGCCGCGGCTGGACCCGTCGATCGACGCCGTGCTGACCAGCCCGGTGCACGCGCCGGCCCTGCTCGACACGCTGGGCCGGCTGTTCGGCCCGGCCGCGCCCAACGCTCCGGCGCCCGACACTCCGGCGCCCGACACTCCGGCGCCCGCCGTGCCGGATGCCGGGCAGTGCGCGCCGGACCTGCCGCCGCTGCGGATCCTGGTGGCCGAGGACAACAGGATCAACCAGCGGCTGATGGCGATCCTGCTTACCGCCGCGGGACACCAGGTGACGGTGGTGGACAACGGCGAGGCGGCGGTAGCGGCGGTCGGCCAGGACCGCTTCGACCTGGTCCTGATGGATATCCAGATGCCGGTGCTCGACGGCGTCGGCGCGATCCGGCGCATCCGCGCCATGCCGGAGCCGCTGTGCGCGATCCCGATCCTGGCGCTGACCGCCGATGCCATCGCCGGGGCGGAGCAACGCTACCTGGCGGCGGGCGCGGATGCCTACCTCGCCAAGCCGATCACCCAGCCGGCGCTGCGCGCCGCGCTCGCCGGGCTGGCCGCGCCGCGGCGGGTGCCGCTCGAGGCCACACCCGCGCTCGACCCTGCGGTGGTCGAGGAGCTGCGCCGCATCTTCAATCCGCACCAGTTCGACAGCTTCCTGGCCGAGGCGCTCGACGACATTCCGCAGCGGATCGCGCGGCTTGCCGAACGGCTGGAGCAAGCGGACCTGCCGGCGGCGACGCAGGAGGCGCACGACCTCGTGTCGTTGATCGGCAACTGCGGCGGACGCCAGGCCAGCCGGCTGGCCCACCTGGTCGAGCAGACCTGCCGCGCCGGCGACGGCGCGACGGCGCGCGCGCGGTACCGCGAGTTTGCCGCCGCCGCCGCCGCCGCACTGGCCGAGCTGGCGGCGCAGCGCCAACTCGTGGCGTAGCGCGATCCGGTTCGAGGCGGTCGGGCGCTTCCCAGGGCAATCGGATGAACGAAGCAAGGTCGGGGCTTCGCCCCGAACCCCACCAAGGGGCGCTGCCCCTTGGAACCCCGCCAAGGGCGAGCCCTTGGAACCCTTCACTGGGAGTGTGGGGAGGGGAAGGGGGCGGGTGGGCGAGGCGAAGGGGCGCCGTCCGGCCTGCCGGACGGCGCCCCTTCGCCTCGCCCACCCGCCCCCTTCCCCTCCCCACACTCCCAGTCATGAAGTTCCAGAGGCTCCGCCTCTGGTGGGGGTCCAGGGGGCAAAGCCCGCTGGTGGGGTCCGGGGCGAAGCCCCGGCTTGCTTTGGTTTCACCCGATTGCCCCGGGCTGCCGGCATCAATCCGCCCGTTTGGTAAGCCACATGACATTGGGCGGTAGGTGGATCTGGAGTCTTCACCAACGTGCCGGGCGCCGCTTGCTGGAACTCCCGGGCCTTCTGCGCGAAATCGGTCGGTGCCATGCGCGGATACCGCCAGTCGCCGGCAATCGCGACGAGTATCGAGGCCAGCAGCGCGGCGCCGAGATACCACAGCCAGCCGTCCTCGCCCCAGAAATCGGCCCGCAGCAGCACCGCCGGATGCCGGTTGAGCAGGATGGCGGCGAACAGGAAGCCCAACAGCGCCAGCTTCGGCAGGTGCGCGGGCCAGTCCCACAACCTCAGCGCCACGGCTTCGGCTGCGCGCGTCGCATGGAACTCTGCCGCAAGGTCTGGCCTGGCTGGACCGGCTAGCGTCGCTCAGCAATACCGCCGCCGGCGCCGGCGCCGGCGGGCCGACGCGGTGCACCGCCGCCGCCGACGCCGCATCGCCACGCTGGCTCGCCCGGTCCGGTTCCCGGCGTGGCGCGAGCCGACGCGCCGCGTCGTCCGCCGGCATCGCCCGCCGTCTGCGACCCATCGGGCCGTCTCCCTCTGCCGTTGGCGCCGATGTCGGCGCCGGCGGCGCACCGCGTCGGCCCGCCGGCCGGGTCGGCGCGCCGCGCAGCAGGGCATCGATCACGGCGAGGAAGGCGCGGGACTCGGCGCCATACTGGCCGTGCGTCGTGCGCGCGGCGGCCAGCGCGGCGCGCCCGGCCGCGTTGCGCGGGCCGGTGCTGTGGCTGCCATGCAGGCGGCACCGTCCGTTCGCCATCGCCGGCTGGCGGAAGCCGGCGCCCGCGCGGGTCTGCGCGCCGCACCGCGGGGCGGCATGCGGGTCGCCGCGCCGGTTGCCGTTGCGCAGCGGACCTTGGCCCTCGCGCGGAGCGTGGCTCTCACTGGACATGGGGTCTTGCCTTCAGAGTGACCGTGGCGAGCATGGCGGCGACGTCGGCGGTGGAGCCGAGCAGTTCGGCCCGCCGGCCTGGAGCGCGGCGTCGATCGCCGCCTGCGCCCGGTCGCGCCAGCGCTCCAGCCGATACCGCGGCACGCCGCGTTGGCGCGCGAGCAACTCGCTCGGTTCGCCGCGCACCAGGCGCAGCACCATCTCGCGCTTGCGCGCCACACGCCAACGCTGCCCCGGCGCCAGAGGGCCCACGCACGGAGGGCCCACGCACGGCGCCGCAAGCTGGCGTGTGGGCAGCGTGGACGGGCGACGCCCGCCCACGCTGCCCACAGGCCCATCAGCCGACAAATCCGTGTTGGAGTCCTTGGGGTTCGACATCTGCTCCGTTTCGCTCGACAATACCGTGTCCGGAGAAATCGGGGGCAGCTCAGCGATTGCCCTGCCCGGCCTGGTTTGCCTCACGCGATGGCGCAGCTCGCCAGGCCCAGTGCGACGGCGGCCTGGCAGGGCTCGATGACGGGGAGGCCCACTTCCTGCTCGACCGCCGCGCGATGGTGCGCCATGCCGGTACAGCCGAGGATGACCGCGCCGGCGCCTGCGGCGGCGCAGGTTTTGCCCGCCTCGATCAGTTTGGCGCGGGCGGTTTGCGGCTCCAGCAGCGTTTCCATCGAGACGTTCAGGGCCGCTTCCGCGGCCAGCCGGGAGTCCAGCCCCATGGCGCGCAAGGCCGCGAGGTGGCGGGCCTTCGAGGCATCGACGATGGCGATGACGCCGAAGCGCTCAACCTGGGCCACGGCGGCGGCGACGGCGGCGCGGAACACGCCAAGGACCGGGCGAGGCGTTACCGCGCGGGCGGCCTCGATCCCGGGATCGGAGGCGCAGGCGATGACGTAGACGTCCGCCGCCTCGCGTTCGATCCGCCGGCAAAGCGGCTCGACCACGGCGTGCCAGTCGCGCCAGGTGTAGATGGCGGGCGGGCCTTCCGGCAGGTCGACGACGTCGATCGCCGGGCCGGCGGGATGGCGGAAGCGCGCGATGGCGGCGGCGATGCCGGCGGTGCAGGCGGCCGAGCGGTTGGGGTTGATCACCAGAATACGTGCCATGCGCGCAGTGTCGCGGGTCTGGCGGCGCCCGGCAAGCAGACCGATATGGCCGGTAGACCGCCGTGACCAGAAGACCGGTGTGGCTTGGCGGTGCCGGCTGGGCTATGCCGGCCAGGTGACCGATCGCGCCGCAAGGACACGCTGATGACCCCGATACGCTGGCAGCCGGACCGTTCGCCGCGCTTGCCGCCCTGGCCGGTTCCGCCATTGTCGACCGCGCTGGGCCGCGGCATCGCCGGGCGTTGCCCGGCCTGCGGCAAGACCCATGTGTTCGCCGGGTTCCTGCGCATCGTGCGGGAATGCCTGGCCTGCCACGCCCCGCTCGGCACCGCGCGCGCCGACGATGCGCCGCCGTATTTCGTCATCCTGATCACCGGGCACATCGTCATCCCGGCGATGGTGCTGACGCAGAAGCTGGGCAATCCGACCAGTCTGCAGATGACCGCCATCTTCGTGCCGCTGACCCTGGCGCTGGCGGTCGGCCTGCTGCGCCCGGTGAAGGGCGGCGTGCTCGCCGTGCTGGTCACCATGGGGCTGCTGGACAGCACCCGCGCCCGGGAATGACCGTGCCGCCCGACGCCAGGCTCGCGCGCGTCGTGCTGGACGGTGAGGCGTTGACCCGCCTGTCGCCGATCCTGGAGGCCGACCGGGCGCAGGCCGTGGCGGATCTGGCGCGCGACAGCCGGTTCGCGCTGCTCGCCGTGCCGGCGGCGGCGACGGCGACGGCGGGACCGGGGCCGTACGAGCTGCACCTGTCGATCTGGGAAGGCAGGCTGATGTTCGACGTGCGGCGCCTGGACGGCGTGAAGGTGATGCTGCTGGGGCTTGCCCTGGGGCCGTTCCGCCGCCTGATCAAGGACTACCAGTTGCTGGTGGACAGCCACCTCAAGGCGGTCGAGGAAGGCCGCGAGGCACGCCTCCAGGCGATCGACATGGGTCGCCGCGGGCTGCACAACGAGGGGGCGGCGCTGCTGCACCAGCGGCTGGGTGGCAAGATCGAAATCGACTTCGACACCGCGCGCCGGCTGTTCACGTTGGTGTGCGTGCTGCATACGCGGGTTTGAGGCGGGCTCGGAGGTCGGCGGCCGATGCGGGTTGACGGGGTCTGGTATCGCAGCGTCTGGGTCGATGGCACCGACGGCGGGCACGCGGAGGGCCGGCGCGCGGATGATGGGCGCGCGGTTGGCGGGGCGGTGCACATCTTCGACCAGACCAGGCTGCCCTGGGAGGTCGAGATCCTGCGCCTGACCGAGGTCGGCCAGGTGGCGCACGCCATCCGCACCATGCAGGTGCGCGGCGCGCCGCTGATCGGCGCCGTGGCGGCCTATGGAATGGCGCTGGCGGTGCGCGCGGACGCCTCGACCGCGGCGATGGAGCGCGCCGCGGCGCTGCTCGCGGCGACGCGGCCGACCGCGATCAACCTGCGCTGGGCGATCGGGCGGATGCTGACCCGGCTGCGCAACACACCGGCGGCGGAACGGGCGCGCGCGGCCGATGCCGAGGCGGCGCTGATCGCCGATGAGGACGTGGCGCAGTGCGAGGCGATCGGCCGGCACGGCGCCGCGCTGATCGCGGCGGCGGCGGCGCGGGCGCCCGGCCGCGCGGTGAACGTGCTGACGCATTGCAATGCCGGCTGGCTGGCGACGGTGGATTGGGGCACCGCGCTGGCGCCGATCTATCGCGCGCACGATGCCGGCATCGCCGTGCATGTCTGGGTGGACGAGACGCGCCCGCGCAACCAGGGGGCGGCGCTGACCGCGTGGGAGCTCGGCGCGCACGGCGTGCAGCACACCGTGGTGGCGGACAATGCGGGCGGGCATCTGATGCAGCACGGCAAGGTGGACCTGGCGATCGTCGGGGCCGACCGGGTGACGCGCCGCGGCGACGTGGCCAACAAGATCGGCACCTACCTGAAGGCGCTGGCGGCGCACGACAACGCGGTGCCGTTCTGGGTGGCGCTGCCATCCTCGACGATCGACTGGACGGTGGGCGACGGCGTCGCGGAGATCCCGATCGAGGAGCGCGACGCGGCCGAGGTGACCGAGGTGACCGGGCGCACCGCGGCGGGCGTGATCACCTCGGTACGGGTTGCCGCCGCCGGCAGTGCGGCGGCCAATCCGGCATTCGATGTGACGCCGGCTCGGTTGGTCAGCGGATTGATCACCGAGCGCGGGCGGTGCGCGGCGAGCGCGGCGGGGCTGGCCGCGCTGTTTCCCGAACACGTGCCGTCGCCGGACCGTGCGTAAGCCGGACCCCGTGGCGGGGCGGCGCGCGGGGGCGCGGGGGCTGTTCATTGCGCTGGCGATCGTGACGGGGCTCGCCGCCTGCGCCCCGGCGGTACCGGAAGATGCGCATGCGCCGCCGTTTGCCCGGGTGCCCTACGCGCCGATCAGCCGCGCCGCGGTCGTTGCGGTCGCGTTGCGCGAGTGGCGGCTGTTCGGCGGCCCGGTGGATGACGATCCACCGGGCCGCCGGCCGCCGCCGGCGCCGGAGCAGAAGCCGGAGCGCGAGCCGGGGTTCTGGCAGCGCGTCGGCGAATACTGGTGGCTGGGCATGAATGCGAGCAGCCCGGAGGCGGCGTGGACCGGCAAGCATGACGCGCAGGGCGAGGTGTTTCCCGCCAGCATCGATGGCGACTATGCCTGGTCGGCGGCGTTCGTGTCGTATGTGATGCGCATCGCCGGCGCGGCGCGCGGCTTCCCGTATGCCGCAAGCCACTCGACCTATATCAACATCGCCAAGCAGATGGCTTTGCACGCGACCTCGGGCTGGATCATCACCGCCGAGCGACCGGAGAGCTATGCGCCGCAGCCTGGCGATCTGATCTGCCTGGGGCGCGGATCGGCGCGGTCGTTGCGCTACGATGACCTGCCGGCGGGGGCATTTCCGGGTCATTGCGATATCGTTGTGGATACCCAGGTGCCGGGAACGATCGCCGTGGTGGGCGGCAACGTCGATGACGCGGTCACGCTGAAGCACGTGCCGGTGACGCCGGACGGCCGGCTGGCCGGGCCGGACGGGACGGTGCTGGACCAGCGCTACGCGTGGATGGTGGTGCTGCGGCTGCTGGTACCTGGTCGGGTATCGTAACGGCCGCCGCCGCGCGCCGCCACGGCGGGATCGGTCGGGTGCGGCGTGACAGGGCCCAGGTGTTCATTGCTTCGAAACAAAAAGTCTCCAAGCGCGCGCACGGAAGTTTGAACGGCGCATGGCCGCACCGCGGCGGTCTCGCCTGCGTGGCGTGCGATGCGGTTTTGCCGTTGTTCTGGTGCACGCTTCCGGTGCCGACGGGGCGGCCGCGTTTGCGGCGGCGCCGGTCGGGGTGCGCCCCGCCGTCCGGGCGGTGAAATACTTCAGCGAAATCCCGCCGCTGCGGCGGCAGTCTTCGTTGCGTCAGAACGGCCCGGCAAAACCCCAACACCACGCCGCCTGACCCAAGACAACCAGCACCACCCATCACGGGTTGGTCAAAACGAAGGAGAGGACCATGAAGAAGACAACGATCGCCACGCTGGCAGTCCTGGCTCTCGTGCTCGGGACCGTCGCGCTCGCCCGGCCGGCCAATGCGTTGTGGGAGTCCAATCCCAGCGGTCAGCATGTGATGACCGACAACGCCAACGGCTGATCGCAAGGGCCACCATGATGGCCACGCTGCTGCTGGCCGTGGGTGCACTGATCGTGGCGGTCGTCAGCTGCGCATTGGTGAACCCACGGCCCGCACCACGGCCCGATACCGCGGGGCCGGTGTGGTCCGGCAGGGCGATGCGGTGACGCCAAGGGAGTGTCTCATTTGAACGTCGGCCCGGGTGCAGCGGGAGATCCCAACGGATCTTCCGCTGCAGGTCCGTGTGCCAATCGGCGGGCGATCGATCAATCATCTGTGCGATTTGATGACAATCGCGGCGCGGCCGGCGTAATAGCAGATGTCCGAATGATCGACCCTCCGGCCGTGCCGATATCGTCATGCCGGCCCCCGGGTCCGGCGTGACGGGGGCGCAACGCGGAAGGGGCAATGCATCCGCCGGTTGGTGAACATCGTGATGTCGCCCGTCTGGAAGTGGGGGCCGCCGTGAGCGCATTGGTCGGTATGACTGCCTTCCGGGGGATCGCCACGCCGGTGCTGGATCGCATCGAGGCCAGCAGCCGCGTGATGGAACTGCATGACGGCGCGCAGGTCTTCGCCCAGGGCGATGCGGCCGATGCTGTCTACGCGATCATCGGCGGCCCGGGGCGGGTGCGCATCGGTGTGATCGGACGCAGCAGCAAGGGCCTGATGGTCGAGGTGTTCGGCGCCGGCGACATATTCGGCGAGATCGCCGTGATCGACGACGGCGTTCGCACCGCCGGCGCGGTTGCCGACGGCAGCGTGCGGCTGCTGCGGATCGGGGCGCCGCTGTTCCGGCAGACCCTGGCGGAGCAGGCCGCACTTGGCCGCAACCTGTGCGGCCTGCTCTCGGCCCGGCTGCGACGCACGTTCGAACTGTTGCAGGACGCCGCGTTCGAAAGCCTCGAGGTGCGGCTTGCCCGGCAGGTGCTGTATCTCGCCAGCCGTGACGGAAGACGCTCCGACCATGGGCTTCGGTTGGCGGGCCGGTTCCGCCAGGGCGACCTGGCGGACCTGCTGGGGGCGACCACGCGGAGCATCATCACAATCCTGAATGACTGGAGGGCCGCCGGCATGGTGGCCTATGACGGCAATCGGGCGCAGTTGACGCTGCTCGATGAAGCGGCGCTGCGCGCGCTGATCGACGTCGCTGCCGCGGCGTGACGACCGGGAACCTGGCGGTTTCACCGGCCAGCGCGACCGAGAGAGCACCGGGAGATTTCTCCCATGCGGCGCGATGATCCTGTTACGCTGCTGTGAATGCGCCCCGTCGATTGGGCAACGCGTTCGAGCGAACCACTTGCGTGGCCGATGCCGGCCTTGCTCGCCGGCCCGTGTGGTGTGACCGAGGTCACAGCATCCGGCGCGTGGCTGGTCCAGCATTCGGCCCGAACCGCGTCGGTTCATCCCGCGCATCGTCGTGTGCCGTGGTCCGGCCGCAGCCGGCCTGCGCCACGGCGGGGTGGCGACTTGCAGCACGCTTTATCGGGGACATATGCTAACAGTTCAAGAGCGAAGCGAAGGAGGGGCAGGTGCACCGTTCACGTGGGCCGGGCTACCGGCGCGCTTTGCCGCCTGTACGGCCCAAGCGGTGGTAATCGCGCCAGAGGAAGTTCCTTTCCCACTTCGTCCCGCCACCGGGCGGCGGCGCATCCGCCGTCGGCTTGCCGCGATCCTGGGCGCCGACATCCGCGGCTACAGCATCCTGATGGCGGGCAACGAAGAAGACACCCATCGTCGCGTCAATGCCTCGATGGATCACCTGGTGCGCGAGATAGAGAAGTCGCACGGCCGCGTGTTCTCCCACGCGGGCGACGGGTTGATGGCCGAGTTCCCAAGTGCGGTCGAGGCGCTGAAATGCGCGTTGCGCGTCCAGGCGGATGCCGGCAAGCGCAACGCAAGGTTGCCGCCCGACCAGCGCATCGATTACCGCATGGGCATCAATTCGGGCGAGATCGTGTTGCTGCAGGGCCGCGCCGGCGGCAACGCGGTCAACATTGCCGCGCGGCTGGAGCAGATCGCCGACCCCGGCGGCATCAACATCTCGGGCACGGTGTTCGAGCAGGTCAGCAGCGTCGTCACGACAACCTATGTGCCGGTCGGCGAGCGGCGCCTGAAGAACATCCGCCAACCGGTGACGGTCTATCGCATCACGCCGGAGGCGTGCCTGTCCTGGGCCGGCATGCCGGCGCTGCCGCGGACGGCGTCCCGCCCGCCGCGGGCGTCCGACGAGGACTATCGCCCCTCGCTCGCCGTGCTGCCGTTCCGCTCGCTGCAGGAGGACAGATCGGAGGCGTATTTCGCCGAGGGGATGGTGGACGACATCATCCGCCTGCTTGGCGGGCTGCGGGACCTGCTGGTGATCTCGCGCAGCGCGACGATCGGTTTCTCCGGGTCACCGCTTGATCTTCGCCGCGTCGGCCATGAGCTCGACGTCCGCTACGTGTTGCACGGCAGCGTGCGCCGGGCGGGCGAGGCGCTGCGGATCGCCGTCGAGCTGAGCGAAGCGCAGACCGGCGATGTCATGTGGGCGGACCGCTTTGACGGCGCGCTCGGCGATCTGTTCGACCTGCAGGACCGGATTGCGTTGCGCGTGGCGACCGCCATCGCGCCGCAGCTGCGCGACCGCGAGCTGAGCCGCGCGCTGCGCAAGCATCCCGACAGCATGACCGCTTATGACCTGACCTTGCAGGCGCTCGATCTGTTCTACCGGATGGATCGATCCGCCATCCTGCGGGCGCGGGATCTGCTCGCGCAGGCCTCGGCGCACGATCCGGCGTATGCGCCCGCCTATTCGCACATGGCCTCGCTGCTGATGCGATGGATCGGCCAGGGCTGGTCCGAAGATGAGATGGAGGACCAGCGGAAGGCGGCCAACGCGGCGCGGATGGCGATCGAACGGGATCGCAACGATGCGCTGGGGCTGGCCATCTACGGACACCAGCAATCGTACCTGATGAAGAACTATGACGCCGCCCAGGACTACCTCGAACGCGCTCTGGCGGCCGGGCCAAGCTGTGCCTGGGCCTGGGCCTACAGCAGTCTCACCTGCGGTTATCTCGGCGACTCCGCGACCTCGATCGCGCGGGCCGAGCGTGCGGTGCGGCTCTCGCCGCTCGGTCCGGAGGCCTCCTGGCTCGAGCACTATTTGTCGCAGTCGTATTATCTCGGAGACCGGTTTGACGATGCGATCGCGTGGGGCCGGATGTCGGCCGCCCGCACCGGCGGCAATACGTCGAACCTGCGCTGCCTGATCGCCAGCCTTGTCGCGGCGGACCAGATGGACGCGGCGCGCAAGACCGCGCAGCGCCTGTTGCAGCTCGTGCCGACATACCGCGTGGCGATCTTCCGCGCGCGAACACCGTTGCGCGGCGACGTCCGCGACCGGTTCGCCCATCGGCTCCGCCTGGCTGGAGTGCCCGACTGACCGGCGCGCCAACGCACGTGCCTTGCCGCCTTCATCAACAAAAGGAGACAGCGCATGCCCGCAAGTTTCGACGGCAACGACGGCAACGACGGCAATGCCGGCAACGCAGGCGGCGCCGGTAACGCAACGAGTGCCAGTGGCGGATGGTTTTTCGCCGACCGCGTCAACCTGCCGTTCGTCACCGCGCCCGACACCGGACCGAACGCGGTGCCGCCCGGAACGATCGGGCAACTGACCATCATCCCCGATATTGCGCGATTCCCGGCGCGCAACTGGTCTGCCGAGTGGTATTCCTGGCTAACGTTGATCGAGTTCGCGGCTTCGAACTGGCAAAGCATCGATCCCACCGCCGACGCGGCTTGGGGTTGGCCTTCCCTGGTGGCCTACCCGCCGCCGGTGAACTGGCCGAGCCTGGGGGTCGTGGCAGGCGAACTTGCCGACCTGGTGACCGCGGCAGCGAATGAGCGGGCCGACGCCCTGGCCGAGATCCTGTCGCAGTCCAACGAGTTCATCAGCTATTTCCTCAACCTGTTGACCGCCAACCCGGGGGCGTATCCGCAAACCACCAAGGTGCTGACGCTCGCCAGCCAGGTCGGCACCTTCGTCGCGATGTATTTCAAGGGCCGCTACAAGCGGCCACGCCCGTCGCAGCTCTGCCCCGCCCTGCTGCCGCCGATCGAGGTGCCGGGCCACGCCTCGTTCCCCAGCGGTCATTCGACGCAGGCGCATCTGATGGCGCTGTGCATGGGCGATGTGCTCAACGGACTGCCGCAGCAGCAGTGCGATAACGTGATGGACGATCTGTGGACGCTCGCCGATCGTATCGCGCGCAACCGTGAGATCGCCGGCCTGCACTATGCCAGCGACACGGCTGCCGGCAGGGCCGTGGCGCAGGCCGGTTTGCGCCAATTGCATGCCTGCGTGCCGATATTTCTGGCCGGAACGTCGTTGGATGGAACGACGCTCTACCAGCACGCAGTCACCCTTGCGCAAGCCGAATGGCAACCGGGGGACGGGCCGTGAACGGCAAGTGTGCCGGTCGGGGAGGGGTTCCGGACTATATTATAGCGGACCTGAAAGGGCGCTTCACGAGCTTCGATGTGCCCGGCGGTGACCGGCCGTTCGATGCCTTGAGGCACCGTCCGGCGGGGCTACGGAAATATGGGCTGCCGCCCCGACCGGATCTGCACCGACAGCCGCTGTTGCGCCAAGCCTGGGACGAAGGGTTCGGTAAAGCAATTAAACTCCAGCCGTTCGTGTTCGACCCTCGCCTGGTGCAAAACACCGAGTACCGCCTGGCCAGCAATCGGTTCGCGGACCTGTCCTTCGCGGGGAGCCAATTCGAGACCAGCCCCAACTGGTCCGGCGCCTATATCACGGCGAACCAGGACAGGCAGTTCCTGCAGATCTGGGGAATGTGGAAGGTCCCGGACAATCTTCGGTTGCCGCCGGTGCCGCAGCGGGGGCCGCCGGACCTCCCATATTACTGTGCCAACTGGATCGGTCTCGACGGGCAGCGGCTGTATTTCGATTCGTCGCTGCCGCAGATGGGAACCGTGTCGATCCTGCAAGCGGACGGCACGACCAGGGCGGAGGCATGGACGCAATGGTGGGCGCGTGAGGACCTCAATTCCGCTCCATTGCCGATCGGACTCGCGGTCACCCCTGGCGATCGCGTGCTGTGTGTCCTGACGGCGCTGGACCCGACAACGGTGATCTGCGCCATGGTCAACCTGAGCACCTGCACCGCCATGGCGGTGCAGGCCGTCGCACCGAGCGTGACGCTGCCCGATGGAAGCATGGTCCAGCCGAATATTGCCGGAGCGACGGCGGAATGGATCGTGGAGCGTCCGAAGGTGCCGCATCCGAAGCCGGACCAGCCACCGGCGCCATACAATTTTCCCGACTATGGGCAGACCGAATTCGGGCTTTGCCTCGCGGTCGAGGGCCATGGCGTGGATATCTTCAACTTGTTCACCGGACTGCCGCAGCAGTTGCAGGGCGCACGCCGCATCCGGATGTTCGACGTGCTGCGCGATCCGCCGCGTACCGCGTTCATCTCGATGCCCAGGAAGCTGGACGACATGTCCATCAACGTGAAGTACGGCGGCTTCTGATCCGAATTGCCAGCGGATCCCAGGGATCAGTGTGGCTCCAGGCTGCGCCAGCGCTTCACGTTCGCCGCGTGCTGCGCCAGGGTGCGGGCGAACATGTGCCCGCCGCTGCCGTCGGCGACGAAATAAAGGTCCTCGCTCGCCGCTGGATGCAGCACCGCCTGCAAGCTGGCGATGCCCGGCGCGCAGATCGGCCCGGGCGGCAGGCCAGTGTTCCGGTAGGTGTTGTACGGGCTGTCCAGCTCCAGCTCGGCGCGCGTCAGCGGATGATCGAGCACCCCGAGCCCGCCGCTCGCCGCATACACCACGGTGGAATCGGCCTGCAACCGCATCCCCAGCCGCAGCCGGTTGAGGAACACCGCGGCGATGTGCGCCCGCTCCTCGGGCTTCGCCGTCTCGCGCTCGACAATGCTGGCCAGGATCGCCGCGCCGCGCGGCGAGGCCAGCTTCAGGTCGGGCGCGCGGTCGGCCCAGGCGGCGGCCAGCGCCTTGGCCTCCGCCGCCTCCGCGCGGGCCAGCAGGGACGCGCGCGGCGTGCCGTATTCATAGGCATAGGTGTCGGGCAGGACGGCGGCTTCTTCGGTCAGCGTGACGGATCCGCGCGTCGCCTCGGCGTGATCCAGCAGCGCGGTGATCTGCCGCGCGGTCAGGCCCTCGGGGATGGTCAGGTGGTGCTCCACCGGGTGCGCGGTGCGCAGGATCGCCAACACCTCGCGCAATGAGGCGTGCGCCGGGAAGGCGAGTTCCGCGGCGTGCAGCGGGCCGGCGCGCAGCGTGGCCAGCATCGCCAGGCGGAATGCCAGCTTCGCGGCGATGACGTCGGCATCAAGCAGCGTCTGCGCGACAAGCGCGACGCCGCCGTGCGGCACGACGACGGCGCGCGCCGCTGGCAGCGGGCCGGGCATGGTGTAGATGTGACGCGCGGTCAGCGCCCCGCCGGTCGCGATCAGCGCCCCCAGCAGCACCAGCAGCGCCACCGGCACGCAGGCGCGACACCGCCGCCGCGGCGAGGGCTCGACCGGAGGGGCGGCCTCAGGCGGCGGCGCGGAAGATGACGGAGGCGTTGGTGCCGCCGAAGCCGAAACTGTTGGACAGCGCGACCTGGATCCTGCGCTGCTGCGCCACGTTGGCGACGCGGTCGATGACGCTGGCGCGGCTGGGCTCGTCCAGGTTCAGCGTCGGCGGCGCCACGCCGTCGCGAATCGCCAGGATCGAGAAGATCGCCTCCACCGCGCCGGCCGCGCCCAGCAGGTGGCCGACCGCGGACTTGGTGGACGACATCGCCAGGCTGGCGCGCGGCATCGCCGAACAGCCGCTCGACCGCCTCCAGCTCCAGGTCGTCGCCGAGCGGGGTCGAGGTGCCGTGCGCGTTGACGTACTGGATGTCTTCGGGCGCGAAGCCGCCGTTCTTCATCGCCGCGCGCATCGAGCGGAAGGCGCCGTCATGGCCCTCGGCCGGCGCGGTGATGTGGTAGGCGTCGCCCGACATGCCGTAGCCGGCGACCTCGGCGTAGATCTTCGCGCCGCGCAGCTTGGCGTGTTCGTATTCTTCCAGCACCACGACGCCGGCGCCCTCGCCCATCACGAAGCCGTCGCGGTCCTTGTCCCACGGGCGCGAGGCCTTCGCCGGGCGGTCGTTGAACCCGGTGGACAGCGCGCGCGAGGCGCAGAAGCCGGCGACGCCGAGCTCGCAGACGGCGGCCTCGGCGCCGCCGGCGACCATCACGTCGGCGTCGCCCCACATGATCAGCCGCGCCGCGTCGCCGATCGCGTGCACGCCGGTGGCGCAGGCGGTGACCGCGGAATGATTGGGCCCCTTGAAGCCGTATTTGATCGAGACGTGGCCGGAGCCGAGATTGATCAGCGCCGAGGGGATGAAGAACGGCGACAGGCGCCGGGACTTGCCCTGAATGCACCAGCGACCGCGGCCTCGAAGATGGTTTGCAGCCCGCCGATGCCGGAACCGATCATCACGCCGGTGGCGCAGCGATCTTCCTCGGTCTCCGGGCTGCCAGCCGGAATCCTCCACCGCCTCGGTCGCGGCGACCAGGGCGAGATGGATGAACCGGTCCATCTTCTTCACGTCCTTCACCGGGATCCACTCGCCGATGTCGAGCCGGCCGTCGGCCTGCGTCCCGTTCGGGACCTGGCCGGCCACCTTGCACGGCAGGTCCTTGGCATCGAAGGCCTGGATCGCCGTGATGCCGGACTCGCCGTTGATCAGGCGGCGCCAGACATGCTCGACCCCGAGCCCCAGGGGACAGGCAATCCCCATGCCCGTCACCACCACGCGACGCATTGACGCTCGTGCTCCCGGGCGGTTCTGGATCAGGCCGCCTTCTGCTTCTCGATGTAGTCGATGGCGTCCTTGACGGTGCTGATCTTCTCGGCCGCGTCCTCGGGGATCTCCACGCTGAAGGCTTCCTCGAAGGCCATCACCAGCTCGACCGTGTCCAGGCTGTCGGCGCCCAGATCATCGATGAACGATGCCTCCGGCGTCACCTTGGCCTCCTCGACACCGAGGTGTTCGACCACGATCTTCTTGACCCTGTCCGCGATCTCGCTCATCGGCGCGCCACTCCTGCCTGAATTGGTTGGGCCCGCACGGGCCACGGTTGCGTTTCCGTCCGGGGACTATGCCGGGCGCTTAGCATGGTTTCCTCGCCGCCGCCAACACGGCGGGAGGAAGACCAGGGGCTCCGCCCCCGGAACCCCGCCAGGGGGGCTTTGCCCCCCTGGACCCCCCACCAGAGGCGGAGCCTCTGAACTCCATGACTGGGAGTGTGGGGAGGGGGAGGGGGCGTGTGGGCGCGGTGCCGATGCCGGCCGTCGCGACGGCCGGCACCGGCACCGCGCCCACACGCCCCCTCCCCCTCCCCACACTCCCAGTGAAGGGTTCCAAGGGCTCGCCCTTGGTGGAGGTCCAGGGGGCAAAGCCCCCTGGCGGGGTCCAGGGGCGGAGCCCCTGGTCTTCTTTGCGCGCGGTCACAGCATCGCCATCCCGCCGTTGACGTGCAGGGTTGCGCCGGTGATCCAGCCGGCGGCGTCGGAGGCGAGGAACGCCACCGCGGCGGCAACATCGGCCGGTTGGCCGAGTCGGCCCAGCGGAATCGCGCCGGTCAGTTTGGTGCGTTGCGCCTCGTTCAAGGCGTCGGTCATCGGGGTGACGATGAAGCCCGGGGCGACGGCGTTCACGGTGATGCCGCGCGACGCGACTTCCTGCGCCAGCGCCTTGGTCAGGCCGATCAGCCCGGCCTTGGCGGCGGCGTAGTTGGCCTGGCCGGGATTGCCGGTGGCGCCGACGATGGAGCCGATGTTGATGATCCGCCCGGCGCGGCGGCGCAGCATGCCGCGCAGCGTGGCGCGGGCCAGGCGGAACGGCGCGGCGAGGTCGACGTCGAGCACGGCATCCCAGTCCTCGTCGGTGATGCGCAGCGCCAGGCGGTCGCGTGTCAGGCCGGCGTTGTTGACCAGGATGGCAAGCGGGCCGGCGGCGGCCTCGGCCGCCTCGATCAGCGGTTCGGCGGTCGCCGGGTCGGCGAGGTCGGCGGGGCAGACATGCGCGCGCCCGGGGGCCGAGGCGTCGAGCTCGGCGGCGAGGCGGTCCAGCGCGTCGCGGCGGGTGCCGGACAGCACCACGACGGCGCCCTGCGCGTGCAGCGTGCGGGCGATGCCCGCGCCGATGCCGCCCGAGGCGCCGGTGACCAGGGCCGGCTTGCCGTCCAACCGGAACATGGCGGCTCCTTCAGAGCAGTTTCAGCAGCGCCTCGATCTCCGCCGGGGTGCCGGCGGCGGTCGCGGCGGCGTCGGGGGCGATGCGGCGGATCAGGCCGGTCAGCACCTTGCCGGCGCCGAGCTCGACGAAGCTGTCCACGCCGATCGCCAGCATGGTCTGGACGCATTCGCGCCAGCGCACGGTGGCGGTGACCTGGCGGACCAGCAGCGCGCGGATCTCCGCCGGGTCGGTGACCTTGGCGGCGGAGACGTTGGCGATCAGCGGGACCACCGGCGGCGCGAGCGGGGTGTGCCCCAGCGCCGTGGCCATCGCCTCCGCGGCGGGCGCCATCAGGGCGCAGTGGAACGGAGCGGAGACCGGCAGCAGCATGGCGCGGCGGACACCCTTGGTCCTGGCGATCTCGACGGCGCGCTCGACCGCGGCGCGGGCGCCGGAGATCACCACCTGGCCGCCGCCGTTGTCGTTGGCGGGCTGGATCACCTGCCTGGTGCCTGGTTTGGGCGCCTGGGGCGGGCTCGCCTGGGGTGTTTTCGCCGCAGGCGGGGGCGACCCAGGTACGTGCGACGCGGGCTGGGTCGCGCTGGCGCCGGGCGGGGGTTCCGGGACCAGCGCGGCCTCGGCGCAGATCTCCTCGGCAAGCGCCATCTCGGCGCCGATCAGCGCAGCCATGGCGCCCTCGCCGGCCGGCACCGCCTTCTGCATTGCCAGGCCGCGCAGGCGCAGCAGCCGGGCGGCGTCCGCGATGGTGAAGGCGCCGGCGGCGGCCAGCGCGCTGTATTCGCCAAGCGAATGGCCGGCCACCAGCACCGCCTTCCGGGGCAGGGTGAAGCCGCCCTCGGCCTCCAGCACGCGCAGCACGGCGAGCGACATCGCCATCAGGGCCGGCTGGGCGTTTTGCGTCAGGGTGAGTTCCTCGCCCGGGCCCTCGAACATCAGCTTGGCGAGCTTCTGCTTGAGGGTTTCATCCACCTCCTGGAACACCTCGCGGGCGGGCGCGAAGGCGGCGGCGAGATCGCGCCCCATGCCGACGGCTTGGCTGCCCTGACCGGGGAAGACGAACGCATGGACCGGCATGGAGCGGGCTCCCGAGCGGGGCGAGACGGCGGCAAAGCGTGGCGCGGCGGGGTACAGGCGGGTTAAGAGACTGTCAATGGATGCAACGGTGGCGTGCAGGGGATTCGCACCTGGAATTTGCTTGACACGGGGGTGTTGCCCGACACGGGCGTGATCGATTCTGCCTCCCGGCGTGTGCAACGCGCGCGGGGAGGCCACGATGGAGCGATTTGTCGCGTGCTGGGAGGGTTTGGCGGACCCGCGGACGGGGACCGCCGCGCTGCACGAGTTCTACTGCGCCGTGTCGTTGATATTGCCTGGATTCATGCTCCAACGATCGTCACTGACGGCGTCGCAAGCAAGCCGCGACGTCGCCACAAGATCGGTGACGCAGGTGACAAGTCCCCCTGCACTGTGATCCTGACCGGTTGAGCAAAGTCCGGCCGTGGCTCGGAGCGGCTGCGATCGCCTGCGGCCTCGGCCCGCGTTGCGCGCTGGTGGCGCGGCGGGGCAAGCAAGAGTTTACCGCAGATGAAGCAAGGCGATGCACGCCGATGCACGCCGATGGGTCCGTGCGGTTCACCGGTCGTGCGCCGCGCGTTTGGTCTCCAGGCGCGGCTTGCCGAAATCAAGCGGCAGGCAGAGCGGCGGGCCGGTCGCTTTGCGGTCATTGGCGCATCGCATCCGGCCCAAGGGTCAAGCAGCCCGGGGACATGCGTGCGTCGTCCAGCGCTTTGACGGTGTTCAGCTCAGCCGGACGTGCGTCCTCGACCGGCAGGTCCACGAAGTCGCCGCCGACCACCACGTTCCTGTCGTACACCCCGGCTGGCACATTGTTGCGCAACCGATAGGACCCCGGCCTTCGCCGGGGCAGGCTCTCGCACGAACCGCAGATGCCAACGCATTCTCATACACCTTTTCCAGGAACCCGGCCCCAGGCGTATCGAGCACGCTGAACGCGCAGCCGATCACCGACCCCCGAACAGATCATTCAGCACGGCGCCATCGGCGTGCATCGGCGTGCATCGCCTTGCTTCATCTGCGGCAAAATTCTTGCTTCGCGGTGCCGCAGCCAGATGGTTACGGACGTGTTGACGCGCCTGCGATGCGCCACATCGTAACCGGCCCGGAGATGCCGAGGTGATGCAGCGCAAGCCCGGCGCGCCTCTCATGCGCTCGCCCGTTCCACGAGCGTCAGGCCTTCCCGGCGCCGGGATCAAGCCACGGGCAAGCGGGCAGAATCCCCGCGCAGCGGTAGCAGTGCCCCGGGTTGCTCATAGTGCGTGGTTACCGCGTCCGCCTGCGACCTCGGTAGAGTCCCGCAAGCGGATCGCGAAATCGCCGCAGAGTCAGTGACGCAGGGCACTACGAGCGTCTGATGATTGCCCGGTGCGCGGTGCCGTGTGGCGGCCAATCCGCGGTGGACATGGCTGCCCTTGCGAAGGCGAGGGGCGCTGGCAGATGCCTCGTAAGGAGAATGGGTGAAGCGTATCGCCGTCGGTGGCGGGCTTGGCAGCGTCCGTCCGGACATCGAGAGTGGCGTCGACAACCAATCTCCACGCGATTCCAGACGCTTGTGCCACGCCCGTCGGCGAATCCCCGCGCTGCGGCGAATAAGATGGTCTAGTCGAGCACCGCCGGCGCGGCCCGGCCGCCCCGCGGCGGCATGCGCATCAACAGCACCAGCAGCAGGATCGGTGCCGAGACGATCGCCATCAGCCAGAAGTCGTCGTTGTAGGCGATCACCTGCGCCTGGTAGGTGATCATCCCGTCGAGCACGGCCGCGCCGTGCGCGCTCAACGGCGACAGCGCGCGGGCAATCTGCGGCGACGCCTCCAGCGCGCGGTTCAGCGGCGAGGCGAACACCGTCAGCACCGCGTGCTCGACCTGGGCGTTGCGCACCTCCAGCGCCTCGAAGATCGCGATGCCCATCGACATGCCCATGCTGCGCACCAGGGTCAGGAACGACGTCGCCTCGTAGCGCAGCCTCGCCTCCAGTGTCGCGAAGGCCACCACGTTCAGCGGCACGAAGACGAAGCCGATCCCGGCGCCCTGCACCATCGTGTCGGCGATCAGCGAGGCTTGGTCGATCGCCGGGGTCCACTGCGACAGCCGCCACAGGCTGCCGACCAGCAGGCAGACGCCGAACGCCATGATGATCCGCGCGTCCAGCTTGTTGCTGAGGCGTCCGGCGACCATCATCGCGATCATGGTGCCGATGCCGCGCGGGGCCAGCAGCAGGCCGGCGGTTTCGACCGGGTTGTTGCCGAGAAGCTGCAGCCAGGGCGCCAGCAGGGCGGTGGTCGCCAGCAGCACCATGCCGACCATGAACATCACCAGGAACCCCATCACCAGGTTCCAGTCCTCGAACAGGCGCGGGCTGACGAAGGTGCGCTCGCCGGTCAGCATGTGCACGATGAACAGGTAGAAGCCGCCGGCGGCCAGCAGCGCCTCGATGATGATCTCGGTCGAGCCGAACCAGTCCTTGGTCTCGCCGCGGTCGAGCATGAGCTGCAGGCCGGCAACGCCGATGGCGAGCACGCCGAAGCCGAACCAATCGAACCGCAGGCCGCGCTGCGCCCGCGGGCGCGGCAGGAAAAACCACAGGCCCAGCGTGCAGGCGATGCCGATCGGCAGGTTGACGAAGAACACGTAGCGCCAGTTGTACAGCTCGGTCAGGTAGCCGCCGAGCGTGGGGCCCAGGATCGGCCCGAGCATCACGCCCATGCCCCAGATCGCCATCGCCTGGCCGCGCTGCTCGGGCGGGTAGATGTTCAGCATGGTGCCCTGCGACAGCGGCACCAGGGCGGCGCCGAACATGCCCTGGATGAAGCGGAACAGCACCATCTGGGTCAGCGAGTTGGCAAGGCCGCACAGCATCGAGGCGACGGTGAAGCCGATCACCGACACCAGGTACAGGGCGCGAAAGCCGAAGCGGGCGGCGAGCCAGCCGACCGGCGCGGTCATGATCGCCGCGGCGACGATATAGGAGGTCAGCACCCAGGTGACCTCGTCGTAGCTCGCCGAGAGGCTGCCCTGCATATACGGCAGCGCAACGTTGGCGATGGTGGAATCCAGCGCCTGCATCAGCGTCGCCACCATCGCGCAGATGGTGATGATGGCGCGATGCGGAACGATGGGCTCGCCGGGCGCGGTGCTGGCGGACATCGCGCGGTTCAGAACAGCGCGGCGAGGCTGCGCCGGTGATGCGTGTCGATCGACACTTCGGCGCTCATGCCGGCGGACAGCGGCGGATCGTCCGGGCCCTGCCGGATGTCGATGCGCACCGGCACGCGCTGCACCACCTTGACCCAGTTGCCGGAGGAATTCTGTGCCGGCAGCACGGCGAATTCCTGGTCGGTGGCCGGCGCCACGCTGTCCACACTGCCGTGCCAGACATGGCCCGGATAGGCATCGACCGTCACGGTCGCCGACTGGCCGGGGCGGACATAGGTCAGCTCGGTCTCCTTCGGCTGCGCGGCGACCCAGATGTCGTCGGTCGCGACAAGGCCGAACGCGGCGGCGCCGGCGGCCAGTTCCTGGCCGGGCTGCAGCTTGCTGACCTGGGTGACGATGCCGTTGAACGGCGCGCGGACGATGGAATGATTGAACGCGCGCCGGGCTTCCGCGAGTTGCGCCGCGGCCTGCTTGTAGGCGGGCATCTGCGCGATCGGCGTATCGGCGTTGCCGCTCAGCCGCGCCAGCGCGGCAATCACCTGAGCCTTGCCGGCACCGAGCGTCGCCCGATCGGCGGCGAGCTTGAATTTCGCGTCGTCGAATTGCTGCTGGGTGACGCCGCCCTGTTTCACCAGGGCGGCATAGCGCTCGAAGGTGGCCTGGTCGGCCTGCACCTGGGCCGCCGCCGCGGCGACCTGGCGCTGGGCGCGCAGGTAATCGGCCTGCAGCGAGTGCAGGGTGATCTCGGTCTGTGCCAGGGTGGCGCTTGCGTCGTCGAGCGCGATCTGGAACTTGTCCGGATCGAGCCGGAACAACACCTGGCCGGCGGTGACGCGCTCGCCCTCGTGCACCCCGATCTGCTCCACGATCCCCGAGACGTCGGTGGAGACCGTGAGCACGTTGGCCTCCAGGTAGGCGTCGTCCGCGTACACATAGCGCCCCGTGCTCAGGTAGTACCAGACGCCGCCGATCACCAGCACCGCGGCCCCGAGGGCGAACAGCAGAGCACGCAGCAGCCGGCGGGAACGCCGGCGGGGGCGCGGCTGGTCTTGCGGCCGGGCGGCTTGCTGGTCGGGCGCGGGGACACGTCCGTCGGCCTCGCGGCGCGCGGGGGGGCGCGTCTCGGCGGTGACGTCGTCCATCAGGCGAACTCCCTCGCCACGACCGCCGGCGATGCGGGCATCATTCGCATGGTTGTCATCGACCCCATGTGCACCAACTATATCTCGCGCGGTCGGTGGGGTTTCAAGCGTCGCCGGGCAGGCAGCCATGCCAGACGGACGCGGCTCGCAGCCCACTGCGCGGCCGCGCGGCGGCAACGTAACGGCGCAACCGGCGGGCGAACCGAGAGAAGGCCAGGGGCTTCGCCCCTGGACCCCACCAAGGGGCGCTGCCCCTTGGAACCCCGCCAAGGGCTCGCCCTTGGAACCCTTCACCGGGCGTGTGGGGAGGGGAAGGGGGCGTGTGGGCGAGGCGAAGGGGCGCCGTCCGGCACGCCGGACGGCGCCCCTTCGCCTCGCCCACACGCCCCCTTCCCCTCCCCACACTCCCACTCATGGAGTCCAGAGGCCGCTGCCTCTGGTGGGGGGTCCAGGGGGCAAAGCCCCCTGGCGGGTTTCAGGGCGGAGCCCTGACCTTCCTTCGTTCGCCCGCCAGTTGCGCCGTTACGTCACCGGTTGCGCAGCACCAGACGGGTCAGTGCGCCGAGTGCCAGGTTCAGGGCGATGCCGGTCAGCGACAGCAGCACCAGGGCGGCGAACATGCGCGGCACCTGCAGCCGGTAGCCGGCCTCCAGGATGCGATACGCCAGACCCGAGGCGAAGCCACCCGAGCCCGCAACGAACTCCGCCACCACCGCGCCGACCAGCGCCAGCCCGCCGCAGATGCGCAGCCCGGCGAGGAAGAACGGCAGCGCCGCCGGCAGGCGCAGCAGCCACAGGGTCTTCGCGGCGGCCGGCGCCATACAGGCGGAACAGATCGACCAGCTCCGCCGGTGCCGAGGCCAGGCCCGGCGGCGGTGTTGGCGAACACCGGGAAGAACGCCACGATCGTTGCGCACACCACCAGGGCGGCGAACGGATTGCCGACCCAGACGATGATCAGCGGCGCGATGGCGACGATCGGCGTGACCTGCAGCACCACCGCCCAGGGGCGGATGGCCGCGGCCAGCAGCCGGCTCGCGGCGATCGCCAGCGCCAGCAGCACGCCGACCACCGCCGCGACGATCAGCGCGGCGAAGGTCACCGACAGTGTTGACAGCAGTGACAACAGCAGTGTTGACGGGTCGGCGAGGAAGGCGGCGGACGATCGCGATCGGTCCGGGCACCAGATAGGACGGCACGCCGGTCAGCCGCACCGCCGCCTCCCACAGCGCCACCGCCAGCACCGCGAACAGTG
>CAWKAN010000037.1:0-11108 GCA_963847615.1 uncultured Alphaproteobacteria bacterium
CAGCAGCGTCCTGTGCCAGGCGGAGCGCGTCACCGCCAGACCGCCGAGCAGCGCGTAGGCGCCCCGCAGTACGAACGCCCGCGAGGATCAGATGCGTCGCCGGCGTGACACAGGCGATCGCCGCGCCATGCGCGACATGCGCGCCGATCAGCGCCGGCGGCAGCGGCCCCATGCCGATCTCGTTGCCGCCGTCGCCGATCGCGATCGTGTCCCACGGTCCGGCCAGGAACAGGTCGTCCAGCAGCGTCGGTCCCGGCACTGATATCGCCGCCGCGCATGTTGCGCGCGGTGCCGTCGGCGGTGCGGCCAGCAGCGTTCGATCGCCACCGCGAGTTGCACATCGTTGGCGCGCCAGCACGCGACGACGTCATCGACCGAGCCGCCCAAGGGCACGACATCCAGGGGCGCGACATCCAGCGGGATTTCCGCAAGCCCCGACAGAGCGGCGCGACAGGCCGGCGCGCAGGGTTGGTCAGTGCAGTTCCGCACGGGATCCCGACCCGGCGCAGCGCGTGCGCCAGCAGCGCCGTAGCGACCGGCCCGTCGGTCTCCGCCGCCGGCGGCGTGCCCTCCGGCACATAGAACCCGGTGATCAGCCCGATCGTGCACACGCCCGGCGGCACCGCCAACTTCAGCCAGCGCCGCGACCGCGCCGCGCAGACCACCGCGCGATGCGGCGAACAGCGGGGCGATATTGCGCCCGACATCCTGGTGGATGACCGCCTCGATCGCATCGATCAGCGCGGGGCGGTTCACGCGCCTGATGCAGCCTCTAGAGCGCCGCGAGCTTGGTGTTGCGCAGATCGGTGATCAGCATGCTGCCCGGCGCGTGGGTGATCCGGAATTCAGGCTTCACCGCGGCGACCACCGCTTGCGGCGTCACGCCGCACGCCCAGAACACCGGCAGTTCTCCGCGCCTACCGGCACCGGGTCGCCATAATCCGGCCGCGCGATGTCACGGATGCCGATGGCGCCGGGTCGCCGAGATGGATCGGCGCCCCATGAACGGCCGGAAACCGCGAGGTGACCTGCACGGCGCGACACGACCGCCGGAATCGGCCGCATCGAGACCACCAGCTTGCCGTGAAACACGCCGGCCGGCATCGTCGGCAGCGTGGTGATGTACATCGGCACGTGTGCACCGCTCGACATGACGGACCGGGATGCCGGCCTCGAGGAGCGCCGACTCGAAGGTGAAGCTGCAACCGATGAGAAACACACCAGGTCGTCGCTCCAGAGGCGGGTCAGGTCGGTCGGCTCCTCGACGAGCACGCCGTCGCGCAAACGCGGTAGCGCGGGAGGTCGGTGCGAAGGTCAGGTCCTCGCCCGGCGCCATCAGCCGCGGCTCGCCGGCTTCGACCACCTCGAGCAGCGGACAGGGCTCGGGTTGCCCTGGGTGAACAGGAGGAAATCGAAGGCCAGGGCCCGCGGCAGGACGACCAGGTTCGCCTGCACGAAGCCGGGCGCCATGCCGGAGGTCGGGCCGGTGAACAGGCCCTGGCGCATGCGCAGCCACTCGGGGCGGCCGCTGCTGGTGCCGATCGCGACAAATCCGTCCATAACGCCTCCCGCACGCACCGCCTGGAATTGCCCGGTGCCGAACTGGGTCAGGTTGATCGGCCCCTTATGGTGGTCGCTGGCACTGCCCAGCACAACGGTCCCCTGCATCCGCCCGTCGGCGACGGCGCCATCCAACTGGTCGGAGATCGTCGCGCCTTCGTCCCGGGTCCGGAAGATCAGATGGATGACGTCGGCGTCGAGACTGCCGGTCACCGGGCCGTCGAACTGCAGCGAACTCTGGCTGCCGGTGATCGCGCCGCCCTGTTGCTGCAAGGTCAGCCGGTGCGAACGCTCGCCGTGCAGGAAGCGCACATGGACCTCCCACGCGCCGGAGACGTCGATCGTCGGCACCGCTGGCGCGGGGTGCGCGGCGACCGGCGCGGACAGCGCGGCGGCGATGGCGCGGCCGACCTGCTCGGCCTCGCCCGGCTGCAGCCCGAACGGATCGATTTCGATCGAATTCCGGGTGACCGTCGTGTCGTCCAGCATCACCCGCGGCTCGCCGTCCAGCACGCGCAGGCGCAACGCCTCGCCGTCCAGGCCGAACCTCGCCGCGTCCCAGCGCACGCGCAGCCGCGGCACGCGCACCACGCCCTGCGGCGCGATGACCTCGGTGCCGACGCCGGGCAGGTAGAGCCGTCCGGCGATCGTCGCCAGATCGGCATTCCAGCGCGCCAGCTCGACGGCCGGGTCGCGATGCTCGAACCAGACCTCCAGCGCGGCCAGCACGCCGATCACGTCCTCCTTCGACACCTTCATGCCGCGCGCGAAGGCCTGGTGGGGCGAGGCGTTGCGCCACGCCGCCTGGATCAGGTCCTTGCGGCCGAGCAGCAACCCGCTGGTCTGCGGCCCGCGCAGGAAATTCCCCCCGCTGTAGATCACCATGTCGGCGCCGCGCGCCAGATAGGGGCTGGGCTTCTCGATGTGTTCCGAGGCGGCATCGACCAGCACCGGGATGCCGCGCGGCCTGGCGCGCGCGACGAGACCTCCAGCCGGACCTGCGCGGCGGCCTCGTGCGTGCCGAGCGCGGCGAGATCGCCACCAATTCGGTCAGCGCCGCGTCCAGGTCGGCGAGGCGTCTCGATCTCGACGATATGCGTGCCAACCATGCGGATGGCCTGGTCATAGGCGAAGCGCTGGTTCTTCAACATGATCACGCGGTTCACCCAGCCATCGGTGAACGGCAGGCGCAGCATCTTCACCGGATCGTTGCCGGCGACGCAGGCGGTGGTGGCCAGCGTCAGCGCGGCGGCGCTGCCGCAGGTCACCATGCCCCACTCCGCGCCGGTCAGCTCCGCGATGCGGCGGCTGGCGCCCTCCATCAGCTCGTCCAGGCTGACGAAGTGGCGCGACGCCCGGGCGACCGCTTCGCGCACCTCGGGCAGCATCAGGCTGCCGCTGTGCGCGGTGCGCACGCTGGCGCAGTTGATAAAGGGACGTACGCCGAGCGCAGATAGGGATAGGTGTTGCGCCCCGCCGGCCAACGTCGTTCATGTCCGTGCCCCCCTGTGTCAGATGGCGCCCTCGCGGCGCAACGCGCGGACCGTGCTGCGGAATGCCTCGACCGTCACCTTCATCTCGTCGTCGCCATGCGTCGCCGAGATGGTGCCCGACGGTCCGGAATTCACGTCAACGCCGTTCACCAGCATGCCCATGCGCAGAGCCGACGCGATGGCCTCGCCGCGCTTGTTGCCGAGCATCGTCGGAACGAACGCGACGGCATCGAAGGTGCTGGGCGTGATGTCGGCGTTGTCGGGATTGGTGAACACATGGAAGCCGGAATAGGAGCCGTGCACGGCCCATTTCAGCCCCTCGTCCTCCAGCACCTCGTTCATCCGCTGGCGTAGCGTCGCGCCATAGGCGTTGGCCTTGGCGCAGGCATCCGTGCTGGCCAGGATCTCCAGCGTCGCGATGCCGGCGGCGGCGGAGACCGGGTTGGCGTTGAACGTGCCGGGATGCGCGATCTTCTCGATCCCCGCCGCCTTGGTGCGCTTGAAGTCGAGCAGGTCCATGATGTCGCGGCGTCCGGTCACCGCCCCGCCAGGCAGGCCGCCGGCAAGGATCTTCGCCAGCGTGGTCAGGTCCGGCGTGATGCCCAGCGCCTGCTGCGCGCCGCCCGGGGCGCAGCGGAAGCCGGTGACCACCTCATCGAAGATCAGGATCGTGCCGGACTGCTTGGTCAGCGTGCGCAGGGTGCGCAGGAAGTCGGGCACGATCGGCATGCGGCCGAAATGCGCCCCCGTGGGCTCCACGATCACCGCGGCGATATCGCGGTGCTGCTCGAACAGCCTGGTCAGCTCGGCGGTGTCGTTCGGATCGCACAACAGCGTGTTGTCGGCGATGCCGCCCAGCACGCCGATCGAGGCGGCGCCGTCGAAATGATTGTGGTGCCCGCTGGTCATGTGGTCGTGCCAGCCATGGAAGTGGCCGCGGAAGCGCAGCAGCTTGCCCCGCCCGGTGTAGGCGCGGGCCAGGCGCAGCGCCATCAGCGTCGCCTCGGTGCCCGAGGAGGTGAAGCGCACGCACTCGGCGGACGGCACCATCTGGCAGATCAGCTCGGCCCAGCGCACCTCCAGTTCGTGGCAGGCGCCGAAATGCGTGCCGCGGTCCAGCGCGGCGTGCACCGCCGCCATCACCGTGGGGTGGTTGTGGCCAAGGATCAGCGCGCCATGGCCGCCGAAATAATCGACGTAGCGGTTGCCGTCGACGTCCCACTTCAGCGGGCCCGCGGCGCGGCTGACGTAGATCGGGTACGGATCGAAGTTGCGGCTGTCGTGCGCCAGGCCGCTCGGCAGCACGGCGCGCGCCGCCTCGGCGAGCCGGGCGGAGCCTTGGGTCATCGCTTCGTAGGTGGCGAGGATGGTGGCGTTCGGCAGCGTGGTCGCGGACATCGATGGCTCCCCTGGGGTCGTGGCGACTATAGCGCGTGCCGGGCCGACGGCCAGTGACGCATGGCCACAGTGCCACCGCAAGGAAAGGCGCAGGGCCGAGACGCCGTAGGGCGGGAAAGCGCAGCGCATCCCGCCACTCCGGGATGGCGGGATGCGCTGCGCTTTCCCGCCCTACGGAGCGGCGCTCAATGCGCCATTGCCATCGCCGGGATGCTCTCGGACGCCTTCCAGAAGCGGCCGACCAAGTCCGCGTGGGCGCGCAACGCAGCCGCGTCCTCGTCGGCCAGCGGCGCCGGCTCGTGGTCGAAGTGCCCGTAGGCGTCGGTGCCGCGCACCAGCGTGGCCGACAGGCGCGTGGTGCCGACATGGCGCACGCGGGTCGGGATGTAGCTGACGCCGATGCCGATGCGCCGCGCCCCGGTGCGGTTCCCCGGAGCGGTGGAACGCCAGCGTGTGGTGGAACGACACCTCGCCGGCGGCGAGGTGCAGCGCCACGGCGCGGCTTTCGTCGACCGCGTCGGCCAGCGTCTGGCCGCGCGACAGCATGGCCTTCGGGTCCGGCTGGTCGAAATGCGGGCGCTGGCCGGTGGTGTGGGAGCCCGGGATGATCTGCACGCAGCCGTTCGCCGCGGTGGAGTCGGTCAGCGCGACCCAGGCGGTGACGTGCTCGAACGGCGCCAGGCCGAAATAGGTGGCGTCCTGGTGCCAGGGGACGAAGGTTTCGCTGTGCGGTTCCTTCAGCCAGACGGTGGTGTGGAACACCATGATGTCGGGGCCGATCAGCGCTTCGACGCAGTCGAGGATGCGCTGGTGGCGCACCAGCGCGGCGGCCCAGGGAAACAGCAGGTAGGGCTTCACCCGGTTGGTGGATTGGCGGCGGGTGCCGTCCCGCTGCATCGGGCCGCAGCCCTGCTCGCAGCCGGCGCGGTAGAAGGCGGTTTCCTCGGCGGTCAGCAGCGGATGGCCGGGCAGGTAGCCGTCGATGGCGTAGCGGTCGATCTCGGCGGTGGTCAGCATGACAGTGCCGCGAGCCGGGCGTCGACTTCCGCCTCGGACAGCGATGGAGCCGGGTCAGAAACTGATTGCTGTGCCCGGTCGCGCAAAGCACCCAAACGCTCGCAGCGACCACCGATCCGAGTGGGTGCCGAGCCCGACAATGTCACGCCCGATGCGCCTGGGGGCGCTCATCCCTCGCGATGGTCTCAAGGCAGTAGTCGTATTCGCCGGTTTCCAGAGGCAGGCCAGCCTTCCGGGCGATCGCCTCGGCCTGCTGCTCCGTCAATGGATAAACGCCCAGAATGTCGGGGTCGGTTCCCGGAACACTCGCGACGTCGCGCGCGTAACCGAGAAGGTCGGTGGGCAGCACGAGGATCTTGCACAGGTACTCGGTTTGCTTGTCGTAGGCCGTCAAGGTCAGGTCGGCATTCATGGTTCGATCCGATAGTCCGGATTGGCGGGTTTGGTCCTGGCACCGGATTCCGGGTCGAATTCCCCAAGGTGCCGGCCGAAGCGATCATACGCCTCAACGCGGCCGTGCAGGTAGTCCCATTCATAGATGACCCCAGAGCGGGATTTCCATCTCTGTCGTAGGCCGCCGCCCGGCTTTGGGGTCTTGCCCCGCACGCGGCGAGCGTCCGGAAAGGCGTGCAAAAGTGCCGGAGCGGGGACATAAGACGGCCGGGCATTATCGTTGTGATGCGGCGGTCCGGGCGCCATGGGGATGAACTGCCTCTGACCGGTGGCGGGCTTGATCGGCGGAGGGGGTAGCAACCGCATCCTAATAAAGGTTTAGCAAAGACGATCGTCACAGGGATTGGAGCATGAGCAACGCGAGACTTCGGCGTCGCGACGGGATGGGTGATGGTCTGCCCGATCACGACGAAGATCAAGGCCTCCCCATTTGAAGTGCAGATCCCTCGCGGCCTCGGGGCGCATGGCTGCGTTGTGGCATCCGAGTTGCGGACCATGGATTATCTGCTGCGGCACGCTCGGTTCATGGAGAAGGCCCCGGTGGGCCTGCCCCAACAGGTGCAGGCGATCGCCTGCGCGACCACCGGCTGCCGCTGAGATGGGTTCTGATGACCGACGACGAGCCGATGGGAGAACGAAAGTTCCTTCGTGGCGTTCAGGGCCAATCCGGAGGTCTTGATAGATGATCGACGAGCCAACACACTTGTAGCGATGAGCACCACGCCAACTGCGGACCCGCTGCTGCAACCGTTCCAGCTTCGTCACCTGACGTTGCGCAACCGGCTGATGAGCACCTCGCACGAGCCGAACTACGGCGAGGACGGCATGCCGAAAGACCGCTATCGCCTCTATCACGTGGAAAAGGCCAAGGGCGGCATCGCGCTGACGATGACCGCGGGCTCGGCGGTGGTCTCGCCCGACTCGCCGCCGGTGTTCGGCAACCTGCTCGCCTACAAGGACGAGATCGTGCCGTGGCTGCGCCGCCTGGCAGACGACTGCCACGCGCATGGCGCGGCGGTCATGATCCAGATCACCCATCTCGGCCGGCGAACGGTGTGGAACAAGGCCGACTGGCTGCCCGTGCTGGCGCCGTCCCCGGTGCGCGAGGCGGCGCACCGGGCGTTCCCCAAGGCGCTGGAAGACTGGGACATCGCCCGCGAGGAGTGGTTGAGCGGGAAAATCTATCGCACCATGGATATTCTAGTGCGGGACCAAAATGGAATCTTCGCGTGAATTTACAGAACAGGGGTTGCACTACCAATGCGATTGCCCTGAGGTAGTGAGCGTCTGGCATCGGGTCGCGCAATGTGCGTGATACCGGCAGGCAGAAATTGGGAGAAGTCCACAATGAAGGTCACAACCCTGATCGCGGGGACCACCCTCGCATTGCTCGCCACGTCCGCGACCCCATCGCCCGCCAGCGCTCAGCATGCGCTGACGATGGCCGACTACGCCGGCCGGACGTGCGTCGGCACTATGTAATGCCATCAACACGGACGAGTGGGCCCACGACAAGGACAACCCGCAGCTCATCGTCGTCCACCACAGCTGGACCAACGGCATGCCTTCTGGCTGGCTGCCAACGCGTGTCGAGAAGGATGGATCTATGACCTTCACCTCCCCCTCGGGCGCGGTGGAGACGGCCACGCCGACATCGGACCTGAATCACCTGAAGATGATGATCATGGTCAAAGCGTACTCGCGGGTTGGGACGTACGACTGCCAGGTCACCAAGCATTAGGGCCCCAAGCCGACCCAAACAGGCGGCACCGACACATCGGCAGCTTGCGATAACCGGCTGCGCTTGATCCGCCAGGTGCTTGGCGCCATCCGTACGGCAACCGATCCGCGCTTGCTCGTCGGCCTGCGCGTGGTGGCCGACGAGGGTTGGGATATCGACCTCACGCGCGCGGCGACGCGCGTCCCGGTGTTCCATGCGGCACGCATCCAGGATGTCGCGACCGCGCGCCACGCGATCGTCGCCGGCAAGCTCGACATGGTCGGCATGACCCGCGCCCATATCGCTGAGCCGCATATCGCGCGCCTGCTGGCGGAAGGCGCGAGGCGGAGATAAGGCCCTGCGTCGGCGCCACCTACTGTCTCGATCGGATCTATGAGGGCAACGACGCGGTCTGCGTGCACAACGCTGCGACGGGGCGCGAGGCGACGATGCCGCACGTCGTTGCGTGCACGGATGGGCCTCGGCGCAGGCTGGTCGTGGTGGGCGTAGGGCCGGGCGGGCTGGAGGCGGCGCGGGTCGCCGCGGCGCGCGGCCATGCGGTCACCCTGTTCGAGGCGGCGGACCGGGCGGGTGGGCAGATCCTGCTCGTCGCCTGTCGCCTGTCGCCTGGCGCGGCGCAAGGAACTGATCGGCATCGTCGAGTGGCGCCTGCAGCGGCTGGAGGCGGCCGGAGTGCGGCCGCGGTTTTCGGTCTATGCGGGCGCGGCCGAGGTGCTCGCCGAGGCGCCGGACGTGGTGATCCTGGCGACCGGTGGCGTGCCGGACACGGCAGTGCTGGTGGGGGGGGGAACGAACTGGTCGTTTCTACCTGGGATATTTTTTCTGGCACGGTGGCACCGGCCGCGCGTGTGCTGGTGTTCGACGATAATGGCGGGCATCCGGCGATGCAGGCCGCCGAACTGCTCGCCGAGGCGGGCAGCGCCGTGGAGATTGTTTCTCCGGAACGTTATTTTGCGCCGGAAATGGGTGGCATGAACCACACGCTGTACGCCGCGGCGTTCCATCGCCACGGTGTGCGCATCAGCATCAACGCGCGCCTGCTGGCGCTGCGGATGGTGAAGGATCTTTAGGCACAGGCTTGCGGTTTGGCCCGGTGTACTGGATTGATTGCGCAACAAATGGATCTTCGTTGGTCGGGCACGAAGCATGTGTTGGGGCGAATTGATACCAGACGTCCGAATGATCAACTCTTCGGTGGTGCCCACCACGTCATTCCGGTGCAGGCTCGGCATCCACTACTCTGCTTGCTGCACGAAGGCCAGTCGTGGATGGCCGGCCTTCGCCGGCCATGACGTGGACGCGGCGCCGATGGGTCAATCTTTCCGCCGGCTGGTGTAAGCGCGGTTGGCCGCTCTCGCTACCAATGTCCGATATCGACCGCGTGGTTGAGCGGACCCTGCCCGCCGCCAAACCCCGGCGCCGCTGCGATTGCCGCGCGCACATAGGCCCGCGCTCGAATCACCGCGTCGCGCAGCCCCATCCCCTGTGCCAGCCCGGTCGCCACCGCGCTGGCCAGCGTGCATCCGGTGCCGTGGGTGTGCCGCGTCTCGATGCGGGGCGCCGCGAATTCCTCCGCGCCCGCCGGCGTCATCAGCAGATCGACCACGGTCCCGCCCGCCAAATGCCCGCCGGTCAGCAGCACCGCCGGCACGCCGAGTGCCAGCAGCGCGCGCGCCGCGTCGTGCATGCCCGCGCGATCATGCGCCGCGCGCCCCGACAGCGCGGCCGCCTCGGCCAGGTTCGGCGTGATGACGCTGGCCATCGGCAGCAGGCGCCGGCGCAACGTGTCCAGCGCCGCGTCGGCCAGCAGGGGCGGCCCGCCGCCCGTGGCGCGCAGCACCGGATCGACCACCAGCGCCACGCCGGGCGCGTGCGTGGCCAAGGCTTCGCACACCGCCTCGATCGTGGCCGCGTCGCCCAGCATGCCGGTCTTCACCGCGTCGGCGCCGATGTCATCCAGTACCAACGCGATCTGCCGGGCGACGAATGCCGGCGGCACGCGAAGGATGTCGTGCACGCCGTGCGTGTCCTGCGCGGTCAGCGCGGTGATCGCGGTCGCCGCGTAGCCGCCCAGCGCGGTGATCGTCTTGATGTCGGCCTGGATCCCCGCCCCGCCGCCGGAATCCGAGCCGGCGATCGCCAGCACCCGGCCGCGCAATCCAACGTCCATCAGCCGGCGCCCGCGCGCATCCGTGCCAGCGGTGCGGCTGCCATCACTCGTTACCCGCCCGCACCTGTGCCGCGATGGTGGCGCACAGCTCGTCCACGACCTGAGCGACCAGCGCCTCGTCCTCGGATTCCGCCATGACGCGGATCATCTTTTCGGTGCCGCTCTCGCGGATCAGCAGACGTCCGGCGTCGTTCAGCCGCCCCTCGGCCGCCCGGATCGCCCCCTGGATGGAGGCGTCACCCAATGGAGAGGCGCCGACATAACGCACGTTGCGCAACAATTGCGGCAGCGGGGTGAACACGCGGCAGACCTCGCTGGCCGGCCGGCCTTGCTCGACGAGCACGCCGAGCACCTGCAGCGCCGCCACCAGCCCGTCGCCGGTGGTGGCAAAATCGGACAGGATCAGGTGGCCCGACTGCTCGCCGCCCACATTGATCGCGGCCTCGCGCATCATTTCTGCGACGTATCTGTCGCCGACGCGGGTGCGGTGCAGCGCCAGGCCGCGCCCGGCGAGAAATCGTTCCAGGCCGAGATTGGACATCACGGTGGCGACGATGCCGCCGCCGCGCAGCCGGCCGCTGACCGCCCAGGCCCCGCCGATCAGCGCCAGCAACTGGTCGCCGTCGATCAGCTCGCCGCGCTCGTCGGCGATCAGCACCCGATCGGCGTCGCCGTCCAGCGCGATCCCCAGATCGGCGCCGTGCTCGATCACCTGGGCACAGAGAAACTCGGGCACGGTGGAGCCGCAGCCCTTGTTGATGTTGAAGCCATCGGGCGAGACGCCGACCGGGATGACCGTCGCGCCCAACTCCCACAACACGGTGGGGGCGACGCGGTAGGCGGCGCCGTTGGCGCAATCGACGACGATCTTCAGGTCCTTCAGGCGGCGGCCGCGTGGGAAGCTGGCCTTCGCCGCCTCGATGTAGCGCCCGGCGGCGTCGTCGAGCCGCGCGGCGCGGCCGAGGTCGGCCGGGCCGGCCAGGCGGTCGGCGCAGCCGCTGGCCATCAGCGCTTCGATCTCCAGTTCCATCGCGTCGGACAGCTTGTGCCCCGTCGGGGCCGAACAACTTGATGCCGTTGTCCTCATACGGGTTGTGCGAGGCGGAGATCATCACGCCGAGATCGGCGCGCAGCGAGCGGGTCAGCATGGCGATCGCCGGCGTCGGCAGCGGGCCGACCAGGGTGACGTCCATGCCGGCGCCGACGAAGCCGGCGGTCAGCGGCGGTCTCGATCATGTAGCCGGAGAGGCGCGTGTCCTTGCCGATCACCACCCGG
>CAWKAN010000038.1:0-11609 GCA_963847615.1 uncultured Alphaproteobacteria bacterium
CGCTGATCGCCGACCTCGGCGATGCCGCTGCCCTGGGAGCAGAACAGCACCTCGTGCTGGCGTTCATGCGCATGGCGGCGGATCTGCGCCCCGGGCTCCAGCACCTGCAGGCCCATGGCGAACGCGTCGTGCGGCGAGTTGTCCGGCGTCAGCTTGTTGATGACGTAGCCGACCGAGGGCAGCGGTTGCCACAACGCCTCGCCATCCTCCGGGCCGAGCACGACGACCGGACCCTGGGCGAACTCGGCCATCGCGATTTTCCTCCAAATGGTGCGGCCATGACTGTACGCTTGGCGCGCGGTTGCTGATGCTCGCCTCACACCGGCACAGGGAGAGGATGCGATGAAAGCACGTGGCCCTCGGGCGCGGCCTATATCAACGGGCGCTTCATGCCGATCAACGAGGCGACGATCCCGGTCACCGAATGGGGCTACCGGCGCTCCGACGTCACCTACGACGTGGTCAGCGTCTGGGACGGCGCGTTCTTCCGCCTCGATCACCACCTGCGGCGGTTCCGCGCCTCGATGGAATACTTCCGGCTGATCCCGCGCGAGAGCGACGCCGACATCCGCGCCATGCTGCACGAACTGGTGCGCCGGACCGGCCTGCGCGAGGCCTACGTCGCGATGGACTGCCTGCGCGGCGCCGCGCCGGCCAACCTGCGCCGCCACCCGGTCAACGCCCAGCCCTACCTGCTGGCCTACGCGGTGCCCTACGTCTGGCTGGTGCCGCAGGAGATCCGCGAGCAGGGCATGCACCTGATCGTCGCCTCCACCCCGCGCATCCCGGAACAATGCATCAACCCGCGGGCGAAGAACTTCCACTGGGCCGACATGACGCGGGCGATGTTCGAGGCCGAGGACAAGGGCGCCCACAACCCGGTGCTGCTCGACCTCGCCGGCAACGTCACCGAAGGCCCCGGGTTCAACGTCTTCGCGGTGACCAACGGCGTCGTCGCCACGCCGGACCGCGGCGTGCTGGAGGGCATCACCCGCGGCGCGGTGATCGAGCTGTGCGGCAAGCTCGACCTGCCCTGCGAGGTGCGCACGGTGCCGCTCGATGAACTGCGCAACGCCGACGAGATCTTCATCTCCTCCACCGCCGGCGGGGTGATCGGCGTCACCCGGCTGGATGGGCGGATCCTGTCCAACGACCGGCCGGGCCCGCTGACGGCGCGGCTGACCGAGGCGTATTGGCGCCTGCGCCATGACGGCTGGTGCGCCGAGAAGATCGACTACGACACGGCGCTGGCGGCGGAATAGGCCGCCGCCGGCGCATGGCCTGGCCCACCCAAGGCGGCGTCTTCCGGCTCGGCGACCTGGCGCTGCAGTCCGGCGCGACGCTGCCCGACGCGCGCCTGTCGTGGAAGGCGCACGGCACGCTGTCGGCGGCGCGCGACAACGTCATCCTGTATCCGACCAGCTACGCCGCCCGCCATCCCGACCTGGAATGGCTGATCGGCCCCGACCTGGTGCTCGATCCGACCGGGTATTGCGTGGTGCTGGTCGACACGTTCGGCAACGGGCTGTCGTCGTCGCCGTCGGACACGCCGGCCTATCCGTCGCTGGTCAGCATCTACGACAACGTCCAGGCGCAGCGCCGCCTGCTGCGCGAGGTGCTCGCCGTGGAGCGGCTGGCCTGCGTCTACGGCTGGTCGATGGGCGCACTGCAGGCCTACCACTGGGCGGCGCTGTTCCCCGAGGCGGTGGCGCGCGCCGTGATCAATTGCGGGGTCGCCCGCACCGCCGTGCACAACCAGGTGTTCCTGCGCGGGCTGCTCGCGGTGCTGGAGGCCGCGCCGGAGCACCGCGGCGACGGCCGGTTCGCCGCCGAGCCGCTGGCCGCCAAGCGCGCCTTCGGGCGGATCTACGCCGGCTGGGCGCTCAGCCAGGATTTTTATCGCGCCTTGCGGCATCTGGCCTCGGGCCCCGCGCCCAACCTGGGCGCGCCGGACCTGGAGACGTTCCTGCGCACGGACTGGGAGGATCGCTTCGCCGCCCGGCCGGCAGGCGACCTGCACGCCCAGCTGCGCACCTGGGACGCGGCGGATATCAGCGCCAACGGGCGGTACGGCGGCGACCTGCCGGCGGCGCTGCGGGCGATCCGCGCGCGCGTCCTGCTGCTGCCCGGGGAGACGGACCTCTACTTCCGCGTCGCCGACAACGCGGCGGAGCTACCCTACCTCGCGCAGGCCGAGCTGCGGCCGATCCCCAGCATCTGGGGCCATCGCGCCGGCAACCCGGTGGCGAACCCGGCCGATGCGCGGTTCATCCGGGACGCGGTGCGGGACTGGCTGGCCCGATAGCACCGAGGCCCGGAAGTTGGGGGGCCGGGAAGCTGGGGGGCCGGGAGGCGGCAGACCGCGACACCGCCGCCGACTTCACCACTGGTTAACGATCCTCGACCAGCATGCGCGCTCGGTTCACCCCCTTGGCAGCGGATGCGGCATCCCTCGGACCATGTGCAATCGTCGCCTGCTCCCCACCAAACCGGCTGCACGGCGGGGCCGGTAGGCGCTTGGTCGCAACGTCGCGCCGGGCATCGTCGGGATGCGCGGCGGGAGCAGCCGGTGTGGCCGCCACCGGAGCGAGCGGGACGCCAAGGCGGCAGGGGACCGGCGACGCAACGGCGCGAGGTGCAATCAATGTCGGGCGTCACCGACCGCAAAGCCGATGCAGGCCCCAGGGCCGCACGACGCGGCGCCCGTGGGCCACGCTGACAACACCGAGCGCTTCGTCGGCTTCGCGTTCGCCGGGGCCGACATGGTGGTCGAGACCGACGCGGGCGGGACGGTGACCTACGCCGCCGGTGCCTTCCGCAGCAAATTCGGGCACCCGCCCGAGACGTTCATCAACCATGCGGTGCGCGACCTCGTGGCACCGGTTGACCACGAGGTGCTGGAGACCGCCCTGTCGCTGCTCGCCGAACACGGCCGCCTGCTGCCGCTGATGATCCGGCTGTCGGACCCCGGGCGGACGCCGCTGGCCCTCGCCGGCATGGCCCTGCCGGGGCGGGGACCGCCAGGCCGCCTGTGCCTGAGCTTCGCCCGGGCGCCGGCGCCGCTGGCCAGCGTGCGGCGCGCCGGCGGCACGCCGCACGCGCTGGCCCGCGCGGCGGAGGCGCGGCTGCGCGCCGGGACCGCCTGCGACCTCGGCCTGCTCGAAATCGTGGGCGACGCCAGCGTGGTGATCGCCGCGAGTGACGCAATCGGCCACGCGATCGAAACCGCTTCCCCCGACGCCTTCGCCAGCGAGATCGCGCCCGGCCGGTTCGGCCTGCTCGGCGCCGGGGGAACCGAGGCGGAGCTGCTGGCGGTCGCCGGCCTGCTGGAATCGGCCCTGCGAAACCAGGGCGTCGGCGTCTCGGTCACCGCCCGCCACCTCGCTCTGGCCAGCAAGGAACTGACCCCGACGCAAACCGTGCGCGCGTTGCGCCAGGCGCTGAACGTGTTCGCGCGCGAGGGCGCGGGGGGCCTCGGCAAGGCCGGGTTCGACGGCGGCCTCGCCGGCTACATGCACCGCGCGCGCCTCCAGGCTGCCCGCCTGCGCCAGGCGATCCGCGACGTTCATTTCACCCTGACGTTCCAACCCATCGTCTCGCTTGCCAACGGCACGCCGCATCATTTCGAGGCGCTGATCCGCCCGAAACCGATGCACGACTGCGCGGTTTCGGGGGTGCAGGATTTCGTCATGCTGGTGGAAGCGCTCGGGCTGGCCGACGAGTTCGACCTGACGATCGCCAGGCTGGCCTGCGAGGCCGCCGGCGCAGCCGGCGCGCCGGTCGCCTTCAACCTGTCCGGTCAGTCGGTGCAGAACCGCGGCTTCCGCGATCGCCTGGTCGGCCTGCTCGCGGCCTGCCCGGCGTGCAAGGCCGGCCTGCTCATCGCCGAGATGACCGAGACGGTGGAGATCGAGGATGTGGCCGAAGCGGGCCTCACCGCGGCGGCGTTGCGATCGCTGGGGGTCCCGTTCTGCCTCGACGATTTCGGGGCGGGCGCCGCCGACATCCGGCTGCTGCGGGCGCTCGCCCCCGATATCGTCAAGCTGGACGGGTCCTACCTGCCCGGCATCGTGCAGGGCGGACGCGAACGCGCCTTCGTCGCCGGGATGATCGAAATCTCCCGCGCGGCCGGGGCCAAGGTGGTTGCCGAGCGGATCGAAACCGAGGCCGAGGCGGACGCACTGCGCCAGCTCGGCGTGCAATACGGGCAGGGGTGGCTGTTCGGCCGGCCCGGCCCGTTGCCGGGCGTGCGGCCGCCCGGCGATCCCGCGCTGGCCCGCCGCCGCGCCCCCAAGGCGCTCGCGGGCTGAGGCCGACTTTGGCCGTGCGGCCCGGCCTGGGTGAAAATGACCGACCGGCGACGGGTCGGGCTACCGCTCCAGCATCCGCAGCAGGCTGACCCCGGCCGCCCCCAGCGCGATCGCCGCGCCGCAGACCAGCGTCACCGTCGTGCCGTTGATCGGCGCCAGCCCGAACACCAGCGCCACCAGCGCCGCCCCGGTGGTCTGCCCGAACAGCCGCCCCGCCGCCTGCATGCCCGACGCGCCCCCGGTGCGCTGGCGCGGCGCCGAGGTGATGATCGCGCGGTTGTTCGGCGTGTTGAAGAAACCGAACCCCAGTCCGCAGACCAGCATCCGCCAGGCGATATCGAACGCGCTGGGGTCCGCCGGCAGCAGGCTGAGCAGCCCCAGCCCCAGCGCCATCACCAGCAGCCCCGCCCCGCTCAGGATGCCGACCGGGTAGCGATCCGCCAGCCGCCCGGTGAACGGCGCGATCACCGCCACCACCAGCGGCCACGGCGTCATCAGCAAGCCGGTCCGCACCTGGCCCAACCCCAGCGTGTTCTCGAACAGGAACGGCAGCGAGACCATCGCCATCGACTGGGCGGTGAAGGCGCAGACCGAGGTGCCCACCGACAGCGCGAACAGTGGGATGCGCATCAGGTCCACCGGCAGCAGCGGCGCCGCGCGGCTGAGCTCGCGCGCCACCAGCACCGCGCCCACGCCCAGCGCCGCGGCGGCCTGCAGGATCACCCAGACGATGGCCTCGCCGTGGCCGACCCCGTCGATGGCGATGATCAGCACGCCCAGGCTGACCGCGCTCATCACCGCGGCCAGCACGTCGAACTTAACCCCTGACCGCGGCGTCGCCGGCAGCGCGCGCCAGGCAACCACGATCGCCAGGGCGCCCAGCGGCACGTTGATCGCGAACAGCCAGGGCCAGTTGGCCACCGACAGGATGGCGGCGGCGGAGGTGGGGCCGGCGGCCGAGGCGATCGAGCCGATCGTCGCGTTGATGCCGAGGCCGCGGCCGATCCAGCGCCGCGGGTAGATGAAGCGCACCAGCGCGCTGTTCACGCTCATGATGCCGGCGGCGCCGAAGCCCTGGAACACCCGGGCCAGCGCCAGGGTCGGCAGGGAATACGACAGCGCGCAGGCCAGCGAGGCCAGGGTGAACACCACCAGCCCCCACTGGTAGACCCGGCGGTAGCCGAAGATGTCGCCCAGCGAGGCCAGCGGCAGCAGCGAGATCGTCACCGCGAGCTGGTAGGCGTTCACCACCCAGATCGAGTTGGCGGGGCTGGTGTTGAGATCGGTGGCGATGGTCGGCAGCGCCACGTTGGCGATCGCGCCATCCAGCACCGCCATCGTCAGCCCCAGCGCGATCGTCAGGATCCCCCAGTAGCGCTGCGGGATCGGCAGGCCGTCGGGCGGCTCGGGCGGGGGCGTCGCGGGATCGGACATCAGCCGGCTTGCAGCCTGCCAGGCGTGGGCGGCGCGCCGGTGGTGGGCCGCGCGCCAAGCCGGTCCGCCGCGGCCGGTTCGTCAGCCGCGGCCGGTTCGTCAAGCGCGGCAAGCCCGTCAAGCGCAGCAAACCCGTCAAGCGCAGCAACGACTGGGCCGAGGTCCAACTCGGCCAGGTCGGGCCGGCACAGCACGCTGACCGCCCGGCCGCGCGGGGCCGTCAGGGCCGGATCGAAGTCGCGGGAGAACAGCACCACCGACGGACATCCGGCGGCGGCGAGCAGATGCATCGGCCCGGTGTCGTTGCCGACCGCCAGGCACGCCGCGCGGGCCAGGCTGGCCAGCTCGGCCAGGCCGGTCCGGTTGGTCAGGTCGATCGCGCCGGGCACGGCGGCGCAGATCTCCCCGGCCAGGGCGCTCTCCTCGCCGGTGCCGAGAATGACCGGCGCGATGCCACGGGTGAGCAGCACGCCGGCCAGCTCGGCATAGCGCCGCGCCGGCCAGCGCTTGACCGGGCGGTGCGCCGAACTGCCGGGGACCAGCAGGGCGAAGCGCCCCGGCAGGGCGAAGCGGGTGAGATCGGCGCCGGTCCAGGACAGGTCCGCCGGCATCGCCTGGGTTATCCCCGCGGCGCGCAGCTGGTCGAACTGGCGATCGATGTCATGCAGCAGGTTGCGGTTCGGGTTGCGGTCCGGGTGCGAGCAGCCGTGCGCGATCCCCGACCACTCCGGCCGCGCGTGGTGGGGGAACAGCTGGAAATAGCGCGAGGACCGGGACGAGGTCTGCAGATCGTAGACGCGGTCGAACCGGCCGCCGATCAGCTGCCGGCGCAGCAGCCGCCAGCCGCCGAGGTCCCACCAGGGCGGCCGCCGGTCGATCAGCACCGCGTCGAAATACGGTGCCGCGGCGAGCCAGTCGGCCCAGGGGCGGGTGGTCAGCAGGCTGATGTGATCCGCCGCGTGGTGGCGGCGGATGGCCGCGAAGGGCCCCAGCGACAGGATGACGTTGCCGAGAGCGCCCAGCTTCAGCACCAGGATGCGGCTCATCCCGGCGTGCGGCCCACGTCGGTCCACGCGTCGCCCAGCCGCCAACCCGGGCAGCGGGCGGGCGGCTTGCGGTCAACTTGCGGCGGCAGACCTTGCGGCTGGGACATGGCGAACTCCGTCCCTGCGCATATCAGGGGGCATTGGGCGGGGCAACCGAGGGGCCGGGTCGGGCTGAACTGCGAACAGCGGCGATATGTGCGTGCATTGCCCATGCCGAAATGCGGATCGCCTGGTCGGAGCCTGCCGTGCTCGCTCCGGCCTCGGCGCGGGCCTGCCTCGCCCGCGACCATCCGCCGCCCGCCGTCGCCGGCCGCGTATGGGTCGTTGCGCCCAATCGCCACTCGGCCCCGCCGCGATCCCCGACGGCGGCGCCAGCGGCCCCGGCCCCCCCCACCACCGCCGCCGGCCCGAACCGCGCGGCGAGGACCCCTTTCACCTCGCCCGCGCTTGCGGGCTTGGGCCGCGAAGAGCGGACCAAGGCCTGCCCCCGGGCTTGACCCGGGGGTCGCGGAGCCCTTGCGACGCGGGTGAGGGAGTTGCACGCGGCACCGCCCTCATCGCCGGATCACCACCCCGGCCCGAACCGCGCGGCGAGGACCTCGGCCACGCGCGGCTGCCAGGTCCGCGCCAGCGGCGTGCCGCCGAGCACCAGGGCCGCGCCGCGCCCACCGGCGCCTCCCCCGCGCCGCCCCGCGCCGCGCCTTGCATAGGGTCGTTGCGCGGCATGCCCGATTGGCACCCCGCTCCCGCGCCTTGCATGGGGTCGTTGCCACGCAACGCCAAGGCGGCGCGCAGCTGCCGCAGCATCACCTCCCGCGCCAGGGCCTCCGCCAGCCCGGGCGATCCGGGTGCCCAGCCGACCGCCTCGCCCGCCTGCTGCCCCGCCGGCGCCGCCGCCCGCGCCCCCGCCGCCGCGCCGTGCATGGGGTCGTTGCGCGAACCGCGCGCCCGGTGCCGCACCGCCGCGCCGCGCATGGGGTCGTTGCGCGAACCGCGCGCCGCGCCGCGCCCCCGCCTGCCGCGCCGCGCGCTTCGCCCCGCGTGCCGCCGCGATCGCCGCCCGCCACTCCGCCTGCGCCGCCGCCTCGACCCGCGCCGCCGCCCGCTCGGCCGCCCGGCCGCGCAACGCTACCGCCGCCGCGCCGTCGGTCCCCCCGCCGGCCGCCCCTCCCCGCGCCCGCGCCGCGCGCCGCCGCCGCCCCGTCCCGAGCGGCGGCGGCGGACAGGTGCATGGGGTCGTTGCGTGCAGCGCCTCCCACGCCACCTGCGCGGGATGCTTCGGCGCCTTCAGCTCCGCCGGCGCCGTCTCCAGCCGCGCCGCCATCTCGGCCGGCAAATACGCCCGCAGCCGATGCGCCGCGCACACCAGCCTTGTCCGCACCACCGGCGCCCGGACATACCGCTGCGCCGTCCGCTGCGCCGCCCCGCGCATCGCGTAGCGCCCGTGCGTGGTCTTCGCCGCGATCATCCGCGCCAGGCCCGCCGCGGTGCGCGGCCCGGTGCTCGCCCCGCCATGCAGGCGGCATCGGCCGTTCGCCATCGCCAGCCCGAGGCACGGGCTGCCGGCCCGCGTCCGCGCCCCGCACGCCGGCGCCCGGCGCGGGGCGGCGGTGTCGCCGCGCTTGCCTGCGGCGGAGTTGCGCTCGCGCTCATGCCACGCTCCGCGGGCGCGGCCGCTGCGTCCTGGCCCGCTCCGCCGCCGCCTGCTCCGCCGCCGGGGTCGGCCACGCTGGCTGGTCGGGCGCGGCGGGGTCTTGCGCCACGCCGGCGCGCGGCCTGGGCGGCCAGATCTCCAGCGACCAGCCATCCCCCTGCTCCACGATGCCGCCCGCGCGGCGCACGCCGACGCCGCCCCCCGCTTGCTCGGCCGCCGCCCGGTCGGCCCAGGCCGCGCCCGCTGCTTCGGCCGGCGCGGGCGCCCCCGGCGCCAGCCCCGCTTCAGGTTCCGGTGCGGCGGGCGGCGGCGCCTCCGCTGCGGCGGCGCAGGAGCCGGTCGCGGCGGCGGCCGGGGTCCCGCGGCACCAGACGCCGTCCAGCGCGTCCAGGTCGAACCCGGCCACCGCCCCCACGTCGCGGAACGGCATCACCCGCGTCTGCCGCCGCTCCAGCGCCCGCTCCAACCGCACCACCGAGCGCAGCAGGTCGTCGGTCGTGCGGGCGGCCAGGCGCCGCTCCGCCAGCGGCAGGCCGGGGGTCATCAGGCGCTGCATCATGTCATCGGCGAGGAACTGCACGACGACGAGCTGCCCGGCGAGGTGGCCCTGCGCCGGGTCCATCGGCACCCTTGCGGCAATCTCCTCGATGATCCGGGTGAGCCGCGCTTTGCGCCAGGCAGGGGAGGCATCGGCGGGCGGCGGCGGCATGGCGGTCAGCACGCCGTGCAGCAGGTCTTGGCTGAGGTGGTACTCGGGCATCGCTTCCTGGATGGTGCGGAAGGTGATTCCGCTGGTGGGGGCGGGCATGGTGATCGGCTCCGGCTGAAATGGATGCGGGATAGTCATGTATACTAACTAATCAAGGGAGGCAAACTTTTGTCCTGGGCTGGATGGGGGGCGTTGGGTGGGTTGCTGCGTGGTTGGGGTGGGGGCGGCCCCGGTCCGGGGGCTGGCGGGGGCCGCAAGCAAGCAAGGGTTCAGCACGGAGAAGAAGGGAGGACCACGGAGGCCACGGAGGAAGGAAGGACGACGCTCCGCGGCGGCTGGGCACCCGCTTTCCGTGGTGGACCGGCACCCTCTCTCCGTCGTGGCTGGCCCGGCCATGCAGGTGGGCGGGATCCATCTCGGTCAGCCGTCCAGCCGCGGCCACGTCGCTGAGTTGGGGATCGGGGCGTTGAGGATCACGGCTGGGACCTCGAATCCGCCGCGGACTTCCGAAGGGCGGTCGGGCCGGCGAGGCAGGTCCTCGCTATCGGTCATGCGACGTGCCGCTGCTTCGCGCGGGCGGGCAGACGTATCCGTCAACGTTTCGGCAAGGTGTTGGTGCGAAGGAGGGAAGCAATTTTTAGCCGCCGATGAACGCCGATGAACGCCGATGAAACCGTGCTGGACCATCTGACGGAGCAGATCATCGGCAGCGCCCTGACTGTCTCCAATGCTCTTGGGACCGGATTTCTCGAGAAGGTGTACGAAAATGCACTGGCGCATGAGCTTCGCAAGGGCGGCCTCGCGGTCTTGCAGCAGCGCGGTGTCACCGTGATGTACGATGGGGTCATCGTCGGTGACTACGCGGTGGACCTGCTGGTCCAGGAAGCGGTGATCGTGGAGTTGAAGGCCGTCAAGGCGATGGTTGAGATCCATCGCGCCCAATGCATCAACTACCTTCGCGCCACTGGCCTGCAGGTCTGCCTGCTGCTCAACTTCGGCAACCCGCGCCTGGAAATCAAACGTATTGTCCTCGGCCTGTGAGGCATTGGCCTTATCGGCGTTCATCGGCGTTCATCGGCGGCTGAATTATCTTTGCCGCGAACGATACGGACGTGGCCAGCAAGCCGGAAGAACTCAACGTGGTCAGTATGTTATCGTCGTATCAGCGGAAATTCTTCGCTGGGTGCAGTGAGCAGTGGGGTTGGTAGCGCAGATCCGAAGGATGCACGCAGATGGCGCGCCTGCACCGCCACTGCGTTGGAGACGAGCCAATGACGGTTCAGCCGGAATTGGCGTTCATCTTCGCTTCCCCTTTCTTATCCCTGGTCACGGCAAAGCTGGACCCCCGGTCTCACCGGTTCGCGCCAGATCTTGTCCATGACGGGCGTGCGCTCCCGGTAGGCCGCGGCAGAGAACAGGTGAGCGTCACCCGACCTCTGCTCCGTCCGAAAGACGATCCTTTCCCGGACAGGTCGTCGCAGCAGGCAGGATCAATGGCTTGGCTGTCCCGGTTATGGCTAAGTCAGCAAGCGGGTCAGGCCATCCCACTGATCGACAATCGGATCACGTTCTCGCGGGTCGATTAGGCCGTGTTCCTCCAGCGTGCGCTCCATGCGACCGAACTGGCATACAAAGCAGGCAACGACGAGATTGCTCGGATCATTACCGCCGCCCCGCGATCTGGGCAAAACATGATCGATTGTGCCCCACAAAGCCCTGAATCCGGTATGGCATTCCGTAGGATCGTTACCCCAACGAATAGCGTTGGGGAGAAGATTATTGATCTTCCCTCGCACCTCCGCGGGAATCACCCTGCATTCACAGAAACGGCACCGCCAACCATCTCGGCCGAAAGTCCTTTTCCCCAGCGGCGATGTCGGCGGCACCAGGGGCACTCGGTCCTTCGGTTTTAACTTATCTGGTGCATTCGGGACTTTACGCTCACGATAATCGAACGGTTTGCTCCCGCGCGTGTTATCCTCGGCGAAGGGGTATAAGGCTCGTATGTCGGCCTTATCAATCAGTTCGCGAGCACGGTCATGGCGGCCCGCCAATATCATATTGGCAGCTTCGTCTAGAGCGTCTGCTGCCTCACCCAACTCGGGGATGGGCAGCAGCAAGCAATTTGTAGGCGACGAAAATTCTGATGCCTTCATCCGCCCCATCCCGTGCTGGTGGCGATCTTAAGCGGTGCACGTCCGCGCCCAGGATCACCGCGCACACCGTAGCAGGGCCAAACTCCTGGATCGACACGAGATTGGTCTGAACTCCAGACAAGGTTTCCTATATGCGATTGCCCTGCACGTCCATCCGCCACCGGCTGCCATCGGCGTCCGACGCAATCTATGTCGCCTCGACGGTAACGACCGCCTCGCGCAGCCGCCCGCGAAGCCAGCCGGCATCCGCGAGGGTGATCCCCAGGACCTCGCGCAAGACCCTTGCCTTGTGCCGTCCGC
>CAWKAN010000039.1:0-58846 GCA_963847615.1 uncultured Alphaproteobacteria bacterium
CCACCGCGACCGGCCCCCGCGCCGCCGCAGCGGAGGCACCGCCGCCGGACGCACCGGAACCGGAAGCGGAGCTGGCGCCGGCGGCGCCCGCGGCGGCCGAAGAAGCGGGCGCGGCGGCCTGGGCTGACCGGGCGGCGGCCGAGCCCGCGGGGGGCGGCGTCGGCGTGCGCCGCGCGGGCGGCATCGTGGAGCAGGGGGATGGCTGGTCGCTGGAGATCTGGCCGCCCAGGCCGCGCGCCGGCATGGCGCCCGCCCCCGCCGCGCACGACGAGCCGGCGTGGCCGACCCGGCGGCGGAGCAGGCGGCGGCGGCAGACCGGCCCAGGACGCAGCGGCCGCGCCCCCGGGTCGTGGCATGAGCGCCAGCGCAACGCCGCCGCAGCCAACCGCGGCGACACCCAGCCGCCCCCCACCGGGCCCCGCCGTGCGGAGCGCGGACGCGGGCCGGCAGCCCGTGCCTCGGGCTGGCGATGGCGAACGGCCGCTGCCGCCTGCACGGCGGGGCTCAGCACCGGGCCGCGCACCGCCGCCGGCCTGGCGCGGATGATCGCGGCGAAGACCACGCACGGCCGTTACGCGATGAGCGGGGCGGCGCAGCGGACGGAGCAGCGCTATTTCCGGGCGCTGGTGGTGCGGACCCGGCTGACGTGCCGCGGCGCATCGGCTGCGGCCGTATTTGCCGGCCGAGGCGGCGGCGCGGCTGGAGACGGTGCCGGTGGAGCTGCTGCCGCCGAAGCACCCCTCGCAGGTGGCGTGGGAGGCGCTGCACGCAACGACCCCATGCGCGTGCCCGGCGCCCGCGCGCGGGACGGGGCGGCGGCGCGCGGCGCGGGCGCGGGCTGCGGCGGCCGGCGGAAGCGCCGACGCCGCCGCGGCGGTGGCGCTGCGCGGCCGGGCGGCCGAGCGGGCCGCGGCGCGGGTCGAGGCGGCAACGCAGGCGGCGTGGCGGGCGGCGATCGCGGCGGCCCTCGGGGCGAAGCGCGCGGCACGGGCGGCAGCGCGCGCCGCGCGCGGTTCGAGCAACGACCCCATGCAAGGCGCGGCGGTGCGGCACCGGGCGCGCAGTTCGCGCAACGACCCCATGCGCGGCGCGCCGGCGGCGGCGCCGGCGGGGCAGCAGACGGGCGAGGCGGTCGGCTGGGCGCCTGGATCGCCCGGGCTGGCGGAGGCCCTGGCGCGCGAGGTGATGCTGCGTCAGCTGCGCGCGGCATTGGCGGCGCGCGGCAACAACCCCATGCAAGGCGCGGGAGCGGGGCGCCAAGCGGGCACGCCGCGCAACGACCCCATGCAAGGCGCGGCGCGGGGCGCGCCGGCGGAGGCGCCGGTGGGGGCGGGGCGGGCGTTGCTGCTCGGCGGCACGAAGCTGGCGCGGACCTGGCAGCCGCCGGTGGCCGAGCTCCTCGCCGCGCGGTTCGGGCCGCCGGCGGTGGCGGGGTGGCCGGGGCCGCTGGCGCCGCCGCCGGGGATCGCGGCGATGCCGGGTGGCGATTGCGCGCAACGACCCTATGCGTGGGCGGTGGGTGGCGGCGGGGGAGGGGCGGGCCGGGCAGCCACGGGTGTGCTTGCTGCACCAAGGCAAGCCGTGGATGCCGGCATGCGCCGGCATGACGGTGGGGATGCGCCGGCGTGACGGGGGCATGCGCCGGGGTGACGGTGGGCATGCGCCGGCATGACGGTGGGCATGCGCCGGCATGACGGTGGGGATGCGCCGGCGTGACGGGGGCATGCGCCGGGGTGACGGTGGGCATGCGCCGGCATGACGGTGGGCATGCGCCGGCATGACGATGGGGGTGGCGGCGCGGGGATCGCGGCGGGGCCGGGTGGCGATTGCGCGCAACGACCCTATGCGGGGCGGCGGGGGACGGCGGGGGAGGGGCGGTTGGGGCCGGCGTCCCGGCGATGAGGGCGGTGCCACGAGAACCTCCCTCACCCGCGTCGCAAGGGCTCCGCGACCCCCGGGTCAAGCCCGGGGGCAGGCCTTGGTCCGCTCTTCGCGGCCCAAGCCCGCGAAGGGCGGACGAGGTGTTGGGGGGGCGGGGAGCCTCGGGTTTACCGGCGGCGCCGTCAGATCGCGATCGCGTAGGCCGGCCGCCGCGGGTCCGCCCCCGCCGCCAGCAGCCCGGATGTCGGATCGGTCAGGATCACCTCCACCGAGCCGGCCAGCCAGGTCCAGTCCGGCCAGTCCTGCACGTCGTGCCCGCGCGCCGCCAGCGCCGCCCGGGTGGCCGGATCGATCCGCCCCTCGATCGCCAGCCGCCCGGGGAAATACTCGAACGGCGCGAAGGATGACGGGAACGAGTAGCTCGCCACCCGCGGCGCCTCGATCGCGTCCTGCACCTCCATGCCGAAATGCAGGATGTTCAGCATCACCTGCAGCATCGCCTGGGTCTGCACGTCGCCGCCCGGGGTGCCGAACGGCATCACCCCGCCGTCGCGCGTCACCACCATCGCCGGGTTGGGCGTCAGCCGCGGCCGCTTGCCCGGCGCCACGCCGGCCGGGTGGCGCGGGTCGGGCCGGCTCTGCGAGCCGCGGCCGGACGGCGTGATGCCCAGCCCGGGCACCACCGGCACGTTGCCCGAGCCGTCCGACGGCGTCGCGCTGAACGCGTTGCCCCAGCGGTCCACCGCGCAGCAATACGAGGTGTCCGCCTCGACCTTCGGCAGCTCGGCCGCCGCCGCGGCGGGCGGCGTGGCGGGGCGGTCGAGCGGCGCCGGCATCTGGCCGAACGCGCGGTCGTCGCGCACCGCGCCGGCGCGCCGGGCGATGGTGGCGGGGTCCAGCAGGTGGTCGATCGGTACGTCGATGAAGGCCGGGTCGCCGAAGTGGTATTCGCGGTCGGCCATCGACAGGTTCAGGCACTCGACGAGGCGGTGCAGGTAGTCCGGTGAATTATGCGCCAGCCCGTCGATCCCGACCCGCTCCAGCAGCGCCAGCGCCTGCTGCAAGGCCGGCCCCTGGCACCACGGGCCGCAGGTGACCAGCGTGTGGCCGCGCCAGTCCCGTTGCACCACCGGTTCGATCGGGGAGCGGTATGCCGCCAGGTCGTCGGCCGCCAGGTAGCCGCCCTGCTGCTGCTGGAAGCGCACGATCTCGCGGGCGATGTCGCCGCGATAGAACGCGTCATGCGCCGCCGCCAGCCCGGCCAGCCGGTCGGCCCCGGCGGCGCGGTCCTGGTCGGCCATGAACTGCATGGTGCGCGCCAGGTCGGCCTGCACGAATTTTTCCCCCGGCTGCGGCACGCGCCCGCCGGGCAGGAAGATCGCCGTGTTGGACGCCCAGCGGCGATACTCGGGTGCATGCGCGGCGATCGAGGCGGCCAGCAGCGGATAGACCGAGAACCCCTCGGCGGCGAAGCGGATCGCCGGCGCGGCGACCTCGGCGAAGCGCAGCGTGCCGTGCCGGCGCAGCGCGGTGATCCAGGCGTCCGGCGCGGCGGGCACCACGGTGCGCAGCACGCCGTCGGGGATGTTTCCGCCGTGCTCGCGCATGAACAGGTCGGCCGGCAGCCGCTTTGGCCACCAGCCGAGGCCGGCGATGCTCTCCACCGTGCCGTCGGCGAGGCGGAGCAGGATCGGCGCCACGCCGGCGAAATTCACCAGGTCGGGCTGCAATACCCCGAGCGCGATGCCGGCGGCGCAGCCGGCGTCGATGGCGTTGCCGCCGGCCTCCAGCATGGCGAAGCCGGCCGCGGCGGCGAGGTAGTGGCCGGCCGAGACCGCGTGGCGCGTGCCGCAGATGGTCGGACGATGGGACATGGCGGGCGAACTCCCTGCAGGGGCGGGCGTCGTCGGGGGACCACCGAAGCCTGCGGCAAGCCGCGCGCCGCGTCCAGCGCGTCGCGGCTTGGGCCCGGCTGGACGGTTGGAGCGCCCCTGCCGGTTCAATGCGGAGGCTGCCAGGTTCCGGCAAGCGCTTGCTGGCAGGCGGCGATTATACTATGTATATCCAGCGTGGCATCAGGAGGCCAGGATGGCGGTGACATTGCAGAAGTGGGGTAACAGCGTCGGCGTCCGGTTGCCCAAACCCATGCTGGAGCAAGTCGGCCTGCGGGAGGGCGCGCAGGTTAACGTGGTGGTCGAAGGCGACCATCTGGTGATCCGGCGCAAGCGGCTGAGGCTCGCCGACCTGCTGGCACAATGCAAGCCGGAGAACCGGCCGGATCCGATTGATTGGGGGCCGGACGTCGGACGCGAAATCATCCGTGAGTGACGCGTATATTCCCGATCGTGGCGATTTCGCGCGGCTGGTACTCGATCCGTACACGGGCCGAGAGCAGGGCGGCGAGCGACCGGTGCTGGTGTTGAGCCCCCAGGGTTTCAGCATGGCCACGGGCTATGCGCTGGTGGCGCCGGTTACGCGGACCGTTCGCGATTGGCCGTTCGAGGTGGTGATCGGCCCAGGCCTGCGGGTTTCGGGCGTGGTTTTGGCAGACCAGACGAGAAGCGTCGATTTTGCTGCCCGCCACGCGCGGTTTCTTGGCAAGGCGTCGCCGGAGCTTCTGGAGCAGGTTTTGGCCCGCGTCGCCAGTCTGCTTGAGACCTGAACTCTCCTTGAAACCTGAACGTGCCGTACCCCCGTGCCGCACGGACGGTCGACCAACCCGGCCCGGGCGGCCCGGCTCAGCCGAGCGGCGGGGCCTGCATCAGGCCCTCGCGCGACTCGCCGGTCCGCACGCTGCCGTGGCCGTACTGCGGATTGCCGAACGGCACGAAGCTCCAGCCGAACGTCACCTGGTCGGACCGCTCGGCGGCCTGGATGCTCGGCAGGATCAGCGCCACCCCGGCCAGGCTGCGATGCCGCCGCGCGCGCTGCCGCATGGTCTGGTCCAATCCGGCGAGCACGGCCGGATCGATCGTCCGGCGCGCCGCGCCGACCGAGACCACCAGGAACCCGGGCTGGCGCGGGTTGATCCGCGCCTGGCTGGCGATCAGCGCGTCGATCGCCGCGGCGCGCGCGGTTGCCGGGCTGGCATCCGCCCCACCCGGCCAGTCGAACCGGTCGAACCGGCGCACCACCACCGGCAGCCGCTCGGTCGGGCCGGTTTCGATGTGGAAGCCGTCGATCGGGGCATCGCCGCTATGCGGCGTGGGACCAACTGCGCCGCTATGCGGCGTGGGACCAACATCGCCGCTGTGCGGCGTGGGACCAACTCCGCCGCTGGGCGGCGTGGGACCAACTCCGCCGCTGGGCGGCGTGGGACCAATCCCGCTGCCCGGCTGCGCGAAGCCGATCCGGTTGCCGTCGGCGGCGACGCAGCGGGCCGCGGCGAACACCGCAAGCGCGTGGATGGAGAACCCGCTCTGCGCCACGCTGGCCGCCATCGCCGGAAACCGCGGGTGCTGCGACCAGACCAGGGGAAACTCCCGGAACGCGCCGAGGATCATCGCGGCGACCGCGTCCGGCTCCTTGGCCAGGCACCACCAGCCGGGCCGGCCGACGCCGTCCTCCAACTGTGCCAGCGCCCAGGCCAGCGGCAACCGCCCCAGCCCCGCCGCCTCGTCCGCAGCCGCCACCGCGCGGCGATGTGCGTCCAGTTGCCCGCCGCTCAGCCGGTCATACTCGGCCGCTGCGGCGGCGAGGGTGGCCGCCGACATCTCGAACGGCGCGGCCGGCAGCGCGTGCGGCGCGCTCAGCCGATCGACGCGAGCCAACTCGTCGCGGTCGGCCAGCACCAGGCCCGGCGCCAGGACCAGCGGTTCGGCCACCGCCATGCGGTTGCGCTCGACCACGCGCACCCCTTGCGGCAGCTCCTGGCCCTTCGGCAGTCCCGGCGTGACGGTGACGGCGCCGCAGGCCGCGCACTCGATGCCGATGGCCAGCAATGCCCCTGGCCGGTTGCCGCGCACCAGGGTCGAGCCGGCGCAGCGGCAGAGCAGATCGTCCGCGCCGCCGCCGACGAAGACCGGGGCCTCGCCGAGCTGGCGGAAATGCGGCGCCGGGCCCGGGCCGGTGGTCAGAACAGCCCCTCCAGCCACCCCTTCCGGCGCGGCTGGATGATCGGCGTGTCGCCCGAGTCCTGCGAGCGTCCGAGGGCCGCGTTCTCCCGAATCCGCTGCGCCTCCTTCTGCGGATCGACGGCGATCCCGGCGGGCGGGGTCTCACGCCAGAACATCAGAGTGTCGACGAAACTCGCGTTCTGCTGCGCCGCGCTCGCCGCCTCGCCGTTGATCTGGGCACGGATATTCGCCGGCGCCGGCGGGCCCGCGGCCTGCACCAGGGCCGATTGGCCGGCGCTGGGCTGGCCGGTCGGCACGCCGGTCAGCGCGGTCTGCGGCACCAGCGCCTGCTGCGCCTGCTGCGCCTCCGACATCTGCTGCGGGCGCGGCGCGCCGGGCTCGGGCGGGTGCACGTTGAAGTCGGGCGGCATCGACAGCGGCACCTGGGTGGTGACGGCGAACTCGTCCGGCGCGTCGCGCGTCAGCCCGAAGTTGCGTGACAGGTCGGCGCCACTGCCGCAGCCGGCCAACACCAGCGCGGCCAGCGCGAGCGTGCCCAAAGCCGGCACGGGACTGGTGGTGCGACGCGATACGGGCGGCTTCAGCGGCGAATGAGGCATGGCGGTTTCCTTAGCCTTCTGGCGGAGCGACGGCAAGGCGCCGGATCAAGGCGCCGGACCACTGCGGCAAGCCGGCAACCTGGCCGTCCCGGGGTGCTCGCGGCGGGCCGGGCGCCGGGCCGGTCTGGCGGGGAGCGCGCGGCCGACCATGCGCTGCCCGGATCGCAGATCCATGCCGCAGCATGCAAGACGACACGTGCCCGACGACCAAGACCTGACGAAGGCGGCACGCGGCCAGCCACCTACCGCGGCGCCTGGTCGGCCGGTGCGCGGCGCGGCCACTGGCTGTCGATGATCAGCGCCATCACGCCGCAGACGATCGCCGCGTCGGCAAGGTTGAACACATACCAGTGCCAGTTCCCCAGATGCGCGTCGATGAAGTCGACGACCCAGCCGAAGCGCAGCCGGTCGATGACGTTGCCGATCGCCCCCCCCGCGATGGCGCCCAGCGCGATCGCCGCCAGCCGGGTTTCCGCCCGCCGCAACCAGACCCCGAGCGCCACCACGACGCCGATCGCCACCCCGGCCAGCAGCAAGTGGCCCCAGGCGCCAAACCCGGTCAGCAGACCGAAGGTGACGCCGCGGTTGCGCACCATGGCCAGGTTGAGCACCGGGGCGAGCACGATCTGGCCACCGCGGGGCAGGTCGGTGCGCGACAGGATCGCCCATTTGCTCGCCTGGTCGGCGAGCAGCACCAGCACGGCGGCGAGCAGCCCGGTGCGGAGATACCGATCGCGGGTCATCCCCCCGGCCTCGCGCGGGCCGGTCCGGCGCGCATGCCGGCTCCGCATCCTGGGCTCATGCGGCCGGCCGACAGACCAGCCCGGAGTCCACCGCGTCGGCGCAGCGCGCGCACAGCGTGGGGTGGTTCGCCTGTCGCCCGACCTCCTCCAGCACCCGCCAGCAACGCACGCATTTGCTGCCCGGCGCCGGGGTGATCCCGGCCAACTCTTCGGCGCGCCCGGCAACCGGCTGCACCAGCGAAACGATGGCGATCTCCGCCCAGTCATCGGCGCCGAGCAGCACCGCCTCGTCCGGCGCCAGCGGCAGGCGCGCGGCGGCGGCGAGCGAGGCGCCGAGCGTGCCGGCCTTGCGCGCCTCCTCCAGCGGGATGGTGATGCGCCGGCGGATGGCGCGGATGCGTTCCCACTTCGCCGCCAGCGCGTCGTCGCGCCAGGAAGCCGGCAGGTGCGGGAACAGTTGCAGATGCACGCTGTCGGCCTCGCCGAAGCGGGCGCCCCAGGCCTCCTCCGCGGTGAAGCACAGCACCGGGGCGAGCCAGGTGGTCAGGCAGCGGTGCAAATGGTCCAGCACGGTGCGCGCGGCGCGCCGGCGCAGGCTGTCCGGCCGGTCGCAGTAGATCGCGTCCTTGCGCACATCGAAATAGAACGCCGACAGATCGGTGGCGCAGAACGCGTGCAGCTCCGGATACACGCCGGTCCAGTCGTAGCTTTCCACCGCGGCGCGGACCCGCGCATCCAGCTCGGTCAGCCGGTGCAGCACCCAGCGCTCCAGCTCCGGCATCTCCGCCACGGCCACGCGCTCGGCCTCGGTGAAGCCGGCCAGGCTGCCCAGCAGCCAGCGCAGCGTGTTGCGCAGCCGGCGGTAAAGCTCGGCCTGCTGCTTGAGGATGTCCGGACCGATGCGCAGGTCCTCGCTGGTGTCCGACATCATCACCCAGAGCCGCAGGATGTCGACGCCATACTGCTTCGCCACCTCGTCCGGCGCCACCACATTGCCGAGCGACTTCGACATCTTGCGGCCCTGCTCGTCGAGCACGAAGCCGTCGGTCAGCACCGCCTTGAACGGCGCGCGCGCCGCGCGTGCCGACCGCTTCCAGCAGCGAGGACTGGAACCAGCCGCGATGCTGGTCGGAGCCCTCCAGGTACAGATCCGCCGGCCAGGGCAGGTTGCGCCCCTCCAGCACGAAGGCGTGGGTCGATCCGGATTCGAACCACACATCGACGATGTCGCGGACCTGCTCGTAATCGTCGGGGTTGCGCCCATCGCCGAGGAACCGCGACGGCGGCGAGGCATACCAGGCATCCGCGCCCTCGGTGGTGAAAGCCTCGACGATGCGCTGCACCACCGCCGGATCGCGCAACGGTTCGCCGCTGCGCTTCTCCACGAACACCGCGATCGGCACGCCCCAGGCGCGCTGGCGGCTGATGCACCAGTCGGGCCTTCCGGCGACCATCGAGCCGATGCGGTTGCGCCCGCGGTCGGGCACGAACACCGTCGCCTCGATCGCGGCGAGCGCCTTGTCGCGGATGCGCTCGGGTCCGTCCATGCGGATGAACCATTGCGGCGTCGCCCGGAAGATCAGCGGCGCCTTCGACCGCCAGGAATGCGGGTAGGAATGCACCAGCTTGCCGCGCGCCAGCAGCCCGCCCGCGGCATCGAGCGCGGCGCACACCGGATCGGCCGCCTTGTAGACGTGCACGCCGGCGAACCCGGGCACCCAGGCGTTGAACGTGCCGTCGTCGCCAACGGTCTCGGGGACCTCCAGCCCGGCCTTGCGGCCGAGCTCGAAATCCTCCTCGCCGTGGCCCGGCGCGATGTGCACGAAGCCGGTGCCCGCCTCGGTGGTGACGAAATCGCCGAACAGCAGGGGCGTGTCATGGTCGTAGCCGTGCCCGCGCAGCGGATGGGCGCAGACGATGCCGTCCAGCGCCGCGCCCTTGAACACGTGCACCAGGTGATGCACGGCGATGCCGGTGTCGGTGAGGAACTGCGGCAGCAGCGCCAGCGCCACCAGCAGCTTCTCGCCGACCCGCGCGCGCGCGCCGTCCGTCACGCCATCGACATGGATCAGCGCGTAGTCGATCTCCGCCCCGGCGGCGACGGCGCGGTTGCCTGGCATGGTCCAGGGGGTGGTGGTCCAGATCACCACCGCCGCGCCCAGCAGTTCGCCGGCCAAACCCTTGATCGCGGGCGCCTTGATCACCGGAAACCGCACCCAGATCGTCGTGCTGGTGTGGTCGTGGTACTCGATCTCCGCCTCGGCCAGCGCGGTCTTTTCCACCGGCGACCACATCACCGGGCGCAGCCCGCGATACAGCGCGCCGTTCAACAGGAACTTGCAGATCTCGTGGGCGATCGCGGCTTCCGAGGCCGGGTCCATCGTGGCATAGCGGGCGCGAAAATCGCCCTCCACGCCGAGGCGGCGGAACTCGCGCGCCTGCACCTCCATCCAGTGCGCGGCATAGGCGCGGCACTCGGCGCGGAAATCCAGCACCGGGACCGAGTCCTTGTCCTTCTTCTTGGTGCGGTAGTCTTCCTCGATCTTCCACTCGATCGGCAGGCCGTGGCAGTCCCAGCCAGGGATGTAGTTGGCGTCGTAGCCGGCCATCTGGCGGGTGCGGTTGACCACGTCCTTGTGGATCTTGTTCAGCGCGGTGCCGATATGGATGTTGCCGTTGGCGTAGGGCGGGCCGTCATGCAGCATGAACACCGGCCGGCCGGCCGAGGCGGCGCGCAGCCTGCCCCACAGGTCCGTCGCATCCCAGCGGGCCAGGATCTGCGGCTCCTTCTTCGGCAGGTCGCCGCGCATCGGGAAGCCGGTCTGCGGCAGGAAGACGGTGTCGCGATAGTCGCGCTGCGCGTCGGCGGGAGCGTCATTCATGGCGGAATCCGTGCGGCAAAGGCCGCGTCAGGGTGTCAGGGCACGGCAAAGCTCCCGGGGCTCAACGAGCCGCCGGGCCGATAATTCGCGCCTGCCTATACACCGCCGCCATGGCGGCGACTATGCCGCGCCGGGGCCATCGGGGGAAGCAAAGCAAGGTCGGGGCTCCGCCCCGAACCCCGCCAGGGGGCTTTGCCCCCTGGACCCCCACCAGAGGCACAGCCTCTGGACTCCTTGACCGGGAGTGTGGGGTGGGGAAGGGGGCGTGAGGGCCGGGCGATCGGTGCCGCCCCTCGCGAGGGGCGGCACCATCGCCCGGCCCTCAAGCCCCCTTCCCCACCCCACACTCCCGGTCCGGGGTTCCAAGGGCTCTGCCCTTGGCGGGGTTCCAAGGGGCAGCGCCCCTTGGTGGGGTCTGGGGCGAAGCCCCAGCCTTGCTTTGCCTCCTCCCATCGCCCCGAAGGCTGGGCGATCCCGCCGCCTGGGCTACACTCCGGGCAACCGAGCCCAGGGAGGCCACACATGCGGATCATCGACGCCCAGGTGCACATCTGGTCCAGCGGCACGCCGATCGAGCCGCACCGCCCGGTTTCGGTGTTCACCAAGGACGAGTTGCTGGCCGAGATGGCGGCGGCCGGGGTTGACGCCGCGGTGATCCACCCGCCGAGCTGGGACCCCAACTCCAACCAGGTCGCCATCGAGGCGGCCCGCCAGCATCCGGACAAGTTCGCCATCCTCGGGCATTTCCCGCTCGATCGCCCGGAGAGCCGCGCGCTGGTGGACAGCTGGAAGACCCAGCCCGGCATGCTCGGCCTGCGCTTCGCGCTGGTCCGTCCCGAGCAGCAGAGCTGGCACGAAGACGGCACGATGGACTGGCTGTGGCCGGCGGCGGAGCGGGCCGGGCTGCCGGTGGCGGTGCTCGCCGGGCGCTTCCTGCCGATCTTCCGCGGCATCGCCGAGCGCCACCCGGGGCTGCAGCTGATCATCGACCATCTCGGCCTGGTGCGGCGGACCAAGGACGCGGCGGCCTTCGCCACGCTGCCCGACCTGATCGCGCTGGCCAAGCTGCCCAATGTCGCGATCAAGGCGACCGGCGCGCCGTCGTGTTCCAGCGAGCCGTATCCTTACCGCAACATCCATGACGGGCTACGGCGGATCTACGACGCCTATGGCCCGCGCCGCTTCTTCTGGGGCACCGACATCACCCGCATGCCATGCAGTTATCGGCAATGCGTCACGATGTTCACCGAGGAACTGCCCTGGCTGACCGGGCGCGAGCTGGAGCTGGTGATGGGGCAAGGGCTGGCGAACTGGATCGGCTGGAAGGTTTGACGGCGATCCTTTCTTTCCAATCGTCGGGCGGTTCGCCTGCAAGACGATCCACCGCAGAGCGCGCGGAGCACGCCGAGCACATAGAAAAAATCGGTGGTGGCCACTCCGCATTGTAGATCTGATGATGAACCCCGGCGTGTTCCGCGCGCTCTGCGGTGGACCTTGCTTGCCGAGGACCCCACGGTCCCCGATCCTCGGGATCAGGCCCGCGGCAGTGCCCAACATGGAGAGCACGCCCCAATCCGCGCTACACTCCCCCCGCCAGCCGCCCCAGGAGGACCCCGCGCATGCCCGAGCCAGCCGGTTCCGCGACGGCGCATCTGCCCCGCTCGATCGCCACGGTCTCGCTCAGCGGCACCCTGCCGGAGAAACTCGAGGCCGCCGCCACCATCGGCTTCGACGCGGTGGAAATCTTCGAGAACGACCTGCTCACCTACGACGGTTCGCCGGCCGACGTGCGCCGCATCGCCGCGGACCTCGGCATCGCCATCGTGCTGTACCAGCCGTTCCGCGACTTCGAGGCGATGCCCGACCCGCAGCGGGCGCGCAACCTCGACCGCGCCGAGCGCAAGTTCGACGTCATGCAGGCGCTCGGCACCGACCTGCTGCTGGTGTGCAGCAACACGCTGCCGGCGGCGCTCGACGACGATGCGCGCGCCGCCGCCGACCTGGCGGAGATGGCCGCCCGCGCCGCCGCCCGCGGCCTGCGCGTCGGCTATGAGGCGCTGGCCTGGGGCCGCCACGTCAACCGCTGGCGGCACGCCTGGAACATCGTGCGGCAGGCGGACCATCCCGCGCTCGGACTGATCGTCGACAGCTTCCACACGCTCGCGGTCAACGACGACCCCGCCGGCATCGCCGAGCTGCCCGCCGAAAAACTGTTCTTCGTGCAGCTTGCCGACGCGCCGCGCCTGGCGATGGATGCGCTGTCCTGGAGCCGGCATTTCCGCAATTTTCCCGGCCAGGGCCAGTTGCCGGTCGATGATTTCCTGCGCGCGGTGTTTTCCACCGGCTATCGCGGGCCGATTTCGTTGGAGATTTTCAATGATGAATTTCGCGCCGCGCCCGCCCGGCTGACCGCGCGCGACGGGCTGCGGTCATTGATCCTGACGGAAGCCGGTGCCGGCGCCCTGACGCTGCCCGCGCCGCCGCGGTTCGACGGGGTGGAATTCCTCGAATTCGCCGTCGATGCGGAAACCGGCCGCGAACTCGGCGAATTCCTGCGCGCGCTCGGCTTCCGCCATGCCGGGCACCATCGCTCGAAGGACGTGGACCTGTTCCGCCAGGGCCGCGCCAACCTGATCCTGAACGCCGAGCAGGACAGCGCCGCGGCCGAGCGTTTCCAGATGCACGGCCCCTCGGTCTGCGCCATGGCGCTGCGCGTCGATGACACCGCGCGCGCGGTGGCCCGCGCCGCGGCACTGCTCGCCCCCGAGTGGCACGAGCCCGTCGGCCCCGGCGAGCGCCGCATTCCCGCGCTGCGCGCGCCCGACGGCACGCTGATCTACCTGGTCGGCCCCGACGCGGTCGGGCGCAGCATCTACGACGACGATTTCACGCTGTTCGGCCAGGCCGCGCCGGACAGTGGACCCACCGGCAGCGGGCACACCAGCGTCGATCACGTCGCGCAGGCGCTGCCGCACGGACGGCTGGACGGGTTCGTGCTGTTCTATCGCGCCATCTTCGGCTTGCAGGCGGAACAGCTCTGGGAACTGCCCGATCCCTACGGGCTGGTCCAGAGCCGCGCCATGGTCAGCGCGGACGGCAGCATCCGCCTGCCGCTGAACATCTCGGAAAGTCGCGAGACGGCGACCGGGCATTTCGTCACCGCCTATGCCGGCGCGGGGGTGCACCACATCGCCTTCGCCACCGACGACATCGTCGCCGCGGTGGCGCGCTTCACCGCGCTCGGCGCGCCGATGCTGCCGATCCCGGCGAACTACTACGACGATCTCGCGGCGCGGCACGGGCTGGAGGATGCACGGCTGGGCGAACTGGCGCGGCTGAACCTGCTGTACGACCGCGACGAGAACGGCGAATTCCTCCACGCGTACACCGATACGTTCCACAGTCGGTTTTTCTTCGAGATCGTGGAACGCCGCGGCTACCAGGGCTTCGGCGCGGCGAATGCGGCGGTGCGCATGGCCGCGCAGGCGGCGCGGCGCGACACCGGCCTGGCGACCCGCATGGCGCTGCTGTAGACACGGATTACCCACACCTCTCCCGCCCTTCGCGGGCTTGGGCCGCGAAGCGGACCAAGCCCGCGAAGGGCGGGAGAGGCGTAGGTAATCCGTGTCTACAGCAGCGCGCCGCGAACCCCCGTCACCCTCAAGGCTTGTCGAGTAGCTGCAACGCCTCGGCGACCGTCTTGTGATCCTCGCTATCCGCTGGCAGCAGCGGCAGCAGCCGCTGCCAATCGCGCTTGGCGTCCTCCCGCTGGCCGTTCCGCGCCGCGACCACGCCGAGATACCACAGCACCTCGGGCCGATCCGGCGACACCGCCTGGACCTGTTTCAGCAGCGCCACCACCTGCGCCGGGATCGCATCGTCCGGCTTGCGGTTGCTCAGCATCGCCCCGACCTCCTGCAGCGGGATGTCAACGTCGCCGGGCTTCAGCTTGGCCGCATGGTCGTAGGCGTCCGCCGCCTTGGCGGTCTCGCCCAGCACCGCGTAGGCCCGTCCCAGCCGCAACCAGCCGTCCGGATCGTTCGGCGTGCTGGCCAACTGGGCGGCAAGCTTGTCCACCATGCCGCGGACCATCTTGTCACGTTCCGCTGGCGGCAGGTTCTCCGCCGCCGCCGTTTGCGCCGCCGCCGGGCCAGACCCGGCGGCGCCAGATTGGGCACTGCCAGACCCGGCGCTGCCAGACCCGGCGCTACCAGACCCGGCGCTGGCAGACCCGGCGGGACCCGCCCCGGCGGGGGCGGCAGGCAGTCCCTTGGGCAGCGGCGGCGCGGCGATCCCGGCCGCGCTCGCCGCGTCGGCGACCTGTTGGCCGATCGCCTCGCGCATCGGCGAGTCCTCCGGCAGGTCGGCGGCCAGCGCCTGCCATCCCGCGATCGCCTGCTTTGATTCGCCCGCCTGCGCATCGGCCGCCGCGACGTAGTAACGGGCGACCTCGTTCTTGGCGTCCTGCTGCAGCGCCGCGGCGAAGGCCGCGCGCGCCGGCGGGCCGACGATGCCGCTGGCCGCCAGCACCAGCATCTCGCCGTAGCCGGCCTGCACGTCCGGGCCGTCCTGGCCCAGCGCCATGGCATGCCGGTAGGCCTCCACGCTGGCCGGCCAGTGGCCCAGCATCGCCTCGGTGCGGGCGTACAGCAGCCAGCCCTGCGCGTTGTTCGGATCGGTCTTCAGCTTGGCGGCCAGCGCCGTGGCGGCGGCCGCCATGTCGACATGCGGCGATGACGCCACCGGCGTGGCTTCCTGCCGCTCGGCGAACGGCAGGTCGGGCACGCCCGGCGCGCCCAGCGCCAGGTAGACCAGGCCTGCGCCGCCGGCGATGATCAGCGCCGCCGCCAGCGCCAGGGCGCGGCTGCTGCCGACCCGCGCGGTGGGCATCCCCGCTGCCTTGCCTTGGGTCGCCCCGGACGCCCTCCGGGGTCCCGCGCCTGCCACCCGCTCCGGCGGCGCGACGGCGGCCAGCAGGCGCCGCTCGATCTCCAGCCGCGCCGCCTGCGCCTCGGCCCCGCCGATCACCCCGCGCGCGACGTCGCGCTCCAGCTCGTCGAGCTGCGCGCGGTACACCGCGCGATCGAATTGCCGCCGTGCGGCCGGCGCGCGCCAGCCATGCAGCAGCGGCAGCAGCAGCAGCAGCACGACCACGACGGTCATGCCGAGCAGAATCAGCATCAGCGGCATCACCGCTCGGTCTCCTGCAAGAGGTCATCGAGCCGTTGGCGCTCGGCCGCGCTCAACGGCGGCACCGCGGCGGGCGCGTCCGGGCGCGGCCGGCGCCGCAGCCAGAGCACGGTGCCCAGCCCGGCCGCCAGCAGCAGCGCGCCCGGGCCGTACCACAGCACCCAGGTCGCCGGCTCGACCGGCGGGCGCAGCAGCACGAACTGGCCGTAGCGCGCCACGATGTACTGGATCGCCTGCGCATTGCTGTCGCCCGCCGCCAGCCGCTGGCGCAGCAGCACGCGCAGGTCGTGCGCCAGGTCGGCGCCCGACTCCTCGATCAATTCGTTCTGGCAGACCAGGCAGCGCAGCGTGCGCCCGATCGCCTCCGCCCGCGCCTCCAGCGCCGGGTTGGCCAGTTTCTCCTGCGGTTCGACCGCGAACGCCCGCCTCCCAGGCAGCGTCCCAGGCAGCGACCCGGGCAGCAATCCGGCCAGCAGCAGCCCCGCCAGCAGCGGCGCCAGCAACCGCACGCCCCGCCATGCCATGCCGCGCCTCATGACGCGTTCAGCTGCTTCAGCAGCGGCAGCAGCTCGTGCAGCAGCGACTGTTCCGTCAGCGGTCCGACAAACCGCTTGCGGATCTCTCCGTTCTTGTCGATCACATAGGTCTCCGGGACGCCATAGACGCCGAAATTGATGCCGGTGGCACCGTCCGAATCCAGCCCGATCGCGCGATACGGATCGCCCAGCTCGGCCAGAATGCGCCTGGCGGCCGCCGGCTGGTCCTTGTAGTCGATGCCGTACAGCGCGACGTGCTCCTGGTTGGCCAGGCGCATCAGGATCGGATGCTCCACCCGGCACGGCGCGCACCACGACGCGAAGAAGTTGACCAGCACCACCCGGCCCTTCAGCGAGCCCAGCGACAGGTTCGCCCCGCCGTTCAGCGCCGCCAGGTCGAACGCCGGCGCCGGCTTGTCGATCATCGCCGAGGGCAGCGTTTGCGGGTCATAGTTCGGCCGCAGCGCCAGGGCGAACCAGCCGGCGAGCACGAAGAATGCCAGCAGCGGCAGCAGGTAGAGGGCCTTGCGCATGAAGTGTCAGTCTCCCGTGGCGGCCTGGGCGAGCAGCCGCCGCCGCGCCCGCGCCGCGACGCCCACCCGCCAGCGCCGGTCGCTCAGGCTGACCATGCCGCCGAACGCCATGATCACGCCGCCGATCCAGATCCACGGCACCAGCGGCTTCCAATAGGCGCGAATCGTCCAGCCGCCGTGGCTGTCGCGCTCGCCCAGCGCGACATACAGGTCGGCCAGCAGATTGGTGCGGATCGCGGTCATGCTGGTGGTCTGCTGCTGCAACGGGAAGAACCGCCGCTCCGGATGCACCGTGGCGATCAGCGCACCGTCGCGGCGGATCTCCACCGACGCCCGGTCGGCGCTGAAGTTCGGTCCGGGCACCTTGTCAACGCCGGCCAGGTGCAGCACGTAGCCGCCGATCGGCAGGTCGCCGCCGACCGGCACGAGCTGGATGTTCTCGACCGCGAAGGACGAGGCCGAGATGCCGGCGACGGTGACCGCCACGCCCATATGCGCCAGCGTCATCCCGTACGCCGCGCGCGGCAGGTGCAGCGCGCGGCGCCAGCTGTCGCCGATGCCGCCGCGCAACAGCCGCACCCGCTCGGCCCACTCGACCGCGGCGGAGGCGAACACCCAGGCGGCCAGCGCAATGCCGAGGATCGACAGCACGCGCGCGCCATGCGTCACCACCAAGCCGCCGGCGACCACCACCAGCGCCACGGCGAAGGCCGCCCACAGCCGCTGCAGCGCGCCCGCCAGGTCGCCGCGCTTCCACGCCAGCAGCGGGCCGACGCCGACCGCCAGCAGCAGCGGCACCATCATCGGCGCGAAGGTGCGGTCGAAGAACGGAAACCCGACCGACAGCTTCGGCCCGCCGATGGCATCCAGGAACAGCGGATACAGCGTGCCCAGGAACACCGTGGCGCAGCCGCACACCAGCAGCACGTTGTTCAGCACCAGCGCGCCCTCGCGCGAGATCGGCGCGAACAGCCCGCCGCCCTTCAGGTTCGGCGCCCGGATCGCATACAGCGTCAGCGAGCCGCCGATCACCGCCACCAGCAGCAGCAGGATGAAGACGCCGCGCCGCGGGTCGGAGGCGAAGGCGTGCACCGAGGTCAGCACGCCCGAGCGCACCAGGAAGGTGCCGACCAGCGACAGCGCGAAGGTGAGGATGGCCAGCAGCACGGTCCAGCTTTTCAGCGTGTCGCGCTTCTCCACCACGATCGAGGAATGGATCAGCGCCGTGCCGATCAGCCACGGCATGAAGGACGCGTTCTCCACCGGGTCCCAGTACCACCAGCCGCCCCAGCCCAGCGTGTAGTAGGCCCACCAGCTGCCCATCGCGATGCCGATGGTCAGCGCGCACCACGACGCCAGCGCCCACGGCCGCACCCAGCGCGCCCAGGCCGGATCGACCCGGCCCTCGATCAGCGCGGCGACGGCGAAGGAGAACGAAACCGAGAAGCCGACATAGCCGAGGTAGAGGAACGGCGGATGGAAGGCGAGGCCGGGATCCTGCAGCACCGGGTTGAGCCCGTCGCCGTTCGCCGGCGGCGGAAAGACGCGCAGGAACGGGTCCGAGGTCAGCAGGATGAACAGCAGGAAGCCGACGCCGATCATGCCCTGCACCGCCAGCACGCGCGCGCGCAGCTCGGCCGGCAGGTTGTCGCAGAACAGCGAGACCAGCGCGCCGCACAGCGACAGCATGAACACCCAGAGCACCATCGAGCCCTCGTGGTTCCCCCACACCCCGGTGATCTGGTACAGCAGCGGCTTGTCGGTGTGGCTGTTCTGCACGACGTTGAGCACGGTGAAGTCCGAGGTGATGTAGGCATACATCAGCGCCGCCATCGCCACCGCGATCAGCGCGAACTGGGTCAGCGCCGCCGACCGTCCCACCGCCATCCAGCCGACATTGCCCCGCGCCGCGCCGACCAGCGGCAGGACCGACTGCGTCAATGCCACGAACAGCGCCAGGATCAGCGCGTAGTGGCCGGCTTCGATGATCACGACTCGGTCTCCATCATCATGGTGGGCGTCATCGCCGGGTTGATCCTCGGATCAAGCTCCGATGGGACGTCATAGTCGCCTCGGGGTGGGCATGACACCCATCGACCCGGGCCTGGTAGCGCCCGCGAGAAAGCAAGCAAGACTCACCACAGAGACACGGAGACACCAAGAAGGCAGTCGAAACGCTTGGCGCGAAGCGCAGCCATTTGTCTTCTCGGTGTCTCCGTGCCTCCGTGGTGAATCTTCTTGCCGCAGATCGGGTGCCGATGTCCCGCCCCGCGCGGCCCCAGCCACACGCAACGACTACGCCGCCGCCCGTTGTTCCGGGCGCAGGATCGCCCGCAGCGCCTCGACCAGCCGGTCCATCATCGCATCGGTGTGCAGCGGCGTCGGCGTGAAGCGCAGCCGGTCCTCGCCGCGCGGCACGGTGGGGTAGTTGATCGGCGTCGCGTACATCCCGTGCTCGTCCAGCAGGCGCCGGCTGACCGCCTTGCACAGCGCGGCGTCGCCGATGTGCAGCGGCACGATGTGGCTGTCCGAGGCGATGCGCGGCAGGCCCGCCGCGTCGAACCGGCGCTTCAGCGTCTCCGCCCGCTCGAACAATTTGGCCCGCCGCGCCGGGTCGGCCCGCACGTGGCGCACCGCGGCCAGCGCGGCGGCCGCCACCATCGGCGGCAGCGAGGTGGTGAAGATGAACCCCGGCGCCACCGAGCGGATGTAGTCCACCACCTCGGCATCGCCGGCGATGTAGCCGCCGTGGCAGCCGAATGCCTTGGCCAGCGTGCCCTCGATGATGTCGATGCGGTGCGCCACGCCGTCGCGTTCGGCGACGCCGGCGCCGGTCGGGCCGTACATGCCGACCGCGTGCACCTCGTCAAGGTAGGTCATCGCGCCGTGGCGCTCGGCCAGGTCGCAGATCGCCCCCAGCGGCGCGATGTCGGCGTCCATCGAGTAGACCGACTCGAAGACGACCAGTTTCGGCGCGCTGACCGGCGCCGCGCGCAGCAATTCCTCCAGATGCGCCATGTCGTTGTGGCGGAAGATATGACAGACGGAGCGCGCGCCCTTGATGCCGGCGATCATCGAGGCGTGGTTCTTCGAGTCGGAGAACACCTGCCACAGCACGTCGGGCCCGGCCGGGCGGGAATTCAGCACCGTCGACAGCGCCGGCCTGGTTCGACACGAAGCCCGAGGTGAACAGCAGTGCCGCCTGCTTGGCGTGCATTGCCGCCAGCTCGGCCTCCAGCGCGTCATGCGCCGGGCTGGTGCCGCCGATGTTGCGCGTCCCGCCGGCCCCGGCGCCCATCGCGCGGGCCGCGGCGCAGGCCGCCTCGACCACCACCGGATGGCCGCCCATCGCCAGGTAGTCGTTCGACGACCAGACCAGCACCTCGGTGCCGTCGGGGCGACGGTAGACCGGGAAATCCGCCGCCTGCTTCTGCAGCGCGGTGAACTCGCGATAGCGCCCCTGCGCGCGGATTTCGTCCAGCGACTGACGGCAGAACGCGTGGAAACCAACCATTCTCGGACACCCCTGTCGCGCGGTGAGGAACCTTCAGCCAACCCGGACCCAAGGCGACCCGGCGCCAGCCGGCCGCGCATCGGCGTCCACCGGCACATCTGTCAGCCGAACCAATTGATGCCTCATTGAGCTAGATCAACGCCATGCCGCAATGCAGCGCTAGTGTCCTTCTTGTCATCTTAGCCTGTGGGTCGGTAGCGCAAAAGCGTCTGCCATCGACCTCGCGGGCGCCCCGCATGGAGTTCACGACCGATGCCAGCACGGTGCGGGACACGCCTCCCGGGCAGCCAGCCCGGCAAGCCAGGGGCGGCGTCATGCTGATCCCCCTCAACCTGGCGCGCGACCAGCCGCTGCAACAGCAATTGCATGACCAATTGCGCGAGCTGATCGGCGGGGCGCGGCTGCGGCCGGGCGCGCGCATGCCCTCCACCCGCATGCTGGCCGAGCAGTTCGGCATTTCACGCATCACCGTGCTGCTGACCTACGAGCGGCTGATCGCCGAGGGCTATCTGGAGACGCTGCCGGCGAAGGGCACCTTCGTCGCCCAACTGCCGCCGCGGCTGGCATGCTGTCACGCCGGGCCGTCGGTGCCGTGCGGCACCGGGCGTGCCGCCCCGGTCGAGCCGCGGGTCGGCCGGCCCGACGCCTCGCTGTTCCCCGCCGGCCGCTGGCGCGGCCTGATGCGGGGGGCGCTGGACGGGCTGGGCGCGCAGACTCGGGTCGGACGACCCGGCCGGCAGCCCCGCGTTGCGCAGCGCCATCGCCGACTGGCTGTCCACCTCGCGCGGGCTGGCCGTGGCGCCGGAGCAGGTGATCCTGGTGAACGGCCGCCAGCAGGGCCTGCACATCGCGGCCCACCTGGCGCTGCGTCCGGGCGCCCGTGCGGTGGTGGAGGATCCCTGCGATCCCGACGCCGCCGCCACCCTGGCCGCCGAGGCGGCCGAACTGGTGCGTGTCCCGATCGACGCCGACGGGCTGCGCACCGACTGCCTGCCCAGCGGCGAGGCCGCGCTGGTCCATGTGACGCCGGAGCATCATCGCCCGCTCGGCGCCGTCCTGGCGCGCGGCCGGCGGATCGCCCTGCTGGCCTGGGCCGCCCGCGCCGGCGCGCTGGTCCTGGAGGAGGATTGCGAGGGCGAGCTGCGCTACGGCGAGGCGAACGAGCCGCCGCTGCTGAGCCTGGACACCGATGACCGGGCGATCCTGCTGAGCGGTTTCTGCACCTCGCTCGGGCCGTGGCTCAGCCTGGCCTACATGGTGGTGCCGGGCCGGCTGATCGGCGCCGCGCTGGCGGCAAGGCGGATGATCGACGACAGCCGGCGGCGGCTGGAGGAAACCGCGCTGGCCGACCTGCTGGCCAGCGGCGTCTATGCGCGCCACCTGCATCGGCTGGGCAAGGCCTATGCCAGCCGCCGCGATGCGCTGCTGGGCGCGCTGCGCCAGCAGTTCGACGCCACGACGCCGATCTGGGGCGAGCATGCCGGCCTGCACCTGGCCTGGTTCCCGCCGCGCGATGCCGGCTCGCCCGCCTATCTGGCCTCCATCGCCCGGCGCTGCGGGCTGGAGGCGGCCGCCCTGCCGGTCGAGATGCGCGCCCGTCCGCCGGGCAGCCAGGCGCTGCTGCTCGGCTTCGGCATGCTGCCGGAGCGCCAGCTCGCCAGCCGCGTGGCCCAGTTCGCCGCGACGGCACAGGCCAGCCGCCAGAGCGAGGCGCTGTCGGCCGACTGAACAGCGGCGGTAGCCCCGGCGCCAGACTCCACACCTGCCAACGCGGGCGATCCTGCGCCCCTGGCGCGGTCGCGCTGGTTTGCACGGCCATACCAGGGGCTTGCACCCCGTCTGGTATCATTAAATTTTGGAAAGCTGGGCCTACAGGTTGGCCGCATCCTGGCTGATCATATGGCGATGGTAATTCTACCTTGCCGAAGTACCCGTTGAACGCAGCCACCCTGCCCGACGCGCCGCAGGTGGGCAATGTGCGCGTATGCCCCAAAGAAGACTGGTGTCATGCCTAAGCACATCGTCCGCCTCCTCGTCCTGATGGTGCTGTTCGGCGCGGTCGTCTACGCAGCCAAACAGTATTTCACCGTCCGGTCCTTCTATATGTACGGCCATTACCGGGGCAACGCGGTGGCGGACATCGCCTCGGACAAGCCGAAATTCAAGGGTTCAGCATCCTGCGCGCCCTGTCACGCGGCGCAGAGCACAGAATGGTCCAGCGGCGTGCATCACAGTGCCGCGCTGGGCAAGGTGGTCCAGTGCGAGGTCTGCCACGGTCCTGGCGGCAGCCGGGATGTGAAGGGCATGTTCGAGCACGTCTCGACCGGCAATGACCACCCGAACAATCTGAAAATGGCCGTGCCGACCGACACGGTGAAACTCTGCACGCTTTGCCACGAGAAGATCGCCGGCCGGCCGGCGCAACAGCCGCAGATCGTCGTCGCCGATCACGACGGAACGCTGCAGTGCACGACCTGCCACAACCCGCATTCGCCGATGACGATCGCCGGGTCCGTGCCGGCCGGGGCGCCGCCGGGCGATGCGGCAGCGGGAAAGACGCTGGCCGCCGTATGCGCGGGATGTCACGCCGCGCCGGCCGGCGCGCAGCCGGCGGTCGGCCCGAACCTTGACGGCCAGCGGCAAGCCTACCTCGTCGAAGCCATGCGGGCCTACAAGGCCGGGCTGCGCGACAACAAGCTGATGCTCGGCATCGTGCAGAACCTGAGTGATGCCGATATGCGGAACGTCGCCGCCTACTTTGCGGGTTTGAGCTGCCGCAGCGGCGCCGAGCAGGATAAGGCGGAGGTGGCTGCAGGGCATGCGTTGGCCACCAACTGCGTGATTTGCCATGGCACCGTTGGCGTCAGCCGGCGACCCCTGTGGCCCGACCTCGCCGGACTTTCCAAGGACTACGATGTCACGGCACTGAAATCCTACCGCGACGGCGGTCGCAAGAACCCCTTGATGTCCGTGATGGCCAAGGATCTGAGCGATGCGGATGCGACCAGGCTGGCGGCGTTTTTTGCCAACGCCGGGTGCAAGTGAGGCCCGCAACAACAACAAGATGACAAGAGGGCGGCTGAAAATGGCAGATCAGCAAGGACCAGAGGAGCCCAAGCCAGGACGCCGGAGCTTCCTGGGATTGCTCGGCGCGGCAGTCGGAACCGGCGCCGCGGCGGTCGCGGCCGAAGCCGCTGGCGGTGGCGTCGTAGCGAAGGCCGCCGCCGCTCGAGCAGCAGCAGCAGCAACAGCAGCAGCACAGCCGGCCCCGAAGCCGAATATCCCGGGCTACGACTGGTCCAAGCACCAATGGGCGTTCGGGGTTGATGCCTGGAAGTGCATCGGCTGCCTGCGTTGTGTCGAGGCCTGCAAGATAGAAAACAATGTCGCGCTCGACGCGCATCACTTCCGCACCTGGGTCGAGCGCTATGTCTATCTGGACGGCGAAGACGCGCCGCACATTGACAGCCAGGACGATCCGGTGAACATCGCGGCCTCGGGCTCGGAAGCGCACTACCGCTTCGCCAATCGCTACAAGGACGCCAAGGTGGATAAGGCGTTCTTCGTGCCCAAGCTGTGCAACCACTGCACGCATCCGGCCTGTGTGCAGGTGTGCCCCACCGGCGCCACGTTCAGGACCGAGGACGGTGTGGTGCTGATCGACCACACCTATTGCATCGGCTGCCAGTACCTGCGTGCAGGCCTGCCCGTACGGCGCGCGCCTGTTCAACGCGGAGAAGCACGTCTCGGACAAGTGCACCTGGTGCTATCACCGCATCACCAAGGGGTTGCAGCCCGCCTGCGTCGAGGTGTGCCCGGTCGGCGCGCGCATTTTCGGTGACCTGAGGGACAAGGAGAGTCCGGTCAGCCGTTTCATCAGGGAAAACCGCGTGGAGGTGCTGCGGCCGCGACACCGGCAACGCCCCGAATGTGTTCTACCTCGGGATCAACAAGGATGTGGACTGATGGAACCGCTTTTCCTCTCCGCTCCCTATACCGGCTACGTCTATCCCAACGAGACGGTGTTCCCGTGGGGCGTGCTCATCGTCGTGTATCCGTACCTCACCGGGCTGGTGGCCGGCGCCTTCACCGTTTCGAGCCTGTATCAGGTGTTCGGCTTCAAGCCCCTCCAACCCGTGGCGCACTTTGCGCTGTTGTCCTCGTGGTGCCTGATGATCTTTGTGCCGACGCCGCTGCTGCTGCATCTGGGACACCCGGAGCGGGCGATGAACGCCATGCTCACGCCGCATTGGACGTCCGCCATGGCGATGTTCGGCTACTTCGCTGCATTCTATATCGTGCTGCTGACGATGGAGTGTTGGTTCGTGTTCCGGCCGTACATGGTGCAGCAGGCACAACAGCGGCGCGGCCTGTTCGGGCTGGCCTATCGCGTGGCGTGCCTCGGATCGTACGATCTGTCCGAGAAGGCGATGCAGCTATGACCGGAAATGGATCTTCGCGCTCGCCATCCTTGGCATACCCGGAGCGCATGGCCTGCACGGCTATGTCGGGTTTGTCTTCGGCTCGCTGAAATCCCGGGAATGGTGGTCGTCCGACCTGATGCCCGTCATCTTCCTGTTTTCCGCCATCATTTCCGGTGTTGCGTTGCTGATCCTGCTGTATGTCGTGTCCTGCTGGTTGCGCCGGGTGCGGGTCGATCTGGCATGTCTGAAAGGCCTGGGCTACGCGATGTGGGGCTTCATGATGTTTGCCCTGCTGCTGGAGCTGGTGGAATTCGGCGCCATCATCTATCGCGGCCGCGAGGGCATCGAGGTGATCGAGCAGTTCATTACTGGCCCGCTGCTAGTGCCGTACTTCATTCTGCAGCTCGGTGTCGGGGCGGCGACGCCGATCCTGATTTTGGCCTACATGTTCTGGCGGGGAACCGCCGGCAGGACCTTGCTTATCGGCGTCACGCTCAGTGCCCTGCTGGTGGTGTTCTCGGTGCTGATGATGCGCTACAACGTGGTGATTGGCGGGCAGGAGATCTCCAAGACCGGCAAGGGGCTGCTGACCTTCCCGTTCGAGGTGTTCGGCAAGGATGGCTTGATCGCCGCCGCTTCCGTGCTGATCGCGCCGCTCATCTTGCTGGCGGTGATGGTCCGGCTGCTGCCGCCCTGGCACGATCCGGAACCGGAAAATGCATGAGCGTTGGTGCGGTGGGCGTCCACACGTATGCGCCTCCACTGAACAACCGGTGTGTCAACCTCTCGATCTTACATGTCGGCCATGAGCATTGTGCGAGAGACATCGACCAATGAGTTGTCGGTGAAACCCCCGGAAGCTATACAAGCGACAGTGATTGCTGGACCAAACTCAACGCGCCGACGGACCTCGCCCACAAGTGGGCGTTATGGGGGCATCATGAGAGATTCGACCGCTTGCACCGGGACCGCAACGCGCGCCGGGGCCGCCGTGCCACGGTCCGGCGCGCGGTTTTCCATCGGGGCCCCGGCCATCGCGGCAGGCGCCCTCGCCGTCCTGTTCTGCGTGGCCGGTTCCCTCGCCGCAGTCGCACAACCGCCGGCAACCCAGGCTACCAGAGCTGACGAACTTCGCCCCCTGCATGCCAACTCGATGGATATTGCGGAAGGCAAGCGCCTCGCACAGCACTTCTGCGACGATTGTCACGGCGCGGCCGGAATCAGCACGATCCCGGGCGTGCCCGATCTGGCCGGCCAGCGCGCCCCCTATCTCTACCGCGAGATGCACGCTTACCTGTCGGGTGCCCGTGGCAATGACACCATGAACGGTGCCATCACCTACCTCAGCGCCGATGCAATGAGCAACGTGGCGGCCTACTATGCGACCCTGGATCCCGCTCAACCGGCCGCGGCGAGCAACGCGACGGTCGAGGTTGACGCGGCGCAGGCCGGCAAGGCCGCCGCGGCCGCCTGCGCCGGCTGCCACGGCGAAACCGGCATCACCAGGACGCCTGGCATTCCAAGCCTGGTCGGGCAGGAGCCGAAATATCTCGTCACGGCCATGACCGCCTACAAGGACGGCGAGCGCAAGAACGACACCATGAAGGCCATGATCGCGCCGATGGCCGACGCCAACCTGAACAACATCGCATTGTTCTTCGCGCTGCAAAAGCCTGCTCGGGCGCCAACCCCCGCACCAGGCGACCCAGCTTCAGGCCAGGCCCTCGCCGCCCCCTGCGCCGCCTGCCACGGCGCCGAGGGCGTCAGCGGCAATCCCTCGTCGCCGAGCCTGGCCGGCCAGGACGCCCAGTACCTGACCGCCGCGCTGCACGAATACAAGGACGGCGCACGCAGCAACACCACGATGAAGGCCCTGGCGGCGGGACTCGATGACACCGCGATCAAGAACCTGGCCGCTTTCTATGCGGGCCTGCAGCCACAGCCGCCGAATGTGCGCAAGCCGCTGACCGCCGCCCAATGGGCGGAGCGATGCGACCGCTGCCACGGCGTCAACGGCAACAGCACCGATCCGCGCATCCCGGCCCTGGCGGCCCAGCGCGTGGGATATCTGGAGAAGGTGTTGAATGCCTATCGGACGGGTGCGCGCCGGAGCCCGGAGATGGCGGCGATGGCCGACGTCCTGTCCGAGAATGATGTCAGGAACCTCGCGGCGTACTACGCGCGCCAGAAGGCGCGGGCCGTCGTCTACGTGCCGATACCGCCCCAGTAGGCGAACGAGGGGATACCAGCAATCACAGACAGGAGCCGGACGATGAACCGTATGTTGCTGACCGCCTTGATTGTCGGATCGGTCGGGCTCGCCGGCGCCGCGCAGGCCGCCGGCGACGCCGCGGCGGGCAAGGCCAAGGCGACAAGCTGCGGCATGTGCCACGGGCCCAATGGCGAGGGAACCCAAATGGGTCCCAAGCTGGCGGCAGCCGATCCCGCCCACTTCATCCAGGCGATGAACGACTACAAGTCGGGCAAGCGCGACAACGCGATGATGAAGAGCCAGGCCAGCCAGCTCAGCGCCGATGACATAGCCAACTTGGCTGCCTACTATGCGTCGATCAAGTAAGCGCCAGGGCAGCGAGGGCGGTGTTGCCTATGTGCCCGTACCACCCCGCCCGGTAGGCGAACGAAGATACCAGCAATCGCAGAAAGGAGCCGGACGATGAACCGTATGTTGTTGACCGCCTTGATTGTCGGATCGGTCGGGCTCGCTGGCAGCGCACAGGCTGCCGGCGACGCCGCGGCGGGCAAGGCCAAGGCGACCGCCTGCGCCATGTGCCACGGCCAGAATGGCGAGGGAACCCAAGTGGCTCCCAAGCTGGCGGGAGCCGATCCCGCCCACACCATCCAGGCGCTGGAGGACTTCAAGTCCGGCAAGCGCGACAACGCGATGATGAAGGCTCAGGCCGGCCCGCTCAGCGCTGATGACATGGCGAATCTGGCTGCCTACTATGCGTCGCTCAAGTAAGCGCCAGGGCAACGAGCGCGGTGCCCTGGCGGACCGCAGGCTTCACGCAACGACGGCGCCGCGGCTCAAGGATCCGGCTGGGCCGTGTCCGCTTGTTCCGGCCCAATTGACCAAGAGAACCGAGCATGAGTGGTCCACCGCTGCACCGGATGTTTCATCACTATTCGGAAATGCCGTACAGCCAGCGCGTGTTGTTCACGGCAACCCTGCTCATGTTCGGGCTCGGCTACCTGTTCGCCCTGACCTTGATATTCGTTACCTATGCCGGGATGGCGGGGGACAATCCGGATATGGTGTCCTATCAGGATATCGTCACCGCCTATTCCGGCAGCGGAGCAGCTTCGCGTCTTGAGTCAGCCCTCAGCGGTCCGATGCGGACCATGCTGGCGCCTGACGAGCGCACCCCTGTCATTACCTGGCTGCACCAGGGCGCCCCACGCGCGGCGTTCGCCAGCGTCGTCAACCCGATCATCGAGAAGCGCTGCCTGATTTGCCATGACGGCAGCAACCCGCATATCCCGAACCTGACCGGCTATGACAACGTGAAGAAGATGACGGAGGCGGACACCGGCACCCCGATCGCCACGCTGATTCGCGTGTCGCACATCCACCTGTTCGGGATAACGTTCATCTTTTTCATCACGGGCCTGATATTCAGCCACGCCTATGTGCGGCCCATCTGGTTCAAGTGCGCTGTCATCGCGACGCCATTCGTCGCCACCGTGTCGGATATCGGCTCCTGGTATTTCACCAAGCTGTACCATCCGTTCGCCTGGGTCGTGCTCGGCGGCGGCGGGTTGATGGCAGCGTGCTTCGCCTTCATGTGGCTGGTATCCATGTATCAACTTTGGTTCTCCAAGCCGCCACGCATGGTTCTGGAACGGTATGGCGGCGATATACCTGGCGCGTTCTGAGGGGCGGGAGAAAACCCCAAGAACGTGACGAAGCCCAACATCACCCAGCCAAGGTGGCCGCGGGAGCCGGCCGGACATCCGTTCCTGGAAAAGCTGCCCGTCAAGGCGACGATCGTACATCGCCGATAGGTTCTGTGACTCGGCGTGGATGTCCGCCATTCAGACTAGTGCCCTGAGTCGCTGAAAATGAGGGGTTGTGTAGCCCCCTTGCGTTGGGATTTGTGGCGCGAAGAGATGGAGGAGATCCCCTCACTATCAAGGACGCGAGGCACTAGGCTCTTCGCTCTGACTTTGACCCCTGAACCGGTGGTGGGCATCGAACGTCTGCCCGCGCAATGGTGCCTACGTGTAGCCTTCCGGTTGGACCGTTTCATACCAACGGCCCTAATGGCTGACCGATCGGCCGGCGCTGGGCCGTTGGTATCAGTCTTGGTTTGGCGCGAGGCCGCCCCACCAACCCCGCGTGCAATACCACCCCCGAAATGATGGAAGGGTCATCATTTCGGGCCGCTGGTAGTGCGTCGGGAGACCGGCAAGGAGCAGGAGGTGAAAGTCCACTACGGTGAAGACCTAGCGAGTCACGCCGGCCCCGCGCCGTGCGTCGTGTTCCGCGAGGGGCAGGGCGAAGCGTCGGCAGGGGAGCGTGCAGGCTGGCCATTGAGCCGCGTAAGGCCGAAATCCCGGGTGCCGACAGGGTTACCAACCTGGAAGGCAACACGTCCTGCTGCGCTATCGCGAGCGGTGGGCGACCCGGCGCGGTCAGAGACCCCAGCATGCATGGACGCTTCTTGTTCGGGAACCGAGAGATCTCATTCTTGGCCGGTGGCGCAAACTGCCGGTCCGCGTCGGGAAGGTGAGGAGCCGTAGCCGGCGATGCACGGGGGTGAGAAGTCAGACCTGGCCATAGTAGCTGTGAAGCCTGCGAACAACTCCGGGCAACCGGATGCGGAGCGGGTGGAGCCAAGGGCCGGGGCCGAGGGAAATGTGGGCCAGCAGCGCACTCGCCGGGCACAGGACCGGGCAAGCGTGTCACAGGGGCTGGACCGCATACGGAAAGCTGCGAAGGAAAGGAAGAAGGAAAGGTTCACCGCGCTTCTCCACCATGTCGATGTCCCGATGCTGCGGACGGCGTTCTATGCCCTCAGGCGGGATGCTGCTCCCGGAGCGGACGGGCTGACGTGGCAGGACTACGAGACAGACCTCGATCACAGGATCGAGGACCTGCACGACCGGGTCCATCGGGGAGCGTATCGGGCGCAACCATCCCGGAGGAGGTTCATACCGAAGCCGGATGGGCGACAGCGTCCGCTGGCGATTGCCGCGCTGGAGGACAAGATTGTCCAGCGCGCGGTCGCGATGGTGCTGAATGCGATCTACGAGGAAGACTTCCTCGGGTTCTCGTATGGGTTCCGCCCCGGACGCAGCCAGCACGATGCGCTGGATGCCCTGGTGGTTGGGATCGGCAACACCAAGGTGAACTGGATACTGGACGCCGACATCCGGTCATTCTTCGATATGGTCAGCCAGGAGTGGCTGGTCCGGTTCGTGGAGCACCGGGTCGGCGACCGCCGCATCATCCGCCTGATCCAGAAATGGCTGAGGGCGGGTATTCTCGAAGACGAGGTCGTAACTGTCAGTGAAAGGGGAACCGGGCAGGGGTCGGTAATCTCGCCGCTGCTCGCGAATATCTACCTGCACTACGTCTTCGATCTCTGGGCCAACCGCTGGCGACAGCGGGAGGCCACCGGCGACATGATCGTCGTGCGCTACGCGGACGATATCGTCGTGGGGTTCGAGCACGAGGCCGATGCCCATCGGTTCCTCGGAATGATGCGAGCACGTCTGGAAGAGTTCGCACTGACGCTGCATCCGGAGAAGACCCGCCTGATCGAATTCGGCCGCCGAGCGGCGGAGCGGAGAGAAAGGCGCGGGCTGGGCAGGCCGGAAACTTTCAACTTCCTGGGCTTTACCTTGATCTGCGGCAAGTCGCGACGTGGCAAGTTCCTGCTATGGCGGAAATCCCGGCGCGACCGGTTGCAGGCGAAGCTTCTGGCGGTGACGGAGGAAATGCGGCGGCGGATGCACCAGCCGATCCCCCGACAAGGGGAGTGGCTGCGACAGGTGGTCACCGGGTATTTTGCCTATCACGCGGTGCCGACCAACATCCGTGCTCTCCAGACTTTCCGCGACTGCGTGGTTCGGCTCTGGCGGCGGTCGCTTCGGCGACGCGGGCAGCGCGACAAGACGACGTGGGAGCGGATCAAGCGGCTGGCAGAGGACTTCCTGCCGAAGCCGCGCATCCTCCATCCCTGGCCCGAGCAACGCTTCGCCGTCAAACACCCGAGGTGGGAGCCGTATGCGGGAATGCCGCTCGTACGGCTCTGTGCGGGGGGCGCGCAGTAATGCGCGTCCCTACCGCGATTCAGGCGGTTAGCTTTCCGGCGCCCGACCGCTTGAGCTGAACTCGTCAGAAAGCCGGCCCACGCTCCCATGCCCGCCACGCGGTGGCTCCCACGGGTCACCCCGCGCACGGTACCAGCCGGCGTAGGCGTCGGAAGCATCCACGCGCGCACCGATCCGTATCGGACGGCAAACCGCGGCCGTGACCGCTTCAATCCGATGCGATCACGGTTTGGCAGGATCACGATGCCAGCGCATGCCCCATGAAGCCGATCATCACCAGGGTCAGCAACGTCAGGCCGATCGCGATCAGGGTGAAGCCCAGGATCCGCGAGCCGCGCGCCATGGCCGGCGACGGCGGCGGGACGCGGTAGCGCTCCAGCTCGCCGCTTTCGACCAGCCGCTCATATTGCACCGCATGCTCCCGCTTCAGCTCCTCCAGCGTCATCGCCCCGGTGAACATGACGGTGTCGAGCGGGAACTTGTCCGGCCTGAAGTGGTTGTTGAAGAAATGCACGGTGAACAGGAAGACCGCGGCGAGGATGGCCTCCTCGCCGTGCAGGATGGTGGCCACGTTGAGCACCCAGCCGGGCAGTACATTGGCGACCGCCACCCGGAAGTACAGCGTGGCGCCGCTGCCGCCGATGATGGCGACACCCCAGAACACCGCCCAATAGTCGAACTTCTCCCAATACGTCCAACGGTCGAACACCGGACGCGGGCCGAGGCCGAAGAACCACTCGAACATGGCCAGGATGTCGCGGAAATCCTGCCAGCGGACCACCAGGGAATCCGGTCCGAACCAGCGGAACGGCCGGCGCCGCAGCACCAGGCGGACCGCCATGACGACGACGTGCACGCCGAACACCGTGAGGAACAGCGCCGCGCAGGCGTGATGGATGATTGCCAAGGCCTGCGGGCCGCCGAACAGGCGCGCGACCACCGGCGCCCAGAAGCTGGCGGCGTAGAGCGCGGTCATCCCGGTCAGCACCAGCGTCATGGTGGTCAGCAGGAACACCAGATGGGCGATCCGCCAGGCCAGCGGGAAGCGCTGGAACCAGACCTGCTCGCCCTGGTGCGCGATCCGCCGCTCCGGGCGGAACGACCAGATGTCGTAATACGCCGCCTGCTGCTCGGCGCCCGCCTCACGCTCCCGGGCCTTGTGCTCCTTGTACGAGCGGTAGAACCACAGCGCGGAATGGGTCCAGAAGAAGGCAAACACCCCTGCCAGCAGCGCGGTCATGAAGTGCTGGGTCAGCCACAGCCAGGGATAGCGCTGGATGTCGTGCGCATTGCCGTGCGGCTGGAAGGTGAGGAACCCCGGCGTGGCGTTGGCGTGGCATTTGCGGCAGGTGTCGAGCCGGTTGGCCGGATACACCGTCGAGCGCGGATCGTTGACCAGCTGGACCGTATGGTAGCCGTGGCAATCGAAACACTTGGCCGTGTAACCATATCCCAGGCGCTCCACCTGGCCGTGATAGGTCGCCAGGTAGGTCTGCAACTGCTCCTCATGGCAGGAGCCGCAGTTTTGCGTGATGACCAGCTTGGTCGAGGTCAGGACCGGGTTGGCGATCTGGTGCGCGGTGTGGCAGTCCGCGCAGGTCGCCGCCTTTGGATCATGGTCCTGTAGCACCAGCCTGCCATGGATCGACGTCTTATAGAGCGCGAGTTCCGGCGTATGGCAGTTGCCGCAGGTGTTCGGCAGGTTCAGGCGCCAGGCTGACCAGACCGGCGTCCCCGGCGGATAGACGTAGTGCGCATCATGACAATTGTAGCAGGTCGCGTTGGTGCGCGACTGGTCTGCCCGCGAGGGGTGCGCATGGATCGAGTTCATGAACTTGTCGATTTGCGACGCCACGAAGCCCAGGGTGGCGAATTCTTTCGTCTTGCCTTCCTTCTGCGCGTTCGCCCACAGGCTTTCGTGGCAATTGACGCAGCTCACCTGGATCTGCACCGGCGCGTGGGGAACCTGCGTGATGTTGGTATGGCAGTCGACGCACATGCGCCCGCCATGGACGCTATGCTGGAACTTGTCCTGGTTGACGAACAGCGAGCGCATCTGCCCGTTCGACGCCTTGACGGCGAACCCCTGGGTGCCGTGACAGGCCAGGCACATTTCGTTGGGTATCTTCGCGACGGCAGCCGCGGCCGCCGGCGCCGCTGCCGGTGCCGCCGAGGTGCCGGTCGCCGGCGCTTGCGCCACGGCAGGGCCGAAAACCCCAGCCACGACCAGCATGCCGAGCGCGACCAACGCGACAGGCCTCGCAAGGCGGGCGAATCCGGAAGCCGCACGCCGGATCGGGGACGCACCCGTCCAGCCCTTGTCGAAGTCTCCTGCCATCGCTTGCGGCGAGTCCGCCGTCCGCAACAAATCCCGTGCGGCAACGCACTGCGAGTGAGGTCCGGCCATGTCGTCTCCAGCGATGCGGCAAGCGCCTATCCCGACGCGCCCTCCGCCGGATAGCAAAGCCGGGCGCATCCTGTCCAACGTTGCTCCGGCGGCATTGATGCAAATCAACCGGCCTGGCCCTGGATCAGGCGGATCGCTCGATCGTTTGCCGTGAACCACCATTGCGCCGTCCGGCGCCGAACCGTTGTTCCGTTGATGCCACGCCACCGCAACCGAAGCTGCCCGGGCGCGCCGGCTGGCGATGCCGGACGCGCGCCGCGGCGGGCCCGGCGGCTGGCGCCCCGACGCGCGCCCGCCCCGCGCGATGCAGCGCGCCGTCGCGGCGCGGGCATCACCCGAGGCAACCGCGCGGCCCGGCAGCCTGGCCGATCCCGCCGTGCCGATCCGCCAACCGACCGGCGAACGGATGCCATGCTGAAATGATGCCACGATATTGCCGCTACGTCCGCCGAGGCGGCAGCGGTTCTCATTTTGACCGGATGACGTTGCCTTTCCGTCATGGCCTGGCCTGTCCCGGCCAGCCACGCACCACCGGTGGGGGGTGGCCGGCCGGGACAGGCCCGGCCATGACGGAGACAGGCTGTCCGGAGCGGCCAAAATGAGAACTGCTGCCGAGGCGGGGCATGCAACCCGCGGGTTCGGCGTGAAGCGGCCACTTGCTTATATATTTATGCAGTGGCCGCCCCCGTCCCGGGTAAGCCGTAAACCGGCGCGCCTCGCTTCCAGGCGTGGTGACGTCGGCCACGCGCCGCCGAACGGCGAGGGATGCGTGACCGGTGGGCGACTCCGACGTCCGACGGCGAACCAACCCGGATGTTCGACAAGGGGGCGCGGCCGGTCCCGGGGGCGGGCCAAGGCGCCGGCCGGGAGCCGGGTGGCCGGCGACCTCAGGCGGCGGCGCGCTTGCCCCCAAATCGCGCGTGCGCCGTCGCCGGAAGCGGGCGGCGGTCGTGGCGCGGTCCGCACCGGGAACCGCCGGGATGCCGGCGACACGTCATGCCAGCCGTCCGATGGGTTGCCCCCTCGTCGGGCGGCATGGGGCGGCCGCGCCGGCACCCACCCGATCCGCCCCCGACCCGGGAGCGCGCGACCGCCCGGCGACCGCGCGCCATCGCCTGGGGGGATCCGAGTCCCTGAACCGTGTAAGGATATCATGATGATAACAGCCGGATCCTGCGCTGCCGGAGCCGCGCGGTCACGCCGATTTGGCATCGCCCCTGACGGTCGCGCGGATAACGATCGCCGCCCGGCGCGGGCCGGTTGCCGCCGACCTGCAGCCGCCCTCGCGGCCCACGCCACGTGCCAGCCGCCCCGTGCCCAATGTGGTACGCATGCAACACGACCCCTGGTATTATAAAGTTTCGGTAATCCTGGCCCTATTACTCCGGTAATGCGCGCGCGAGGATGTGACTGTTCCGGTGCGCTACCGGCAGTCGCGGTTGTTCCTCACGCAGCTCGATTTCGACCGAGGAGGCCAGGTTTCGACCATGCCACAGATGCGTAAGGCGCCGTTCCTGTCCGTCAGCCTCGCGCGCGCATCCGTTGTCCCCGCCACCCACGCGGCCGGTAACGACCGCCGGGGCGGGCTTGGCAACGACACTGTGGTGGCCGAGCCCGTCCAGTCGCCCTGGGATGCGGCGCTGTGACCACAAGCCACATGGTCCGCGCCCGGGAATTTCGCTGCGGCCGTAACGACATGAACCCCGCAAGGCAAGTACCAGAGACACCGACATGAAGCAGACACTTGCGTTTAAGCTGCTGTTCGGGATGGCGCTGACGCTGGGGGCACTCACGGTCTCGGCGCACGCGCAGCAGACCCCGGCGGCGCAGAAATCCGTCGCCGAAGCCGGCGTGCGCACCTGCCTGACCTGTCACGGCGGCGACCCGAAGGTTCAGGCCATCCTGAACAGCCCGATGGCGATGATGGGCGATCCCCGCACGCCGTTCGCGCAGGGTGGCTGCCAGGGCTGTCACGGCGACAGCGCGGCGCATCTGGCCGGCAAGGCGCCGTATCCGGCCGTCGTGTTCGACGGGCCGCATGCCTCGCCGGTGAAGGTGCGCAATCAGGTTTGCCTGGATTGCCACCAGGCCGGCCTGCGCATGAACTGGCAGGGCAGCCAGATGGAACAGGCCGGCGTCGCCTGCACCGATTGCCACACGCCGCACGCGGCGAAGGACCCGATCCTGGTCAAGGCCACGCAGCCCGAGAAGTGCTTCACCTGCCACAAGGACATTCGGGCCGACACCTACAAGTATTCGCATCACCCGATCCGCGAGGGCCTGGTGGTGTGCAGCGACTGCCACAACCCGCACGGCTCGCCGGGCGACACCAAGTCGCTGAAGGAATTCACCATCAACCAGACTTGCTACAACTGCCACGCCGACAAGCGCGGGCCGTTGCTGTGGGAACATCAGCCGGTGCGTGAGAACTGCCTGAACTGCCACAACCCGCACGGCTCGAACCAACCGCGCCTGCTGATCGAACCGTTGAATTTCCTCTGCTCGTCCTGCCACAGCGCGCAGTCCAACAACAGCGGCGGGGCGTTCGGCGGGCACGCATCGATCCCGTTCCGCGGGCCGGGCAGCGGCAACTTCAATTCGGCGCTGGCGAACCAGAGACAGTGCCTGAACTGCCACTCGCAGGTCCATGGGTCGAACAGCCCAGCCGGCGCCTTCTTCTTCCGCTGATGCGACGGCACGAACACGGGGGCTTGACATGATTACTCGTAACGCACTTGCGGCCGTCGCACTCGCCACGACCTGCCTGGTGCCCTTGGCGGCGTCCGCCCAGGACGCCACCCCATCGACCACGATCGCCGGCACGCCGTTCACCGGCGAGATCGGGGTCGGGGTGATGGGGGTGATGGGAACCAACGCCGACCAGGCCGGCCGCTACAACGGCCTGAACACCACCGGGATCGACATCCTCGGCGACTTCGACCTGACCGGCCGCGCCCCGTGGAATTCCGGCGGGACCCGGTACTATGAACTCCAGGGCAACAACCTGGTGTTCCAGACCGGCAACAATCTCGGCAGCGGCGTCGGCAGCGACAACAACTGGGCGTCCAGCACCAGCAACAGCCTGGCGAACGCCGGCTCGCTCGGGTTCAACGTCGGCGATCAGGGCACCTGGGAGGGCGGTGTCCACTTCAACTCGATTACCTACACCGGCAACGTCATCAACTCGCTCTATACCGTCAATGGCAGCCAGGGGTTCCTGAACCCCAACCTGGCGCCGTGGGGCGGCGCGACCGCCACCACCCCGGGCACCTTCATCTCCATCCCCCTCACCGGCCCCGTCCCCGCCGGCCAGACCAACGCCACCATCGCCGCGCTGGCGGCGAAGGGCGCCATGCAGCCCGTCCAGGTCGGCACACGGCGTAACATCATCGGCGGCGACTTCAAGTACATCTACGGCGACTGGACCTTCAGCGGCGTCTATACCCACGAGCACAAGGAAGGCTCGCTGGAGGAGTCGTTCTACGAGCCCTATGGCGGGCAGGCGTTTGCCATGCCGGTCGATTACGACACCGACCGCTTCGATGTGACGGCCGCCTATGCCACCCGCCAGTACCAGGTGCAGGTGCAGAACACCTATTCGCACTTCACCGACAATAATACCTTCGTCACTCTGCCCTTCCCGACCTCGAATACGACTACGAACTCGACAACTTATTACGACTAACACGGTCCCCTATCAGCGGTCGGCGGCCTATTCGACGCCGCCCAGCAACGAGGCCGACTACATCACGGTGCTGTTGGGAGCCAACGATCTTATACCGAAGACCCGTCTCAATCTGAACGCGCGCGTCGGCTTCGAAAAGCAGGACGATACATTCGCGCCGAACACCGCCGATCCCAACCCGCCTCGAGCGCCGGCGTCCTCCCCGGCCTCAGCGGCCTCAACGGCCAGTTGCAGGGAACGACCGCCAACTCCCTCAACGCCTTGGCTACGGTCTATCAGGTCAACGTCAGAGCGATTTCGAACCCGTTCGCCAATGCTGAGACCCGCGTCTACTACGGCATCGACGGGCGCAGCGTCAGCGTGAACCAGTACAAGGTCAACGTCGGCGGTACCGGCGGCGCGGGCACCGACTCCAACGCGGCCGGCGTCGCCTTCGTCGTTCCGCAGGACTGGCTGAAGCAGAACGCCGGCGCCGAGTTCGGCTACCGCATCCTCCCCGCGTACAACACCAGGCTGACGGTCGGCTACCGGCTCGATGACGTCGATCGCAGCAACGCCCAGGTCGGGCATAGCTGGACCAACACCGGATCGGTCGCCGTGACGTCCGATCTGGGACCCCAGGTCAACGGCAAGCTCTCGTTCGACTATATCAGCCGCAGCGGCACTCTCAACTATCTCACGGCCGTGGGAGAATCTCGCTGGTTCCCCTAGCGGCCAGACCTACTCCGGTGCCTACTATCAGGCGCCCATGACGTCGGAGGTGGTCACGGCGAGGGCCGACTACTCGCCGACGAACAAACCTGTCCAGCGACGTCTACATCCAGTTCAAGAACGAGAACTACACCTACGGGGACGTTTACCCTGTCGGTACCGCCACCCTACGACGGTTCCCCTGACGGGCGTCTGCGGGCGGCATCAAGCAGGATTACGCCCTGACCATCGGGCCGGACATCAACTGGCGGCCCAGGCCGAACGTGAACCTGCACTTGTTCTATACTTACGAACTGCTGTTCTTCAACAACCTCGGCAATGGCGCCTGCTCCACAGCCGCGACTGCCTCCACCGCCGCCTGCGCGGGGACCGCCGGTTACTTCTCGAACAAGGACACCACCGCCACCCATACCATCGGGATCAGCGGCGACTGGCAGGTCAACGACAAGCTGAAACTGCGGGCCGATTACACCTTCTCCTCGGTGCGGTGATGTTCACCCAGTTCAACGGCGTGTTCGTGTCCAATCCGACGCGGCGTCCTACCAGAACGTGAGCAACTATCCCGACATCAACTCGACGATGAACAGCGTCAACGTCCGACGCGACCTACCAGGTGGCGCCGAACATGGAGTTGATCGGCTGGGTTGGCTTCGCCAGCTACCACGACAACAACTGGTATGACACCGCCAACGCCATCCAGGGCGCCGGGACGGCCGCGATCTCGATCCTGACCCCGGGCTACAGCGCGCCGAACTACAACATCGTCACGGTCATGACCGGCGTCAGGTTCAAGCTCTAGGCCGGCCTCGCGATCGGGCGCCACCGTCGCCGCGGCGACGGTGGGGCCGCGGCGTTGCTGGCCCTCACCGATCCGCCGCCGCCACACCATCCGCCCCGGGCGCGATCACTGCCGCCCGCATCGGGCGGGGAGACGTTTGCGGCCCGGCCCGACCGATCCTTGTGCCGATACGGCGTGACCCGGCCATCCCGCGGCCGTGTGCCGCGAAGGATCGCCGCGTCGCGTCCAGCCAGTGCGCTCCGGGAACGCCGTTACCCCGGTAATTTCAGCCCGACGTAATTCTCCGCCAGGCTGGTCGCGGCCGCGACCGACGACGTCACATAGGCCAGCTCCGCGAGCTGCACCCGCCGCTCGAAGTCGCCATGTATCGCGAAGCGGTGCAGCATCGCGGTCATCCACCAGGAAAACCGCTGCACCTTCCAGACGCGATCGAGGCACGTCGCCGAATAGCCATCGAGCAGCGCCGTCTCGCCGCGCCGGCAGAACGCCTCCAGCGCGCGCGCCAGCACGGCGACGTCGCCGGCCGCGAGGTTGAGGCCCTTCGCCCCGGTGGGCGGCACGATGTGCGCCGAATCGCCGGCCAGGAACAGCCTGCCGTGCTGCATCGGCTCCGCCACGAAGCTGCGCATCGGCGTGATGCCCTTCTGGGTGATGCGGCCTTCCCGCAACGTGAAGCCGCCCTCGCGGGAAAACCGTGTCTGCAGCTCGGCCCAGATGCGATCGTCCGACCAGGCGTCCAGGTCCTCGTCCGGCGCGCATTGCAGATACAGCCGGCTGACCGTGGGCGAGCGCAGCGAGGCCAGCGCGAAGCCGCGCTCGTGGGTGGCATAGACCAGCTCGGCCGATGACGGTGCCGCATCGGCCAGGATGCCGAGCCAGCCGAACGGATAGTCCCGCTCGAACACGTGCAGGTGCGCCTCGATCGCCGTGCGGCTGATGCCGTGGAACCCGTCGCAGCCGGCGATGACGTCGCAGGAAAGCGTGTGCTCGGCGCCGGCCTGGCGATAGCGGATGCGCGGCCGGTCCGTTTCGATGTCGTGCAGGCTGGCGCCCTCGGCCTCGAACAGGATCGTTCCGCCGGCGGCGAGCCGCGCGGCGATCAGGTCGCGCACCAGAAGGTGCTGGCTGTAGACCGTCACGTGCTTGCCGGTCAGCGCGCGGAAGTCGATGCGGTGATCGCGCGCGCCGAAGCGCAGGATGATGCCCGCGTGCGGCAGGCCGTCGGCCTGCATGGGCGCGCCGACGCCGGCCTCGGTCAGCAACTGCGCGACGACGTGTTCCAGCACGCCGGCGCGGATGCGGTGCTCCACGTGGTCGCGCGAGCGGGCTTCGAGGACGACGGACTCGATGCCGCGCAGGTGCAGCAGGTGCGACAGCAGCAGTCCGGCGGGACCCGCCCCGACGATGCCGACCTGGGTGCGGGTGGCGGTCATGCGGGGCGTATTCGGGGAGGCGGCGGCTTGCGGCACGCTTCTCCCCCTCCCCTTGAGGGAGGGGGATGGGGGGAGGGGTCGGTGCCAGGGTCGCACCGAAGGTTGGTGCCGCCAGACCCCTCCCCCCAACCCCCTCCCTCAAGGGGAGGGGGAGTCATTTCCGGGGCCGGACTTCGCTTTCGAAGCCGACCGAACGATTCGCCGGGAGTAACCGTCATGCCGCGAACAACACGTCGTCCGGCGCCAGCACGCTGCTGGCACCGTGCATCGCCGCGTGCGCCAGGCCGTGCGCCTGCGGCAGCACGTGATCGGCGTAGCACCGCGCGGTGGCCAGCTTGGCGCGGTAGAAGCCGGCATCGAGGTTGTCGCCCGCCGCCAGCCGCGCCTGCGCGACCTGCGCCGCACGGCCCATCTGCCAGCCGCCGGCGACCACGCCGAACAGTTTCAGGAACGGCACGGCCCCCGCCGCCACCACGCGCGGGTCGGCGGCCGAGGTGTCCACCACCCACGCAACCGCACGTTCCAGCAGCGTAACCGCCTCGGCCAGCGCGGCGCGGATCGGCGCGAGATCCGCCGCGTCCAGCCCGGCCACCGTCGCGCGCATCTCGGCGATCGCGACGCGCGCCGCCGCCCCGCCATCGCGCGCGATCTTGCGCCCGACCAGGTCGTTCGCCTGGATGCCCGTGGTGCCCTCGTAGATCGTCAGGATGCGGGCATCCCGGGCGTATTGCGCGGCGCCGGTTTCCTCGACGAAGCCCATGCCGCCGTGCACCTGGATGCCGGTGGACGTGATGCCGAGCGCCGTCTCGGTGCTCCAGCCCTTCACCACCGGGATCAGCAGGTCGGCCATCGCCTGGGCCCGGGCACGCGCCGGGGCGTCCGGATGGCGCTGCCCGACATCCATCGCCGCGGCGGCGACATAGGCCAGCGCGCGCATCGCCTCGGTCTCCGCCTTCATCGACAGCAGCATGCGGCGCACGTCGGGATGGCGCAGGATCGGCACGCGCGGCCCGCCGCGCACGCCGGTCTCGGTGCCCTGCACCCGGGTCCGCGCATAGTCCAGCGCGTGCTGATACGCGCGCTCGCTGATCGCCACGCCCTGCAGCCCGACGCCGAAGCGTTCCTGGTTCATCATGATGAACATGTATTCCAGGCCGCGATTGGCCTCGCCGAGCAGATACCCGACCGCGCCGTCGCCATCGCCATAGGCCATCACCGCGGTCGGGCTGGCATGGATGCCCAGCTTGTGCTCCAGCGACACGCAGCGCACGTCGTTGCGCGCGCCGAGCGAGCCGTCCGGGTTGACCAGGAATTTCGGCACCAGGAACAGCGAGATGCCCTTCACCCCTTCCGGCGCGTCGGGCAGTCGGGCCAGCACCAGGTGGATGATGTTGTCGGTGAAGTCGTGCTCGCCGTAGGTGATGAAGATCTTCTGCCCGAACAGCCGGAAGTGCTCGCCGTCGGGCACCGCGCGGGTGCGCACCGCCGCCAGGTCCGAGCCCGCCTGCGACTCGGTCAGGTTCATCGTTCCGGTCCAGCTCCCATCGATCAGCCGGCCCAGGTACAGCGCCTTCTGCGCCGGCGAGCCGGTGAACGACAGCGCCTCGATCGCGCCCACGCTGAGCAGCGGGCAGAGCGCGAAGCCCATGTTGGCGGCGTTCCACATCTCCTGCACCGCGGCCGAGACGATCGCCGGCAGCCCCTGTCCGCCATGGGCGGGATCGCCGGTCAGCGCGCTCCAGCCGCTGGCGGCGAACTGGCGGTAGGCGTCGCGGAAGCCGCCCGGCGTGCGCACCGCGTCGCCCGCCAGCCGGCTGCCTTCGGTGTCGCCGACGCGGTTCAGCGGGGCCAGCACGTCGCGGGCGAATTTGCCCGCCTGGTCGAGGATCGCGTCCACCAGCTCGCGCCCGACCTGTTCGCAGCCGGGTAGGGCGGTGATCCGCTCCAGCCCGATCAGCTCGTGCAGCACGAAGCGCATGTCGGCCAGCGGCGGCGTGTAGTCGCTCATGGGCGGAACCCTACTGGATGGCGCTGGCGGATTTCGCGATGTCGCGCAGCACGAATTTCTGGATCTTGCCGGTCGAGGTCTTCGGCAGCTCGCGGAACACGAAGCTCTTGGGCACCTTGAACCGCGCCAGGTGCGCGCGGCAGAACGCCAGCAGTTCCTCGGCGGTGACCGCCGCGCCCTGTTTCAGCTCGACGAAGGCGCAGGGCACCTCGCCCCATTTCGCGTCCGGCTGCGCCACCACGGCGGCGCTCAGCACCGCGGGGTGGCGGTACAGCGCCTCCTCGACCTCGATCGAGGAGATGTTCTCCCCGCCGGAGATGATGATGTCCTTGGAACGGTCACGGATCTTTACGTAGCCGTCCGGCTGCATCACCGCGAGGTCGCCGGTATGGAACCAGCCACCGGCGAAGGCCTTCTCGGTGGAAGCCGGGTTCCGCAGATAGCCCTTCATGGTGATGTTGCCGCGGAACATGATCTCGCCCATCGCCGCGCCGTCCCACGGCACCGGCTGCATCGTTGCGGGATCCAGCACCGTCATCGCCTCCTGCAACGGCGTGCGCACGCCCTGGCGGCCGTTGCGTTCGGCCCGGTTCTGCAACGCCATCGCGGTCCAGTCATCGTGCTTGGCGCACACGGCGGCCGGCCCGTAGGTCTCGGTCAGCCCGTAGACATGGGTCAGTTCGATGCCGATCCGCTCGGCGCCCTCGATGATCGCGGCGGGCGGCGCGGCGCCGGCCACCTGGCCGAGCACGGTGTGGTGGATGCCCTGGCGCAGTGTCTCCGGCGCGTTGATCAGCGTTGCGTAGACGATCGGCGCACCGCACATGTGGCTGACCTTGTTGGCGCGGATCGCGTCGAACATCGCCTTGGCCTCGACGCGGCGCAGGCAAACGTTGGTGCCGGCCCGCTCGGCGATCGACCAGGGGAAGCACCAGCCGTTGCAATGGAACATCGGCAGCGTCCAGAGATACACCGGGTGCGACTTCATGTCCCAGTTCAGCACGTTGCTGATCGCATTCAGGTGCGCGCCGCGATGGTGGTAGACCACGCCCTTCGGATCGCCGGTGGTGCCCGAGGTGTAGTTCAGCGAGATCGCGTCCCATTCGTCCGGCGGGTTGGCCCAGGCGAAGTCGCGATCGCCCTCGGCCAGGAACGCCTCATAGGTGATCTCGCCGACGCGCTTGCCCTCGGGAAACGCCGGGTCGTCGATGTCGATCACCAGCGGGCGCTCGTCGAGCAGCGCCAGCGCCTGCTCCACCGTCGGCGCGAACTCGCCGTCGGTGATCAGCGCGCGGGCGCCGCCATGGCGCAGCATGAAGGCGATCGTTTCGGCGTCCAGTCGCGTGTTCAGCGCGTTCAGCACGGCGCCGGCCATCGGCACGGCGAAATGCGCCTCGTAGAGCGCCGGGATGTTGGGCGCCATCACCGCCACCGTGTCGTTGCGCCCGATCCCCCGCCGGGTCAGCGCCGAGGCCAGCCGGCGGCAGCGCGCATAGGTCTCCGCCCAGGTGAAGCGCTGCGTCCCGTGCACCACGGCGGGCCGGGTCGGATAGACATAGGCGGCGCGCTCGATGAACGTCAGCGGCGTCAGCGGCGCGTAGTTGGCCTGGTTTCGGTCGAGTCCGGTCAGGTAGGCGGGATTGCCGGTCATGCACGCATCCTCCCCGTGCGGTGGGATACGATCCGCCGCACCCCTTCCGCTAGATCTCCGATCCTAGCCCAAAATACGCCCGGCGCAGCGCATCATCCGCGTGCAGCGCCGCGACCGAGCCCTGGAAGCCGATCCGTCCGCCCTCCAGGGTGAACACCCGGTCGGCAAGGTCCAGGAACGCCACATTCTGCTCGGCGATCAACAGCGACAAGCCATCGGTCGTCCCATTGGCCCCATCATGGCTCCGATCGGCGCGGAACCGGCGCAGCACCGCGATCACCTGTTCGACGAACAGCGGCGACAGGCCGGCGGAGGGCTCGTCCATCACCAGCAGGCGCGGCGTGGCCGCCAGCGCCTTGGCGATGCCCAGCATCTTGCGCTGCCCGCCGGACAGGCTGCCGGCCAGCGCCCGCTTGCGCTCGGCCAGGTCGGGGAACACGCCGTACAGCTCCGCCATCCGCGCGCGCAACGCGTCCCTGGTGGCGAACTGGCCGCCGATGCGGATGTTCTCCTCGATGGTCAGGCCGGGGAACACGCCGAGCTCCGACATGTAGGCGATGCCGCGGCGCACCCGGTGGTCGGTGCGCAGCCGCGTGATGTCCTCCGCGCCCAGCACCACCTGGCCCTGCCAGGCCGGCATCAGCCCGAGCAGCACCTTCAGCAGCGTCGTCTTGCCGGCGCCGTTGGGCCCCAGCAGCACCACCGTCTCCTGCGCCGCGACGTCGAGATCGACGCCCCACAGCACCTGCACCTTGCCGTAGCCGGAGGTCAGCCCGGCCGCGTGCAACAGCGTCTCAGCCATGCGCGCCGCCCAGGAAGACGCGGATCACCTCGGGGTCGTGCGTGGCGCTGCGCAGCGTGCCCTCGAAGATCTCCTTGCCGGCGTTCATCACGATGACCCGGTCGGTGACCTGGTCGATGAAGCCCATCAGGTGCTCGACCACCAGCAGCGCCATGCCGTCCTGCGCCAGCGCGCGCAGCCGCGTGGCCATGCGCGCCAGCTCGGCGGGGTTCAGCCCGGCGGCCAGTTCGTCCACCAGCAGCAGGCGCGGCGCGGTGGCCAGCGCGCGCGCCAGGTCGAGCGTCTTCTGCTGCGCGCTGTTGAGATCGCCGGCCGGGCGGTCGGCCACGTGGTCGAGTTCCAGCGCGGCGAGCAGCCCCGGCAGGTCGATCGGTGCGCGCCCGGTATGGCCATAGGTCGCGGCGATCAGCACGTTCTCCCGCACCGTCAGCGACAGGAACGGTTTGGGCGACTGGAAGGTGCGGTTGATGCCGCGGCGAGCCAGCAGATGCGCGCGCATCCCGCCGATCGAGGCGCCGTCGAACACCACCTGGCCGCCGTCCGGCGGATAGAGGCCGGAGATCACGTTGATGCAGGTGGTCTTGCCCGACCCGTTGGGGCCGACCAGCCCCAGCACCTCGCCCGGCGAAAGGGTCAGGCTGACGCCGTCCAGCGCGCGGAAGCCGCCGAAGCGCTTCACCACCTGCTCGACGCGCAGCAGGGGTTCAGGGGACACGGATGCCGCGCCTGGTCAGCAGGGAGACCAGCCCGTTCGGCAGGAACATCACCAGCGCCATGATCAGCAATCCGTAGATCAACTGGAAATACTGCGGCACGGTGATGCCGATCGCGTTGTAGACGCCATACAGGATGATCACGCCGAGCAACGGGCCGGTCAGCGTCGCCGGGCCGCCGAACAGCGTGAACACCGTGGCGAAGATCGAGATGCCGATGTCGAACGCCGTCTCCGGATAGAACACCGAGATGTGCCAGGCGAAGACGCCGCCCACCAGCCCGGCGATCAGCGCCGACAGCAGCCAGGCCACGGTGCGGCCGTAGACGACGGAGACGCCGGCCATCGCGGCGCTGACCGGGTCCTCGCGGATCGCCTGCAACGCCAGGCCGAAGCGCGAGTTGCGCATCCACACCACCAGCCCGAACGTTGCGGCCATGATGACCAGCGCGACCACGTAGGACAGGTGCGGGGCGAAGACCTGGGACAAGCGAGACGCCGTACGGGCCCTTGGTGATGTCCTCCAGCGCCGGGTTGGACACCACCTGATAGATCGCCTGCGCCGCGGCCAGGTTGGCGATGGCGAAATAGGCGCCGGACAGCCGCAGCATCGGGATCAGCACCACGCCGAGCACCACCGCCGCCGCGGCGCCGACGCCCAGCGCGGCGAACGGCGAGGCGTGCAGGTGCATCACCGCGAGGGCAAACCCGTAGGCGCCGGCACCAAAGAACCCGACGTAGCCGAACGGCAGATAGCCGGTGAAGCCGTAGATCACGTTCAGCCCCTGCGCCAGGGTCAGGAACATGACGAAGTTGAACAGCATCAGCTCGTTGGAATACAGCGACGGCAGCACGGCCATCAGCGCCACCACGGCGCCGGCCAGCGTGAGGTCTCCCGCCGTCCTACGCACGTCTTGCCTTCCGGCCAAACAGACCCTCGGGACGGATCATCAGCACGCCGATCAGCATCAGGTTGGGCAGCAGCTCGGCCCAGGAACTGAGATAGGTCTGCATCAGCATCAGCGACACGCCGTAGATGATGCCGCCGAGCACGGTGCCCAGCGGATTGCCCAGCGTGCCGACGACGATCACGGCGAAGGCGGCGATGTTGATCTGCGTGCCCATCGACGGCGTCACGCTGCCCAGCATGAAGGGGGCGAACACGCCGGCGATGCCCGCCAAGGCGATGCCGATGCCGAAGGCGATGGCGGAGACGCGCGGCACGTCGATGCCGGTGGCCAGCGCCTCGTCACGGCTGACCATCACCGCGCGCGTCAGGGTACCAAGCCGGGTGCGATACAGATACAGATACACCGCCGCCGTCGCCACCGCGCTGACCGCCGCGCCGAACACCCAGGCGCTCGGCAGGCGCTGGCCGAGGATGATGACCGGGCCGGTGCCGAGGATGCGCCCGGGGATCGAACGTTCGGTGCTGCCGAACGCGATCGAGGTCAGCGCCTCGATCACCTGCGACAGGCCGAAGAACAGGATGACCGACAGCATCTCCAAATCGCGCGCCAGCAGCAGGCGCGGCACGGTGATGTAATAGATCGGCAGGCCGACCAGGAAAAACGCCACGCTCACCACCAGCGCAGCGACCAGCGGGTGCAGCCCCAGCAGATAGAACAGGAAATACGCCGCGAAGCCGCCCAGCATGATGAAGTCGCCATGCGCCAGGTTGACGATGCGCATGACGCCGAAGATCAGGTTGAGGCCAAGCCCGACCAGGGTGAAATAAAGGCCGAACACCAGCCCCGCGCAGATCGCACCAAACAGCATGGAGCGGTCAGGTCAGCGCGGGGCGAGCGGAGAGGGTGGCGTGGGCGGCCCAAATCCGCCCCGCTGCCGTCATGGCCGGGCTCGACCCGGCCATCTGCCCCACGCCCGGTGAGCATGTATCGATAACGTTACGGCCCCATCCGACGGCGGATGGCCGGGTCAACCCCGGCCATGACGTGGGGCAGCGGGCGCTGTCGCTCACGTCGGCGCCCGAAAAGCCTGCACCACGCACCGGCACCGCTCACTTGCCGAAGATCGGCTTGCCGTTCACCAGGTCGGGCGGATAGACGACGACCAGCTTCAGGCCGCCCTTGCCGTCGGCCTGCAACTGGCCGAGCGGGGTGATCTCGCCCACCTGCGCGCCCATCTCGTTCACCGCGAAGCTGCCGTCCAGCGTCTTCAGCTTGCCCGACAGCGCGAACACCGCGTTGTGGATCGCCATCTGGTCCATGCTCTCGGTGGTCGCCAATGTACGTTCCAGCACCAGACCGGTCATGTAGCCGTAGATCGCGTTGGCGCCGAACTCCACGCCCGAGCCGGACGGGTGCGCCTTCTCCCACATGGCGTGGAACTGCTCGAGCGTCGGGCCGACATTCGGCACGTAGTTGTATGCCGACGGCGGCACGTAGCTGTAGATGTTGGTCAGCCCGGCGACGCCGACGTTCTTGGTCAGCTCATCCTGCTCCTCGCCCGGGTAGATGCCGAACACGAAGCGGAACTTCTGGCCGGAATCCTGCAGGTTGCGGAAGAACGCGATGTCGTTGCCGGCATAGCCGAGATGCAGCACCGCGTCGGGATTGGCGTTGGCGATGTTGTTGATCAGCACCGTGTAGTTCGACGTGCTGGTCGGCACGCCCTGGTCGTAGACGATCTTCAGCTTGCCCGCCGCCTGGATGAAGCCGCGCACCGCGTTCGCCTGGGTGGTGGTGAAGTCATTGGTGGCGTACAGGATCGCCACCGTCTTGATCCCCTGGGCCACCCCGGTGCTGTCCAGGAAGTCGGCGATGTATTTCGGCCAGATGGTCGAAACCGGGTTCGCCATCAGCGCGATATAGGGGTTGTCCTTGGTGAAGAACGTCCCGCCGGTGCCCGACACGTCGAACAGGAACATCTTGTGTTCCTTGGCGATCGGCACCGCCACCGAGGTCAGCACCGAACCGGAATCGGCGATCAGCAGGTCAACCTTGTCTTGCGTGATGAGCTGGTTGTACAGCGTCGCCGCGGTCGCCGTGCTGCTCTGGTCGTCATAGCTGATCAGCTTGATCGGCAGCTTCTTGTTGTACGGCTTGACGAACACGCCGCCCGCGGCGTTGGTCTGATCCACCCACATTTTCAGCGAATAATAGACCGGCATCGAGATACTGGCGAACGGGCCGGAGCTGGCGTGCAGGCTGCCGATCTTGATTTCGGTTGGAGCGGTCTGCGCGCGGGCGCCTGCGGTGAACAGCCCCCCGCTGCACATGAACGGCACGAGCGACAGCAGCAACAGCAGGCGCGGCAGCATTGGACGATCTCCCCGGATGTCTGGTCGAAAGCGCCAAATATTCTGCCGCAATTCCCGCTCCAGAGCAAGGCGGCCGGCGGAATGGACCGAAATCAATACAATACCGAAAATAAACCGAACCGGCCGCCAGGCGGTTCAACCCGGACCGCTTGCACCTGACGCATGCGCGGGCTCCGGCGCGGCGCTTGCCCGCCAAGGTCCCGATCGGCGGCAGGTCTTCGCACCGCCCAATGCCCCGCCATGCGCGACGGCGCGAAAAGCCGCGGCGGTTCCCCGCGGCGACATCGCGATCTCCGCCGTTCTCGCGCCACCGCGCGGGCAATCCCGCTCGGCCCCGCTCCCGCTCCCCCCCTCAGTGCCCCCCCCCCTCAGTGCCCATAGACGTAATCCGGCAGCCACATGGTGATCCACGGCACGTAGGTGATGATCCCCAGCACGATCAGCAGGATCACCAGGAACGGCAGGATGCCCCGGATCACCTCGCCGATCGGCGCGCTGGAGATGGTGGCGAGCACGAACAGATTGAGCCCCACCGGCGGGTGCACCAGCCCCACCTCCATGTTGTGGGTGAAGATGATGCCGAAATGCACCGGATCGATCCCCATCGGCACCAGCACCGGCGCCAGGATCGGCATCACCAGCAGCAGCGTGCTGACCACCTCCAGGAAGCAGCCGATCACCAGCAGCAGGATGTTGATCGCCAGCAGGAACTCCCAGGTGTGGAGGCCCTGCTTGACGGCGAACTCCACCAGCCGGGCGGGCAGGCCCGAGCCGGTCATCCAATGGCCGAACACCAGCGCGGTGGCGATGATCAGCATGATCACGGCGGCGCTGCACAGCGCCTCGGCGATCACCTCCAGCGTGCGGGTCCAGGCAAAGCCGCGATAGACGATCAGGCTGACCAGCAGCGAGGTCACCGCGGCCAGCGCCGCCGCCTCGGTGACGGTCGTGTAGCCGCCGTAGATCCCCATCAGCACCACGAACGGCACCGCCATCGCCGGCAGCGCGCGCAAGGTGATGCGCAGCCGCGTGGCGAACGGCAGCGCCGGCTCGGACGGGAAGTTCTTGTAGCGCGCGTACCACAGCACCCAGATGAAGAACGCTCCCGCCTGCAGCAGCCCCGGCAGGATGCCGGCCAGGAACAGCCGCGGCACCGATTGTTCCGTGACGATCCCGTACAGGATCAGCGCCAGCGACGGCGGGATCACCACGCCGATGGTGCCGGACGCACCGATCACACCGAGCGAGAAGCCGCGCGGATAGCCCCGCGCCAGCATCGCCGGCAGCAGGATGGTGCCCATCGCCAGCGCGGTCGCCACCGACGAGCCGGAGATCGCCGCGAACAGCGCGCAGGACACCACCGCCACCAACCCCAGCGAGCCCTGCACGCCGCCGAGCCAGGCGGTGGACAGATCGACCAGCGCCTGCGCCACCCCGCCGCGCCGCATGAACGCCGCCGCCATGACGAACAGCGGCAACGCCATCAACGTGGTGGAGTTGAGCTGGTCGATCATGTTCTGCGCCACGCCGATGATCGGCTGGCCGGACAGGAAATAGAGCACCGACGCGCAGGCGCCGAGCACCAGGAAGATCGGCATGCCGGCCGCGAGCAGGCCGAAGAACAGCAACAGGAAGCCGATGGCCCACATAAGGGGAGTCGCCTAGCGGTGGAGCTGTTGTGCCAGCTCGGACGACACCTCGTGCTCGATCGCGTGGCCCACGCTCATGGTGGTCGGATCGAACAGGAAGGCGTAGCGCAGCAGGCGGATCACGTAGCGGACCAGCATCAGAAAACCGCCGGTCGGCAAGGCGGCGTAATAGATCCAGATCGGGAACTGCAGGTCCGACGGGCTGCGCTGATCCAGCAGGAGTGCGGAGTCGACCACCTGCCAGCCGTACCAGACCATGCCGAAGGTGAAGGCGATCGCCACCAGGCAGTTGAACATCTCGATCCAGCGCTGCACGCCGGGCCGCAGCAGGCGCAGCACCAGGTCCGGGCGCACATGCCCGTCCGTGCGCACCAGTTGGCTGGCGGCGAGCATCACCGCCCAGACGGCGATGTAGACGATAACTTCCTCGGCCCAGGTGATCGCGTTGGCAGGATCGATATAGCGGCCGAACACCTGCACCACGGCGATCAGCAGCGCGGCCGCGCCGAGCACACCCACCAGGGTGCGCTCGACGCGGTTCCATAGCCGGTCGATGCGCGCGAACGTATCGCGCGCAGCCGAACGCACCTTGGGTGCGTCAGACCCCGACATCCGCCAACACCTGTTTCACCAGTTCAGGCGACATATGCGCCTCGGCCACGATCTTGTCCTGGTCAACCACCATTCGGAGGCGTAACGCATCACGTTCCGCTTGCGGCACGTCGACAAAGGTCACGCCCTGCTGGGTCAGGACCTCACGCGCGTGGCGCTGCGCCTTCGCGGCCGCTTCGCGCCAGGCCGGAATGTGGCTGGTCCACAGCTTGGTCATGGTTTCCTGCAGCTTGGGATCAAGCTTGTTCCAGAAGGCCTGGTTGAGGAGTGGCACATACACGATCATGGCCTGATCATCATGTAGCGCGTGCCGCATGCCGGAATCGACCAGCTTGGCGGTGTTGACGCTCTCGTCGCTGCTGATCAAACCGTCGAACGTGCCCTGTGACATGGCCAGCGGCACATCCGGCCAGGCCGTGACATTGGGAATGGCACCGAAGAACCGGATCCGCGCCGAGATCAGGATGCCACCCGGGCTGCGGATCTTCATGTCCTTCAGGTCGGCCACCGAATTCAGCGGCTTCTTCGTCGTGAACCAGTTGTTGAAACCGTAGTCGAACCAGCCACCAAGAACCTGCACGTGCAGCTTATCGGCGATCTGACTATTGACGAAATGACCAGCGTTGCCGTCAACCGCCTTGGCAACCATCTCGGCGGTCCGGCCGTACAGGGCCGGAAGTTGCGTGAAGTCGGCATCCGGAACGAAACCGGTGAGCGTCCAGGTGCCGGGGCAGCACATCTCCACCTGTCCCTGGATCAACGCTGTCACCACTCTCAGGTCGGGATACAGCGAGCCGCTTTCAAACAGCCTGGTCTTGACCCGGCCGCCCGAGGCGGCTTCGAACGCGGCGAGAAAGGCGCGCAACGCGACGTTACGCGGGTGCGATGGAGCGGTGTCGAGCGAGCAGCGCAGCTCGATCGGTGCCTCTCCCCTGGCATGCCGGAGAATAGCGAAGCCTGCCACTGTCGCGGCGGTCGCGCGCCCCAGGGCACGACGAGTGATGGCCTGCATGAACGTCTCCCTTATGGTTCGACGGCTTGGCCGCGCGGCCGTCTCGTGCGCGCGGTATAACGCCCTGTCAATCTGCGCTCCCGCACCGAACCGAGCGTTTACGCCGGAACCGACCGGCCAAGGCCGCCGCGCCGCGCCTGCCATTGCCCCACTGTACCGGACCACGCGTCCGGTGAAGCCGATCGCCGGTCGAAGAACCGTAACCGGCGATCGGCGGTCATCCGTGCCGGCTCAGACGCCAACGTCCGCCATGACCAGCTTCACCACCTCCGGCGAGATATGCGCGTCCGCCGCGGCCTTGTCCTGCTCCTTCAGCATCTTGGCGTGCACCGCGTCGAGCTCCGCCTGCGGCACGTCGATGATGGTGACGCCCTGCTTGACCAGCTCGCCCCGGGCGTGCTCCTGCGATTTCGCGGTGTTGTCGCGCCAGGTCGGCAGGTTCTCCGCCCACAGCTTCAGCACCGTCTGCTGCAGCTTGGGGCCGAGCTTCTTCCACATGTCCTGGTTGGCCAGCGGCACGTAGAGCCCGATGCTTTGCCGGTCCTGCATGCCGTGGCGCAGGCCGGAATCGGTCAGCTTGGAACTGTTCGCGCTCTCGAAGGTGGTGATCAGCCCGTCGAACGTGCCCTGCGACATCGCCAGCGGCACGTCGGGCCAGGCGGTGACGTTGGGGATGCCGCCGAAGTAGCGGATGCGCCAGGAATTCAGGATGCCGCCCGCGCTGCGGATCTTCATGTTCTTGAGATCAGCCAGCGAATTCAGTGGCTTGCGGGTGGAGAACCAGGTGTTGAGGCCAAGATCGAACCAGCCGCCCAGTACTTCGACGTGCAGCTTTTTGGCGATCTCGCCGTTGACGTACTGTCCCCCGCTGCCATCGACCGCCTTGTGCACGGTCTGAAGGGTGCGGCCGTAGAACGCCGGAAGCCCGGAGAAGTCCGCATCCGGCACAAACCCGGTGAGCGCCCAGGTGCCGGGGCAGCACATCTCCACCTGGCCCTGCACCAGTGCCTTGACCACCTGCAGGTCGGGGAACAGCGCGCCGCTCTCGAACAGCTTGGTCTTCACCTGCCCGCCCGAGGCGGCCTCGATCTTGCCGAGGAATTCACGGAAAGCGACGTTGCGCGGATGCGAGGGCGCGGTGTCCAGCGAGGCGCGGATCTCGATGGGGGCCTCGCCGCGCGCGTGGCGGAGGATGCCAAAACTCGTAACAGTTGCAACGGCCGCGCCGGCGAAGGTGCGACGCGAAATACGCTGTTCCATGGACGTCTCCCTTGGACTGCACCGGCACAGGTCCGCCGGCCGCGGGGAGTGATGGTCGCAGACCGGCCGTGCGTCAATGTGCAAACTGGCGCTGGGACCGACGCGGACCGCCGCCAGCGGCATCGCCGCCATCCTCACGTTGCATGGGGGTGTTACGGCGTTTTTCGGGCGTGCCTCCGCGACGCCGGCCAGGCACTCTTCGGGCAGCCGTCGCGGCGCGAGCCCTGCCCGCCCGCCGCGCCGAACCCCGGTGCGCGCCGTCGCCACCACCGGGACAAGTGCCCGGTGGCAGGCTCCGCATGGGGTTGTTGCCGCGTTGGTCGCAACGGCCGCCAACCCCCCGCCCACCGGCTGCCCGAACACCAGTCGCGCCGGGGCGTCCGCCCGCCGGCCACGTCGCGGTCCGACACCGACCGTCCTCACGTTGCATGGGGTTGTTGCCGCGTTTGTCGCAACGGCCGCCAACTCCCCAGCCACCGGCCGCCCGAACACCTGTCGCGCCACGGCGTTCACCCGCCGGCCACGTCGCGGTCCGACACCGACCGGCCTCACGTTGCATGGGGTTGTTGCCGCGTTCGTCGCAACGGGCGCCAGCTCCCCAGCCACCGGCCGCTCGAACACCTGTCGCGCCACGGCGTTCACCTGCCGGCCACGCCGCGGCCCGACACGCACCGGCCTCACGTTGCATGGGGTTGTTGCCGCGTTGGTTGCAACGGCCGCCAGCCTCCCGGCCACCGGCCGCCCGAACACCTGTCGCGCCACGGCGTTCACCCGCCGGCCACGCCGCGGCCCGACACCGGCCGGCCTCACGTTGCATGGGGTTGTTGCCGCGTTCGTCGCAACGGCCGCCAACCCCCCGCCCACCGGCTGCCCGAACACCAGTCGCGCCACGGCGTTCAGTCGCCGGCCACGCCGCGGCCCGACACGGACCGTCCTCACGTTGCATGGGGTTGTTGCCGCGTCTGTCGCAACGGCCGCCAACCCCCCGCCCACCGGCCGCCCGAACACCAGTCGCGCCACGGCGTTCACCCGTCGGCCACGTCGCGGTCCGACACGCACCGTCGCCACGTTGCATGGGGTTGTTGCCGGATTTTTCGCAACGGTCGCCAGCGCCCCATCCCGACGCCGCCCGGGCACATGACGCAGCGCGGTGCCTGCCCACCGGCCCCGCCGCGGCCCGACACGCACCGGCCTCACGTTGCATGGGGTTGTTGCCGGATTTTTCGCAACGGCCGCCAGCGCCCCATCCCCACGCCGCCCGAGCACATGACGCAGCGCGGCGCCCGCCCGCCGGCCACGCCGCGGTCTGACACGCACCGTCGCCACGTTGCATGGGGTTGTTGCCGGATTTTTCGCAACGGCCGCCAGCGCCCCAGCCCCACGCCGCCCGGGCACATGACGCAGCGCGGCGCCCGCCCGCCGGCCACGCCGAAGCCCGACACACCCCGTCGCCACCTTGCACGGACCGCTCACTGGCCTGCCGCCGACGTGGCGGCGGTGCTCCCGAGCAGCCCGCCCAGCGCCGGCCGGCGCTGGGCGGGACGGCATCGGCGGCGATGGCGCCGGCCACCATCCTCGATCGGATCGTGTCGATCGACGATGGGGCAGGACCCCGTCGCGGCCATGCCGCGCGCCGTCCTGCCCAGCGGTCACCAATCCTTCGACGGCCGGCCGTGGAACCAGGCGTCGCACGGCGCGGGGGATCGCCGACAGGATTTGGCCGAGCGGCCTGCCCGGCGGGGCGGCGGGCGCGGGAGGGCAGGTGGCCACGGGGTGAGGTCTCCAGGCTGTCAGTCAGACCGACCAACATAGCACGAACAGGAAAATATACCCAACACCGTTTTGCCGACAACAGCTTGCCGGTGTGCACCTCCCCGGCCGGCCCGGCGGGTCGGTGCGCAACCGCCGCCGCCGCCAGGTCGGCGGGAGGCGAGGGACGACAACCGCCGGGCTTGCGCAGGCACCACGACATCGCGGCCGCGCCGGGCGGCGCGGCCTTCCACCGCGGCCGGTGGCCTGCTCCCTCAGCGGGCGCGCCACCTCGCGTGAACCCGGAGTGGCGCACCCGCGTCGCCCAGGGCAATCGAGTGGAACAGAAGCAAGCCGGGGCTTCGCCCCGGACCCCACCAAGGGGCGCTGCCCCTTGGAACCCCGCCAAGGGCGAGCCCATACGCCCCCTTCCCCTCCCCACACTCCCGGTCATGGAGTCCAGAGGCTCCGCCTCTGGTGGGGGGTCCAGGGGGGCAACGCCCCCCTGGCGGGGTTCGGGGCGGAGCCCCGACCTTGCTTCGTTCCCCCGACAGCCCTCGGCCAGGCGCAAGTTGCGCTTGCGCCGCTCCGGTGCAAGTTTCCGTGCCGCGATGGTTCGGTCCCGCATTCCCGCTCCCGGTCTGCTGCTGGCGCTGCTGGCGTTGGTGGCGCAGCTCGCCTTCGGGGCGGTGGTGCCGCAGCCGGAGGTCGGCCGCGTGTTGGCCGGCATCGGCATCATCTGCCACGCCCCCGCGCCGGCCGACAGCGCCCCGAAGGCCCCGGCGCCGCACCGGCCGGACTGCGTGTTCTGTCCGCTCTGCGTCTCGCTCGCCGCGCCGGGCATCGTGCTGCCGGCCGGCGCAACACCCCTGCCGCCGCTTCAGGTCGTCGCCTTCACCCCGCCCGGCCTGCCGCCGGCCACCGCGCCGCCGATCCGGCAAACCATGGCGGCGCAACCCCGCGGACCCCCTGCGCTGAGCTAAATCCCGCGTCCTGGCATCGGCCGCCGCGTGCGCCGGTGTCGTCGAATTCATCTCCCCTGGAGTCCCACAGCCATGTACCGCCCCCTGTTGCTCGCCGGCCTCGCCGGCGCGGCGCTGTGTCCCGGCCAATTCGCGCTGGCCCACGGTGTCGCCGGCTCGCACATGTTCATCAGCACGCTGCTCATCGACGATCCCAACGTCGCCGACGAAGCCTCGCTTCCGACCTTTTCCTACCTGCCGCAGCCGACCGACGGCGCGCCGGCAGCGAACCTGTATGCGGGCGAATTCGAGTTCGACAAACGCATCACCGAAAACTTCGGTTTCTCCATCGGTGACGGCTACCAGTGGCTGACCCAGCCCGGCGCCAAGACGGCGAACGGCTGGGAGAACCTCGAAGCCACGCTGAAATACAAGCCGTACGTGAACGCCGAGCACGAGTTCATGTTCTCCATCGGCATCACCCGCAGCTTCGCGCGCACCGGCGCCACCGGCGCCAATGGCGCCGCGCTCGACAATGACGACAGCAGCTCCACCGCCGGCTCGGTCTATTTCGGCAAGGGGTTCGGCGACCTGCCGATCGGCTGGGCGCGCGCCTTCGCCCTCACCGGCGAGCTGAGTTACCAGGTTGCCGACAAGAAGCTGAAAGTAACCGGCGCGGACCCCGATAGCGGCGACCTGCTGTACAACAACGGCACCTGGAACCAATGGTCCGGTGGCCTGTCGCTGCAATACAGCATCCGCTACCTGCAATCGCAGGTGAAGGATCTCGGCCTGCCGGAGTTCGCCAACCGGCTGACCCCGCTCGCCGAGGTCGCCTGGTCCTCGCCGGCCAGCAGCCCAAACCAGGATGCGCCGCAATATCTGTTCGGCATCGGCATGAACTACACGGCCGAGACCTACGCCGTGACGGTGGAGGCGCTGATCCCGGGTAACAAGCAGACCGGCTCGCATCTCGGGGCGATCGCGCAGTTCCACCTGTATTTCGACGACCTGTTCCCCAACAGCCTGGGCAAGCCGATGCTGGAGTGGCAGCTGTGATGCGGCGCGCCGGCCTGATCGCGGCGCTGGCGCTGGCGCTGCCGGCGCCGGTGTTCGCCCATGCGTTCCTGCAACGCGCCAGCCCCGCGGTGGGCAGCACGCTGCCCGCGGCGCCGCCCGAACTCGCCATCGTCTTCACCGAGGCGGTGGAGCCGGCGTTCAGCGGCATCGTCGTGACCGGCAAGGACGGGCCGGTCGCCACCGGCCAGCCGCATCTCGCCGCCGGCAGCGATCGCCAGTTGGTCGTCTCGCTACCGAAACTGCCTCCCGGCACCTACAGCGTCCGCTGGCACGCCACCTCGGTGGACACCCACAAGACCGAGGGCAGCTTCCAGTTCACCGTCAACAACTGATCCGGAACAAGGAGACGCATCATGCGCCTGACACTCGCCGCCGCCCTGATCGCCATCCCGGCGACCGTGTTCGCCCAGCAATCGACGCCGAACGTGGCGCATGCCTGGTCCCGCGCCGCCATGGCCGGGCATCAGGGCGTGGTCTACCTGACCATCACCGACGCCGGCGCGCCCGACACCCTGACCGGCGCCACGACGCCGGTGGCCAACAGCGCGGAGCTGCACGAGTCCATCGACGACCACGGCGTGATGAAGATGCGGCCCGTCGCCTCCCTGCCGGTCGCGCCGGGCCACCCGGCGATGCTGAAGCCGGGCGGCTACCACATCATGCTGATGGGGCTGAAGCAGCCGCTGACGCAAGGCGAGCAGTTTCCGCTGGCGCTGCGCTTCGCCTACGCCGGGCAGGTCACGACGACGGTAACGGTGGAACCGGCCGGCGCCGCCACCCCGGGCATGGATCACGCCGGCATGGGCAGCATGTCGATGCCGAAACCGCCGTCCCGCTGACGGCGGAACGGCCGGCGCGGGAGCCGCGGCCAGGTGCAAGGGCTGGAGATCCTGGCCGCGGCCCTGCGTGGCGCGCATGTCGCCGCGCTGGTGTCGCTGTTCGGTGCGCCGATCTTCCTGTTGCTGGTCGCGCCAACCGCGCTGGACGCGACGCCGGCCCAGGCGCGCCGGTTGCGCCACGCGGTGCTGCGCATCGCCGGCTGGAGTGCAGCCCTCGGGCTCGCCACCGCCGCCGCCTGGCTGCTGGCAACAACCGTGCTCATCGCCGACCCGGGCGGTGTCGCGGCGCTGCTGCACGCGCTGCCGACGGTCGCGGCGGACACGCAGTTCGGGCATTGGCTGATGCTCCGCTGCGTGGTGCTGCTGCTCGTCCTGGCCGCCCTCCGCCCGAAACGCAATTCCGTGGTTGTTGCGGCCGTGCTGTCCGGTGCCGCGATCGCCGTTCAGCCCATGCTCGGCCACGCCGGAGCGATGGGCGGCGGCGCGGGCACGACGATGATCGTCTCCGAGGTGGTGCATCTGCTGGCCGCCGGCGCCTGGCTCGGCGGATTGCTGCCGCTGTTCCTGGCGGTCACGCTGCTTCCCCCCGGCGCCGCCGCGGCGTCATGCCGGGGTTTCACCCGGTTGGGCCTGGCCGCGGCGCTGCTCCTGGCCGGCTCCGCGACGGCGCAGATCGCGCTGCTCGGCGGCACGCTGCCCGGCCTGTTCCACACCGGCTATGGCCGCACCGCGTTGCTGAAGCTGGGCCTGTTCCTGGCCCTGCTGGCGCTCGCCGCGCTCAATCGCTTCCGGCTGACCGGGCGGCTGGACGGCGCCGCGCCGCACCCGGCGCGCCGGCAGATGCGGATGTCGATCGGCGTGGAGGCGGTGCTGGGCCTCGCGGTCGTCATCGCGGCGGCTTTCCTCGCCTCACAGCCGCCGAACGCACGTGACCAGACGGAAGGCCAGGCCGCGCTGACGGAATTCGCCGCCGAGCTGCCGGCCGCGGGTTCGAAGGCCGACGAGGCGGACCATTTTGCCAAAATCCCCATCGGCATCGATCGCGTTGCGGGATCGCAAGGATCGTGCGGATGACGGGACCACCCGCGGCGGCTCCGGCACGCCGCAACCTTGAGCCGCCGCGCGCCCGGCGCCCGCGGCATCGCCCGCCGGCGTGCATCGCCCAATCGAGGCGTCTTGCGCACCCCGCCGCGGTGGAATTTGCTTGTGCGGGCGAAGCGGGCCATGCAGCATGCGGCCGTGGCCGGTGTCCGTGCGACCCTTCGGGGACTGTCGGATGGCATGTCCCCGCAAGGAATTGAAGCCCGTCGCCGGCTCGATCGTCGATGTCTCGCCGCGCTGCCGGCGGACCAAACGTCCCGTGCAACAAATTCCATGTCCGGTTCCAGGGGGGAACAAGAAATGCCGAAGTTCCTGATCAAGGCAAGCTACACCGCCGAGGGCCTGAAGGGCCTGCAGAAGGACAAGGCGTCCGGCCGCGAGAAGGCGATCGCCGCCGCGTGCAAGGCGGCCGGCGG
>CAWKAN010000040.1:0-20198 GCA_963847615.1 uncultured Alphaproteobacteria bacterium
GCCGCGCGGGCGGCATCGTGGAGCAGGGGGATGGCTGGTCGCTGGAGATCTGGCCGTCCAGGCCGCGCGCCGGCGTGGCGCAAGACCCCGCCGCGCCCAACCAGCCGGCGTGGCCGACCCACCGCGGCGACGGAGCAGGCGATGGTGGAGCGGGCCAGGACGCAGCGGCCGCGCCCGCGGAGCGTGGCATGAGCGCGAGCGCAACTCCGCCGCAGGCAACCGCGGAGACACCAGCCGCCCCCCACCGGGCGCCGGCGTGCGGGGCGCGGACCCGGGCCGGCAGCCCGTGCCTCGGGCTGGCGATGGCGAACGGCCGCTGCCGCCTGCATGGCGGGGCGAGCACCGGGCCGCGCACGGCGGCGGGCCTGGCGCGGATGATCGCGGCGAAGACCACGCACGGGCGCTACGCGATGCGCGGGGCGGCGCAGCGGACCGCGCAGCGGTATGTCCGGGCGCTGGTGGTGCGGACAAGGCTGGTGTGCGCGGCGCATCGGCTGCGGGCGTATTTGCCGGCCGAGATGGCGGCGCGGCTGGAGACGGCGCCGGCGGAGCTGATGGCGCCGAAGCATCCCGCGCAGGTGGCGTGGGAGGCGCTGCACGCAACGACCCCATGCGCGCCTCCGCCGGCGCAGCGCGGGGCGGGGCGGCCGCCGCGCGCGGCGCGGGCGCCGGGAGGGGCGGCCGGCGGGGGGACCCCACGGCTCGGCGGCGGAGAGCGTCGCCAGCGGCCGGGCGGCCGAGCGGGCGGCGGCGCGGGTCGAGGCGGCGGCGCAGGCGGAGTGGCGGTGGCGATCGCGGCGGCACGCGGGGCGAAGCGCGCGGCGCGGCAGGCGGGGGGCGCGCGCAGTTCGCGCAACGACCCCATGCGCGGCGCGGCGGTGCGGCACCGGGCGCGCGGTTCGCGCAACGACCCCATGCACGGGCGCCGGCGGGGGCGCGGGCGGCGGCGCCGGCGGGGCAGCAGGCGGGCGAGGCGGTCGGCTGGGCACCCGGATCGCCCGGGCCGGCGGAGGCCCTGGCGCGGGAGGTGATGCTGCGGCAGCTGCGCGCCGCCTTGGCGTTGCGTGGCAACGACCCCATGCAAGGCGCGGAGCGGGGTGCCAATCGGGCATGCCGCGCAACCACCGAATGCAAGGCGCGGCGCGGGGCGCGCCGGGGGAGGCGCCGGCGGGCGCGGCGCGGGCCCGGCGTCGGCGTAATGCCGCGGGCGCGACCTGGCAGCCCACGTGTCCAAGTTCCTCGTGTGCGGTTCGGGGCGGGGGTGGTGATCCGGCGATGAGGGCGGTGCCGGCGCAACCCTCACCGCGTCTCAAGGGCTCCGCGACCCCGGGTTAAGCCCCGGGGCAGGCCTTGGTCCGCTCTTCGCGGCCCAAGCCCGCAAGCGCGGGCGAGGTGAAAGGGGTCCTCGCCGCGCGGTTCGGGCCGGCGGCGGTGGTGGGGGGGGCCGGGGCCGCTGGCGCCGCCGTCGGGGATCGCGGCGGGGCCGGGCGGCGATGGGCGCAACGACCCCAGACGCGGCCGGCGACGGCGGGCGGCGGATGGTCGCGGGCGAGCAGGCCCGCGCCGAGGCCGGAGCGAGCACGGCAGGCGCCGACCAGGCGATCCGCATTTCTGCATGGGTAATGCATGCAGATATCGCCGCTGTTCGCAGTCCAGCCCGACCCGGCCCCTCGGTTCCCCCGCCCATGCCCCCTGATACCCGCAGTGACCGGAGTTCGCCATGTCCTAGCTGGAAGGCTTGCTGCTGCAAGTTGACCGGAAGAACCGCCCGCTGCCCGGGTTGGCGGCTGGGCGACGCGTGGACCGACGTGGGCCGCACGCCGGATGAGCCGCATCCTGGTGATCAAGCTCGGCGCGCTGGGCAACGTGATCCTCTCGCTCGGCCCGTTCGCCGCGATCCGCCGCCACCACGGGGCGCGCACATCACTCTGCTCACCACCGCGCCCTATGCCGCGTGGTTCGGCACCTCGCCGTATTTCGACGATGTCTGGATCGATGCGCGGCCGGACTGGTGGGACCCGGCGGCTCCGCCTGCGTCGCCGCCTGCTCGGCGGGCGCTTCGTCGGGTCTACGACCTGCAGACCTCTGGCCGCTCCGCCGCTATTTCGACCTGTTCCCCCGGCCCGCGCCCCGATGGTGCGGCATCGCGCGCGGCTGCGCGTTCCCAGACCGCGACCCGAACCGCGACCGCCTGCACGACACGGACCGCCAGTTCGGCCAGTTGCGCGCCGCCGGCATAACCAGGCGAGCCGCCCGACCTGTCCTGGAGCCACGGCGACATCGGCCGGTTCAACCTGCCCGGGGCGATCGCCCTGCTCGCCCCGGGCAGTTCGCCGCACCGGCCAGCCAAGCGCTGGCCGGCGCGGGAAATACCGAGCTGGCCGCCGCGCTGCTCGCCCAGGGACTGACCCCCGTCATGATCGGCACCGCGAGGAGAGTGACCTGGCGCAGGCCATCCGGGCCGGCGTGCCCGCCGCCGTCGACCTGACCGACCGCACCGATTTCGCCGACCTTGCCAGCCTGGCACGCGCCGCGCGCCTCGCCGTCGGCAACGACACGGGAACGATGCACCTGATCGCCGCCGCCTGCCCGTCCATCGTGCTGTTCTCCCGCGATTCGGACCCCGCGCTGTGCGCCCCGCGCGGCCCCTCCGTCCGCGTGATGCGCCGGCCCGACCTCGCGAGCTGGAGGTCGATACGCGTGCTGCAAGCGGCACGCTTGCCGCTTGCCCCTTGCGCCCCGCCCCGCTGCAGGGGATCGGCTGCGGCACGCCGCCGTCGCCCACGCCAGACAGGCGCGCCGGCTGATGGCCGACCGCCGCCACGCCCCCGCCCGCGCCAACCGACGGCGTGCCGATGCCGCAGCGCTACTGGGCGATCCTCGCGATCGCGCTCGGCCTGACGATGGCCGTGCTGGACGGCGCGATCGCCAACGTGGCGCTGCCCACCATCGCCCGCGACCTGAACACCAGCCCGGCCAATTCGATCTGGGTGGTGAACGCCTATCAGCTCGCGGTCACGATATCGCTGCTGCCGCTGGCCTCGCTGGGCGACATCTTCGGCTACCGCCGGGTCTACCAATGGGGGCTGGTGGTCTTCACGCTGGCCTCGCTCGGCCTGCGCGCTGTCGTATTCGCTGCCGACGCTGGCGGTGGCGCGCGTGTTCCAGGGGTTCGGCGCCGCCGGCATCATGAGCGTCAACGGCGCGCTGGTCCGCTTCATCTATCCGCGCCGCTGGATCGGCCGCGGCTTCGGCATCAACGCCACGATCGGCTCGATCGCCTCCGCCGTCGGCCCCACCGTCCGCGGCCGGCATCCTGTCGGTGGCGAACTGGCCCTGGCTGTTCGCGGTGAACGTGCCGCTCGGCGCCATCGCCATTCCGATCGCCTGGCGCGCCCTGCCGGATACCCCGCGCTCGGGCGTCCGGTTCGACTGCCGGCCGCGCGTGCTGAGCGCGATCAGCTTCGGCGTGCTGATCAGCGCCATCGCCGGCGTCGGCCACGGCGAGGCGCACCGCCGGTGTCCTGCAGCTGTGCGCCGCGATGGTCGTCGGCGTCGTGCTGGTGACGCGCGAGCTGAGCCGCGCCGCGCCGCTGCTGCCGGTGGATCTGATGCGCATCCCGCTGTTCGCGCTGTCGGTCGCCACCTCGGTCTGCGCCTTCATGGCGCAGTGGATGGCGATGGTGTCGCTGCCCTTCCTGTTCCAGGACACGCTCGGCCTCGGCCAGGTGCGGACCGGCCTGCTGATGACCCCCTGGCCGCTGGCCGTGGCGGTGATTGCGCCGTTCACCGGGCGGCTGGCGGACCGCTATCCGGCCGGCCTGCTGGGTGGCGCCGGCCTGCCGTGATGGCGGCCGGGCTCGGCCTGCTCGGCCTGCTGCCGGCCCATCCCGCGCATTCGACATCGGCTGGCGCATGCTGATCTGCGGCATCGGCTTCGGCTTCTTCAACACGCCGAACAACCGCGCGATCATCACCTCGGCGCCGCGCCGCGCGCCGGCGGGGCCAGCGGCATGCAGGCGACAGCGCGGCTGCTCGGCCAGACGATCGGGGCGGCGCTGGTGGCGCTGGTGTTCGGGCTGGCGCCGATCAATGGCACGACGGTGACGCTGGTCTGCGGCGCGGCGATCGCGCTGGCGGCCGCCGGGGTCAGCTTGCTGCGGATGCTGGAGCGGTAGCCCGACCCGTCGCCGGTCGGTCATTTTCACCCAGGCCGGGCCGCACGGCCAAAGTCGGCCTCAGCCCGCGAGCGCCTTGGGGGCGCGGCGGCGGGCCAGCGCGGGATCGCCGGGCGGCCGCACGCCCGGCAACGGGCCGGGCCGGCCGAACAGCCACCCCTGCCCGTATTGCACGCCGAGCTGGCGCAGTGCGTCCGCCTCGGCCTCGGTTTCGATCCGCTCGGCAACCACCTTGGCCCCGGCCGCGCGGGAGATTTCGATCATCCCGGCGACGAAGGCGCGTTCGCGTCCGCCCTGCACGATGCCGGGCAGGTAGGACCCGTCCAGCTTGACGATATCGGGGGCGAGCGCCCGCAGCAGCCGGATGTCGGCCGCACCCGCCCCGAAATCGTCGAGGCAGAACGGGACCCCCAGCGATCGCAACGCCGCCGCGGTGAGGCCCGCTTCGGCCACATCCTCGATCTCCACCGTCTCGGTCATCTCGGCGATGAGCAGGCCGGCCTTGCACGCCGGGCAGGCCGCGAGCAGGGCGACCAGGCGATCGCGGAAGCCGCGGTTCTGCACCGACTGACCGGACAGGTTGAAGGCGACCGGCGCGCCGGCTGCGCCGGCGGCCTCGCAGGCCAGCCTGGCGATCGTCAGGTCGAACTCGTCGGCCAGCCCGAGCGCTTCCACCAGCATGACGAAATCCTGCACCCCCGAAACCGCGCAGTCGTGCATCGGTTTCGGGCGGATCAGCGCCTCGAAATGATGCGGCGTGCCGTTGGCAAGCGAGACGATGGGTTGGAACGTCAGGGTGAAATGAACGTCGCGGATCGCCCGGCGCAGGCGGGCAGCCTGGAGGCGCGCGCGGTGCATGTAGCCGGCGAGGCCGCCGTCGAACCCGGCCTTGCCGAGGCCCCCCGCGCCCTCGCGCGCGAACACGTTCAGCGCCTGGCGCAACGCGCGCACGGTTTGCGTCGGGGTCAGTTCCTTGCTGGCCAGAGCGAGGTGGCGGGCGGTGACCGAGACGCCGACGCCCTGGTTTCGCAGGGCCAATTCCAGCAGGCCGGCGACCGCCAGCAGCTCCGCCTCGGTTCCCCCGGCGCCGAGCAGGCCGAACCGGCCGGGCGCGATCTCGCTGGCGAAGGCGTCGGGGGAAGCGGTTTCGATCGCGTGGCCGATTGCGTCACTCGCGGCGATCACCACGCTGGCGTCGCCCACGATTTCGAGCAGGCCGAGGTCGCAGGCGGTCCCGGCGCGCAGCCGCGCCTCCGCCGCGCGGGCCAGCGCGTGCGGCGTGCCGCCGGCGCGCCGCACGCTGGCCAGCGGCGCCGGCGCCCGGGCGAAGCTCAGGCACAGGCGGCCTGGCGGTCCCCGCCCCGGCAGGGCCATGCCGGCGAGGGCCAGCGGCGTCCGCCCGGGGTCCGACAGCCGGATCATCAGCGGCAGCAGGCGGCCGTGTTCGGCGAGCAGCGACAGGGCGGTCTCCAGCACCTCGTGGTCAACCGGTGCCACGAGGTCGCGCACCGCATGGTTGATGAACGTCTCGGGCGGGTGCCCGAATTTGCTGCGGAAGGCACCGGCGGCGTAGGTCACCGTCCCGCCCGCGTCGGTCTCGACCACCATGTCGGCCCCGGCGAACGCGAAGCCGACGAAGCGCTCGGTGTTGTCAGCGTGGCCCACGGGCGCCGCGTCGTGCGGCCCTGGGGCCTGCATCGGCTTTGCGGTCGGTGACGCCCGACATTGATTGCACCTCGCGCCGTTGCGTCGCCGGTCCCCTGCCGCCTTGGCGTCCCGCTCGCTCCGGTGGCGGCCACACCGGCTGCTCCCGCCGCGCATCCCGACGATGCCCGGCGCGACGTTGCGACCAAGCGCCTACCGGCCCCGCCGTGCAGCCGGTTTGGTGGGGAGCAGGCGACGATTGCACATGGTCCGAGGGATGCCGCATCCGCTGCCAAGGGGGTGAACCGAGCGCGCATGCTGGTCGAGGATCGTTAACCAGTGGTGAAGTCGGCGGCGGTGTCGCGGTCTGCCGCCTCCCGGCCCCCCAGCTTCCCGGCCCCCCAACTTCCGGGCCTCGGTGCTATCGGGCCAGCCAGTCCCGCACCGCGTCCCGGATGAACCGCGCATCGGCCGGGTTCGCCACCGGGTTGCCGGCGCGATGGCCCCAGATGCTGGGGATCGGCCGCAGCTCGGCCTGCGCGAGGTAGGGTAGCTCCGCCGCGTTGTCGGCGACGCGGAAGTAGAGGTCCGTCTCCCCGGGCAGCAGCAGGACGCGCGCGCGGATCGCCCGCAGCGCCGCCGGCAGGTCGCCGCCGTACCGCCCGTTGGCGCTGATATCCGCCGCGTCCCAGGTGCGCAGCTGGGCGTGCAGGTCGCCTGCCGGCCGGGCGGCGAAGCGATCCTCCCAGTCCGTGCGCAGGAACGTCTCCAGGTCCGGCGCGCCCAGGTTGGGCGCGGGGCCCGAGGCCAGATGCCGCAAGGCGCGATAAAAATCCTGGCTGAGCGCCCAGCCGGCGTAGATCCGCCCGAAGGCGCGCTTGGCGGCCAGCGGCTCGGCGGCGAACCGGCCGTCGCCGCGGTGCTCCGGCGCGGCCTCCAGCACCGCGAGCAGCCCGCGCAGGAACACCTGGTTGTGCACGGCGGTGCGGGCGACCCCGCAATTGATCACGGCGCGCGCCACCGCCTCGGGGAACAGCGCCGCCCAGTGGTAGGCCTGCAGTGCGCCCATCGACCAGCCGTAGACGCAGGCCAGCCGCTCCACGGCGAGCACCTCGCGCAGCAGGCGGCGCTGCGCCTGGACGTTGTCGTAGATGCTGACCAGCGACGGATAGGCCGGCGTGTCCGACGGCGACGACGACAGCCCGTTGCCGAACATGTCAACCAGCACCACGCAATACCCGGTCGGATCGAGCACCAGGTCGGGGCCGATCAGCCATTCCAGGTCGGGATGGCGGGCGGCGTAGCTGGTCGGATACAGGATGACGTTGTCGCGCGCCGCCGACAGCGTGCCGTGCGCCTTCCACGACAGGCGCGCGTCGGGCAGCGTCGCGCCGGACTGCAGCGCCAGGTCGCCGAGCCGGAAGACGCCGCCTTGGGTGGGCCAGGCCATGCGCCGGCGGCGGCCTATTCCGCCGCCAGCGCCGTGTCGTAGTCGATCTTCTCGGCGCACCAGCCGTCATGGCGCAGGCGCCAATACGCCTCGGTCAGCCGCGCCGTCAGCGGGCCCGGCCGGTCGTTGGACAGGATCCGCCCATCCAGCCGGGTGACGCCGATCACCCCGCCGGCGGTGGAGGAGATGAAGATCTCGTCGGCGTTGCGCAGTTCATCGAGCGGCACCGTGCGCACCTCGCAGGGCAGGTCGAGCTTGCCGCACAGCTCGATCACCGCGCCGCGGGTGATGCCCTCCAGCACGCCGCGGTCCGGCGTGGCGACGACGCCGTTGGTCACCGCGAAGACGTTGAACCCGGGGCCTTCGGTGACGTTGCCGTCGAGGTCGAGCAGCACCGGGTTGTGGGCGCCCTTGTCCTCGGCCTCGAACATCGCCCGCGTCATGTCGGCCCAGTGGAAGTTCTTCGCCCGCGGGTTGATGCATTGTTCCGGGATGCGCGGGGTGGAGGCGACGATCAGGTGCATGCCCTGCTCGCGGATCTCCTGCGGCACCAGCCAGACGTAGGGCACCGCGTAGGCCAGCAGGTAGGGCTGGGCGTTGACCGGGTGGCGGCGCAGGTTGGCCGGCGCGGCGCCGCGCAGGCAGTCCATCGCGACGTAGGCCTCGCGCAGGCCGGTCCGGCGCACCAGTTCGTGCAGCATGGCGCGGATGTCGGCGTCGCTCTCGCGCGGGATCAGCCGGAAGTATTCCATCGAGGCGCGGAACCGCCGCAGATGGTGATCGAGGCGGAAGAACGCGCCGTCCCAGACGCTGACCACGTCGTAGGTGACGTCGGAGCGCCGGTAGCCCCATTCGGTGACCGGGATCGTCGCCTCGTTGATCGGCATGAAGCGCCCGTTGATATAGGCCGCGCCCGAGGGCCACATCGCTTCCATCGCATCCTCTCCCTGTGCCGGTGTGAGGCGAGCATATCAGCAACCGCGCGCCAAGCGTACAGTCATGGCCGCACCATTTGGAGGAAAATCGCGATGGCCGAGTTCGCCCAGGGTCCGGTCGTCGTGCTCGGCCCGGAGGATGGCGAGGCGTTGTGGCAACCGCTGCCCTCGGTCGGCTACGTCGTGAACAAGCTGACGCCGGACAACTCGCCGCACGACGCGTTCGCCATGGGCCTGCAGGTGCTGGAGCCCGGGGCGCAGATCCGCCGCCATGCGCATGAACGCCAGCACGAGGTGCTGTTCTGCTACCAGGGCAGCGGCATCGCCGAGGTCGGCGATCAGCGTTACGAGGTTGCGCCGGAAACCATGATCCTGGTCGGCCGCTTGGTGCAGCACAAGGTGACCAATACCGGGCCGGGGCAGCTGCGCCTGCTGTGGTTCATTTCGCCGCCGGGGTTGGAGGACTGGTTCCGCGCCATCGGCCGGCCAAGGCGGGCCGGGGAGGCGGCGCCGGCGCCGTTCGAGCGGCCGGCGGATGTTGCGGCGATCCAGGCGCGGCAGCGGTTCGTGCGCTCGGAGGAGGGGTGAGGCGGCGGTTCTTGCTGCCGGGTGCTCGACGGGCCGCTGGGGCGGATGGCGTGACGGTGGCGGCGGTCGAAGCGGACGTGGTCGGTGCGGCCTGCCGCTGGGACCTGATCCTGTGCGGCGACGTTGGTTACGAGGCGCCGATGACATGCTCCCTCGATTGTCCCTGACAGCGTCGCAAGCAAGTCGCGACGTGGCCACAAGATCGGTGACGCAGATGACGAGTACCCCTGCACCGTGATTCCGACCGGTTGGGCACACGCCGGCGGTGGCTCGGAGCGGCTGCGATCGCCTGCGGCCGCGGCCCGCGTTGCGCGCTGGTGGGGCGGCAGGACAAGCAAGGATTTACCGCAGATGAAGCAAGGCGATGCACGCCGATGCACGCCGATGGGTCCGTGCGGTTCACCGGTCGTGCGCCAGGCGTTTGGTCTCCTGGCGCGGCTTGGCGGATCCAACCAGCGGGCGGAGCTGCGGGCCGGTCGCCTTGTGGTCATTGGCGCATGGCATCCGACCCCTGGGCCAAGCAGCCGGGGCATGCGTGTGTCGTCCAGTGGCTTGGCGGTGTTCAGCTCAACCGGAAGCGCGTCCTCGGCCCGCGGGTCCACGCAGTCGTCGCCGACCACCACGTCACGGTCGTGCACCCTGGCGCCACATTGCTGCACAACCGATAGGCGGGCCGTAGGAACTGCAAAAGCCGACGCATCCTCATGGACCTTTTTCCAGAAATCCGCTCCCACGCGTATCGAGCACGGTGAACGCGCGGCCGATCACCTGCCCCGACAGATCATTCAGCACGGCGCCATCGGCGTGCACCGCCTTGCTTCATCTGCGGCAAAATTCTTGGCTTTTATGGCGTTGACTGTTGGACGGCCCCGTAGGGCGGAAAAGCGCAGCGCCTTCCGCCACCGCCGGGCGAGCCGCTCGCATCTGCCGACGTCCCCAACAACATATCCCGCCACCGTCCGACGGCGGAAGGCGCTGCGCTTTTCCGCCCTACGGGGCCGTCCAACAGTCAACGCCATATGAGCGAAATTCTTGCTTCGCGGTGCCGCGGACAAATGGTGAGGGAAGCGTTGACGCACCTGCGATGCACCACGTCGTAACCGGCCTGGAGAAGCCGAGGTGATGCAGCGCAAGCCGGGCATGCCTGTCATGTTCCCGTTAGGTGACCGCTCCTTCCAATCCGGCCAGCCGGTTGCGAATAGTATCCCAGTTATTTTTGTATGGCTCCAGTTTCTCGACAAGCTCGTGATATCGTGCCCGAGGCCAACCTTCTGGGCCTTTCTCGAAGTATGTCGCGACAACCTTTGATGGCACGATGAAAACGTCGGGCAATTCGGCAAACCATTTCAAATCGACCAGCGCGAAAAACAAGCTCGGAAAACTCAGGCGAGCGGATTTCCAGCCGATATCCCATTCGTAATGGTGCGGTTTTCTCTTGTCGCCACTGCCCATCTCACGCAACCCGTTCGTCGTGGTCTTCACTTGCAACGAAACCAGAGCCGAGCCGTTGATGCTGCTCACAAGAATGTCTACGCTCGGAACATTTCCAAATGTCGGAGCACATTGGAGACCCATCGCGTTGAGTCGTGCCGCGACAAAGTAATACCAGGCGTCCGAATGATCAACTCTCCGGGCGTAGCCCCCTCGTCATGCCGGCCCCCGGGTCGGGCCGCAGGCCGGCCCGAGGACAGGCTCCGGCCGGCATCCACGACTGTGCTTGCTGCACGAAGGCAAGACGTGGATACCGGCCGGAGCCTGTCCTCGGGCGGGCCTGCGGCCCGACCCGGGGGCCGGCATGACGAGGGGGCGCCGCCGATGGGTCAATCCTTCGGAGGCCTGGTATAAACGCCTGAACTCCCTGTCAGGGAAGTGTTCAATGGACTACGTCCCTCTCACTTCGAGGTTCTACGCATTCAGACTGCCCCCCTGCGTTGACCATTCGTTTCAGATCGATGCGGACCGTGGCTGATCGGACTGCCCCCGCGCATCCCCGCCGCATAGCGCGGCAGTTGGTCGAGTACCTCGAACCACACGAGCTGTTCCACGACGTGCACATGCGCGGTCGGCGGCAGCGCCGCCGGATCGGTCAGCGTGCCGTGATACAGGTGGATCTCGTTGGCGATGCGGTCTGCTTCATACGCGATCGGCGCGCCGCAGCGCGGACAGAAACTGCGCCGCACACCGGGCGAGGATTCGTAAGCCGCAGGTGTCCCCTGGGTGAAACGAAACGCCTCGCGAAACACGCAGACGAACGTCGCGACCGGTGAGGACACATGCCGCCGGCAACTGTCGCAATGGCAGTGGAACAACCGGTCCGGCGCGCCGGTGTACTCGTAGCGGATGTCGCCGCACAGACAGCGCCCGGTCGTGACCGCCGGCCCGCTCACAGCACCGCCTGCGTCCCCAGGATCACCGTGCTCTGCGCCGACAGCACGCCGCCGTTGCCGTGCACGATCGCCGTTTCGCATCTCGTCACCTGGCGCTGCCCGCCCTCGCCGCGCAACTGCCGCACCGCCTCGATCAGCAGGAACAGCCCGTACATGCCGGGATGGCAATACGACAGCCCGCCGCCGTTGGTGTTGACCGGCAACGCCCCGCCCGGCGCGATCCGCCCGCCGGAGATGAACGGCCCGCCTTCGCCTTTGGCACAGAAGCCGAGATCCTCCAGGAACAGGATGGTGTTCAGCGTGAACGCGTCATACAGCTCGACAACGTCGATGTCCTGCGGGCCCAGGCCGGCCATCGCGTAGGCCTGCCGCCCGGACTCCACGGCGCCGCTGACCGTCAGGTCCGGCATGAAGCTGATCGTCGCGTGGGTGATCGACTGGCCACAGCCCAGCACATAGATCGGCGGCTTCTTCAATGTCTGCGCCCGTTCCACTGACGTCATGATCACCGCGCCGCCGCCATCGGTCACCAGGCAGCAGTCGCGCACGGTGAACGGGTCGCTGACCGGCCGCGCCGCGATCACCTCGGCCACAGTGAGCGGCTGCTTCTCCCACGCCGCCGGATTGAGCAGCGCCCATTGCCGCGCCGCCACCGCAACCTCGGCCAACTGCTCGCGCGTGGTGCCGAACTGGTGCATGTGCCGCGAGGCCGCCAGCGCGTAGGCGCTGGCCGGCAGGAACGGCTTGAACGGCGTCTCGTACGGGTTGTACTCGCGCACCGAGGCCGCCCGCCGCCCAACCGTGCGCTGCGTGCTGCCATAGGCGATCACCGCCACCGAGCACAGCCCGGCGGTGATCGCCGCCAGCGCATGCGCCACATGGATCTCGAACGACGAGCCGCCGACGATGGTCGAATCGGTGTAGGCGTTCGCCAGGCCAAGATATTCCACCAGCGACATCGCCGAGGTGCGCGCCTGGGTCGTCGCGCAGAACAGCCCATCGACGTCTTTCAGGCTCAGCCCGCAGTCCGCCAGCGCACGCTGGATACCTTGCGCCATCAGATCGATCGGACTCATCAGATCGGCCACCGCGCCGATATCGGACTCCGCCACGCCGACGATCGCCGCGCCGCCGCGCCGCAGGCCGCGCATCACGCCGCCTCCACGGGCGTGAACACCGGGCACGGCGGCTCCTCGCCGCCCGGCCGGTGCACGCGGAACTGCACCCGCATGCCGATCCGCACCTGCTCGGGCGGCACATCCTCCACCCGGCTCATCATGCGGAATCCCTCGTCCACATCGATCAGCGCCACGTTGAACGGCGCGCCCTGCTGCGGATGCACCACCGTGGTCGCATGCACCGTGCCCAGCCCGGCACTGATCCGCCATTCCAGCCGGTCGCTGCCGGTCCGCGGGCAAATTACCCGCGGAAAGAACACCGGTGCATCCGCCTCCGGACTGAATTGATAGGCCAATCGGCCCTGGTCCAAATGCGCGAGATAGGTCGCCAACGGCGACGCGGACGCCTTGTCCATGGTTCGCGTTTCACTCCCCAACCAAACCGATCAACCAAGTCTGCGCGACCTGCGCCGCCGCGTCGAGCCGGGCCGGCGCGTGCAGGAAGCAAGGTTGGGGCTCCGCGCCAAACCCCGCCAAGGGCTCGCCCTTGGAACCCCGGACTGGGAGCGGATGAGGGGGAGGTGCCCAATGGTACCATAGAGGAAAGCCCTCTGGCGGGTTTCGGGGCGGAGCCGTGACCTTACTTCGCTTCCCCCGATTGCCCTCGCCGCCACGGCTCTTGCTCCCACCATGGGAGCGTGCTATGTGTGCTCATGCGGATCATCTCGGTCGGGACGCTGAGGGCGTTCTGGGAACTGCCGGGGCACCGCGACGCGGAACAGCCGCTCCGTACCTGGGTGCGGGTGGTGCGCGCCGCCACCTGGCACGATCCCGCCGCCATCAGGCGGATGTTCAACAGCGCGGACATCCTGCGAGACGGCCGCGTGGTGTTCGATATCGGGGGCAACAAGTATCGGCTGGTGGCCTGGATCAATTATCATTATGGAGTCGTCTATGTCCGCTTCATCGGCGCGCATGCGGAGTACGACCGGATCGACGCGCAACGTATCTGATCGGGTGCCACGCGGTGTGGTACGGCCGATCCGCACCGCAGCGGATCACCAGGCGGCGCTGGCCGAGATCGCGCGGCTGATGACCGCGCGGCCCGGCTCGGCGGCGGGCGACCGGTTGGATGTGTTGGTCACGCTGGTGGAAGCCTTTGAGGCGCGCCATGCGCCGATCCCGCCGCCCGATCCGGTGGCTGCGATCCGCTTCATGATGGAACAGAAGGGCCTGCGCCGGCGTGATCTCGAACCCGCGATCGGCAGCCGTGCGCGCGTGGCAGAGGTGCTGAACCGCAAGCGGATGCTGACCCTGCCGATGATCCGGGCGCTGAGCCGGCTGCTGGACCTGCCGGCGGACGTATTGGTGCAGGAATATTGACCGACGCGGATTGCTGGATCCACGAGACATCGGTTGTGCACATCGGCGATCTCGGTAGTCCTGCTACCCGTCGCACAATTGCGATAGGCAAAGTCGGATGCCCATGCCCTTGCATGACGATATTGCCAGCCTCCGTCACCACCGGCAGACAACGTTCGACGGTGCGATCCGGCAACTGGCCACCTGTATTCCTTGGTATCTGCCAGTCCCTGGTATCCGCTGTTCGTCAGTATCCCCGTTCCCAATCGATCACGTTGCGCAACGGCGCGCCATCCAGGTAGGCCCGCAAATTGGCGCAGAACAGCTCGACCGCGCCGTGCCGGTTCTGATCGCTGTGGCCGGAAACATGCGGCGTGACCAGCACGCGCGGATCGCGCCACAGCGCCTCCGGCGGCGGCCCGGTGAACTCGCCGTTGTAGACGTCCAGCACCACGCCGCGCAGCTGGCCCCGCCCGAGCGCCTCGGCCAGCGCCGCCTCGTCAACGATCTCGCCGCGCGCGACGTTGACCAGCACGGCGCCGGGCCGCATCGCCGCCAGCCGCTCGGCGTTGATCAGGTTGGTGGTCTCCGCCGTCCACTGGCAGCAGATCACCACGAAATCGCTCTCGGCCAGGAACGCGTCCAGCTCGCCGGCCCCGCCCAGGGCGCTGAACCCCGCCGGCAGCGCCGCCCCCGGCTCCGGGTGCCGCCGGGTGCCGATCACCCGCATCCCCAGCGCCGCGGCCAGCCGGCCCACGTCGCGGCCGATCCCGCCGGCGCCGACCACGCACAGCGTCTTGCCCTCGATCAGCAGCGGCCGGTAGGCGCGATGCTCGAACGCCCCCGCCGCGCGATCGACCGTCGCAAGGTCGAAGCCTTTCGCGAAGTGCAGGATACCGGCGATCGCGTATTCCGCCATGGCCAGCGTGTTGCCCGCCCCGCGCGAGGTCGTCACCACCACGTCGCTGCCCCACAGGTCGCCAAGCCGCAGGTTGCTGGCGCCCGCCGGGCGCTGATGGAACCATTTCAGCCGCGGCGCCCGTGCGCGCAGATCGAGCGGGAACGGCCAGCCGCCCAGGATCACCTCCGCCTCGGCCAGCAGCCGGTCGCGTTCCGCGCGCGTGCCGGCGCCGACGGCATCGGGGGCGAGGTAGCGCGCCGCGGCGTAGGCCGGCCAGGTGGCGCGAATTTCGCCATCGAACCAGCCGCCGGCATCGACCAGCCGGACCGCCGGATCGACCGCCGCGATGCTGGCGAGATCGGCCGCGCCGAGGCGCTGGATGTTGAGCACGTTGACACTGCGCATGAACGCCTCCGCAAGGACCGCACGATCATCGCACACTGGCCAGGATCGTGCGCCGTGAAGCAAGGTCGGGGCTCCGCCCCGAACCCCGCCAGGGGGCTTTGCCCCCTTCCCCTCCCCACACTCCCAGTGAAGGGTTCCAAGGGCTCCGCCCTTGGCGGGGTTCCCCAATGGTACCATGGGGGGCAGCGCCCCTTGGTGGGGTCTGGGGCGAAGCCCCAGCCTTCCTTCTCGGCACTCGATCGCGCTCTCCCCTCCGCGCCGCATCGCACGTATAGACTTGGCGTGCACCGCTGACAGGATTCGAGTCGCACCCATGGCGAGCCCCCCAGGAATCGGCGCGACCGGCCGCGCCCGGCCCGGTCCGGGATGATCGCCCAGCTCACCGGGCGGATTGACCAGCTGGCCGAGGGCAGCTGCATCGTCAACGTGAACGGCGTCGGCTACCTGGTGCATGCCTCCACCCGCACACTGGCCGCGCTGCCCCCGCCGCCCGCGCCGGCGCGCCTGCTGATCGAGACCCATGTGCGCGAGGACGCGATCCTGCTCTACGGCTTCGGCGAACCGGCCGAGCGCGACTGGTTCCGCCTGCTGACCACGGTGCAGGGCGTCGGCGCCAGGGTGGCGCTGTCGGTGCTGTCCGCGCTGTCGCCGCGCGACCTGGTCTCGGTGATCGCCGCCGGCGACCGCGCCAGCCTGACCCGCGCGCCCGGCGTCGGCGCCAAGCTCGCGGTGCGGCTGCTGACGGAACTGCGCGACAAGGCCGGGGCGATGCCGTCCAGCCCGGGGATTGCGCTGGCGCCGTTGCGCCCGCCGGGGGTGGCCGACGATGCGCTGTCGGCGCTGGTCAATCTCGGCTATCGCCGGGTGGAGGCGCAGCCGGTGGTGGCGCGGGTGATGGAGCGGCTGGGCGAGGCGGCGGCGCTGGACGCGGTGCTGCGCGAGGCGCTGAAGCAGCTGGCGCAGCGCGCGATGGGCTGAGGCGCCGGGGGCTGAGGCGCCGGCCTCGCGCGCGCAGCGGAACAAGCAAGCAGAAGAAAAAAGTAGCAAGCAGAAGCAGAAAATGGAACCGCAGATGAACGCCGATGAACGCCGATGCAGGCTGAAGCCGCGGTGCGTCGGGCCCACCCCGATGGACGTTCAGCGCGCGCCATCGACCCTTATCGGCGTTCATCGGCGTTCATCGGCGGCTCATTTTCTTGCTTTGCTGCAACCAACCCCCGGCCCGCGCCAGGGACATAAGATTCAGGGACACAAGATTCGGGGACCCAGGATTTGAGCGACGCGGAGCGCACCGTCTCCCCGGCGCGGCGGGAGGAGGACGCCGCCGAAGCCTCGCTGCGCCCGCAGACCCTGGCCGACTTCGTCGGCCAGCGCGCGTCGCGGGAAAACCTCGCCATCTTCATCGCCGCCGCGCGCACCCGCGGCGAGGCGCTGGACCACGTGCTGCTGCACGGCCCGCCCGGCCTCGGCAAGACCACGCTGGCGCAGATCGTCGCCCGCGAGCTCGGCGTCGGGTTCCGCGCCACCTCCGGCCCGGTGATCCAGCGCGCCGGCGACCTCGCCGCAATCCTGACCAACCTGCAACCCAAAGATGTCCTGTTCATCGACGAGATCCACCGCCTGCAGCCGGCGATCGAGGAGGTGCTGTACCCGGCGATGGAGGATTTCCAGCTCGACCTGATCATCGGCGAGGGCCCCGCCGCGCGCAGTGTGCGCATCGACCTGGCGCCGTTCACCCTGGTCGGCGCCACCACCCGGGCCGGGCTGCTGGCGACGCCGCTGCGCGACCGCTTCGGCATCCCGCTGCGGCTGATTTTCTACACCCCGGCCGAACTGGAACTGATCGTGACGCGCGGCGCCCGGCTGCTCGGCATGAAGCTGACCGCCGAGGGCGCCGCCGAGATCGCCCGCCGCTCGCGCGGCACCCCGCGCGTCGCCGGACGCCTGCTGCGCCGGGTGCGCGATTTCGCCGCGGTGGCCGGCACCACGCCGATCGACCGCGCCGCCGCCGATGGTGCGCTGACCCGGCTGGAGGTCGATCGCATCGGCCTGGATGCGATGGACCGGCGCTACCTGCGGCGCATCGCCGAGCACCATGCCGGCGGGCCGGTCGGCGTCGAGACCCTGGCGGCGGCGCTGGCCGAGGCGCGCGACACGCTCGAAGATGTGATCGAGCCGTTCCTGATCCAGGAGGGGCTGGTGCTGCGCACCAGCCGCGGCCGCATGCTGGGCGAGCCGGGCTGGCGGCATCTCGGCCTGCCGGTGCCGCCCAGGGAGGTATTGGCTGAAGCGGGGGGCGAACCCGGCCTGCTCGGCCTGCTGCGCGCGGCGGGCGCCCCGACCGGGCCAGGTGGTGGGGACGACGCCGGGGACGGCGACCGGAACGGCGCTGCGGACGGCGCCGGAGAGAATTTGGGGGACGGTGGATGAACCGACATCCCGCCTCCACGCTGGCGGAAGGCCGCCATCATTATGTGCTGCGGGTGTATTATGAGGATACGGATGCCGGCGGCGTGGTCTATCACGCCAGTTACCTGCGCTACGCGGAGCGGGCGCGCACCGAAGCCCTGCGCGAGCTGGGAATCCCCCATGCGGCGCTTATCGCGCAATACGCGCTGATGTTCGTGGTGCGGCGCATCAAAGTGGACTATCTGCGACCCGCGCGACTTGACGAATCGCTCACCGTGGTCACCGAGCCGCTGGAGGTGGGTGGCGCCTCGCTGGTGCTGCGCCAGGAGGTCCGGGGCAGTGCCGGCGCCTGCGCCGTGCTGGACGTGCAACTTGCCTGCGTGTCGCCGGGCGGTCACAAGCCGGCCCGCCTGCCGCCGCTCTGGCGGGGGACGCTGGCGGCGATGCGCGATGCCGGAATTCGGCGCGCGGCCGGGCTGGGGCCCGACGCCAGGCTGGGGCCCGACGCCAGCATCGGGGATGACGCCCGGGTTGAGCGTGACGCCCGGGTTGAGCGTGACGCCAGGGTCGGGGGTGACGTCGGGGTTGGGCGCGAGGCAAGGGTTGGGCGTGACGCCGGACATGGGCGTGACGCAGGTCTTGGGGACAAAAGGGGTTCAACAGGTGGATCGGGCGGTTGATGCGGTGACGCTTGGCGCGGCGGGTGGTGACCTGTCGCTGTGGGGCCTGTTCATCCAGGCCGACATCGTCGTGAAGCTCGTGATGCTCGGCCTGCTGGGCGCGAGCGTCTGGGTCTGGGCGGTGGTGTTCGAGAAATGGACCAGCCTGCGGCGGGTCAACCGCGACGCCGACGGGTTCGAGGACCGGTTCTGGTCCGGCGGCAGCCTGGACGAACTGTACGAGCAGGAGGGCGCCAAGCCGGTGCACCCGATGGCGGCGGTGTTCGGCGCGGCGATGGGCGAGTGGCGGCGATCCGCCCGCGTCGCCGGGGCCGACATGAGCCGCTCGGGCGCCCGCGACCGGGTCGATCGGGCGATCATCGTGACCGTGCAGCGCGAAATGGACCGGCTGGAGCGCTGGATGATCTTCCTGGCCTCGGTCGGCGCCACCGCGCCGTTCATCGGGTTGTTCGGCACCGTCTGGGGCATCATGCACTCGTTCTCGGCGATCGCGGCGCTGCACAACACCAATCTGGCGGTGGTGGCCCCGGGCATCGCCGAGGCGCTGTTCGCCACTGCAATCGGCCTGGTCGCGGCGATCCCCGCGGTGCTGGCCTACAACAAGATCACCACCGACCTGGCGCGCTTCGCCGCGCGGCTGGAGGGGTTCGGCGCCGAATTCAGCGCCATCCTGTCCCGCCAGAGCGAGGAGCGGTCGTGATGCGCGGCGCGGTGCGGCTGGCAGGGCCCGCCCGGATGCCCGCCGCCATGCCGCCGCAGGGCGGCCCGAGCGCCACCAGCGGGGACAGGAGCTAGCGATGGCCATGCTTCCGGGCCGCTCGGCCGGCCAGCGCGGCCGCTACCGCCCGCTCGCCGAGATCAACGTCACCCCGCTGGTCAACGTGATGCTGGTGCTGCTGATCATCTTCATGGTGACGGCGCCGCTGATGACCTCCGGGGTGTCGGTGGACCTGCCGAAGACCTCGGCCCAGCCGCTCAACACCGACAGCCAACCGCTGACCGTCAGCATCAACGCCGCGGGCGCCATCTTCCTGCAGGAGGAGCCGGTCGATCTGACCGATCTGGTCGCCAAGCTGCAGGCCATCGCGCAGAACAATCCCGACCGTCGCATCTTCGTGCGCGGCGACAAGGCGAACACCTATGGCCAAATCATGCAGGTGATGGGCATCATCACCGAGGGGGGCTTCACCAAGGTGGCGCTGCTCGCCGAACAGCCGTCGCTGCCGGCCGGCGGTTCCACCGGCGCAGCACCCGCGCCGGGCTCCGGGGCGCGCCCCGCCCAGCCGGCAACGGGGCCTGCCGCCCCCGCTCCAGCCGCGGGCCGTCCCCGGTCGGGTTGAGGGGCGCACCGGTGCGCGTGTCGGTGAGCCCGCCGGGATGATCCGCGGGCGGCGCTGCGCCCTGGCCTGCGCTGCTCCCTGGCCTGCGCTGCTCCCTGGCCTGCGCTGTCCCCTGGCCTGCGATGCCCCCTGGCCTGCGATGCCCCCTGGCCTGCGATGATCGATGAACCGCGATGACCCCCAGACCCGTGACGCCCCCAGGACCTGTGATACCAGCCGGCGGAAAGTTTGACCTGTTGGCGCCGCACCCCCATGCCGGACCCCCATGCCGGATCCCCATGCCGGACCCCCATGCCGGGGCCCTGGGGCCGGCATGACGATGTGGACACCTCCGAAGAGTCGATCATTCGGGCGGTTGGTATGACGCCCCTGACCAACGATCAGCCCGTGCAGCGTGATTTCCCGTGCAGCGTGATAACTCGTGATCGCCGATGACCCCTGAACTGCGCCGGGGGGCCGGGATCTCGCTGGCCGCGCACATCGCGCTCGGGCTGGCGCTGGTGCTCGGCATTCCGACCCGCCCACCGCCGGATGTGCCGCAGGAGACCTCGGTGGCGATGGTGTTCCAGGGCGCCTCGCAGGCCTCGATGCGCGCCGACGCGGCGGGCCAGGTGCCGGCGCCGGCGGCAACGCCCAGCCCGGTGCCGGCCCCTCCGGCGCAAGAACCGCCGAAACCGGTGCCGAACGAACCCCCGCCGCCACCGCCGCCGCCGCCCCCCGCGCCGCCGCCGCCGCCGCCGTCCACGCCGCCGACCCCGACGCCGCCCTTGCCGGTGCCGCCGCCGGAGCCCTCGCCCACAC
>CAWKAN010000041.1:0-11576 GCA_963847615.1 uncultured Alphaproteobacteria bacterium
AGTAGGGGATTAGCGTAATGTGGCGAAGTATACTGTAGATTTCAGCTGAAAGAGCAATGGCTATGGTCTCTCCCATTGATGATCCACCCTATATCGTCAGTTGACCGACGGCTTTTCCAAGCAATTAGATTTGCGCAGCTTTTTCTGCGGCCGGGTCTCAAAGCGGCCCGCCAAGGCAAGACATTTGCCGTCTCAAGGCCCATCGCCAATTGCCAATCCTCAAGGCCGCCCTGACCGCTCACGCCGCCAGACACACCGTCAAATCGGTGCTTGAACGGCAAACCGCCGCCGCGTAACTTCCCGACCCAGCAGGGCCGGTTCGGCGGATTCCCAAAGAGAGCGGGAACCCCCCGGTGGCTAGAACCGTCCTATTTGCGTTATTGGAGTTACAGGTGCCCACTTCATAATTTAGGACTGCGACGATGAACCCCTATAAAGACCTTCCCTCGAAGGCGTTTTGGCGGCCGGCGATCGCGGATCGGGCGATGTTTGCGATCGAAGAATTGTGGTCGCCGAAGTTTCGCATCATGCCATCGGCACCCATCGCCACTTTCGGCTCATGTTTTGCGCAACATGTCGGCAACGCGCTGAAGAGCCGGGGTTTCAGCTGGCTGATTACGGAACAGCCCCCTTCCGGGCTGTCAAAGTCGGCGAAAGTTTTCAACTACAGTGTCTTTTCCTGCCGCACGGGGAATATCTACACGACTTCGCTCTTGTGCCAGTGGACGTCGTGGGCTCTAGGCAAGTCAAAGCCGCCCGACGAGTATTGGGGGGCGGAAGGCGCCTATTTCGATCCGTTCCGGCCTGCCGTGGAGCCAGGGGGCTTTGAGACCCTGGACGAACTTCGCCGCTCACGGGAAGTGACCATTGAAGCCTTCAGAGCTTGCATAGAGAAATCTCAGTATTTCGTTTTCACCCTCGGGCTGACCGAAAGCTGGTTCAACAAAACGGAAAAATATGGTACCCGATGTGCCCGGGAACAGTGGCCGGTAAATTTGATGAAGAGTCCCATGGATTTGTCAATCAGGACTTCGAAAACGTGCGGGTAAATCTAATGAAGGCCATTACCATGATGCGCGAATTGAACAAGAACCTTCGCTTCATCCTGACGGTTTCGCCGGTTCCGCTTACCGCAACGAAGTCAGGTGAACACGTTATGGTCGCAACTATGTATTCAAAATCTGTGCTGAGAGCTGTGGCCGGTCAGGTCGCCCGGTACAACGCATTCATCGACTATTTCCCATCCTATGAAATCATAAACAGCCCTGTATTTCGAGGGGGTTTTTTTGAACCAAACCAACGGAACGTCAGCTCGTATGGCGTCAATTTCGTCATGGATCATTTTTTCAACTCTCTTGTCTCCAAGTTCGGCGAATACAAAACGGCTTCAGCGAAGATCACGGTCCCCGCGAAAAAGGCAGATGACGTCTGCGAGGAGGAACTCCTCGACGCGTTTGGAGGTGCGCGATGAAGATCGGCGTTCTCGGAGATAGTCATATAGGTTCGTTAAAGAGAGGATGGGATCTCATGCAGTCGGAATACCCGGACATGGAGATCGTCTTCTTCGGGCAGCGCATGGACGGGCTGAAGGAGTTACGGCTCGAAGGGACGCGATGGGTTCCAAGAACTGCCGAGTTGCAAAAGGCGATCAAATTCACCTCCGGCGGCAGGGAATTCGTTGACACCGAGGAATTCGACGCGTTTCTCATTTACGGTTTGGGGGCAAACGCATTCTTCGTCGATGAGAACATGTTCTTCACGCGCAAAGTTCTCCGACAGGCCGCGGAGGATGCGACGAATCACTCGCTTAGTTTCCGGCTTCTCAAGGATCTGTCGGGTATCTACGGCAAGCCCATCTATGTCGGGCATACCCCGCTGCCAGCCGCACCGAAGTTCGCGCGGGACCCCGACGTCGGAAGCTACGTTAAGGGTATCGCCTTCATAAATGACGTCGTCTACAACCCGATGGGAGCTTGTTTTCTGCCGCAGCCGATCGAAACGATCGGCAGCGGCAGGTGTACAGACGTCGTATATTCCCAGGGCTCCAAACGACTGGCGGTCGGCGATGGAGACGATGATGAGATCCATCCCGACATTGATAAAGGTCACATGAACGACACTTTCGGGGCCATGTGGCTGAGAAATTTCTTCGCCATTCTGAGTGTCCATCCGGAAACAGATGTCAACCGTGGGATGCGGCACGGTTTTTTGAGACATCCGGCTGCGGTCAACGAACCGCAACTGGAGATTGAAGATGGACAAAGAGTGAGAACGGCGGTGGAAAACTCTGCCACGGTAGCGGCGGGATAGTCCGGCCGCGGGCGGAGTAAAACTCTGCCAGTTTAGCCCTCTCTGGCTACTGGGAGGGCGGGAGCATTATCACCGTGGAACTGTATCGTAAGGTTCGCCTCGCGTGCGACGACGGCATGAGCGGGCGTGAGGCCGCGCGTCAGTTTGGGAGTAGGCGTCCGGTGAGCCACGTGGCTCACCGGACGCTTGCCACAATTTCTGGGCTAAACGAATTGCAGGCCGGGAGCCCGAAAGCGACGTAATGATGGCGATTGAACGCGTTAGGAGGTTTTCGGGGAGCGAAGAATTTTTCCAATGAAATCAATAGCCCGAATTTTTGACGGTGTCAGTGGCGGGAAAACTCGGGGGGCCTCACCGGCTTTCCAAATTAAAACCGCTCCTTACGGGGCTGCGTAACAATTGAGTGGGAGTAGCGACGCCGGCGTGACGTTTCGGATGGGGCGCTTGAACCGGTCATGTGGGGCCTGACGGCGTCTCGGGCGTGAACGTTCGCGCGTTCGGGCGTGCGCCCTGGCGACTTTGACTTTGGTGCATGGTTGCCCATCGCCCCCCGGATGGCCGCCGGCCCAACAGCAGTTCTCATTATTGCGAGACGACGCCTTCCCCACGTCATGCTCGGGCTTGACCCGAGCATCCGTATCGGCACAAGCCTTTGAAATGACGCGCGTACCTTAGATCGACCGGGCACGCGGCGGCGCTCGGGTCAAGCCCGGGCAGAGCGGAGGATGGCGTCGGCCGGCCAAAATGAGAACTGCTGCCGGCCCAACGCGCAGCGTGCGTTTCACTCGGGTCTGTGCTAGAGCAGGATCCATCCTGGAGCTAAAATGGAACCATGCCGGTAAATCTCTCGATCAAGAACGCTCCGGACCACGTCGTGCAGCGACTCCGGCAGCGGGCGGAACGCCATCACCGGTCGCTGCAGGGTGAACTCCTGGTGATCATCGAGGCTGCCGCGCGGGAGGATCAACCGGCCGCCGCGTCCGACATCCTGGCCGAAGTCCGTCGGCTTGGGGTGCAGACCCCGAGCGAGGCTGCCGATCTGATCCGCGCGGACCGTGACGGACGTTAAGGTCGTTGACGCCTCGGCCCTCGCGGCGCTGCTGTTCGGCGAACCGGAGGCCGGTCTTGTGGCCGCCCAACTCGACGGCGCGCGGCTCGTGGCGCCCAGCCTGCTCGCCTTCGAGCTGGCAAACGTTTGCGTCATGAAGTGCAGGCGTCACCCCGACCAGCGCGAGGCGCTTCTCGCCGCGTTCGACCTGCGCGATCGGCTCGCCGTCGAGGCGATCGCGGTCGATCACGCCGGCGCCCTTGGGCTGGCACTGCACACCGGCCTCACCGCCTATGACGCGGGCTATCTCTGGCTGGCGCGGCAGCTTGGCGCGGAACTCGTCACCCTCGACAAGGCGCTCGGCCGGGTGGCGACAGCCCGATGACCACAACCTCGCGCATGACCGGGGCGCGAAACTTGGGCCTTTACAATCCAGCCTGTTCGGCGATGGATGCCGACCCCGCCGCCCCGGCGGCACGCAGCAGGACCAGCGCATGAGCACCACCCGACCCAAGCCGCGCGGACGGCACTTCTTCGCCAACCCCGGCCCGACCAACATCCCCGATTCGGTGCTGCGCGCGCTCGACCGGCCGAGCATCGACTTCCACGATGCGGAGTTCGTGCCGGTCTACGACGCGGGCTTCGCCGGCGTGAAGCGCGTGCTTGGCACCCGGCACGACGTGTTCATGTACAACGGCTCCGGCCACGCCTCGTGGGAGGCGACGCTGACCAACCTGTTGTCGCCCGGCGACACCATCCTGCTGCTGGAGTCCGGCTACTTCTCCGACGAGTGGGCGCGGATGGCCCAGGCGCTCGGCCTGGAGACGCGCATCGTCGCCGCCGACTGGCGCCGCGGCGTTGACATCGCCCAGGTCAGGGCGGCGCTCGCCGCCGATACCGCGCACGTCATCAAGGCGGTGTGCGTCGTGCACAATGAAACCGCGACCGGCCTGTATATCCCGCTGCCCGAGGTGCGCGCCGCGATCGACGACACCGCCCACCCGGCGCTGTTCCTGGCGGACACCATCTCCTCGCTCGGCTCGCTCGATTTCCGCATGGACGAATGGCAGATCGACGGGGTTGTCGGCGGCAGCCAGAAGGGCCTGATGCTGCCCACCGGGCTGAGCTTCACCGGCGTCTCCCCCAAGGGGATGGCGGCGCATGCCTCGGCCAAGCTGTCGCGCTACTACTTCGACTGGACGCTGATGCTGGGCCGGCCGCAGAAAAGCTTCATCGGCACCATTCCGGTGAACGTGTTCTACGGCCTGCAGGAATTGCTGCGCCTGCTGGAAGACGAAGGGCTGCCCAACGTCTATGCCCGCCACACCCGGTTGGCCGAGGCGGTGCGGCGATGCGTCAAGGTCTGGGCCGGCAACAACGGCCCGCAACTGTTCTGCACCAACCCGACCCGCTATTCCGACTCGGTAACGGCTATCGTGATGCCCGAGGGCCATGACGCCGAGGCACTGCGCGCCACCGTGCGGCAGCGCTTCAACGTCTCGCTCGGCGGCGGGCTGGGCAAGCTGCGCGGCACGGTGTTCCGCATCGGCCACCTGGGCGACCTGAACGAACCCATGGTGCTGGGCGCGCTGGGCGCGATCGAGATGGGGCTGCGCATCAACGCCGTGCCGCACGGCAAGGGCGGCGTTGACGCGGCGATGGATTTTCTGGCCGGCTGAGGGCGGGGACAAGATCCTGCTCCCCCTCCTCTTGAGGGAGGGGGCGGTGCGGCAGGGACCTTTGGTGCGACCTTGGCACCACCCCCTCCCCCCGCCCCCTCCCTCAAGGGGAGGGGGAGAATTTTGCCCATCGCCACTACATGATCCGCGCCTCGAACGGCGGCCGCAGGTCCGGCGACTCGAACTCCACCACCCAGAGGTCGGGATCGATCCGCCGCTGGCGCGCCACGTAGGCGTCCACCGTGCCCTGGTTGACCGGATCGGCGCCAGTGGCCCGCATCCAGGCCAGCGCACCCTCGGCGGTGCGCACCTGCGAAAGCACGCACAGCCCCGCGCGCCCGCGCAGCACCGCCAGCACGCCGCCGGCATCCGGGTCGCCCTTGTGCAGCACGGCACCCGGCCGACCCGCGAGGTCGGCCATCCGCAGCGCCGCGCCGACCCAGAGCCCCGCCTTCACCCGCGGCTCGCTCATCTGCCTCTTTCCTCATCGGCTGTGCCGGTCATTATGCGCGTTCGATCGGCTGTCGCCCACACATCGAGGGGTTCGTCCATGCGCGGAAGTATCGCACGCCAGGGTATCGCACGCCGGATTGCCGCCTGCGGCAGCATCGCACTGCTCGGCCTGGTCGCCGCGCTGGGCCGGCCGGTGCGCGCCCAGGACCACATCAGTTTCGGTATCGATTGGGTGGCCGAGGCCGAATACGGCGGCTATTATCAGGCGCTCGCCACCGGGCTGTATGCGCGCAAGGGGTTGGAGGTCACCATCCGCCAGGGCGGGCCGCAGGTGAACCAGATGCAGCTCATGATGGCCGGGCGGCTGGACTTCAACCTGGGCGGCGGCCGGGCGATCGAGTTCGCCCAGCAGAAGCTGCCGTTCGTTGCGATCGCGGCGATCTTCCAGAAGGACCCCTCGGTGCTGATCGCCCATCCCGGCATGGGCAGCGACAGCTTCCCGGCGTTGAAGGGCAAGCCGATCATGATCAGCGGCGACACCCGCGCCGGCTGGTGGCGCTACCTGGCGGCGAAGTTCGGCTACAGCGACAGCCAGATCCGCACCTATTCGTTCAACCTGGCGCCGTTCCTCGCCGACCAGGCCGCGATCCAGCAGGGCTATCTCGGTTCCGAGCCGTTCTCGATCGAGCAGGCGGCCGGGTTCAAGCCGGTGGTGCTGCTGATCGCCGATGCCGGCTATCCGGGCTACGCCAACATCATCACCACCAGCACCAAACTGATCGCCGACAAGCCGGACGTGGTGCAGCGCTTCATCGACGCCTCGATCGAGGGCTGGCAGTCCTATCTCGACGGCGACCCGAGCCCGGCCAACAAGCTGATCAAGGCGGACAACCCCGAAATGACCGACGCGCTGCTGCGGTACGGCCGCGCGGTGATGCAGGCGCACGGCATCGTGCAGTCCGGCGACACGCTGAAACTGGGGATCGGCGCGATGACCGATGCGCGCTGGGCGGCGTTCTACCGTATCACCTCCGACCTCGGAATGTATCCGAAGGGGATCGATTATCGCCGCGCCTACACGCTGCGCTTCGTCGATCACGGCGTCGGCCTGCGCAAGTCGCCCTAGGTGCCGCCGCCCAGGATGCTGCGCATCGAGGCGGTCGGCCGGCGCTTCCCCGGCGGGGTGGAGGCGCTGCGCGAGGTGTCGCTGACGATCGGCGCCGGCGACTTCGTGGCGCTGCTCGGCCCGTCGGGCTGCGGCAAATCCACGCTGCTGCGCCTGATCGCCGGGCTGGACCAGCCGGACAGCGGCACGCTGACCTGGCAGGAGGGTCATGCACCCGGCGCGGGCAGCATCGGCTTCGTGTTCCAGGACGCCACGCTGCTGCCCTGGGCCAGCACCGCGGACAATGTCTACCTGCCGCTGCGCCTGCGCGGGGTGCCGCGTGCCCGGGCGGCGGAGGACATCGGCGCGGTGCTTGACCGCGTCGGCCTGACCGGATTCGCGCACGCCCGCCCGGCGCAGCTTTCCGGCGGCATGCGCATGCGCGTCTCGATCGCCCGCGCGCTGGTCACCCGCCCGCGGCTGTTGCTGATGGACGAACCCTTCGCCGCGCTCGACGAATTCACCCGTCACCGCTTGCAGGCCGACCTGCTGGCGCTGTGGCAGAGCCTGGGCTGCACCGTGGTGTTCGTGACGCATTCGATCTATGAAGCCGCGTTTCTCGCGCAACGCATCGTGCTGATGACACCACGCCCGGGCCGTATCGCGACCGAGCTTGCCGCGACCCTGCACATCGGACCGGAACGGCGGCTCGACCCCGCCTATGCCGCGCTGGTCGCCGCGGTCACCCGCGCGATGGAGGGCGCGCTCGCCGCATGAAAGGCGCCATGCGATACGCCCCCGCACTGTTCGCGGTGCTGGCGGTGGCGCTGTGGGAGGCGGCGGTGCGGCTGACCGGCGTGCCGTCCTATCTGGTGCCCGGACCGATCGCGATCGTCCGCGCCTTCCTCGCCGACCCGTCAACACTGCTGTTGTCACTGCTGTCAACACTGTCGGTGACCTTCGCCGCGCTGATCGTCGCGGCGGTGGTCGGCGTGCTGCTGGCGCTGGCGATCGCCGCGAGCCGGCTGCTGGCCGCGGCCATCCACCCCTGGGCGGTGGTGCTGCAGGTCACGCCGATCGTCGCCATCGCGCCGCTGATCATCGTCTGGGTCGGCAATCCGTTCGCCGCCCTGGTGGTGTGCGCAACGATCGTGGCGTTCTTCCCGGTGTTCGCCAACACCGCCGCGGGCCTGGCCTCGGCACCGGCGGAGCTGGTCGATCTGTTCCGCCTGTATGGCGCCGGCCGCGCGAAGACCCTGTGGCTGCTGCGCCTGCCGGCGGCGCTGCCGTTCTTCCTCGCCGGGCTGCGCATCTCCGGCGGGCTGGCGCTGGTCGGCGCGGTGGTGGCGGAGTTCGTTGCGGGATCGGGTGGATTCGCCTCGGGTCTGGCGTATCGCATCCTGGAGGCCGGCTACCGGCTGCAGGTGCCGCGCATGTTCGCCGCCCTGGTGCTGCTGTCGCTGACCGGCATCGCCCTGAACCTGGCACTCGGCGCACTGACCCGTCTGGTGCTGCGCAACCGGTGACGTAACGGCGCAACTGGCGGGCGAACGAAGGAAGGTCAGGGCTCCGCCCTGAAACCCGCCAGGGGGCTTTGCCCCCTGGACCCCCACCAGAGGCAGCGGCCTCTGGACTCCATGAGTGGGAGTGTGGGGAGGGGAAGGGGGCGTGTGGGCGAGGCGAAGGGGCGCCGTCCGGCGTGCCGGACGGCGCCCCATCGCCTCGCCCACACGCCCCCTCCCCTCCCCACACTCCCAGTGAAGGGTTCCAAGGGCGAGCCCTTGGCGGGGTTCCAAGGGGCAGCGCCCCTTGGTGGGGTCCAGGGGCGAAGCCCCTGGCCTTCTCTCGGTTCGCCCGCCGGTTGCGCCGTTACGTTGCCGCCGCGCGGCCGCGCAGTGGGCTGCGAGCCGCGTCCGTCTGGCATGGCTGCCTGCCCGGCGACGCTTGAAACCCCACCGACCGCGCGAGATATAGTTGGTGCACATGGGGTCGATGACGACCATGCGAATGATGCCCGCATCGCCGGCGGTCGTGGCGAGGGAGTTCGCCTGATGGACGACGTCACCGCCGAGACGCGCCCCCCCGCGCGCCGCGAGGCCGACGGACGTGTCCCCGCGCCCGACCAGCAAGCCGCCCGGCCGCAAGACCAGCCGCGCCCCCGCCGGCGTTCCCGCCGGCTGCTGCGTGCTCTGCTGTTCGCCCTCGGGGCCGCGGTGCTGGTGATCGGCGGCGTCTGGTACTACCTGAGCACGGGGCGCTATGTGTACGCGGACGACGCCTACCTGGAGGCCAACGTGCTCACGGTCTCCACCGACGTCTCGGGGATCGTGGAGCAGATCGGGGTGCACGAGGGCGAGCGCGTCACCGCCGGCCAGGTGTTGTTCCGGCTCGATCCGGACAAGTTCCAGATCGCGCTCGACGACGCAAGCGCCACCCTGGCACAGACCGAGATCACCCTGCACTCGCTGCAGGCCGATTACCTGCGCGCCCAGCGCCAGGTCGCCGCGGCGGCGGCCCAGGTGCAGGCCGACCAGGCCACCTTCGAGCGCTATGCCGCCCTGGTGAAGCAGGGCGGCGTCACCCAGCAGCAATTCGACGACGCGAAATTCAAGCTCGCCGCCGATCGGGCGACGCTCGGTGCCGGCAAGGCTCAGGTGATTGCCGCGCTGGCGCGGCTGAGCGGCAACGCCGATACGCCGATCGCGCAGATGCCCGCCTACAAGCAGGCCGCGGCGCAACTCGCGGAAGCCCGGCGCGCGTTCAATCATTCCATCGTCCGCGCGCCGTTCAACGGCATCGTCACCCAGGTCAGCAAGCTGCAGCCCGGCCAGGAACTGGCCGCCGGCGCCGCCGCGTTCGGCCTTGTCGCGACCGACGACATCTGGGTCGCCGCGCAGCCGAAGGAGACCGAGCTGACCTATGTCCGCCCCGGCCAGTCGGCGACCGTGACGGTCGATGCCTATCCGGGCCATGTCTGGCACGGCAGTGTGGACAGCGTGGCGCCGGCCACCGACCAGGAATTCGCCGTGCTGCCGGCGCAGAATTCCTCCGGCAACTGGGTCAAGGTGGTGCAGCGCGTGCCGGTGCGCATCGACATCCGGCAGGGCCCGGACGATCCGCCGCTGTCCGCCGGCATGAGCGCCGAGGTGTCGATCGACACGCATCACCGGCGCAGCCTCGCCGCGCTGTTCTGAACCGCGCGATGTCCGCCAGCACCGCGCCCGGCGAGCCCATCGTTCCGCATCGCGCCATCATCACCATCTGCGCGATGGTGGCGACGCTGATGCAGGCGCTGGATTCCACCATCGCCAACGTTGCGCTGCCGTATATGCAGGGCAGCCTCTCGGCGAGCTACGACGAGGTCACCTGGGTGCTGACCTCCTATATCGTCGCCGCGGCGATCATGACCGCGCCGGTTGGCTGGCTCGCCGCCCGCTTCGGCTTTCGCGCCCTGTACCTGGTGTCGGTGATCGGCTTCACCGTCGCCTCGATGCTGTGCGGCCTTGCCGACTCGCTGACCCAGATGGTGCTGTTCCGCTTCATCCAGGGCATGTTCGGCGCCGCCCTGGTGCCGCTGTCGCAGGGCACCATGCTTAACATCTACCCGCCCGAGCAGCGCGGCCAGGCGATGGCGATCTGGGGCATGGGCGTGATGCTCGGGCCGATCCTGGCCCGACGCTCGGCGGCTAGCTGACCGAGCTCTACAACTGGCGCTGGGTGTTCTTCGTCAACGTGCCGTTCGGCATCGCCTGCGCGCTGGGCCTGTGGTTTTTCCTGCGCGACCCGCGGGCGCAGCGCGGCCTGCGGTTCGATTGGCTCGGCTTCGGCGTGCTCGCCTCGGCGTTGCCGGCCTGCAGCTCATGCTCGACCGCGGCGAGCCAAGGACTGGTTCGGCTCGAACGAGATCATCATCGAGGCGCTCGGCCGCCGGCGGCTTCTACCTGTTCATCGTGCACATGCTGACCGGCGAGCGCACCTTCGTCAGCCCGCGCCTGTTCGAGGACTGGAACTTGGTGATGGGGATCCTGGTGATTTTCATGGTGGGCATGGTGCTGCTGGCGACCACCGGCCTGCTGGCGCCCTGGCTCCAGATCTCGGAACATCCCGGTCGAAACCGCCGGCCTGGTGCTGGCGCCGCGCGGCATCGGCACCATGATCGCGATGATGGTCGCCGGACGCCTCAGCAACAAGCTGGACGCGCGGATCATCATGGCGTTCGGCGTCTGCCTGCTGGTCGGCAGCCTGTGGCGGCTGTCGCAGTGGACCCCGGCGATCGACCAAGTCGCTGATCCGCACGATGATGCAGGGCGCCGGCATCGGCTTCGTCTTCGTGCCATTGTACGCGTCGCCTTCGCCACATGCCGGCGGGGTTGCGCACACAGGCGACGTTGTTCGACCCTGGTGCGCAGTATCGGCAGCGATGGCCATCGCGATTTCGAGCGCGCTGTGGTCCGCAACGCCCAGGTCGAGCACGCGGTGCCGATGGTGTTCGCCTCGCCGCTCAACGTCGCGTTGGAGCGCGGTGCAGATTGCCCGCGCGCTGTCCTGGTCAGCTCCGCGGCGCGGCGGTGCTCGAACGACGTGATCACTCGCCAGGCCAACGCCATCGCCTATACCGACGACTTCAAGCTGATGCTGATTTCTGGCGCTGTGTTCGTTGCCGCTGGTGCTGTTGATGCGCATGCCGCCGCGGGGCGGCCGGGCCGCGCCGGCGGTGCTCGACTAGACCATCTTATTCGCCGCAGCGCGGGGATTCGCCGACGGGCGTGGCACAAGCGTCTGGAATCGCGTGGAGATTGGTTGTCGACGCCACTCTCGATGTCCGGACGGACGCTGCCAAGCCCGCCACCGACGGCGATACGCTTCACCCATTCTCCTTACGAGGCATCTGCCAGCGCCCCTCGCCTTCGCAAGGGCAGCCATGTCCACCGCGGATTGGCCGCCACACGGCACCGCGCACCGGGCAATCATCAGACGCTCG
>CAWKAN010000042.1:0-14040 GCA_963847615.1 uncultured Alphaproteobacteria bacterium
GCTCCCCGGCGGAAACTGTGGGTGATTCAGGGGTATGCGGGCTCACCTGCATCACGGTGGCAGGTGACGGTGGCGTAGGAGTTGGTTGGTAGCGCCGCACCGGACGGCACGGCCAAGTGTGCCTCGGCCACACGGATCGCCGTCAAGCCCTGCGCCTGCGGCGCACCGCTGCGCGGCTACGGGGCTTGACTGCGACGCGCGTGGCCGGGCGGTCTGCATTGGTGCCGTCAATGGCGCACTCGGTTCGTCGCTGTTGTAGCACCTCGATCATTGTGCCGGCGGCTGATCGCGGGCCTGTCAGGAAGCGAAAGAACTTGCGGCAGGTGGCGTCGAAGCAGCGCTGCTCGGCTTCGGACTGGCCATGGGAGAGCAGCGGCCCGCCGTCGTTGCCGATGAGGTCGAGAACGACCTGCTCGATTGGCTGCTTGCGGAGGCTGCTGTCCATCTGCAATCGGCTGATGACCTCACCGCCAAGCGCCCAGATGTTGTCGCGGTGCCGGCGCAAGGTCTTGCGCGATAGCTGCAGGGCCAGCAGTTCGCGCAGGAACGGCTTGAAGTATTCCACCATCCGCCGGCCAGGCGGAATGTCGCGCGCCTCATAGGCCCAGCTGCGTGGCCACTGATCGAGGTCCGGACAGTAGGCCTGCAAGGGATCGGCGACAGCCTGGTGCGCCGGTAGGCTGTCGCGTCTCCCGGTAACTCCCTTGGGTCCTGCTGCCATGCGGCTGATCTCCCTGTTGAACCACTACCAGCACTTTCCCGGTTTCGTTTACGAGAAGGCGCGACATTGCGCATCGAGCCAGACCATCGAGATCACCGTGCGGCCCCGCCGTGGCTCGAAGCCGGTGTGCTCGGGCTGTCATAAGCCGGCGCACGGCTATGATCATCTAAGCCTGCGCCGATTCGAGTTCGTGCCTGTTTGGGGCTGCATGGTCGTGTTCCTCTACTGCATGCGGCGGGTCGATTGCCGAACCTGCGGGGTACGCGTCGAAGCGGTCCCCTGGGGCGTCGGCAAGCACCAGCTGACCAAGGCCTACATGCTGTTCCTGGCGCACTGGGCGAGGAAGCTGTCCTGGCAGGAGACCGCCGAGGCGTTTCGCAGCACCTGGGACAAAGTCTGCCAGTCGGTCGAATATGTTGTGCAGTGGGGGATCGAGCACCGGCAACTGGGCCCGATCGGGGCCATCGGCGTCGATGAGATCCAGTATGCCAAGGGCCACAAATACCTGACGCTGGTCTACCAGATCGAGCAGTCGTGCACGCGCCTGCTATGGATCGGGCGGGAGCGGACGGTGGAGAGCTTCGAGCAGTTCTTCGCCTTGATCGGTGAAGGATTGGCCGGACAGATCGAGTTTGTGTGCTCGGACATGTGGCAGCCTTATCTCAAGGTGATCCATGAGCGGTGCAGCCAAGCCATCCACATCCTCGATCGCTTCCACATTGTCGCCAAGATGAATACCGCGTTGGACCAGGTGCGTGCCGCCGAGGCCCGCCGACTGGCCCGGGACGGCTACGAGCCGGTCTTGAAGAAGACCCGTTGGTGTGTGCTCAAGCGCACGACCAACCTGACCGAGCATCAACGGTTCCGCCTGCGCGATCTGCTGCGCTACAACCTGCGGACCGTGCGGGCCTATCTGCTGAAGGAGGACTTCCAGCAGTTCTGGGACTATGTCTCGCCGAATTGGGCCGGCAAGTTCCTTGATGAGTGGTGCCGTCAGGTCATGCGCTCCCGCATCGAGCCGATGAAGAAGATCGCCAGGACGCTACGTTCGCACCGTCCGCTGATCCTGAACTACTTCCGTGCCAGAAAGCAGTTCTCCAGCGGTGTCGTCGAGGGGCTGAACAACAAGGCCAAACTGACCATGCGAAAATCCTACGGGTTCCGTACCTTCCACGTCACAGAAATCGCCTTGTATCACGCACTTGGTAAACTGCCGGAACCCAACGTCGCCCACGAATTCTTTTGACGAGGCGATTTTCTAAGGTGATTAGGTAAGCCAGCTCGGCGCCCTCGCGCGCCATATCCCCCCGCAAAGCCGCGATGTCGCCCCGTTTTACGCCGCCGGATTTTACCTGGAAGATGATCTTAGCGTTGTCGTCCTTCCCGGTCAGGAAATAGGCGGTTCCATCAATGCCGGCATCTGCCCCCTTTTTCTCGTTGATGACGGCGCGGTTGTTGGAATAGGTCAGCACCGCCCATTTCTCGAATTCCTTACGAAGCCTGTCATCCTTCTTGTGCGCCAGAGCCACCACCGATTCCATATCTCTCGGGATACCGTCTGTCACGATGTCAGCAAGAGTTTTCGGTCCAAACGCCTTTTCAAGACGCCGCAGAACCAGAGAGACAGACTGATAGGTGATATCTATTCCGATCCACCTGCGCCCAAGGCGTTGTGCTGATGCAATGGTCGTGCCACAGCCGCAGTAGGCGTCTAGGACAAGGCCGTCCCTATTGCTGGACGCTTCGATCACCCTATCAAGCAACGCCTCGGGCTTTTGTGTAGGATATCCTAGGCGTTCCGCCGATGTGCGGCCAACCATGTCGATATTCCAATAATCTTTCATCCCGACAAGCGTATACCATCCGATCTCGTCCTTAAACTCCTCGACTCCTTTGAAGTGATATGGCTTCATCCCTCGGTTGTATGATTTTTCCGTCTGGTAATTGAATGTATATCGGCCTGACTTCGTGTAGAACAGTAGCACATCGTGCTTCCGGCTAAAATGATGCTTGCTCGCGCCGCCGGATTTATAACACCAGTCTATTTCGTTCTGGAAATCCCCACCCGCTGCGCAGAATATGGCATCCAAAACCAGCTTGAGATAATGGCTAGATGTCGGATCGCAGTGAAGATAGAAGCTGCCCGTCACTTTCAGGACCCGATGAATTTCCGTAATCCGCAAGGACATGCTCACAAGGTAGGCGAGCAGGCTGCCCTTTCCTAGAACGGGCGCCAGCCCTTTGATGAGATCGACTAGCTTCGGCTGGAAACGGCCGCTTGCGTTGCGTAGGATTTCATCGAAGCCAGCGATAGCATGATCGTCCCATACCCACGTATCAGTGAAGGCTTGTGCCTGGGCGCGGTCCTCGGTACCGACGTTGTTGTAAATCTGGTTGTAGTTCCGTTTGGAGTTGAATGGCGGGTCGATGTAGCATAGGTCCACGGTCTCCCGCTCCAACTTCCGGCGGAGCACGTCCAGATTGTCTCCGTAATAAAGAGCATTGCCTGGCATCCGTCAGCGCGCTCCCCTCCGACACGCTGGCGCCTTGGGCGCCTTCGGCGGCGGTTTGTACTGCGCGATCTGCCGCAGCTTCGCATCGAACGCGGCCTCGTCTTCATCGCAGCCAAGCTCGCGCGCCTTCTCGCGGAAGCGTTCGATCTGCGGTTTGTCCGAGGGGGGCGCCTTATTCATCTGGCAAGCCTCTCTAGCACGGGTCGGAGTTTGGTAAAAGGAACCACTGTGGCGCCGATACCGAGTAGACTGAGGTCCGCCGCCTTCCAGTTGTCCTCATCGTCATAAACAATCCTTTGCAACGTGTTCTCAGGGTCGGCTTGCTTCACGTCTATGTTCGCAGCAAGCACCGAATTGATGGAACTCGCCTCGGGGCAGACGGCGTCGAGCAGGAGCCTCCGCTTACCGCTTAGCGTGAACTCATAGTCGAATTTATGCTGTTTGCTGCTGGCGCCGCTGACCGCTCTCTTGGACGACACCTCTACGAAAATCCCGCGTGCTCTCTCGATATCAATTATCCTGGCAAGCGCCTCCCTGAAGTTCTTTTTTGGTTTCCCATGATGTCGGTCAACGAGAGCGTGCGCGCTCTCTTTAGATGAGTTTGCGACAAGTGCGATGGTCCCCACCAGCTGATCCACGGTTACTGGTGGGCTGAAAATCACTCCCTCGTTTGTGGCGTTTAGCCCCTGGGCGCGCGCGATGCCTCGAATGATAGAGACCTCATCCAGCACATAGCCGCCGCCGGCCTCAAACTCATCCAACGCTCCCCCACCGTCATGAACCTTGAACTCCGCCCGTCCATCTGAAACAAACATCACTCCGCCCCCCGACACATACACCCTGACCACGCCGTTGGAGGGATAGAGGCAATGGGTTGGCACTGCGATTTCCTCGCCAGTCTGCCGGGGAGCGGGCCAGCGGGAGAGCGCAGCGTTGATTGCAGCTAAATTCGTCACAACAGGAGGTCCTTGGCAGGCAGGTTAGGAATATCCGCGTCGCCAATGTGGATGTTCGTTCTTTCGCAAAACCACCGAAAGGCATCCGCGAACGTCCTCACGTCCTCGGGCAGGATTCTAGCGACCTTCAACCTGGAAGGCAAGGCGTTCGCCCTCGCATACTGTCGATTATCTGCCCAGGTGTGGTAATGCGGCCCCGCGATTACGCCCCCGGGTTTCTCCGGGGCGTTGAGTGGATTCGGATGCTCTTCATCATCTGCAAAATCGATGCGCCAAACGCACTTGCCGATGGTGAGAAGAATGCGAAACTTCGGGGTGGCGTTGATCAGATAGTACCTAACTTCAAGTTGCAGGCCGTGTATTTCGCCAGCGATTTCGATCGCTCGCACCCACCGTCGGCAATGGTTGCGGTGGTCAGGCGACCACATACCATAACCCACAAGCGTCTTATCGGCGCGCAGCGCACTGTCTACGAGCACCCGCAAATCGCGACTGTCTGACACCTTACGGCGATCATGCGCAACCAAGAGGTCGGTAGGTCAGCCGCTTGCCGACGATGCCTTGGAGCGCACGGGCCGTGCGAGCCTCATCATCCACACCCAGGCGGACCCTGGTGTTATATCTAAAGTTGAACTCTGCGACGTAGCGGTGCAGATGCCCTTCGGAGCAATGCTGATAGATGCCCTTCATCCCCCGTTTGAACACGCTGTAGAAGCCTTCGAGCGTGTTCGTATGGACATCGCCGCGCACATACTCACCCGCGCTATGCGCAACGAAATCGTGCTCGGTGAAGTGCTTGTTAAGATGTGCATACTGCCCGGCTTCGTCCGTCATCACATGGCTGCCAGAATGCACATGCGCTTTGATGATCGGCAGCAGATCGGCGGCGGCAGTGCCGGAGACGTGGAAGGACCGCGCCACGCCACCCTGCGGACGACGCTCGATCAGAAGTCATGACGGCGTGCTTGTGAGCATAGCCGCGACGCTTCTCCATGCCGGGCTTTTTGCCGATGAAGGTTTCGTCGATTTCGACGATGCTGCCGGGGCCGCCCATCGGGGGCAGCTTGCCGTCTTTCATCGCCTCGCGCAACCGATGGGACATGAACCAAGCGGTCTTGTACTGAACGTTCATAATCCGCATCAATTGATGGCTGCTGATCCCCTTCTTGCTGCTGCAAAGCAGGTATGCAGCCTGCAACCACTGATGCAGCGGCACATGGGCCAACTCGAAAACCGTGCCGACCGTCACCGTGAACTTCTTCCGGCAAGCGTAGCACTTGCGGGTCCCGATCTTCGTGCTGGCGCCGCCCAGCGCGCCCGACCGGCCGAGCGTGCCGCAGTGCGGGCAGATAGGGCCATTCGGCCAGATGATCGCTTCCAGCTTCGCCACAGCGGCGGCTTCATCATGGAAGTGGGGAGCGGAGAGGACGGACATGGCGCATCACCTTTCGATGGCGCCTTGGTATCATAGTCCTATGGGTCCGTCAAGTGCATAATCGCCGTCGGTAGGGGTGGCAACGTGCAAGGTAGTCCAGGGCCCTAGGTAGCCAGCTAGCCTAGGTAGTCGGTGATGTTGCCCCCTAGGAAAATGTCTACGCCTAAGGCAATCTCTTTCGATGGCGCGCCGTTTGGTGATTGACTCTGGGCGGGGAATCGCCTCTATAGTCCGGCATGATGGATAAAATGACCTCGGACCAACTGCGCGAAGCCGCCGCCGCTCGAATTTTTGCCAGGCGCGACGAGATTTTGCATGAGCAGGAAAGGATCAGGGAAGAGCAGGAACGCCTAGCTCGGCGCGACCGCGAGCTTGCCCGCGAACTTGTCGAGTGCCGTGCCGCGGCGCGCTTTTTCGGGCTGGACATTGATCCGCCGACCGACGATCCGCAGGTAGCTACCCTCCGGCAGCGAGTCAGCCGCCTTCGTCTCCAAGCCGAGGCAGCGCGGGCCAACGATGACCAAGAAGCGGCGGATCGCCTACTAGCTGTGGCCAGCCATCACGAAATGCAGGCTCGCCAACTGAGCCTCGCGAGGGCACGTGAGGTAGCACAGAGGGCCAACGCGGCGGCTTCTCTAATTACGGCGACGGCATCGGCGGTGACGTTAGCGGCGTCCGCGCGGTCAGCGGCGGCGTCAGTCGTCAAAGCACTAGAAAACCCCCCTTCACCGCCGCCCGCGCCGTCCGCAGCGTCGGTATCTCCCCCTCCTGCGGCGCAAAAAAAAATCCCCCGCATCCGCGATATCGTCCTCGACCAGCTACGTGCCGCCGGCGCCAGCGGCCAGAAAGCCACGCCTATGCGGCGGTACATCGAGAGCACCTATTCGACTGAGATTCACGACAAAACGGTCGGCATGACGCTCTACCGGCTCGCGCAGGAACATCTCGTGCATCGGAAGGGGCAAATTTGGTTTTTCGGCCCGTCGCCAGACGCAAGCGCTGGCGCGAGGCCGGAGAACCCCGGGGCAGCAACCCCGGGGCTTACTCAGGCGGTCAACTAGGAAAGGAGTACAGCGTGATGTGGCACATCACCCGGACAAGATAAGCCGTTGGTCCGGTGAGAGGCCCCAAAAGGGTCTCTCATCCCGGCGCCCCCGTAGCCCATTACGGAAAGAGCACCGGCCTCGTAGCCGGAGGCGGTAGGTTCGGATTTTACCCGGGGCACCCCTATACCCGTGTTCGAATATAGTGATCCGCTGGCCAGCTTGCAAGCGTTTTGTGAGGGAATCCAAAGGGTTACATGGCGGTGGAGTTTGTAGGGGTTGCCGGATTTCGGTTACTCGTAAGGGTAACAGATAGATCGTTGCAACCGGCGCGCTCGAACGCGAGGCGTCAATGACAGAGGTTAAAATGCCTGAAATACGTCCCTACGTTGGCTACGACTTCATGGTCGGAACCAAGATCGCCCACAGCGGGATCACGAACGATCCTGATCGCCGCGAAGGAGAGCACCAGCAGCGGTGGCCAAGCGGGCACCTTAAGGTGGTGACCGGCCCCATGACCGAGGAAGGCGCTCGCAAGTGGGAAGAGGGCAAGCAGAAGACTATCACGCCGAAGCGCGGTTAAACCGCGGTCGGGCGTAAGCGGAAGGTGGTGGCGACGCGGTTAAACTCCCGGGTCTCCCGCACGAACAGATGCTCGAGCGGGTGAACGGTGTTTTTCGAGTAACGCTGTGACACTGAGACAGCAATTTTGTCTCCGGCCACCGCATCGGTGAACTCGAAAGGACCGATCGTCGCCACCTCTTCCGGCGGGGCCTTGTTCTCGCTCGACGCCGACTTAATCGTAAGCGACGCGGCGACGCCATATTGCGGCGCGCGGGCACGCTGTGATGCAAGACAGCGATGGGCGAACGACGTGACATCATTGCTGGGGCTGAGAGCGCTCATACGATTGGCCATAACAGCGCAGGCAACCGGCCGATCGAGATCATCAAGCGGGACGAGTGGCGTCTCTCGTGGGCGGTGAAACAGCAGCGCGAGATCGTGGCGGAAAGCCTGAGCGGTGAGCTGACGCCGACCGAGGTTGGGCGCAAGCACGCGATCAGCTCCGGGCAACTCTACACGTGGCGGCAGGAACTGCTGGCCATGCCAGGCGCGATTATCGAGCGCACCGTGCTGCGGTTTGCCGCGGGGGCTGTGGTGCCAGCGTCGCCAAGGGGCACCGCAGCCGTCGCCGATTGGCGAGGCTGCGCCGCCGGGGCCGCCGGCGCTGGCAGGACGGTGCCCGCGCGGGCGGCGCCAACAGCGGCGCCGGGGTTACCGGATGCACCGGCGCGGCCCAGGGGGCAACCGCGCACGGCGTGGCACAACCCCATGCAACAGCCTGCCACCGGACCACGATCCGGTGGTGAGCCGACGGCGGAGGCCGACGCGGCGGCTCACGTGGGTGGGCCGATCGTCCGCCGCCCCGGCCGGCGGCCGCCGCAAGCTGCGGCATGGACAGCCCAACCGATCGCTGCCAAGAGGGCCGGCATGAGCGACACCCGCATCGTTCCCGTCATTCTCTCCGGCGGCTCCGGCACCCGGCTCTGGCCGGTGTCGCGCGAAAGCTTCCCCAAGCAGCTCTGGCCGCTGCTGTCCGACCTCTCCCTGCTGCAGGAAACCGCGCTGCGCGCCCGCGGTCCCGGCTTCGCCCCGCCGCTGGTGGTGTGCAATGAGGGGCACCGCTTCCTGATCGCCGAGCAGCTGCGCGCGGCCGGCATCGCCTGCGCCGGGGACGACGGCGCGCGCATCGTGCTGGAGCCGGTCGGGCGCAACTCCGCCCCGGCGATCGCCGCCGCCGCCTGCCTGGTGGCCGAGCGCGACCCCGACGCCGTGCTGTGGATGATGGCGGCCGACGCGGCGATCGCCGATGCCGCGGCGCTGCGCCAGGCGCTGGACAGCGCGGTCGGCGCCGCGCGGGCCGGCTATGTGGTGACCTTCGGCATGGCGCCGAGCGCGCCGGAGACCGGCTACGGCTACATCGAGCGCGGCGCGCCGCTGCCCGACGCGCCGGGCGCCTTCCGCGTCGCCCGCTTCATCGAGAAGCCGGACGCCGCCGGCGCGAGCGCGATGCTGGCCGGCGGGCGGCACCTGTGGAACTCCGGCATGTTCGTGTTCACCGCGCGCACCCTGTTGGACGAGCTGGCGGCGCACGCGCCCGAGGTGCTGGCGGCGGTGCGCCTGGCGGTGGCGGGGTGCAGCGTCGACCTGGATTTCGTCCGGCTCGACGCCGCGGCGTTTGCCGCCAGCCCGTCGATCAGCCTCGACTATGCGGTGGCCGAGCGCACCGCGCGCGCCGCGGTGGTGCCGGCCGATCTCGGCTGGTCCGATGTCGGCTCCTGGGGCGCGCTGTGGGAGCTGGGCGCCAAGGACGCCGCCGGCAACGTGGCGGTCGGCGACGTGCTGCTGGAGGGGGCGGAGAACTGCTACGTCCGCAGCGACGGCGTGCTGACCGGGGTGATCGGGCTGAAGGACGCCGTCGTGGTGGTGACCAAGGACGCCGCGCTGGCGATGCACCGCGACGCGGCGCAGGACGTGAAGACGCTGGTGGACCGGCTGAAGGCGGCCGGGCGGCAGGAGGCGGTGGCGCACAACCGGGTCTATCGGCCGTGGGGCTTCTACGAAAGCCTGATCGCGGGCGAGCGGTTCCAGGTCAAGCGCATCGTGGTTTCGCCGGGGCAGAAATTGTCGTTGCAGAAGCATTTCCACCGCGCCGAGCACTGGGTGGTGGTCAGCGGCACCGCGCTGGTCACCCGCGATGCCGAGAAGACATTGCTGCACGAGAACGAAAGCATCTACCTGCCGCTCGGCGCGCTGCACCGGCTGGAGAACCCTGGAAAAATCCCGCTGACGCTGATCGAGGTGCAGTCCGGCGCCTATCTGGGCGAGGACGACATCGTGCGGACCGAGGACACCTACGGCCGCGCGTGACCGCCCGGCGCGACGGGAGCAGGGGTCCGGCCCCGCCTGATGGTCAGGCCAGGCGCCGGGGCACACCGGCAGGACGAAGGCGACGGCGCGGATCCGCGTCTCGGCGTCCAGGTGCCGCCCATGCAGCAGCAGCGCCACGGCGGCGACGGCGGCGAACAGCCAGCGCCGGCGCAGGCCGGGCGGCGGGCCGGCCAGCCGGGCGAAGCCGAGCGCCCCGAGCACGCCGAGCGCGCCGCCCAGCGCCACCTCGGCCGGGGTGTGCAGCCCGAGCCCGAGCCGCGTCGCGCCGATCAGCAAGGCGGCGAGGCCGGCGACCGCGAGCACCGCCGGGCGGCGCCGGCGCAGCACGACCGCGACGCCGCCGGCCAGCAGCGCGGCCGCCGCGGTGTGCCCGCTCGGGCTGCGCAGCGTGGCCAAGCCAAGCGCCGGGCCGCAGGTCGCGAGCACCAGCTTGAGCGCCAGCACGGCGGCGAGGCTCAGGCCGATCGCGGCCAGCCAGGCCAGGGCGCCGCGCCGCCAGCCGAGCACGGCGAGCAGCAGCGTGACCGTGGCGACCAGCGGCAGCACCACGGCCTGGTCGGCGAAGTCGGTCAGGAAGCGCATCGCGGGCGGCGTAGCATGGCGCGGGAGGATGCGGCAGCCGGGCTTACCGCAAGGTTTACCGCGCGTTCAGCTGCCCTGGCGTCAGGGGGAAGGCCGCCGGTGGCTCGGCCGTCAGTCGCCCGGCCGTCGCTCGTCCGCTCGCCAGTCGCCGGGTGGTCCGGCCCCCGCTGCTCCGGCTCCCGCTGCTCCGGCTCCCGCTCCTCCGGCGCGTTATCGTCCGACGCCCTTGGACGACGCGCGGCGCGGCCGTTACGGCGCCGGCGCGGGCGGCGGCAGCAGGCCGGCCTCGACCAGCCTGGCATGGATTTCCTGCGCCGGCACCTTGGTGAGGTCCTTCACCAGGGTCTCGCGCACCCGTGCGCGGGTCGGCTCGTCGAGCGCGTCGCGCAGCGTGCCGCTCAGGCCGGGCGCGACGATCAGGATCAGCTCGTCGAACTGCCCCGCGCGGTTGTCCTCGCTCAGCATCAGGGCGAGCTGGCTGATGAAGCGCTCGCGCGCCTCCTCGTGCGGGTCCTGCCGCGGCGCGATGGCGTGCCTGGTGGGGCTGGCGCTTTCGAAGCTGCGGCCGGGTCGGTCGGACGCCAGGTCCTGGCTGCGCCGATGCGCGTCCACCGAGGTCATCTCGCGCAGCGCGTTCAGGCCGCGCCGATCGGCGGCGATCCCCAGCACCCGCGCCTGGCCGCCATCGGCGACGACGATCCACAGGCGATCCAATGGTCTGCGGCCGGTGTGGGCGACCCGGGGACGTCGCGGCATGCTGCGTGCTCCTCTCCCGCGGGCGACGGCGGTCGTGTCGCTGCATGGAAGGCCCGCAATGGACCAGTTCCGGCCGGGCGGCGCCTTGACCTGGGTCAAGCGAAGCAGCGGGGGCGCCGGTGCGGGCGGCGGGCCGATCGGGCGGCGTTCGGCGCCGCCGCTAGCGCGTCATCCGGGCGATCGTGGCGATCAGTTCCTCGACCTTGTGGCGCTGCTCGACCACGTCGCCCGAGGCGAACGCGCCGGCCACGCAGTGCGAAACATGATCGCGCAGCACCTGTTCCTCGACCTTGTGCAGCGCGGCGCGCACGGCGTCGATCTGGGTCAGCAGATCGACGCAGTAGCGGTCCGCCTCGACCATGCGCCGCACCCCGCCGACCTGGCCCTCGATGCGCTTCAGGCGGGCGATGACGGCGGTCTTGGTGGTGTCATGCATCGTCGATTTCCTGCCGGGGCCGGCCTTGATACCATACCCTGGGGAGGTATATAGACCGGGCGGTGCGTCGCGTCACCCGCGCGCGACCGGCGCAGCCAGGGAGCCCCGCAATGGCCGAGACCGCGCACGCGTCCCAGCATCCCGCGACCGCCGCCGCGACGGCGGCAACCGCGACCGATCCGGTCTGCGGCATGACGGTGACGCTGGCGAGCTCGAAGCATCAGCTCGCGCATGGCGGGCAGGTGTTGCATTTCTGCTGCGCCCGCTGCCGCGAGAAATTCGCCGCCGACCCCGGGGCCTATCTGCGGGTGGAACGAGTGGCTGCGCCAGGGGAGGCGGCGGCGTCGGCTGCGGCGGCGCCGGCGATCGATCCGGTGTGCGGCATGCAGGTCGATCCGGCGCGCTCGACGCATCGTTTCGACCATGGCGGGCAGGTGTTCCATTTCTGCTCTTCCCGCTGCCGCGAGAAGTTCAGTGCCGACCCGGCCGCCTATCTGCGGGCGAAACCAGCGGCGGCGCCGGCCGGCACCAGCTACACCTGCCCGATGCACCCGGAGATCCGCCAGGCCGGCCCGGGCAGTTGCCCGCTGTGCGGCATGGCGCTGGAGCCGCTGGTGGCGACGGCGGAGGAAGCGCCGAACCACGAGCTGATCGACATGACGCGCCGGCTGTGGCTCGGCGCCGCGCTGGCCGCCCCGGTGGTGGCGCTGGAGATGGGCGGGCACCTGCCCTGGCTGGCGGCGCTGGCGCCGCCCGGTTGGTCCGGCTGGGGCCTGTCGGGCTGGGTGCAGGGCGGGTTCGCCACGCCGGTGGTGCTGTGGGCCGGACTGCCGTTCTTCCAGCGCGGCTGGGCCTCGGTGGTCAACCGCAGCCTGAACATGTTCAGCCTGATCGCGCTGGGTACCGGCGTGGCCTACCTCTACAGCCTGGTCGCGATCCTGGCGCCGGGCTGGTTCCCGGCGGCGTTCCGCGGCAGCGGCGGCGCCGTCGCGGTGTATTTCGAGGCCGCCGCGGTGATCACCGTGCTGGTGCTGGTCGGCCAGGTGCTGGAGCTGCGCGCCCGGGCGCAAACCGGCGGGGCGATCCGCGCGCTGCTCAAGCTGGCGCCGAAGACCGCGCACCGGCTGAGCGCGTCGGGTACCGATGAAGACGTCACGCTCGACGAGGTGCAAGTGGGCGACCGGCTGCGCGTGCGCCCCGGGGAGGCGGTGCCGGTGGACGGCGCGGTGCTGGAGGGGCGCAGCAGCGTCGACCAGGCGATGGTCACCGGCGAGGCGATGCCGGTGGCGAAGGCCGCCGGCGACCTGCTGATCGGCGGCACCGTCAACGGCACCGGCGCGCTGGTGATGCGCGCCGACAAGGTTGGCAGCGAAACGATGCTGGCGCGCATCGTCGCCATGGTCGCCGAGGCGCAGCGCTCGCGCGCGCCGATCCAGCGGCTGGCGGACACGGTGTCCGGCTATTTCGTTCCGGCGGTGCTGGGCGTCGCCGGGCTGGCCTTCCTCGGCTGGTCGGTCTGGGGTCCGGCGCCGGCGATGGCCTACGGGCTGATCGCCGCGGTGTCGGTGCTGATGATCGCCTGTCCCTGCGCGCTCGGCCTGGCCACGCCGATGTCGATCATGGTCGGCATCGGCAAGGGCGCCACGGCCGGCGTGCTGATCCGCTCGGCCGAGGCGCTGGAGCGGCTGGAGCGGGTCGATACGCTGGTGGTGGACAAGACCGGCACGCTGACCGAGGGCAAGCCGCGCGTCGTCGCGGTGCAGCCGGCCGCGGGCCACGCCGAGGCGGACATCCTGGCGCTGGCGGCGAGCCTGGAGCAGTCGAGCGAGCATCCGCTGGCCGGCGCCATCGTCGCCGCGGCGCGCGAGCGGGCGATGCCGTTGCGCGAGGCGACCGACTTCGCCTCGGTCACCGGCAAGGGCGTGCACGGAACGATCGGCGGGCGCGCGGTGGCGCTGGGCAACGCGGCGCTGATGCAGGACCTCGGCGTCGCGCTGGGCGAGCTGGCGGCGAAGGCCGACGCGCTGCGCCGCGACGGGGCCACCGCGCTGTTCCTGGCGGTGGAGGGCGCGCCCGGCGGGGTGATCGCCATCGCCGATCCGATCAAGCCGAGCACCGCGGCGGCGCTGCAACGGTTGCGCCGGGAAAACATCCGCATCGTCATGCTGACCGGCGACAACCGCATCACCGCCGCCGCCGTGGCGGGGCAGCTCGGGATCACCGAGGTCGAGGCCGAGGTTCTGCCGCAGGACAAGAGCCGCATCGTCCGGCGGCTGCGCGCCGAGGGCCGCGTGGTCGCCATGGCCGGCGACGGCATCAACGACGCGCCGGCGCTGGCCGCGGCGGATGTCGGCATCGCCATGGGCACCGGCACCGAGGTGGCGATGCAGAGCGCCGGGGTGACGCTGGTGAAGGGCGACCTCGGCGGGATCGCGCGCGCCCGGGCGCTGAGCCGGGCAACCATGCGCAACATCCGCCAGAACCTGGTGCTGGCCTTCGTCTACAACGCCGCCGGCATCCCGATCGCGGCGGGCGTGCTGTATCCGTGGTTCGGCTTGTTGCTCAGCCCGATCATCGCGGCGCTGGCGATGTCGCTGAGTTCGGTCTCGGTGATCGGCAACGCGTTGCGGCTGCGCCGTTTGGGGT